>JAHHIE010000045.1 GCA_019358945.1 Stenomitos rutilans HA7619-LM2 | reverse complement strand
AGTTGATTTGGCTGACTAGCAAATATTGGCAGTAGTCCAGCCGTGTCACGGTGTCTTTCATACCTTCACTCTAGCGATTTCCTCAAGTCTTATGTCACCTTTCTACGCCCCAACTGCGTAAGTCCTAGGTTATTTAGAGTTGATTGATGGACAAGTGGCAGTAACGTCTTGCAGACTCTGTTCTATCCAAGGTGTAACGGTTGCTCTGCAATAATCCTCCATCTGGTTGATGCTCCGATCGCGGTGAATCTGGTCAACTGTAGCTGATGACCAAAAACGATCTTGAACAGGAGCTAGAATAATGCGGAAGCTAAATATTGGGTTGACGGACGAGCAACGCAGCGGTGTCTCTGAACTGCTGAACAAAGACTTGGCGGATGCAAACCTGCTATTGATCAAAACCAAAAAGTATCATTGGGATGTCACTGGGCCTGAGTTTCGCTCCTTGCACCAGATTTGGGAAGAGCAATACGAAGTTTTGAACGAAACGATTGATGCAATCGCAGAACGTGTGCGTGCTCTGGGCAATTATCCCCTTGGTACCGCAGAAGGCTTCTTGAAGTATGGCTCGATCAGTGAGCATACAGGTGACGTACCGCCTTCTTACGAAATGGTCGCAAATCTGGTGAATGACCACGAGCAGATCATTCGGAACCTGCGCGAACACATCGATCAGTGTTCAGAAGAGTTCCATGACGAAGGTACGGCTGACTTCCTTACAGGGTTGATGGAAGGACACGAAGAAATGGCGTGGATGCTTCGTTCCTTCATCGAAGGTAAGGCCGTACAGACAGATAATCAACAGCCTCCTGCTAATGTGAAGTTCCCTGTCGGTGCTGGGAAGTAAAGGCGTTCAGTGCTAGAGCGTGCAGGTTGATTGCAACAGAGTGCAGTCGGCCTGTATAGCTGTTGAAGTACTCTTGAGACACAGAACCTTTTGATTTGTACTCTTTAGATTTGTAAATGTATCCTTCTATCACATTCAACTAATAGCCCAACTGATCGCGGGCTTGTTGCCGTAGGGCACGGGCACCTTCGGCTTTTGGTTGAATCTGCAAGGCTTTGTCTAAAGCGGCGATCGCCTCGTCAAATCGTCCCAGGTTCCAGAGTGCCGCTCCTTTGGTGCTCCAGGCTTCCGCAGAGTTACGGTTAAGCGCGATCGCTTGGTCGAGTACATCGATCGCTTCGGATGAACGCCCAAACTCTTGCAGGGTGATACCGCGATCGACCCATGCTTCCATGAGCTTTGGTTTAATCAACGTAGCTTGCTCAAACAGTCCGAGTGCTTCAAGTGATCGCTCTTGGAGCTTTAACGCCTTCCCTTGGCTCCACATCGCTTCAGCATAGTCGGGATTAAGCGCAAGGGCATCGTTGCAGGCCACGATCGCCTGATCGGGGCGTTTCAGACCAGTCAGAGCATCGCAACGCCCCCAGTACGCCTTTGCCATCTTGGGCTTCAGCTTGATCACCTTATCGTAGTTGGCTAACGCTTCTGCATACTGCCGCTGCTGGCGCTGACGATTTGCCTGCTCTAAAAGTGTTGCCGCTTGTTGCTCAGGTGTCAGCGGTGTGGGACTGGTAAGGGGCGATCGCTTGGGAGTAGGGTAGGTAATCGCGCTCAGGGGTGTCGCTGGTTGGCGAATGCGCAACATGGGGCTTACTTTGAAGCCCAAAAACACCAGTCCCACCGCAGCGGTAGATAGCAGCATCCATTGCTTAAGAGAGGCTTTCTGGAAAAAAGCAGGTAGTCGATCGCTGAAGGATGGCTGTGCTGGTGCTGCTGCCAGTGCCGATGCTCTCAAGAACGATTCAGAAGCTGTGCGACCAGATAAGGTTAGCGTTTCATCTTTCGGGTCTGTCGGCACAAAGTCATAGGTCGCACTGGGCTGCTTTAACGTCATGAGCGGCGATTGAGACGGATCAAGCAGGACGGTCGAGGCCAAATCGGCCCCAAGCTCCGTCGATTGCCCTTGCTCGGCGGCATCTGGAGCGATGCTCCGGAGTGCTTCCAGGGCTTCTACTGCCGTGGGATAGCGATCGCGGAAATCGTAGCAGACCATGCGATCAAGTATCACAGCCAGTTCAGGGCTAACCTGCGGGGCATGCACGCGCCAGTCTAGCTCGCTGGTTTGAGCATCTTCGCCCAAGTCGCGTGGCAGCACGCCCGTCAAAGCCTGAATGCCCGCCAGCCCCACCGCATAGATGTCACTGCTAAAGCGGGGCTTTCCAGCAAGCTGCTCATTGGGAATGTAGCCATGAGTGCCGATCGACACCGTAGAGTCAGCTATATCCGTATTGGGGTCAGCCGCCTGAACGCTAACGCGCTTCACCGCGCCAAAATCGATCAGCACCAACCTGCCATCCCGTCGGCGACGCATCAGGTTAGACGGCTTCACATCTCGGTGAATGACGTTCTGCTGATGGACAAAGACCAGCACTTCCAGAATGTCTTTCAAGAGTGTAATCACCCGCGTTTCTTCCCACGGCTCGCCTTTGACAATCTGCCGCGTCATAGGTTCGCCTTCGACAAACTCCTGAACCAGGTAAAATTCCTGATTCTCCTCAAAGTGGGCGAACAATGAGGGAATCTGGTCGTGATTGCCCAGTTGATAGAGCACTCTAGCTTCAGTGTTGAACAATCGCCTCGCGGTATGAAGATTTTTAGGCTCGTTTGTCTTCACTAACAGCCGCTTAACGACGCAGCGAGGGCAATCTGGCAAATGGAGATCTTGCGCCAGAAACGTCTGACCAAACCCGCCAATGCCTAATTGACTGATGAGCTTGTAGCGCTTGCCCACCACTGCGGTGGGGCTGTCCTGTTGAAGTTGGTGAGTCATGTTTAGTTAAGCGACTCCAGGTTCATCAAACATTGAGGCAGCCGAACATTCTCATTTTTCCGCCTGCAACTGCAATATCAGGATGCCCTGAAGAGGTTCCTATCGATTTCAATTCCGATCGATTTCAATCATTGAGACTCGATGCTAAACCTGTGACTAGATAGGTGCCACGATCGGGTGCTACAAACGTGCCAACGATCGCTCAAGTACCGATATAGAAAGCAATTGGCAGACGGCAAATAAGCAGCATGCATCCCCTGAAGTAACACAATACAGCGCCTCGCCAAGGCATTAGCTAACGACATTCTCTCCACTCCTCACCTTTGCGTACTCGAATCGCTGCATCCAACGATCACTGTACAACTGCAACGACTGCGCGACTTCTAGAAGGCGGCACCCGATCGAGATACTAGTGTATTGGCTAAGCGCACACCTGGCAAACTTTGAACGAAAAACGGCAGTTTTGTGCAAGGCAAACCACACTTAAGAGCAAAACGTTTCCTAAGACCTAGGCAGCATTTCTGAAGACAACCGCATTAGCAGATCTGGCAACAAGCAGTGATAGATTAACATCTCTGCGTGCAGATGTTACTGCCTGATGATCCAGATGATGCAACGGCACACAGCCTTTCATCCTGACCATTTATTAGGAGCAAGAAAGGCGACAAGAATCGATCGCGATCGTGTTGGTTGTGTTCTAAGCCACAGCCTCCACGCCTTGCGGCCACCAGTCCTACTCCACCTGGTTTAGACGGCGATTGTCCGCTCTTACCACCCAAAAGCGCTGCACATCGTCCACGTTCAGAACCTTGTAACAATCCGTATCATGTAGGTAAAGCACCATACATTTGATTCATGCTCGCCCAAATCAAAGCGCTTGCTGACAGCCTCGCTCCACGGTTAGTCAAAATTCGTCGTCATTTGCATAGCCACCCCGAACTTAGCGGGCAAGAGCATCAGACAGCCGCCTATGTTGCAGGGGTGCTTTCATCCTGCGGGCTTCAGGTCAAAGAAGGGGTTGGCAAAGTTGGCGTTGTTGGAGAATTACCCGGTCAAGGGGCAGATCCTCGCTTGCTGGCAATCCGCACTGATATGGATGCCTTGCCGATTCGTGAGCGCACTGGTCTGGCTTTTGCGTCACAGCACCCCGGAGCCATGCACGCCTGTGGTCACGATGTACATACAACAGTGGGGCTGGGAACTGCGATGGTGCTTTCCCAACTGGGGCACGTTTTACCGGGCAACGTGCGGTTTCTGTTTCAGTCAGCAGAAGAGATTGCTCAGGGTGCCAGATGGATGGTAGATGATGGCGCAATGGCAACCGTAACAAATATCTTATCGGTGCATGTGTTTCCATCTATTCCCGCTGGAGTTGTAGGCATTCGCTATGGAGCACTCACAGCGGCAGCAGATGATCTTGAAGTCACGATTTTGGGTGAGTCGGGGCATGGAGCACGCCCGCATGAGGCGATCGACGCTATCTGGATTGCCTCTCAAATCATTACGGCACTGCAACAGGCTATCAGCCGAACCCAAAATCCCTTGCGCCCCGTCGTGCTGACGATCGGCCAAATCAATGGGGGACGTGCGCCCAACGTCATTGCTGATCAGGTGCATCTGCTAGGGACGGTGCGATCGCTCCACCCTGAAACAAGCGCCGCCTTGCCCGCCTGGATTGAACAAATCGTGGCAAATACCTGCCAGACCTATGGCGCTCGCTATGAACTCCACTACCGACGCGGTACACCGTCTGTGCAGAACGACAAAAGCATGACCCAACTTCTAGAGTCGTCTGCCAGAGCGGCGTGGGGTGCCCAAGGCGTGCAGCTCATTCACGAACCATCCCTTGGGGCAGAAGATTTCTCAGTCTATTTACAACACGCTCCAGGAAGCATGTTTCGGCTAGGAGTTGGGTTTAAAGACCAGCACAACTACCCCCTCCACCATCCTCAATTTGAAGTAGATGAGGCTGCCATTACAACAGGGGTTGTAACCCTTGCTTATGCAGCCTGTCAGTATTGGCAGCAGGCGTAGGGAGGCAGAGGGCAGAAGAAGCAGGGGAGCGGGGAAAGTTTTGAGTTGTAGAAGGGGCGTAGGGCGTAGGAAGTTTTGAGTTTAGCTTCTGCCTCATGCCTCCTCTACTTCCCCTGCCTCCTCTGCTTCCCCTGCCTCCTCCGCTTCCCCACACCCTATACCCCACGCCCCAACCCCCTGCACCCTCTCCCACACGAATCTGCCCATTGATGGAGTACCTGCCGACCGCCCTTTGCTAAAGATAAGGAGATGTCCGTTATTCCAGAGGATTTTATGGCAGCAAGCACACCGCTTAAAGGGCTAGAGCTAGTCGATTGCGCGCGAGCAAACGCAAAGCAGGGAGCCGAAACGGCTGCTAACCTATGCGGCTATGGTGCTGATCTCAACACGTTTAAGCAGGAGCTACAACAAGCCTGTGATGCAATGGGAGTCGAATTCCACGAACTCAGTGATTTGATTACGGATCAGCAAAGAATTCTGACGCTGGGAGAAGGAGAGGTTGTTGCACCCGATTCGCCCTCAGAACTTTGATGGTCAGCGTTTTAGCAAGCTGTCAGATCACTAGCGCAGGGTAAAATCTCTACCTAGGTCAACGCCCACATTGTCGTCCAATATTCTGGCTTCGTGGCCGATCACAAAGTTCTCGATGCAGAGTCTTGTGAAATTGCAGAGTCTTGTGAAATTATTGGTTAGTGTTATACAGCAAGTGAAACTGCAACGTGCAGGGCGCAGGGGTATAGCCTAAAAATGGATACGGCACAATTCTCCATCACGCGTCTGACAATTGATCAGTGGGAGAAAGCACGGGCAAGTATCATGCTGTTTTGGGATACAACGCCTAGTCACGAAACAATTGCCAAATTTCTAAGTAATCCTCAAAACATTCTGCTTTCAGCAGAAGTCGGTGAGGTGCTGGCTGGTCAAGCCATTGCCTATATGCTTGAGCGTTGGGACAGAGATGAACCAATGCTGTTCTTGTATTCCATTGATGTAGAAGAAGCCTACCGACATCAAGGAATTGGAACAGCTTTAATCAAGGCAGCCAGATCACTTGGGCAAGCAGAGAGTTGCTCTGAGGCGTTTGTTTTCACCAATGAAAGCAATCTTGCCGCTAAGCAACTGTATCAATCTACAGGTGGCAAAAGGTCGAGTCCTGATGACATTGTGATGTTTGAGTATGATTAGAAGCGCTGCCTAATAATTCTGTTGTAAACCAATCAATACAAAGGTTCAGTTAACTCAAGAAACTTTAGCAACAGGTGGTTGGAGCCGCTGAGTTAACGCGTGCCCTTGGGTTGATTGACCCAATCGTACCAAGAGAATGTCTGAGATGTTGCGATCGTCTCGCGTAGATAGACCTCGCAAGCTCGTAGCTATTTGTTAATCGTTAAATCTAGCGAATTGCATTCAGGAATAGTTTAGGATTGCTATGCAAGTAGAGTGACTGTTGATGTGCCCTAGATCTGACCGAATCTATGAGTGATTCAAATCCCATTCTTTTTGTGAGCAAAAAACTCGGCAAGTTGGTCAAGGTCTGGCAAGAGCGCAATACGCTGGGGCTGCTGAAATTTCTGTATCGACGGAGTTTAGAGAAGGTTCGAGGCCGGGTCTCGTACCAAAAGTGGATAGCCCGCGATCGCCTGACCAAGCAAGATATCGTTGCCGCTCAACGGGCGATCGAGCAATGGTCATTACGCCCCACGTTTTCAATCATCATGCCCGTGTACAACGTCGAGGCACGGTGGCTCGAAAAAGCTATCCAGTCGGTACAGAACCAGCTTTACCCCGATTGGGAGCTGTGTATTGCTGATGATGCGTCACCCAAACCGCACATTAAACGGATTCTGACCCACTACAGCAAATCGGATGCCCGCATTAAAGTGGCCTTTCGGCCCGAAAATGGGCAGATTGCCGCTGCCAGCAATACCGCGCTTGAGCTGGCGACAGGCGATTATATTGCGCTACTGGATCACGACGATGAACTGGCGATCAACGCTCTCTTTGAGAACGCCAAGCTCATCAATGAGCATCCTGATGCCGACTTCATCTACAGCGATGAAGACAAAATGGATACAAGGGGAAGGCGGATTGATCCATTTTTCAAGCCCGATTGGTCGCCCGACTACTTTCATGCGTGCATGTACACCTGCCATCTAGGGGTGTATCGGACGAGCCTGGTGCGCGCGATCAGGGGGTTTCGTGCGGGTTTCGATGGTGCTCAGGATTACGACCTGGTGCTGCGAGTAGCCGAAAAAACCAAACATATCTATCACATTCCCAAGATCCTGTATCACTGGCGAGTGATTTCAGCATCGGTCACCGCTGGTGGAGAGCAAGCAAAGCCTTGGGCCTACGATGCGGCGCGTAAGTCACTGGAGGAAATGCTGACACGAAGCGCTTATCCTGGTGTGGTCGAAACCGTCCCCGATCGACCGGGGTTTTGGCGTGTGCGTCGTCATATTATTGGCGAACCATTGATCAGCATCATCATCCCCAGTGCAGGCAAAGGCACAACGACATCAGAAGGTTCCTTCATTGCCGTGGAAAATTGTCTCCGCAGCCTTCAAGAGCGCAGCACGTACCGCAAGTTTGAGGTGGTGTTAGTCGATGGTTACGATATTCCCGATGACACGATCGCCAGGGTGATGCCACCGTCTGAGGATGCTGCTGATCGAGCGATTCGCCTGGTTCGCTGCCGAGAACCCTTTAACTTTGCTCATCGCATTAATCAGGGTGCCGCTCATGCCAAGGGAGAATTTCTGCTGCTGCTGAACGATGATACCGAAGTCATCACACCCGATTGGCTGGAATCGATGCTTGAGTTTGCCCAGCAGGAAGACGTTGGTGCTGTCGGCGCAAAACTACTCTATCCCGATGGCAAAATTCAGCATGGCGGAGTGATGGTGCTGGATGGCAACCCAGGTCATGCCTATCACGGTTTCGATCGTGACCATCCTGGCTACTACTGCTCGAATCTGGTCAATCGCAATTATTTAGCAGTGACGGCGGCTTGCCTGATGCTGCGTCGATCGGTGTTTCAGCAGGTTGGCGGCATGGACGAAATCTTTCCGCTGAACTACAACGATGTAGACCTGTGCTTAAAGGTACATCAAGCTGGCTACCGCAATGTGGTAGTGCCCTACGCTCAGTTGATTCACTACGAGTCGCTGAGCCGACAGCCAGGGCTACAACCTAAAGAATGGGAAACCCTGAACCAAAAATGGCAGGACTATTTCAAGCAGCTTAACGGCGACCCGTACTACAACCCCAACCTCTCGCACCGAGCCGTCACATTTGAACTCTGGTAAAACCCAACACCACGATCGATCCTGGGTTTTGCATCTAGAAGTCGCGATCAGCTTGGCTCTGAACCTACATCAAAGCAGTTTTAAGTCTCTACTTCTGACGTGACGGCTTCTGTTTCAGCATTCTCAGCACTTTCACTCTGCGGTAACAGCCAACTCAGGAGGATTGCTGTTAGTCCGCCTGTGGAAATAGCTGAGCCAAATAAGTTGCTAAACAGGGGTGGCTTATTCGCAAAGATCTGGGGTGCATAAACAACCCCCAACCCTAAGCCAAGCGAAACCGCCACAATAATCATCGATCGGCGATCTAACCCTGCTGAGGCAACAATGCCCAATCCGGCAACTGCAATGGAGCCAAACATCACCAGCGTGGCACCGCCCAACACAGGCTGAGGAATGGCTTGAAACACACCGCCCACAATAGGAAGCAAGCCCAAAATGGCAAAAATCCCTGCCACAAAGAAGCCTACATAACGGCTACCAACCCCTGTCATTTGGATCACACCGTTATTTTGGCTAAAAGTGGTATTTGGGAAGGTGTTTAACACAGCGGCAATGAGCGAGTTAACACCATCGCCCAGTACTCCACCTTTAATACGTCGGACGTAAAGCGCCCCCTTCACAGGTTCACCTGAAACAGCAGAGGTTGCAGTCAAGTCGCCAACTGTTTCAATTGCAGTTAGCACATACAGGAGGATAAACGGAGCAAATGCCGCCCAATCAAAGCTCATGCCATAGCGGAATGGAATGGGCAAGCTGAAGACAGGCAGTGTGCTCAACGCGCTGAAATTGACAATGCCCAAAAAGAGCGAGATGACATAACCCACTGCCAGCCCGATCGCGATCGCGCCCATCCGCAAAAACCGATTCTTTGCCAGGGTGAGGACGACAACAATCAGTAGCACAGTGCTGCCAAGCGCCAAATTTTGCCAACTGCCAAAGGAACCATCATTTTTAGCCAAAGCACCCGCCCCGCCCGCCAGACTGATGATGCCAGTCTTGATCAAACCTAGACCAATAATCATTACAACCGTTCCAGACACGACGGGCGTGATGATTTTATTCATCAAATGCAGAAAGCGGCTCAGAATGATTTCCACAAACGAGCCAAAGAAGCAAACGCCAAAAATGAGCGCTAGCGCCTGTTCGGGTGTTTTGCCGCCCTGCAAGGCAACAGTACCAACGCCTAAAATGGGCCCAAGAAACGCAAAGCTTGTGCCCTGAAGACTGAGCAAACCTGACCCAACAGGACCAATTTTTTTACATTGAATAAAGGTGCAAATCCCAGAGGCAAACAGCGACATGCTAATCAAATAGCTCGTATTTGCAGCATCCAAGCCCAGGCTGCTGCAAATAATGATGGGAGGCGTAATAATACCGACAAAGGCCGCCAGCACATGCTGAAAAGCGACAAAAATAGCTTCTCCAATCGGAGGTTTGTCTGTCAAACCGTAAATGAGTTCTGAGCGTCTGAGGGGGCGATCGTCCCTTTGAGCATCTTCTAAGGCAAGATCGGTATTTGTTTGTGTCATACAGCTATAGGTGAAGAACGATGAATCAATATACTGTATGCAAACAAATCTAGCTGTTGCGTTTTGCAATCTAAGATACATAGCAATTGTTGGGTGCCCACGTACCTTTGTAGTGGAATAAATGCTAAAAACCCCAACTGCACGAATGCATGTCGGGGTTTGTGTTCCAACGCGATCAACTAGAGCGGCGATCGCCCAACAGCCAACTATGGATTGGCGTAGAAATCGTTGCTCACTGTCAAGCGCAGATCAGCAGAGGGGTCAATCAAGATTACGTTTTGAGGAGTTTGCGATTGGCTAGCAGGTTGTCCACCCGTGGCACCCGCCAGAATGTTACCCAGATCAATCTTTTGTCCCAAAATGGTTGCCAGTACCGCGCTTGTTGCCGCAGAGGTTGCTGCATCTTTGAGCGTGCCAGGGCTAGTGTTTTGGGTTACGGGTTGTCCGTTCACCACCTGTGATCGCGCACTGAAAGGATAGGATTGGTTGCCGATCGTCACCCGTTGAGCAATAAACTGAGTGCCCAAGACTTGTCCATTACTGGTCACTGGAATCAGTTGACCGACAATATCGCTATCTCTCGGCACCACAATTTGCCCTTGCGGATTCTTGAGATCATCCACGACTCGTAGCGTCAGATTATTGATGGTTTCGCCAGGAGCTACCACAATTTTTTGCGAACCGAGGTAGCGAATGCCAAACGATGTTCCTTGTGGCACCAAATAACGAGGATTCAGCGCCGTTTGAGGAGTGGTTGGTGTGGGATTATTACCGCCTGTGGTTGGCGTGCTGCCGTTGAGTCGAGCAATGTAGTTGTTTGCACCTTCGCTGGTGGCGATCGGGGGAAGTTTGCCCTGATTCACCAACGTCTGATAGATGTAGGCCGCAACATCGGCGCGGGTCGCGGTTTCATTCGGGTTGAGGAAGCTGACGTTGGGGTAATTGACCACCACATCCCGCTCTGCCGCTGCTGCCACGCCAGTTCTTGCATAAGCAGGAATTTCGCCGCCATCTCTAAACGTTGCCAGAGTTGTATCGGCAGCGCGTGCAGGCGTGAAGTTCAAACCGCTGGACAGGGCAACCAATACCTGTACTTTCGGAATTTGCTGTTCTGGTTTAAAGGCTCCATCCGGATAGCCACTCATAAAGCCCGTTTCATACGCTTTGCCGATCGCCGCTGCACCCCAATAGGTGTTGGGAACATCACCAAACCCACGCGAGCCCCGCACCGCACCGTTACTAAACGCGTTTTTGACGATCGCGGCAAACTGAGCACGAGTCACGGGCGCATCGGGTTTGAATGTGCCATCGGGGAAGCCTGCAATAATCTGCCTGTCAGCCAGCGTGTCGATGAAGGGGCGCGCCCAGTGCGATCGAGTATCGGAAAAGTTGGCGGCACTGGCAGGAGCCGAAACGACAAACGGTGCAATGGCGCTGGAGGTCAGACCCACTGCCAGCAGTACTGCACTTGCTGAAGACCAATGACGAACATGAGACATAAAAAAACTCCGTAAACGCTGAAGCGATACTGATGAACAAGACGTATGAGCGATGGTAAAAAGCAGTTTCCTTGTGAGCGTTTATCTATACGGTCAACAAGAATGGATGATGCAACTGTGGCCTGTGCGTGCAAGTTGATAACTTGGTTTGGATAGCAAAGCCATTGATCACTTATTAATCCCTGACCGCAATACTATGACTTTGTTCCCAGGACATTTGATGCATCCGGATCGACCTGCCCTAAAGTGCCCCAACGAAAGCCAAAAGCGACAATCACCCTTTGCCTAAAGTCGGAAAGACCTGCAAAGGTTGCACTTAACAGGAAGAAAGCGAGATCTTATCGACTGGGCTGAAGCAAGACGTTCATCACCGGGTTTGTGTCTCTCTCAGTACTTCGCCAGGTTGCGAAAACACGCCACGCTTCAGGGTAATGAGCTATCAGAACGATACGGTAGATTAATGGATATGCTGCATCCGTACAGGAAGAATCGCCATGACGACCACCACGCGCCGCATGACCTTGGAAGAATATCTGGACTATGACGATGGGACTGATACTCGCTATGAATTAGTGAACGGGGAGTTGGCTGAAGTGCCTTCTGAAAGTGACCTGAACAATGAGATTGCGATGATCCTGCTCTTTGCGATCGGTCAATTTATCAATCCCAAACTCTTGCGACGTGGTACTGAAATTGTGGTCAATGGCTATCGCACCACGACGCGGATTCCTGACCTGATGGTGCTAACCGAAGATCTGGCGGCTGCCCTATCTGGCTCAAAGCGGAGCGTTGTCATGCCCGATATGCCACCACCTGCCCTCGTAGTCGAGATCGTTTCTCCTGGCACGGCTAACGAAGCGCGAGACTACCGTTACAAGCGTTCTGAATATGCCGCACGCGGCATTGCCGAATATTGGATTGTCGATCCGCAGCAGTCACAGATGACGATTTTGACGCTAGTTGATGGATTGTATGAGGAAGCTGTTTTCAAAGGGAACGATCGCCTCCTTTCTACCACACTGCCAAACTTAAATCTGACTCCAGCACAAGTGCTCCAAGCAGGCGCAAGTGAGTAATCGACGATTGCTCGATCAAGGGAACCAGGCAATTTGTCTCAAGCATCCAACTCCGCTAGAAAGTCCTTCACGGAGCCATATTTAATACTGCCGTTTGCAACGTCCTGACGAACGTCTTGAATATTAGGAAACAAGCACGTTTCCGTTTCCGTTTCTTGGTTGAGGTTCGCTTGTTGCTTTGAAAGGAACTGTAGTGATTGGTTTTGCTGTTGTAGCCTGCGATGGTTCAGTTGCAAGCTCTGTCTTTTTCCGCATTGGACGACGACGCTCACGTTTGAGGACACCACCCGCTTTGCCGTACTCACCGCTATTTTTGCCGTACTTAGCGGCAACACCTAGCAACATCTGCTCTGACAGGTCACGCAATGACTGCTCTGCGCTTTTGATGTCGCGGGAGAGATTGTCCAGCGTTGATAGGGTGCTGTTGTAGGTAAAAATTTGCGATCGCAGCGCTTGAATGCGTTGAGTGTATGTCTGTAGAGTCAACTCATTCCCCAGATCAAGACTGTCACTGATGGATTGCAAACCAGCCTCGCGTTTTTCTGCTTTTTGCAGCACGGCTGATGATCGTTTGGGTCGCGCCATCGTAAAGTCCTCTGGTAGAAATCAACGTACCTTTACACTCTATCGATCGTGCCAATCGCCTAACCTGAGTGAAATTGAGTAAAATCTAAAGAAAAGATAAAAACTTTTTCGTTGTTTTTCTCTAGGCGATCGCTCTCCGTTTAAGCTAAGTCCTACAAAGTTACAATTCTATTCTTGTAGGGGCTTGGCATTTGGGCAAAAAACTCTGCCACCACTGAAAGCATACCTGCCAAATGCTAAGCCCTCACAATTGGAGTTGCTGATGTAATTGAATTCATGATTTCAATTCAATCTCGCGTTGTCGGTGGTTTGGCTGCAAACGTAGGTGCAAAGTCCAAACCAGTTTAGAAATGGGCGGCACTTCGTTTGGATGATCACGATCGCATCGAGTCACACGTCGATCGCACTCAGTTAGGTAATGATCAAATCGAGTTACACGCTGATCGCATCGACTAACATCACGCTCGTACTTAGTAAGATGACGATCGAATCCAGTATGACGATGGTCGAACTGAGTAACGCGACGATCGCATCGAGTTTGACGACGATCGAATTGAGTAACACAACGATCGCATCGAGTTTGATACCAAATTAAACGGCGATCGCCATGCGAACCGTTGCCTACAAGAGAAAAAATAAGGCTATAACAGGCGTGAACAAACCCTTTGAACGAAACCTCGGAGGTTTGTGTCAGACCTTGAACCTCACAATCCATTGACGGTAAACCTCCGAGGTTTGAGGAACGGCTATAGTTTGCGCCAGATCGATAGCAACCGAAGAGACCGTTGGGACAGCTATCGTGCCTCAGCCCTGCTGCTAGTAAAGAGTCTACTTTTTTATCCTCATCCTTCATCCCTTATCCCTTCCTTCACGTCATGCCCGACAACCCACGCAATTTTCTCGCCAGCCCGGAAGGTGTAGAGCGCTTAAACGATGCCAAGGAACGGTTGAATCTGACAACCGCTGCCATTGCCGAACGGGCAGGGGTAAGTACCGATACTGCGAGGCGCTTGTGGCAACCGGAGCGGGGCAAGCGGGTGAGTAGAGCGAATGTGGTTGCCATTGCTCACGCGCTAACCCTGCTGCCAGAAGACATTGTGCCTGAAGGAGAGTGGCAGTATGACGATCCGCTGGCAGAAGCAGAGCGACGGATACAAGAGGCACGACGAAGCAATGCCACTTTTTTAGATTTATCACGGTTGGGCTTGTCTCGTATTCCAGAGGCGATCGACCAACTCACCCAGTTAACGCGGCTTGACCTCTACCAAAATCAACTGACGAGCGTGCCCGAGTCGCTGGGCAACCTGTCCCAGTTGACGACGCTTGACCTCTACCAAAATCAACTGACGAGCGTGCCCGAGACGTTAGGCAACCTGTCCCATTTGACGGTGCTTTCCCTCTCCCGAAATCAACTGACGAGCGTGCCCGAGACGTTAGGCAACCTGTCCCATTTGACGGCGCTTTCCCTTGCCCAAAATCAACTGACGAGCGTGCCTGAGACGTTGGGCAACCTGTCCAGTTTGACGGAGCTTTACCTCTCCCGAAATCAACTGACGCGTGTGCCTGAGACGCTAGGCAATCTGTCCAACCTGACGGGGCTTTCCCTTAACCAAAATCAACTGACGCGTGTGCCCGAATCGCTAGGCAATCTATCCAAGCTGATGTGGCTTACCCTTGATCGAAATCAATTAACGCGTGTGCCCGAGTCGTTGGGCAGCTTGTCTAAGCTAACGCAGCTTTACCTCTTCCAAAATCAACTGACGAGTGTGCCGGGTTGGATTGCTCAGCTCGTCCGGCTAGAACGGCTTGATTTAAACGATAACGCGCTCACAGATCTGCCAGCGTTTTTAACGGAACTGCCCCACTTGCAGGCACTCTTGCTGCACGGCAATGAGCCACTCGGTCTTTCTGACGAGATTCTTGGACCCACAGATCGAGAGATCAGTGAAGGCGCTACACCAGCCAGTCCTCAAGCCATTCTGGACTATTACTTCCGCATCCAGGCAGAGCGCCAACCCCTCAACGAAGCCAAGCTCATTCTGGTGGGGTACGGCAACGTGGGCAAAACCTCCCTCGTCAACCGCCTGCTTCACCAAACCTTCGACCCCGACTCCAAAAAGACCGAAGGCATCCAAATTACCCCCTGGCAATTGCGGCTGCACGACACCGAAGACATTACCCTCCACGTGTGGGACTTTGGTGGGCAGGAAATTATGCACTCCACCCATCAGTTTTTCCTCACCGAACGCAGCCTCTATCTGCTGGTGCTCAACGGTCGGCAAGGGCACGAAGACACCGATGCCGAATACTGGCTAGAGTTAATCCAGAGCTTTGGCGGCAACTCCCCCGTTTTGGTAGTGCTCAACAAAGTGCAGGAACACCCCTTTGACGTGAACCGCAGCGCTCTCCGGCAAAAGTTTCCCAACATTCGTGAGTTCATTGCCACCGATTGCCATACCCAGCAGGGACTGGATCAACTCCAGGCTGCCATTGAGCGCGAAACCGACCAACTGGAGCATCTGCGTGCCCCCTTTCCCGCCAGTTGGGTTGCCATCAAACAGCGCCTGACCGACATGCGAGAGAACTACATCTCCTTTGAGCAGTTCCGCCACGTCTGCCAGCAGGACGGTGAAACCAATCGCAGCGCTCAAGACTCGCTGGCAATCCACCTCCACAGCCTCGGCATCGCCCTCAACTATAAAGACGACCCCCGCCTGCGCGATACCCATGTGCTCAATCCCCACTGGGTCACGCGCGGCATTTACCAACTGCTCAACGCCCACACCCTTGCTGATACAAAGGGCGACTTGGCGATCGCCTGTCTAACGCAGATCCTCGACCAAACGGCGTACCCTCCCGAACGTCACGGCTTTTTGCTGGAACTGATGCGGAAATTTGAGCTATGCGTTCGCTTCCCCGAAGAGGAAGGGCGCTACCTCATCCCCGACCTGCTCGACAAACAGCAGCCCCCGATCGCCGAAGACTTCGATGTTGCCGAATGCCTTAACTTTCGCTACGAGTATCCCATCCTGCCCGAAGGACTGCTGCCCCGCTTTATCGTCCGTACCCACGTGTTGAGTACGCCCCAAGACCGTTGGCGCACGGGTGTCATGCTCACCCTGGAGGGCAATCGGGCACTGGTCAAAGCCGATCGCGTCGACCGCTGCGTCACCATCAGCATCAACGGGACGCTCAACAGCCGCCGTCGCCTCCTGGCTGTGATTCGCTACGACTTCGATCGCATCCACAGCAGCTTCAAGTTCAAACCACTAGAAAAGGTGCCCGTACCTGAACATCCAGACGTTTCCGTTGATTACAACGAGTTGCTGATGCGCGAGGAGCATGGACAAACCACCTTCGATATTTTCACAGGCAAACGCTTGCTCACGGTCAACGTCCGTGAGTTGCTCAATGGCGTGGATCTGGATGGCATCCGCAAGCCTACCCGCCTAGCCGACAAAGAAAAGCTTGCCCTGCGGCTGTTCTACAGCTACTCTCACCAGGACGAACTGTTGCGCGACGAACTCGAAGTGCATCTCAAGCTGCTCCAGCGCTATGGTTTGATCCAAAATTGGCACGATCGGCGCATTATGCCAGGTGCAGATTGGCAGCAAGAACTCGACACTAACCTGGAGCAAGCCGACATCATTCTGCTGCTCATCAGCCCCGACTTCATCAACTCTGACTACTGCTTCAACCGCGAAATGACTCGCGCCCTGGAACGACACAAGGCAGGCGGGGCAACGGTGGTGCCCATCCTGATCCGTCCGGTCAACTGGGACTTGTTCCACTCAAAACTCGGCATCAGCATTCAGGCACTCCCCCTTGATCTCAACCCGATTACCGACTGGTCCAATAAAGATAGGGCGTGGCTCAACGTAGAGCAGGGCATCCAGCGCATTATTGAGGCGAAAATGGGGTCATCCCTGCGAGAGTTAGGGCGCGATCGACCACCGCTTGGAGACTTTCCGTTCTAGCTCCAGGGGTGATCGTGATAGCCTTCTCGTGGCTGGCTTCTAGCTAGCCACGAAGGAACACTTTCTTAGAGATCTTAAACTAGGGCGTGTTTTAAAACCCTCGAAAGCCCCCCACCCCCAATTCTGGGGGCTTCCAAACAGGCTTCAAAGTCCCCCAATTTTGGGGGCTTAAAGCCCTTTGGGCATACAAGAAAAGGGGGCAGAAGCTTCAGCAACGAAGCGATTAGGAGTTTTAAAACACAGCCTAGGGCATCTTTCTAACATAAAGGACTGCGATCGCTTTATTTAGAGAAGAGCAGTTTTATAATCAGTGGCGCTACGCATCATCAAACGCATTCCAATCGATGCCTAATTGTCGAATCGCAGCCCGCACAGTGCCAAGTTTGAGATCACGGCTGCCCCAATCTGGCAGTACGGTAACCTGCTGTGTCTCTGGATTGAACCATTTACGATGAGAACCGCCACCACGTCGAGGCAACTCCTGACAGCCAAGTGCTTTTAGCTTACGTGTAACATCGCGGTACTTCATGGAGCCGTCACGAGGGTTTCGAGCCAGAGCGAATGTTCAGCATCCACAACCTGCATATTCAGCGGCAAGTGTCGCCCCATATCTTCATACGCTTCCACGACAGCCGCTAATGCATCACGGACATTTTCTAACGCTTCCTCGACAGTCTCGCCTTCTGTAACAAGTTCAGGCAGCAGGGGGGATGTCACCGTGAAACCACCTTCAGGCTGGGGTGAGAGCATTAAGGGAACTTTGTAAAGCAACGAACTCTCTCCTCTTTTGGATGTTGAAGAATGACTCTAAATACCTGCAAGCCATCATGATCGCACTACATTGATGGTACTCAATCCGTTCGCTAGTCGCAGCCGTACTCAGGATTGCAGATACGTACCCACTCATAACTGCAACAATCAAAAACCCAACATCGATAGTGGTGTTGGACTTCGTTGAAAATGCGATCGATGGGAAGTGCGATCGCACCAACTCTTTAGCCTTTATCCCTCATCCTTTAGCCTTTCCCTACACCACCTCACCCGTATGAATCCGGTGTTCCACTTCATCAAACCCTTCTACAGCAGCGCGTTCAGTGGTGAGAAGCGATACGATAATGCCCACCGCAAACGAAAGTGGAATCGTCACCAGGCCGGGATTCTTTAAGGGAAAAATCGCTGTTGAGTGCTTCAGAATATCTACCTGGATGGTGGGCGATAGGTAAATCAGCACCAAAGAGACGATCGTGCCAACCAGAATACTGGCAACTGCACCATTGGTCGTGAACCGTCGCCAGAGCATCGACAACAGGAGTGCAGGAAAATTCGCACTCGCGGCGATCGCAAACGCCAAGCCCACCATGTATGCCACGTTCTGTCCTTTGAAAACAATGCCCAGAACGATCGCCAGCACCCCTAACAATAGCGTCGCCGCACGCGCCACTTTCAACTGTTCCGTTTCATCCGCACGGCTCCCGCGCACCACATTGACCCACAGGTCATGGGAGAGTGCCGCAGCACCAGAGAGCGTCAGTCCCGCGACGACTGCCAGAATCGTTGCAAAAGAAACGGCGGCAATGAAGCCTAAAAACGCATCACCACCTAACACTTCTGCCAGCATCGGGGCTGCCATATTGCCCCCTTTGTCGATCGCCTTGATGGGATCTTGCCCCACCAGCACCATTGCCCCAAAGCCGAGAATAAAGGTGAGCAGGTAGAAAATGCCAATAATCACCGTTGCATACATCACCGAAACCCGCGCTTCCTTAGCATTGGGCACCGTGTAGAAGCGCATAAGAATGTGTGGCAATCCTGCTGTTCCCAGCATCAGCGACATTCCCAGCGAAATGGCATCCAGCGGATTGGACACCAGTTTGCCAGGAGCTAAAACAGTCGCGCCATATTTGACAGAGGCGGCATCGAAAAGGGCGATCGGGTTAAAGCCAAACTTTGACAGCACAATGATTGCCAGCAGCAACGTACCCGCCATCAACAACACGGCTTTGATAATCTGCACCCAGGTGGTAGCAATCATGCCGCCAAAAATAACGTAGGCCAGCATCACACAACCCACAATCACCACTGCCAGTTCGTACTCAAGCCCAAACAGCAGCTTGATCAAATTGCCTGCACCCACCATCTGTGCGATGAGGTAGAAGCTTACAACCGCTAAAGTGCCGATCGCCGATGCTACCCGCACAGGCGTTTGCTTCAAGCGATAGGCCACCACATCGGTAAAGGTGTACTTGCCTAGATTGCGGAGCGGTTCGGCAATGAGAAACATCACGATCGGCCAACCCACCAAAAAGCCGATGGAATAGATCAGCCCATCAAAGCCATTCAGCGACACCAAACCTGCAATGCCCAGGAAACTCGCGGCACTCATAAAGTCGCCCGAAAGCGCCAGCCCATTTTGCCAGCCGCTCACATTACCACCTGCGGCATAGTAATGTGCCGTATTTTTGGTTTTTTGTGCGGCCCAATAAGTGACACCCAGCGAAATGGCGATAAACAGAAAGAAAAAGACGATCGCCAGTGAGTTAAACTGTCCCAGCGTTGTATTCACAGTTCACCTGCCTGAATCTTTGCAAGTTGGCGATCGTAATAGGTGTTTGCCCAGCGAATGTAAACATAAATCAATACCCACGCTGCAACGATGACCAAGGCTCCCAGCAAAATGCCCAGCGATAGTCCGGGTGCCAACAACGATCCCAGCAGCGGTTTGTTATAAGCGATCAGGAGAATGAACCCAAAGTAGATGACCATCATGGCAACGGTCAGCCAAAGGGACACTCGCCAGCGTGTAGCAGCCAAAGCGGTTAACGCCCTCGCGCGATTCGTAGCGCGATCCGTCTCGGAAGCGTCCATGTGCATTTGTTCAGTAAGATCAGCTACATAATTTTATGAAAAGCGCTCAGTTAACGCTGTTAATTTCCATAAACTCTACTGGGATAAAGCACTTGCTGAGAGTGATCGCCCCTTTAACGAAAACGAGGCAAAATACGATCACTCAGCTCAACAACAAACCGCGATCGTGCCTCAGTCGCCAATAGCTGTGAGTGATCGCTGTGCTTTTAGCCCCAGACTGTTTCCATCCTGGCTGAACCGCGAGGCACTTCGTCTCTGGTGATGAGTTTTGCGCTGTCTTGTGTTGCGGTCGCTGCAATGATGCGATCGTGAAGATCCTAATGCGGTGGTCAGGAGGCAAACAACGAACACTTACAGCAGTCCCAAAGCTTTAAAGCAACGGCGTGTAACTTGCATCCGTTTGGGTGCGTCAGCCTCGGTCTGAAGGTCAATATTAGTGGCAAAAAAGTAGACGTTTTTACCTTGCTCTAAGTAGCCAACTAGCCAGCCGATTTGAGGGGTTGTTTGACTACCAAACCCCGCCCAGCCTGTTTTTGCCCTGATGGTATAATCAGGCGTTTTCTCGATGACGAGAATATCTTTGACGATCGCCAGCGATCGCTCAGAGAATGGTAAATCATGCTTATAAAAGCGCTGAAGAAATTGAACTTGCTGTTGGGGTGTAATGCGAAGATCACCTTCTAACCAAAAGCGATCAATTTCGGCTGGATTGCCAATTTTCTGGTTTCCGTATCCCGCTTGCGTCACCCATTTCTGCATCCGCTCGTGCCCCACTCGACGGGCAAGCACCTGATAAAACCAAACGGCTGATAGTTTGATTGCCTCTCTCATATTTAAGTCACGGTTCCATTCAGGAAGCTGTCTTGCAATGCCGTCCCATGTCAAAACAGCGATTTCATCGGCAATCACGCCTGTTTCAAGCGAAATCAAGGAGTTGAGAATCTTAAACGTTGATGCCGGTAAGAACGGTGTTGTATTACGCTTGGAATTATGTTCATATGTGCGATCGCTCGTTGCATCATAAATGAGGATTGAGCCATTCACTCCCAGGGTTTGAAATTCCTGGCTCAAGTTGGTTGTCTGAGTCACTGCAATGGGAGAAGCTTCAGGTGCTGAGCTTGCTATCGACCCCGATCGCACCGCCTGAGAGCGAACAGCCGTGATGCAACTCAACACCATTAAACACGCAATGACCCAGCGCAATACTCGCTTCATAACCATCTTGTAAGCCACTAAAATTTGAGCAGCCTTGAACTACAGCCTACTCGTTGCTCATTCCGCAAATCTAATTTGCTTTATTCACTTCTTCTAACGTAGAAGAGATGCAGATGGCTGAAATCATTAGACCGCCTGACTCAATTTTGCTTTAAACGGTTAGTATGATGGCTACCTTTCAACTAGGGGCTGCCATCAATTACTCGTACACATAACTGGCAGCAAGGGTTCCAGCCCCTAGCCTATCTGTGAGGACGGGCGCGGTAAGACTGAGGCACAAGGCTTTTGAGCTTAATTGATAACGCGCCCTAACACGACGACGATGGATTCAAGCGGTTGGAGGAGCAATGGCTCTAACGCTTTTGGGCTGTAAGCAACGGGCACAATTAATGGTAACTCTCTATACATTTGGTGATTCAATTCTCGATTGCGGTCGCTACAACGAGTTCGGTGTGCATCCAGGACAGCTCCTTGTGCAAAATGACGATCGCCTGTTTCCCGACTTTAAGGGTCAAGACCTCACTTCACGTGGATCGGCCCGCTTAGAACATCGTGCTCGTGATGGGGCGACGGTTGCGGGTTTGCCCGCTCAGGTACAGGGTTTAAGGGTTGAGGAGAAGGCGATCGCTCTGATCACTGTGGGCGGTAATGATCTGCTGCGGGGACTCATGCAGGATACAGGCCCAGGAATCGCCACCTTTGCCAGTGTCCTCGATGCCTTTGTACAGCAATTACCCATTCGTCCCGTCTGCTTGGGTACAGTCTATGACCCTACACTGGGAGACGATCGACGCAACTTTTCAGGGATTGATCCCACGATCGCTCGTACAAACCTCCAACGCATTAATACAGCGATTAAGGACGCTGCAGATCGCTATGGGCAATGTGTTGATCTTCACGCACATTTTCTCAAGGGCGATCCATCCTGGTTTACAGCGACGATCGAGCCTAGCCTGCGGGGTGCATCAGAAATACGGCGTGCGTTTCTCCCCTATGTTATTGGTTCAAGCTAAATCCATCACTGCTTAAGCGAAGCCAGGACTTCGTTGTAGGGCACCACACCTGTAACCGCATGGTCATGTCCGCTGCTTGCCAGGTGATACCCGCTGAGCATCCGGCGAGGCCTGCACGGACGATCGCAATCTTAGATATCCTTCAATCCTGGTGAGAGATCAGTGAGAAAGCAGTAAACGACTCCGAAAGAAAAAGATGGCTGAATGACCAGACCAGTGGATCAACTGCTGTGCCATTTTCTGCACATTCTGTTGGGAACATCCCAGTTATATTCTTCTGTGCATCATCGGCAGCAACAGAGTTTGCCTATCCACTTTTGCTATCAATAACATTAGCTGTTGCGAAGTTCAACAACCAACAAATGAAGGCTATTTCATTGACTATCTGTGTGAAACTGCCAGCAAATAAAACAGGTAAACTTTTTATCTCTGTAAAAATCTGCACACCTTAGAAACTCTGAGTCAGCTAAGCCAATGTTTCAGAAAGCTTTACGAGCCATGCTTTCTGATTCTCCTTCAGTGAGCTTAGCGCTGTGAGTGTCTGGTCTGCTTTAGTTGGTAAATTTTAGGGAGGTGCCACCAGGGAACGTGAGGATATTCATGGTGTTCTTCGTGATAACCAAAGTGATAGCAAGTCAAGAACGACCAAATGAGAGGAAACGTTGTACTCTGAGCACGATGGCAATTGCTATAACCAGTATCTGGTTCACGATGAGGTAAATAAGTACCAAAGTAAAATAGCTGCACTGAGCTTAAAATCGAAGGAATCACCCAAAATAGCGCTAAATTTGCTTCAGAAACATGCAAAAGATAATGGATGATACCCAGTGAGAGCACTAAGACTGCTGTCCTACTCCAGTTCCAATAGCGCTTCATGAACTGGAAATACCAGATAAAAACATTGGGTCTGCTACCATTGTGAAAATCCGGATCACGCTGTGTAGCGGGATATTTATGGTGTAACCAATGCTTTCTAAGCAGTTCTTGATAAGAGAATAATCCGTAGCAGAATACTGACAGAGAGCCAATGGCATTGTTGGCTTTAAGGTTGACAGGAAAAACTGCTCCATGCATGGCATCATGAGCCGTAATGAATAAGCCCGTGTAAAGGAGGCTCTGCCAGATCAACGCTTTTCCAGTTAGCCAAATACTGAAATTAGAAACATTGGCTGAAAGAAGAAAAATTAAACTAACAAGCCACAATATTAAGATCGTGATTGCAATAATAAAACCTTTAATAGATTGAGCCTCTATCTTTTGCGCTGGGTGTTCTATCGCTTCCACAGGCTCTTTCAAAGAAAATAATGTCTGTGTCATTTTTCACATGTAAAGCTGTAGTCCGGTGCATGTTTTTATTGTGTATGCCTTTATTGATTGCGTTATACGCTATCTCTCATCTGATAGCATAATCTCCTTATTTAGTAGCCGACACAGCGATTTGGGTCCAGAATTATCTTGAGAGAAATATCGAGGCCATCTTGTCGCTCGTTTTAATAAATCGTTTGATAGCATGACTTTCCCCTCTTGAACACATATTTCACAAGAGTAGGCATTTACTTCTGATGCGCATTCTATCTTGAGGCTGAATTGATGATGACCCCTTTCCAAAAGAAAGTAGCGATCGTACTTATCGGCTTAAAGTTGAATAGATATAATGCTTATGCTGATCTGAATTACTTACTCAATTCCGGTTTTCCTAAAACATATGGCTAGCAACGCCAGTTTTTACCAAACAAGCAAAGGTGTATAAAGCTATACAACTTTTGAATTGTTTTCTTTTGAGAAAGTATGCATCCCCTTCTCGCTTATAACCAATTGAAAGGCTGAGTTCAGAATTGCTACACCCATACGCAAGCTAACAATTGATATAAACATGAAATTAAATTGGCTTCGCAGCCGAAAATTCTGGTTGCTAATTGGTGGGTGTATACTGCTTGCTCTACTAGCCAGCACGCTTCCTCTTAAAGACTGGTTTACGGTTTTGAAAGACTGGCTGGCTAAGCTGGGGCCAGCAGCGATGCCTGCATTTATTGCCATGTATCTGTTTGCCACCGTGCTGGGATTTCCCAACATTCTTCTGATTTTAGTTGCAGGCACAATTTTTGGGTTAGCTAAAGGCACTCTCACCGTTTCGATCGCCGATACCTTGGGCGCGATCGTCTGCTTCCTCTTGGGTCGTACAATCGCTCGACAACGAATTAAAAAGTGGATTAGTAAACACCCTCGTTTTGCCCAGCTTGATCAAGCTGTTGGTAAGAAGGGGTGGAAGATATTGTTGCTCACTCGCCTCTCGCCGCTAGTTCCTTCTAACATTCTCAATTATGGGTTTAGCTGTACAAGAGTCAATTTCTGGCAGTACTGTTTCTTTTCATGGTTAGGTATGTTGCCTGTCATCACTCTGTACGTTTATTTAGGCTCGTTTGGCATTGCGCTCCTACAAGAAGGGCTAACGCCTAGAAAATTGGCCTTGCAAACAGGGGGGGTAGTTTTGGCGATGGGTGCGGCTGTTTACACTACACGGCTTGCCCAAAAAGCGTTGAAACCAACTTGTGCTTCAGAGGAAGCTACACAACAAGCAGAGTTGGTTTCCGAAGACTCATCAAATGCCTCATCAAATTCTGAACCCTAGTAGCCATCCTACAGCTGCTTCCACGTCAGTAAGGCAATGCCTTGCCCCTACAAAATGTGTCGCATTTTCAATCTAATCTGGTACGACATGAGTTAGAGGGTGCCGTATAGCCTTCGGCATTCAAGAAAAGCGACAGCGTCACGCACCGAAACCAGGCTTAAGGGTGCGTAACGACGAGGCCCAACATATCCTACTACCGTAGCGTGAAGTTGCCAGAGATCTAAACAATCGTTGCCGGGGTAATGCGATCGCAAGACACAGACTCCACCTGTTGCTGCTAGCCCCAAAAAATGTAGGGTTGGATTAAACCTACATGCTGAGACAGTTGGGCTTTGTCGGTAGGAGGAGAAGCGCATTGCCCCTTGTGGTGTTCTGAGTCTTCCGTCCTAAAGTTGAGGAA
Source organism: Stenomitos rutilans HA7619-LM2 (assembly GCA_019358945.1). GTDB lineage: Bacteria > Cyanobacteriota > Cyanobacteriia > Leptolyngbyales > Leptolyngbyaceae > Stenomitos > Stenomitos rutilans. Next base: position 28,767 of record JAHHIE010000045.1, on the reverse strand, counting down.
GAAACACATGTTGGTAGACTGGAGCTGGTGTTTGGGTGCCTGTAGAAGCACTAAAGTTTGCTGAGCCGATCGCCCAAAAGCTCTGCTTGTTTCTCAGCTTCTGCCAGGGTTGCCCGTGCGTTCTCAACGACATCCGCAGGCGCTTTGTTGACAAACCCCGGATTGCTGAGACGACCAGAGAGAGATTGAATTTCCGCCTCCACCCGTTTTAGATCGCGTTCAATCTTAATGCGTTGTGCTCCCAAGTCAACGACACCTGCCAGTGGAATCACCACCTGCACCGTGCCGACTACACCCGCGATCGCCTGAGACGCATCGGTAGCTACCTGCGCGGCATCATTGATGGTCGTGATGGTCAGCGTTTCTACTTTCCCCAAGTCTTTGATGTAAGCCTGACCTGCATTAAGGATTTGCTGTTCGCGATCGCTCTCAGTCTGCAAAATCGCCGTCACTTTCACCGCTGGCTTGATCTCCGCTTCGGCACGCAAGTTACGAATGGTGCGAATGGTGCCGATGAGCAAATCAAACTGTTGCTCTAGTTCAGGATCGATCAGGCTAGTATCCGACTCAGGATAGGGTTGCAGCGCCAGATAGCGATCGTCGCCTGCTTGCGTCAGCGTATGCCAGATCTCTTCTGTAATATGCGGTGTGAACGGATGCAGCAGCTTGAGAATGCCTTCCAGAACGAAGACTAGCACCTGTTGAACCGTCTGTTTGGACTCAGCATCATCGCCCTGTAAGCGCGGCTTCACTAGCTCGATATACCAGTCGCAGAAATCACCCCAGATAAATTCATACAGCCCTTTGGCGGCTTCTCCTAAACCGAAATGGTCGATCGCGTCACGGGTTTGCTGCGTCACCTGGTGGAAGCGAGAGAGAATCCAGCGATCGGCGAGTTCGAGGGTGTGGGGTGTGGGGGTGAAGGATGAAGGATGAAGGATAAAGGATAAAGGATGAAAAGGTTCTTGATTATTGCCCCCTGCCTCCCCTGCCTCCCTGCCTCCCAAACTCCCACTCCCCACATTCATCAACACAAACCGGGATGCATTCCACAGCTTGTTCGTAAAGTTACGGGAGGCTTCGACGGTGGCGGATTCGTCGGTTTTGCGGTTGTATTCCAGGCGAATGTCCTGCCCTGCCCCTGCGACTTCGCGGATGAGGGTATAGCGTACCGCATCGGTGCCGTATTTGTTGATCAGCAACAGTGGATCGATACCGTTGTTGGAGGATTTGGACATCTTTTTGTTGTTTTCGTCCCGCACCAAGCCGTGAATGTAGACGGTTTGAAAGGGCATTTTTCCGGTGAAGTGCCCTGCCATCATGGTCATACGGGCGACCCAGAAGAAGATAATGTCGAACCCTGTGACGAGCGTGGTGGTGGGATAGTAGCGCGCGAGATCGGCGGTTTGTTCGGGCCAGCCGAGCGTGGAGAAGGGCCACAGTCCCGATGAGAACCAGGTGTCGAGCACATCGGGATCTTGGACGAGTTTAACGTCTGCACCGAATTGGGCGATCGCCTTTTCCCTTGCCTCTGCCTCATTCCGTGCCACCACAAACGGCGTGTTGTCTTGAATCTCGCCGCCTGTTTCATTCACGGCATACCAGGCCGGAATTTGATGCCCCCACCAGAGTTGGCGCGAGATGCACCAGTCGCGCAGGCTCACCAGCCAATCGCGGTACACTTTCGTCCAGCGATCGGGCACAAAGGCGGGTGACTGCTGACCATCCAGAAACTCCAGCGTCTGGTCTGCCATCGGGCGAATTTTGACGAACCACTGGGTTGAAAGCAACGGCTCAACGGGCACCTTACCGCGATCGCTATAGGGCACCGTATGCTTGTAGTCCTCAGTTTTGACCAGGAAGCCTTCTGACTCCAACTGCGCAACGACGTTCTTCCGCGCCACAAAGCGATCTTGTCCCTGAAACGCGCCTGCATTCTCGTTCAGGCTCCCGTCTTTGTTCATGATGTTGATGAACGGCAGGTTGTGGCGCTTGCCCATTTCAAAGTCGTTGGGGTCGTGGGCAGGGGTGACTTTCACGCAACCCGTCCCAAAGGTGGCATCGACGTACTCATCCGCAATGATGGGAATCTGCCGACCCACGAGAGGTAAGGTCAGCGTTTTGCCGATTAGAGATTTGTAGCGATCGTCGTTGGGATTCACCACCACAGCCGTATCGCCCAGCATCGTTTCGGGGCGTGTGGTTGCCACTTCCACAAAGCCAGACCCATCCGTAAGGGGATAGCGGAAATGCCACAGATGCCCGTTGACTTCCTGGTTCTCCACTTCGGTATCCGACACGGCGGATTGCGTGGCAGGGCACCAGTTGACGAGGTACTCGCCGCGATAAATCAGCTTTTCGTCATAGAGTTGCACAAACGCTTCTACCACCGCTTCAGACAAGCCTTCGTCCATCGTGAAACGTTCCCGCGACCAGTCTACCGACAGCCCCAAACGGCGCAATTGACCGACGATCGTGCCGCCCGATTCTTCTTTCCACTCCCAGGCGCGTTTCAGGTATGCCTCTCGCCCCACATCCTGCCGCTTTTTCTTCTGCGCCTTCAGTTCCTTGTCCAGAATGGTGCTGACGGCAATACTGGCGTGGTCGGTGCCCGGTAGCCAGAGGGTGTTGCGCCCCAGCATCCGGTGATAGCGAATCAGCACATCAATTAAGGAATGCTCGAAGGCATGACCCATGTGCAAGCTGCCCGTGACGTTGGGCGGCGGAATCACGATGCAGTACGGTTCGCCGGGATGATTGGGGTCAGCTTTGAAGACCGCGTTTGCCTCCCATAAATGCTGCCATTTGGCTTCGGCGGTTGCAGGGTCGTATTGGCTGGGCAGATTTGGGGTTGCGGCGGTCATGGGAGCAGCTACGTGTGTTTAACTTTGATACATTCTGCCACGACGCGCGGTTGGGATGCGAACGGGATGGCGCGTCGAGCTAACAAAAGCAATGTCAGTCCATGCAGAAGCAATGTCAGTCCATGCAGAAGCATTGTGATGCCATACAAAAGCAACGTGACCCAACACAATGCGATTGCGAGGCGATACATTGCCAATGTGACCCATTACAACAGCATTGTGGGGCAATACACAAGGATTGTGACCCGACACAATGCCAATGCGACGCAATGCAGAAGGATTGTGACCCGATCGATTGGTAATGTGACCCGATCCATTTGTAATGAATCGTGATCCGATCGCAATGTATGGCAATGCATCAGGATTGTCCCGGACTAAACCTCGGAGGTTTTATAAATCTCCGAGGTTTGCGTCAGCCCTGACCACTATGATGACGAAATCTTTTGGCAAGGCAATAATGAACGAGAAGCCTGCTGCACCCACTGCTCTGCGCCCCCATGCCCCAACTGCACTACCATAAGCAAGATTTGCAAAACCGATCGTTCAAGCAGCAAAACCTTGCAGACGTAAACTTCAGCAAATCTGACATCCGAGGCTGCAATTTCAGCGATGCTATGTTAGCAGGCGCAGACTTTCAGCAAGTTAAAACTGGGCAAAGCCGTAAGCAACTTATACTCCAGTTTGTTGAAATTTTCGTTCTCGTTGTCGGTTTCGCTGTCTTTTTAGCTACCAATGGCATCGCTGCCTTTGCCGTTGCCCTTTTCGCTGTCGCTGCCGTTGTCCTTTTCGCCGTCGCTGGCGTTTTCGCTGTCGTTGTCGCTGGCACTGGCACTGGCGTTGTCCTTTTCGCTATTGCTGTCGTCGTCGCTGGCGCTCTCGCTATCGCTGCAATCTCTGCCTTTTGCAGAGGCGCAATAGCGGAAGGCATTGCTGGGGGTAGTGTTGCAATTCTCTTTGCTGGATTCGCCATCTACTGGTTTAGAGAGCAAATCAAAACGATTCGCTATCGACGTGGCACTATCTTCGAGGCTGCTGATCTGACCAATGCAAGGTTTTCTGATGCCACTATTCATAATGCTGATTTTTCAAATGCAACCCTTGACTTTGTGGACTGGACTCACGTCTCGTTTGCTCGATGCAAATTCCCCAACGACTTTAATGACACCATCCGGGCACTCTGCACAAGCCGCAACGGTTGCAGTCAAGATTACAGCCAAGTCAACTTACAGCGCCTTCACCTGGCAGGGGTTGAGCTAGAGGGCGCTAATTTACTGAGGGCAAACTTGAATGATGCGAATTTGCAGAACGCTAACTTAAAACACGCCCACTTAGAAAGCACACAGGCATTAGGCACCGATTTTTCTCATGCTGTCTTAACCGGAGCCTGCATTCAACATTGGGGAATCAATGCCGCGACTCGCTTCAATGATGTGCGTTGTGACTACATTTATTTAGAACCAAACCAGCAAGAACGTAGACCTGCCAGCGGTATCTTCCAGCCAGGAGATTTTGCGAAGCTGGTGCGCCAGTTCTCAGATACATTGGTTTCAAATACGCTCGATTTTCTTTTTCACAATGGCATTGAACCGCAGGCGTTTGATGTAGCACTGCGAAATTTGCTCACGGAGTACGAGGATGCAGGCTTGTCGCTGCATTCGCTGGTGGATGTAGGCGATGGCAATCGGTTCGTCAAACTAGCCGTTGCCAATCCTGAAGCGGACAAAGCGCCAATGCACGCGCAGTTTACGCACGACTACGAGTTGCATAAACAACTGGCGGCATCACGAGAAGCAGAGCAGGCAGCGCAGCAAAAGTTAGCCCATGCTGAAGGGCAACTCACCGTCTATCGAGAGCAATCCGTGTTCTTGCAAGGCTTCGTTTATCATCAAACCGACCAATTCAGCAGACCAATCCTCAACGCTCCCAACGCTCAATTCACAGGAGATCCTATGTCAGACAAACGCAGCAACATCGAACTAAACAACGTGACAGGCGGCATTAATAGTTTGGTAGGCGGCGACAATAGCGGCGTGGCAGGCAAAGAAATCACGGGTGCAGCAGGCGGCGACATCAGCGGCACGCTCACCCTCACCCTCGGTCAATTGGAAGCCACCAAAGACCCTGACGCACTGAAGCTGGCAGACCTGCTGAAGCAATTGAAAACGGCGATCGAAACACCCGACGCTGGCTTGGACGCAAAAGACAAAGAGAAAGCGCTGAAGCATGTCGATGCGATCGCAAAGTTGGGGGGCGATCGTAAAAATCCTGATCTGCTGGAACGCGCAGGTGATGCGTTGGATGCGTTGCCGACGATCGTCAAGCGTGGCAATGGGCTGCTGGAGTTCTCTGAGAAATACTTGCCCACCATTACGGCAGGCATTAAAACCGTTTTGGCAGCCTGGGGGATTGCGCTGTAGCTGATATCAAGCAGGACGGTTGACGCGAATCAACTGACCGCTCAAAGCTGCTTCTGGTCTTATTAAGTAGGTGGTGAAATTAAATATAAGATGGGCGTAGGTTGGGTTGAAGCATAAAACCCAACCTACGCATGGGTTAGCGGTAGCGTAACCCATCCTACAAATAATTGTGCTTTCCTACTTACCTCATGAAGCAGAAGGCGATTGATGATCTGAAAGCCGCGCTCAAGGGATTGGGTGATCCGACGCTCAAGCAACGGGCGGAGGCGGAGTTGAAGCAGTTGAGAGCGGAGTGAAGAGGGCGTATGGCATGGGATGCAAAAGGGCAAAAGTAGGCGATCGCAGCAATTCTGCTCAATCAGTCAGCACTTTTGGGTGAACGGAGAAAGCACATTACTATTGAACTAAGCAAGCGCTCTTTAGAATCAGTTATGGTGACTCAGCTCAATATCAACGAATCTTTGCTACAAGAAGCACTAGCACTCGATGACCAGGCAACCGTCGATACTTTAGTTGAGACGGCTTTGCGCGAGTACGTTCAACGCCGTAAGCGGCTCAAACTGCTAGACCTTTTTGGTACTGTTGATTACGAAGACTACGATTACAAGCAGCAACGACAGCAGGCATGAGCGTCATTGTTGATACATCCGTTTGGTCACTCGCGTTGCGTCGGCAAACACCGCCTGCATCCTCTCCGATCGTCACGACCTTGCGAGATCTGATCGTGAATGACCAAGTTGCGTTGTTAGGCGCGATTCGCCAAGAGATTCTCTCAGGCATTCGTAGTTCTGAACAGTTCACTCGCTTGCGAAGCTACTTGAGATCCTTTCCAGATTTAACGCTATCTAGCGATGATTATGAACTTGCCGCAGATTTTTTTAATACCTGTCGAAGCAGAGGTATTCAAGGCTCAAATACTGATTTTCTGATTTGTGCAGTTGCTCATCGTCGCAGTTTCAGTATTCTTACCACCGACCACGATTTGCAAAATTTCCAGACCTGCATTCCAATTGTTTTATTGTCAATTTAAAGCTAGAAAAATCTTCGATCGCCTTAAAGCCGTTGCAAGCACAATGACAGTTTAGTTGTTATCCCTTACGAAGCATCTGAAGACAGCATTATTCATGTCACAACCCGTCAGCAAATTCGCTTTCGCCTGAAAAGTGGGAGATATAGCAGTCCTAAATCATTTGTGAGATTGAGAGGCTTTGTGAGAAAGGATTCCACTGGAATCCTTTCTCACAATCCAAATAGGATCGCTATATACACTCAATGACTAATGCCAAAATGAATTACTTTGAGGCGGAAGATGTGCTGTACGTCACGCTTTTGGATGAACCGGAAGCAAACAGCGTCGAGATTAGCCCAACTATTACGGCTGAACTTAATGATGCAGGGGAACTGATTGGTATTGAAATTCTCCACGCCAGCGCCTTTATCCACGACGTAATTTTAGAATCAACGCAGGGAAAATTGTTGAATCTCGCCACTCCTGGAGCAATTCCGACATAGTGGAATCGTTTTTTTAATGTTAGAGCAACCGTAATTGGGTCTCTTGGGGTTCCGCTTGAGCGTTGAGTGCAGTTTCTTCTTCAGCCGCGATCGCGGCTTGAAACCAGGCATGTTCTTCTTCTGCCAGTAGGCTCTCAGCGACAGCAAGCATATCGTCTTCAAGCTCCTGCAAGTCTTCCCGGTTAGCGAGATAGGCTTTGAGGGCATCAAGAGGTGCAATGGTGGTGCCGCTACCCAGTTCGGGCAGACGTGCGCGAGAAAACTGGCTAACGATTTCAGGATGAATGGTGTAGGTGTGGGCGTTGTTCAGTGCCTGATGGATGGCATTGGTATCAATCTGTTCAAGCTGCTCCGATCGCAGGTGATATACCAGACGCACTACCGCATCCTGAATCACCTCTGGTTTGAGCGCTTGGAGTAGCTTGCTCTGAGGATCGTCCGCTTCAGAGAGGTTTATTTCGATCGTGCGAAAGGCTCGGACGGGCAACGGGCAAAACTCAAAGGTGGTCTGTCCTTTTGCCAGCGTGACCAGTACAAAGCCTTTGTCTTCCTTTTCTTCGCTGAAATCGACGCGCTCAATGCTGCCAGGGTAGACGATCGGCGGGCTTTCGCAGAGTACCTGATGGCGGTGGACGTGCCCCAATGCCACGTAATCGAAACAGTCTCGCGAGAGCAATCCTAATGGGACGGTAAAACCTTTGCCCACTGCCAGAAAGCGCTCGGCTCCAAAGCGGGCATTGTCTGCCATGAGGTGTGCCAGTAGCACGGTGGGAATGTCTGGATCGAGGCGACGAATCTCGCCTTCCAGGGCAACGCGGAGGCGATCAATCAATAATTGACCGACTTCACCCAGCGACAGCCCTTCCGCATCGGGACGCGTGAGTAGGGTTGATCGTGTTAGCCAGGGCAGCGTAATTACCTGCACCAGACCATTCTGTATTTGAATACGGTGGGTTTCCAACCGATCGCCCACCACAAAGCCAGGTACATCCAGCGTCCGGTAAATAGACAGACTTGCGCCACCTTGCCCCTGGGCGTGCTGGTCATGGTTTCCCACCAACAGCACTGCCGGAATTTGCGCGGCGACCAATCGGTGAAACTGGCTGGCAAAGGCTTGTTGCACAAAGGGTGGTGGAGTCGCGTCAGGGAAGGCATCGCCACCAAACAAAACGAGATCGACGGGTTCGGCAAGGGCGCGATCGATGCAGCGTCCCAACGTGCCAACAAAATCCTCTAAACGGGAATTGAGTCCGGTTTCAGGGTTGACTCGCCCGTGCGAAAACCCGCTGCCCATGTGGATATCTGACAGATGGAGAAGTTTGATCACACGCTTGGCTCGAAATAGCTGACAGTTGTTGCTATCCAGTGTAGAGCCACTGTTCTAGATAGTACAAAATTATCAAGAGCCAGAACTTACAACTTTTGACCAAAACCTCGGAGGTTTAAGCGATCAGCTTCTTACGATGCTTGATTCTTGGCAAAACCTCTGAGGTTTGCGTAATTAGCGCATCATTGCCCCTCGGATGATGCCACTGAACAGGCGATCGGGTAACAGCTTGCGCAGGAAAATCAAGGCTCCCGCGTTTCCCCCTGCTGGGTAACGGAGCCGCCGTGAACCATCTGTCGCCGCTCGATAAATTACCTGTGCCGTAACCGCTGGTGGCGATCCGGTAGCGTCTGCCTTTCTCGTGGCTGTCATCACTTTTGCAACGAACGCATCATAGGCAGTCAGCCCTGGTTTACTGGCAAGCTCTGCTGATCGCTCGTAAAAATCGGTCTTAATGGGTCCCGGCTCAATGATTTTGACGCGGATATTGAATGCTTCCAGTTCGTATTGCAGCGATTCGGAAAAGCCTTCCACTGCCCATTTGGTAGCATGATAAAGGCTGTAAAGCGGGAACCCCATCTGTCCACCAATGGATGACACATTCATAATGATGCCCGATCGCTGTTCGCGAAAGTGCGGCAAGAGTGCTCGTGTCATCGCCATCAAGCCAAACACATTCGTCGCAAACTGACGTTCAATTTGCTCCAGGCTACACGCTTCAAACGCACCGACCAAACCATAACCTGCATTGTTGAGCAAAATATCGATCGACTGAAAGCGTTCTAAGGTCTGCCTGATCGCCTGCGAAATCGATTCTGGATCAGTCACATCCACTCGTAAACAGCAGACGTTTTCCAGTGCTGCCAAGGCTTCAGCCTTCTCCGGTGAACGCATGGTTGCCACCACATTCCAGCCTCGTTGCTGAAACAAGCGTGCGGTTTCATACCCAATGCCTGTGGAAGCACCTGTGATCAGAATGGTTTTGGTCATAAATAGGGTGAGGAGTAAGGAGGAAGTGGAACCAATGACAGCAAGGAAAGTTTCGAGTTTTGAGTTTCAAGAGAGGAGTGAGGTGTTTTAGCGTTTAGCTTCAAGTTCTAAGGTTTGAGTCTGACCCCTCTCCCCTCTACTCTCTCTCGTCTCTTTTAGCCTTCAGCCTTCAGCCTTTCTACCCTACTCCCCACTCCCCACTCCCGATTCCCTAAATATGGATGCCGCACTCTGTCTTGCCCATCCCCCGCCAGCGTCCAGCGCGTTCGTCTTCACCTTCAGCAATAGCTGTGGTGATGGGTTCGTCGCCGATGCTGGGGTAGCCTTGGTCGTGGAGTGGATTGTAAATGACATCGTGTTCAAACACGTAGGCCCAGGTTTCTTTGCGCGTCCAGTTGGCGATCGGGTTAATCTTCAGCCGCTCTTGCGTATCGATTTCAAAGATCGGCATATCGGCACGAGTATTTGCCTGATCGCGGCGACGTCCGGTAATCCAGGCGATCGCACCTAGCTCTGCCAACCCTCGCTGAAGTGGCTCAATTTTGGTGACTTGATGAAACTTGGCGATATCAGCATCCCACAAGGCTTCGCCGTATTTGGCAGCAAAGGCTTCGCGGCTATTCGCTTCGTTCGTTTTGTAGATCTTTAAGTCAAGGTTGTATAAGGCTTTGGCTTTGGCAACTAGCTCTAGTGTCTGGGGGAAGTGAAAGAGCGTGTCTAAAAACAGCACGGGTACGGGTGTAGCTGGCTTGAGTTCTCGGTAAAACAGATCGGTAATCAGGATGTCATCGACGTTAAACGCGCTGGTTTGCACCAACCCTGTAGGGATGTTCTCGACACTCCAGGCAAGGATATCTCTAGGATGAGCGTTCTCAAAACGCTGGTTGAGTTTTTTCAGGTCGAGGCTGGTAGGTTGAATAAGCGGCTTCGTAGATTGGGTCATCGCGACGAGTTACCTCAAGTCTTCTGCATTCTCTACGATAGCGAACTAGGGTAACGTTGTGTCAGCACGATCGCTAGGAATCGATCTCTTTTGGCATCGTCGCTGTGTCAAAACGGTATCGATCGAGCGTTAAGCAGCAAGGAGTAAAGCTTGAGCCTTCATCTAATTCTTTACAGCAAGCCGGGCTGTCATTTGTGTGAAGGACTGCAAGAAAAGCTCACGCAGATCAAGAGCTTCGATTTAGTTCTGGACGTGCGGGACATTACCACTCGTGATGATTGGTTCCAGGTGTATCAGTATGAGGTTCCGGTGCTGGTATTGGTGAAGGAGAAGAGGAGTCAGGAGTCAGGAGTCAGGAGTCAAGAAGCGGGGAAGGCAGCAGAGAGAGCAGAGGAAGCAGGGGAAGCAGGGGAAGCAGAGGCAGGGGGAGCATTTCAAAGCTTAGAACTCAAAACTTCATCCCTCATCCCTCTTCCTCGTCCATCACCGCGTGCAACGGTGCAGCAGTTGGAGCAGATGTTGCGGCGGTATTTGTAGGGAGAAGGGAGAGAAGAAGGCGGGAAAAGAGAGCAGAAGGCAGAAGGCAGAGGGCAGAGGGCAGAAGGTAGAGGGTAGGAGAAGGAAAAGGATAAAGTTGGAGGCACGTTGAAGGCGTTCTGAACTGTCTCAAAACGTTTTTGAGGGTGGCTGGAGAGTCTTTGGGATAGTCTGGAGAGTTTTTACTACTCGTTGTTGAGTGTTTGATACTTACTCACAAGTCTTCGATACTCACGCGAGAGGCTTTGGGAGTGTCCGAAGAGTCTTTACTACTCGTGCAAGAGTCTCTGGGATAGCTGAGGAGTCTTTCAATGAGGCTGACACAAACCTCGGAGTTTTGTACTGGTAATAAGATGGACCATCGACACGGAGGGCAAAACTCCGAGGTTTTGGTTAGATGGCGTGAGGTTTTCGCTTCTCGTCGCAAAGCGCTGCCGACGCTCTAAAATCTAGACTTTGGTGGTCGTGCATCGTTCATTCCATAGAAAGGGAGCGCTGACATGAAGTTACGAGAGTTGCTGGCGATCGTTCCGGGTATGGCACCATTGCCTGACCATCCTGCGCTGGAGGCTGAGGTAAAGGGGTTGGCGACAAATTCTCATACCTGTCAGCCAGGAGATTTGTTTATTGGGCTACCGGGAACGCGCGTTGATGGGGGTGATTTTGGGACAGGGGCGATCGCGGCAGGAGCGATCGCGGCCATTGTGTCTCCTCAAGCGGCACAAAAGGCAGCGAGTGAACAACGCGCTCCACTCCCGACTTCCGACTCCCGACTCCTAACTCTCTGCATCATTCCCGCTAACGATATGGTGCAGGTGTCGGCTCAACTGGCAGCGGCATTCTACGACAACCCAGCGCAGCAGTTGAAGCTGGTGGGCGTGACGGGTACTAATGGCAAGACGACAACGACGCATCTGATTGAGTTTCTGTTGCAGCAGGCGCACAAGTCTACGGCGCTTTTGGGCACGCTTTACACGCGATGGCAGGGCTATCAGCAAACTGCTTTGCACACGACTCCGTTTGCGGTGGAGTTACAGCGACAGTTGGCAGAGGCTCTGGCCGCAGGAAGTGAGTTTGGTGTGATGGAAGTGAGTTCCCACGCTTTAGCACAGGGACGAGTGCTGGGTTGTAGCTTTGAGGTTGCAGTCTTCACTAACCTGACGCAAGATCATCTGGATTTTCATCGTGATATGGATGATTATTTTGCGGCTAAAGCGCTGCTGTTTAGTCCTGGTTATCTCAAAGGGCGTGCGATCGTTAACCTGGATGATCCGTATGGACAACAGTTAATTCAGCACCTTGAGCAAACTCGCACCTGGAGCTATAGCACCGAAGATGCAACGGCAGACTTGTACACCAGTGCTTTGCAGTACGGTGCAGATGGAGTGACTGGCGTTCTGCATACCCCTCGTGGTGAAGCTGCTTTTCGATCGCCCCTCGTCGGTCAATTTAATCTCGCTAATCTGCTGGCAGCCGTTGGTGCGGTGTTGCATATTGGGCTAGAGCTAGGTGATGTTGTGGCAGCGTTGCCGCAGTTTGGTGGCGTACCAGGACGGATGGAACAGGTGCAGGTATCGCCCAATCAGGATATCAGCGTGATTGTGGACTATGCTCACACGCCCGACAGTCTGGAGAATTTGTTGCGAGCTGCACGACCGTTCATTCAAGGCAAGATGGTCTGTGTGTTTGGGTGTGGAGGCGATCGCGATCGAGGCAAACGTCCCCAGATGGGTCGCATTGCTGCCGATCTGGCCGATCGAGTGATTGTCACGTCCGACAATCCACGTACTGAAAACCCACAGCGCATTTTGCAGGATGTGGCGGCTGGCATTCCTGAAGCCGTCGAACCTACGGTGATTGGCGATCGGGCTGAGGCCATTCGTCTGGCAATTCTAGAAGCTCAACCGGGTGATGGCATCTTGATCGCGGGAAAAGGCCACGAAGATTATCAGATTCTAGGGACTGAAAAGATTCATTTTGACGATCGAGAACAGGCGCAAAAGGCTTTGGAACAGCGTCTACAGCAATTTCCAGTCTAGTGAGGCGTATTAGATATAGTAATTCAGGGTGTTTATTCCCCAGAAACTCGTGCCTAAGCTGTGGCAAGGTGCCTGTGTCATCATTGATAACTGCTCGCTTCATCTCGGTGAAGACGTGAGAAAGTTGATTGAGGATGCAGGTGCCAAGCTGATCTTCCTACCGCCGTACTCGCCAGACTTTTCGTCGATCAAGAATTGCTTTTCAAAGCTTAACAGCATTCTGCGTTCGATTGGGGCACGGCGTTATCCAGAGCTTAACGAAGCCATTGATGCAGCTTTCTACCAAGTGTCATTGAGCGACTTAAGGAATTGGTTCTCTCATTGCTGTTACTGTGCCCCACTAGTATGAAAACGCTATATTAGCCTTAAAGCATAACTCAAGTTTGGTAAGACACCTGCTCTTCACTCGGTTTTTCTTTTCCTACTAAAATTATGGTCTTGTATTTATAGATATTAGGAAGGATTGAAAGGAAACCGTTACAGCCCCAAACATGGAGATGCTTTAATCCCTGATAGCTGAAGCTGATTCGACGACATTAAGCTGTTAACACTGTCTCAAAAAGTTTGGACGGCACTAAATTGTTAAAGCGACACGATTCTGTTACAACCGGGACTTCGACGACATGATCTTGTTAACGCTGACAAATAAAGTGTTACTCCACAGTAGGCTTCGTGTTTAGCCAGCAACATACACAGCAGCCAAGAGCAGTTATAATAAAGAAACGACTCGGGGCTGCAACGGTTTCGACGTTTTGGCGAACACTACAGTGTGATTCAGGCTGAGAGCGAGCTAACTCTCATAAATCAATGGCTCAAAACAACGTACATGCGAACAACATCGTACCTTTTGCTCGTAAGCAAGCACTTGTTGCTGCCTAACAACCTCTAACTGGTTCGAGCGTCTGTCATCTGACTCCGTTAAGGATGATAGACAACCCCCAACGGATGCTCCAAGAAGCTTTCTCTGGTAGGCTTTTTGGCTAAGATTTTATCAGAGCATCCCACTGTCCGGGATAAGGGACGGTTCCCGCTTTGAGGATCAGAGAAGCTAAGCCTGTGAATGAGCGATGTACCAATACCCAGGGCGGACACGGGTTCGACTCCCGTCAGCTCCACTTTAAGAGCGGTTTGGCTCAAGTTTTTGTTCTTTGCTCGTACCTAAACGCTGGGCAACTGACCCAGGCTAGGTACGGATACGGCTGTGCAAAATTTGTTTTTAGGGTTGCTGTGTCAGTCAGTAGAGGCTCTCGATTAAATGGACGCTCTCTTGAAGCAGTTAATCAAGAGATTGGAAGGACGCAGAGGGTTTAGAAAAGTCCAGACAAGCTGCATAGCCCTGGTCGAATCATTTAAGCAGCCTTTACTTTTTCTTTTTCCCGTCACTTTTCTTCTTGCTGTCGCTTTTCTTCCCATCCAAAGCACCATCGATTTTGTTGTTTAAGCCATAGACTTCACGGCTACCTGCTAAAGCAACTAACGCCACTTCTTTTTCATCACCGGGTTCAAACCTTACGGCTGTACCAGCCGGAATATCTAAACGCATTCCACGCGCCTGGGCTCGATCGAACGCCAGTGCCGTATTCACTTCAAAAAAATGAAAATGAGACCCAACTTGAATGGGTCGATCGCCTGTGTTTGCCACAACGAGTGTTACTGTTTTACGCCCTTCATTCAGTTCAATGGTTCCGTCGTCAATGAGCATTTCTCCAGGAATCATTTGACCTCCGTTCAGTAAAGGTTATACAGATTAAACTAACTTAAACTCCAACAACGGCAACATCCTTCCTGCATTAATGACTGAAGGAGTCTCTCCAATCTGCTTTGCTCCCATCGCTTCATAAAACCCTGCAGCATTTGGATCACTTTTAATCAGAAGCGTGCTCACCCCAAACGAACGAACGGTTTCAATCGCATGATGCCACAATAATTTTCCGTAGCCATGACCAAGCACAGAAGGCTCAATGAAGAGATCAGTCAGTTCCACCGTTAAATCTTGCTGTTGTAAGCTATAAAAACCGATAATTTGAGTCTTCTTTTGAAGCACGAAAAAAGTATCTTTGGCAATCCATTCAGGTAGAATAGCGAATACATTACGGCAGCGCTGTATAAAGTCTGCATCGTAGCCCCAGTGAGCCTTAGAACGTAGCAGTAGTTCAGTCAAAAATGTTGCTTCCTCCACTCTCGCAGGTCGAATAGACAAGTTAACCTCGGCCATCAATTGAGTTACCTACTGCTTGTGCTAGCTGGCGTTAGCTGTAGTGCCATTTGCTCTGTACTAGCGAATGGGATCATGCACTGTAACCAGTTTGGTGCCATCTGGAAACGTCGCTTCAACCTGAACCTCATGAATCATTTCAGGGATGCCCTCCATCACATCACTACGCGACAGCAATGTGGTACCGTGGCTCATTAATTCAGAAACGGTACGTCCATCTCTTGCCCCTTCTAAAATGGCAGCCGAAATGTAGGCGATCGCCTCTGGATAATTCAGCTTTAGTCCGCGCTCTTTGCGCCGTTCTGCTACCAGTGCAGCCGTAAAAATCAACAGTTTATCTTTCTCTTGCGGCGTTAATTGCATCGGTTACTCCTCATCACATTCTCCTTGATGATATGTCCCTATGACACTCCCCAAACCCTGGGCACACAACCCGATCGACCTAAGAATAATAAGCGGATTAGCTGCCAAACCTCAATAAACCAGCGGCGCACTGCGGCGGTTGAGTGCCCTCGATAGCGACAGAGTAAGCCTGATTGTAAGCGAGTTACGCCGATTTCTCCTGCTTCACCTGTCCAGAGCAATCGGGCCTTCTCCACCACTGCCGTGTCCACAGCCTGCCCCACAAAGGCAAAGCTGCCGACAATCGGACACCCTGCCAGACCATGAGCACCATAAAACGAGGCTTCACTGCCTGGTAGCCATTGGCGATCAATCCACAGCGGGCAGCCCTCTTGCCAAATTTCCGTGTGCGATCGCCAATCACCTTGCAAGAACTGCTCTCCTCTTGCACTACGCCCAAAGCGAGTAATTTCCCAACCCAGCCAGGTGGCCCCAGCCGCTAACTCAACGTGCATCGCTTGACGATACAGCGCCTGGTCAAAGACGATCGTTTCCTGTGGAAACCATTCTAAACAAGCTCCAGCCGATACCTCAACGCGCGTCCTCTGTCTTGCTTCTTGCCCATTCGTGCGGTAGATTTTGCCCGCTGATGCAGTGGTAATTAATGCGTTCGTCTGCGGTTGCAGTTGGATGTCGAGGTCGAGCCGATCGCCCCCTACAATGCCGCCTGCGGTGTGCAAGATGATACTGTGGCAAACGGATTGACCTTCTGGATAGAGCGATCGCTGCACTTTGAGCGGTGCTTGTGCTTGAGTATGAGCAACGTGCGTGGTCTGTTCACGGCTGGCATAGATGAGTTTTAAGCTGCCCTGCCAGCCTGGTGCGTTTGTCATAAAAAAGCTTAAGAAACGGAATCAAAAAATAGTTTACAGGGTGATACTATCGCAATCCTATCTGATTTGTGAACATGATTCTGAATGAACCGTCAGCCGTCAGCTTTCAGCTTTAAATTCAAGGCTGACTGCTGACCGCTGACCGCTAACTATATCAAACGCAGCATGCTTTTCAAGAATGCTTTAGGGCTGCTATATCTCTGCTTTAAAAACGACAAATTGACTCTGGTTTTACAGGACATATAGAGTTAGGCAAGGGATTATTTTGCAGATAGAGTACGTTGAGATTGGTAAGCGCTTTAAGGGAAGTGAGATTACTAATGCGATTGCCACCCAAATACAGCGTTGTAAGGTTAGACAAGGTGCTGAGCGCATTGACATTCGTAATTTGATTGCCACCCAACGCAAGATTAGTAAGATTTCTCAACGGTTTTAAGGCACTGAGATCGGCGATTTTATTGCCACTGAGATCGAGATTGGTTAAATCTGCGAGTGATGTAAGTGGCGTGAGGTCTGAAATATTTTGAGCAGATAGTGAAAGCTCTGTGAGGCTTGTGAGTGATCGCAACGGGCTAATATCGGCAATGCGGTTGAAGCTTAAATCCAGATTATTCAACATTGACAGGGACTTTAGAGGGCTGATGTCGAGAATCTGATTAGACACCAGATCGAGACTGACTAGATTTTCTAAAAACCGCAGCGAATCAATGTTTACAATGCGATTATTGCCTAAAAAAAGAGCCTTTAATTTACGTAAGGGCTGGAGTGGAGACAGATCAGTAATGCGGTTATAGCTTAGATAGAGTCGAGTCAGGTTGGTGAGCGTACTGAGGGGGTTTAGATTCGTAATGTGATTATTGCCTAAGTAAAGCTCATCCAAACCTGTCAAGTTTTGTAGGGGACTAAGATCGGCAATCTTACTATCACTAAGATCGAGCGTTGTGGTGCTAGAAAGAACTTCGTCCGCTTGATAGCAATCTGCTGTGCGCGATCGTTTCAACAGGACATTAATGGTTTGTCTAGCAGGTGCAGGAAGTGTTGCTTTCTTGAGGCACCAATCTGCAAAGCTTTTAAATTGCCTGATTGATGGTGTTTTTGCAACGGCTTGGGTTGTCAAAGTTGAAGTGCTGTAGCCGCTTGCAATCAGAACAATCAACAAGCATTTAAATGCTGTTTTTTGATGCCGTTTCCCAACAGAAGAAAACCTCAAATGCAAGCGGTTGCCTCCCCTCATATCGACTTATAGCTTGAGCTTTAATGCCAATTAGTTTAAACAATCAGCACTCGAAATACAACTGGTAACGTCTGTTTTGCCAAGCTTTTTACATTGATTGACACGACAGTAACACACGCGATCGCACAGCCGTTGACTGATCGACTTCCCTTAGTCTGTCAGGCTTTCGCAAAGCTTAGTGGTACAACCGAAGCGCTGACGCGGCAAATTAATGCTGATCGCAGAAAATGTGATGAAAGTTACAGATTGCGCTAAGCCTTGACACTAGAGTCTAAACGTTATCTGAACCTTTGAATGCTGATTCAGAGGCATTTGTAGTGAATTGTTGCTAATTCCAGCCTGAAGTTATTTGCGATCGTAGTTGTGTTTCGCACTCGCCTTGAACGGCATAAGAAAGTTCAGGGTTGCGATCGTGAATGCCTTTTTGGGGTAAAGCATTAGACGTTTTCGTTAAAGCGAATGAGGTGAGCAGGAGCGTTCTATGCCCAAGACATTATTTCAAGTCGATTTGACCAAGCCAACGGATCAGCAAGATTTGCCTGGTCACAACCGCTGGCATCCAGATATTCCAGCCGTTGTTTCTGTCAATCCTGGTGATGTTTTTCGGATTGAGTGCAAAGACTGGACGGATGGGCAGATCAAAAACGACGACAGCCCAGACGACATTCGCGATGTTGATCTAACGGTTGTTCACGTTTTGAGTGGGCCGATTCACGTCAATGGTGCTGAACCTGGCGATATTCTAGTTGTTGATCTGGTTGATATTGGTGCGCTTCAGGGCGATGAGTGGGGTTTCACAGGCATTTTTGACAAGAAGAATGGTGGTGGGTTTTTAACCGATCACTATCCTGATCCAGCGAAAGCCATCTGGGATTTTCAAGGCATTTATACCACGTCCAGACATATCCCAGACGTGAAATTTGCAGGGATTATTCACCCCGGTTTAATTGGCTGCGCTCCCTCGCACGAACTGTTGGCAAAGTGGAACAAGCGGGAGAAAGAACTGGTTGATACCGCCCCCGATTTGCGAACCTATGGTGCAGGACTTTCGGGCGATAAACCCGTGCTAGCAGCGCTGCCCAATCCTACAAACGCCATTCTTGGACAGTTATCCAAGTCTGAGTTCGATCGCGTCGCGGCAGAAGGCGCTCGCACCGTTCCACCCCGTGAGCATGGCGGCAACTGCGACATCAAAAACCTGTCTAAAGGCACCCGCATTTACTTCCCCGTCTATGTGGAAGGTGCCAAACTTTCAATGGGTGATATTCATTTCTCACAAGGAGATGGTGAAATTTCGTTTTGCGGCGCGATCGAGATGTCAGGCTACATCGACCTGCACGTAGATATCATCAAAGGTGGTGTCGAGAAATATGGCATGGTCAATCCCATTTTCAAACCCGGTAACGTTGAGCCTCGCTTCTCAGAATACCTGGTATTTGAGGGCATTTCGGTCGATGAATTCACAGGTAAGCAATACTATATGGATGTCCATATAGCCTACCGACGGGCGTGTTTGAACGCGATCGAATACCTGAAAAAGTTTGGCTATACGGGCGAACAAGCCTATCTTTTGCTTAGCTGTGCCCCTGTAGAAGGTCGAGTCAGCGGCATTGTGGATATTCCTAACGCGTGCTGCACACTGGCAATTCCCACCGCGATCTTTGACAAGCCCATTTTGCCTGTGTAAGGGGGAAAGTTTTGAGTTTTGATGCCCCCCAACCCCCAATTCTGGGGGGACCGAACTATGAAGTCCCCTAGAATTGGGGGATTCAGGGCGCTAGTTTTTGCTTATTTCAGTGCCATTCATCCAAAGTTCGTTGTTACATTTCAACTAGGCATCTTCAGCTACTAACTCAAAACTCTTAACTCTCTTAATTTCATCAGCGAATTATCCAGTAAGGTAGACCTCATCAATGCCTCTTTACGAATTTAAATGTGATACTTGCGGTGTGTTTGACCAGTGGCGATCGATGGCAGAATGCAACGATCCGGCTAGCTGTCCGACCTGCCAAGGGGCGACGAAGCGTCTTTTTGCCGCGCCTACGCTTTTGTCTGGCTCTTTACGGTTGAAAACCGCTAGCTCAGAACCTCAGCTTGTGCAGCGATCGCACGATCAAGAACCAGAGCGACCCAAAGCGCGATCGCACAATGGTGGGCGACCCTGGATGATTAGTCACTAACGCACCTTCGCTTGCGGTACAGCCTTCACTAGAAATGCAGGGTCATTTCATTCCAAAAGTCGAATCTTGTGAGCAACGGATTGAGACACAGATGAAGCGGATTGTTTGTCTCTGCCTGATCAAGCGTCATCTGTTTCATTCGTTAACATCCGTTGCTGATCAGTGCCTTTGACGGAATGAAATAGCTCTGCTGGAAATGTAATCGTTGTTACAAGTCTGGTCTATTGAAGTCGATAGACTAAAGCCCATTGCCAGTGATTCGATCTGCTCTGCGTGCAGACGTGTGGCACCGAATCAAGATTATCTAGGAGGCTTGAATGTCTTATCACGGTGATATTTCGTCCAGTGATGATGCTGTGGGCGTAGCGGTAGTCAACTACAAAATGCCGCGCCTCCACACCAAAGAAGAGGTCATCGAAAATTGCAAAAACATTGCTTCGATGATCGATGGGATGAAAGTTGGCCTGCCAGGAATGGATCTGGTGATTTTTCCTGAGTATTCCACTCATGGCATCATGTACGATGCCAAAGAGATGATGGAAACAGCCTCCTCGATTCCTGGGCCGGAAACAGATATTTTTGCTGAAGCGTGCATTCGCAACAAAACTTGGGGCGTTTTTTCGCTCACAGGTGAACGCCATGAAGATCATCCTAACAAGGTGCCATACAACACTCTGATTTTGATGAATGATCAGGGTGAAATTGTACAGAAGTATCGCAAAATCATGCCCTGGACGCCGATCGAAGGGTGGTATCCCGGTAACTGTACCTATGTTTCTGATGGCCCCAAAGGCTTGAAAATTAGCCTCATTATTTGCGATGACGGTAACTATCCTGAAATTTGGCGTGATTGCGCGATGCGTGGCGCTGAACTGATCGTGCGCTGCCAGGGTTACATGTATCCTGCGAAAGAGCAGCAGGTCATGGTGTCCAAAGCGATGGCGTGGATGAATAACGTCTATGTTGCTGTTGCTAATGCCGCTGGCTTTGACGGTGTGTACAGCTACTTTGGTCACTCGGCGATCGTCAGCTTTGATGGTCGGACATTGGGCGAATGCGGTGAAGAAGACATGGGCGTGCAGTACGCGGCCCTATCCAAATTTGCGATTCGTGATTTTCGCAAAAATTCTCAATCGCAGAACCACCTGTTCAAGCTCTTGCATCGCGGCTACACGGGCAAAATCAATTCCGGTGAAGGCGCAGAAGGCGTGCAGGAATGTCCCTACGAGTTCTATCGCACCTGGATTAATGATCCTGCGAAGGCGAAAGAAATTTCGGAATCCATCACGCGTCCTACAGTTGGTGTGAAGGAATGCCCGATCGAAGGGTTGCCCACCGAAAAACTCATCGAAACGCCTCTAGTTGTGAAAGAGAAAGAAGCGGTTCTGTTGAACAACTAACGCTTGATGACATTCGCTTGGTTACATTGACTCATTGCTACACCTACCAAACGCCTGCGTTAACGCAGGCGTTTTTCTTCTTTAATTGACCGCGACTGCTCCCCCTGCCTCACTTCTGCCTCGCCGTCCGCCTCAAAAACTACTTGCCATCGGCTGGAGTGACAGTTGTTTCAGTTGAAACTGATTTCACATTCACATCTTTTGTCAGAATTCTGGCTCTGGTTTCACCACGCTTGAACCCAAGCACGTCAACGTAGTAGCGCTCTGGAGACGCAGCTACCTGAATTTTGCGCCGTTCACAAAGCCAGGACAATGCCTGTAACGCAATTTTGCGCCGTTGTTCGTCTGGTAGTTGCGTGGCCTGCTGTAAGTTTGCCTTTAACTCCACTGGTAGCTCACTGTTATTAACACTAAGCTCGATCGGCGGTTGAAAAATCAAGGAGTCCAATAGTCCTTGAAAGCCCAAGAAGGCTAACCGATGAATCAGTAAGTTGCTCAGGCGACCGTAGAAGTACCCCCCATGTACATCCACTCCAACCCCTTTACCTGGATCGCTAGAAAAATCAACATACGCTTTGAGCAACTTGACATAGTTCACAAAATTGAGCGGCGATCGCTGTCCTTCTGAAATTAAAACATTGACTTCTTGATTGTCTCGTTTGGCGTAGTAGGTGATGTCGCGGTATTCTGTACAGTCGAGGTAGGTGAATAGATCAGCGATCGATTCGGGGTCTTGGTTTACTTTAGCAAGCGACTCTTCATCTACTTTAGCGCTTCGCTTTCGCATGGCTTCTCGCTTCTTCTGACCTTCTTGCCCAAGGCTACGCGTGTCGCGGCTCAGCGTTTGCACACCAATAAAGTTCAGTAGAGGCGATGGTTTTGCGCCACTCATTAACTCAGGCAGGTTAACGATGCCATAAGTGCTTTTTGATGTAGCGTTTTGTTTGTTTGCATCCAGATTAACGGTTACATTTCCCATGCGAAAACCCTGTGCATAGGTGCTAGCTGGAAATGAGAAATAGTTAGCGGTTGTAGAGGCTAACCGCAGCGCTAAGTCGCCTTCGTTGCTAAAAAGATACGCTTCTTCAAACCGTCGTAGTGAGGAACGTAAGAAATTTGTGCGGCTAGAAACAATGGTCATCAGAGGAATATCAGGCGAAATTAGAATTAAACGCCCTAGTGCAAACACGCGCCCAACATTCGGCGACGGCAACTTCTCTAAACTCTTTGTATCGCCGATCGCGGCTGGGTCAAAAGCATCTGACAGAATGCGGATGACCTGAGTCGTGACAAAGCCGCCCATACTATGACCGACGAATGACAGCCGGATGCGAGGCTTTTCGTCATGCCAATAAGCCGCCGCTTTGCGGAAATCGGCTGGTGTATAGGTTGGCTTTTCAGCGATGACAAGGCTGGCATAAATTTTGAGAAAGACCGCATCATCGACAGACGCAAGATCACGCTGTTTAATTTTGGGCAGCAACAGACGGAACGCATCGTCATTGCGATCGCTCAACAATGCCGCTTCAATTTCAATCGTTTCCCACGTTTTTCGGACGGCTACTGCCAAAAGTCCAGGAGCCAGATCCAAGCCTTCACCCACTTCTTTTGCCACCGTTTCAAAAAGCGAGTCGTTCATGCGGCGTTTGACGAGACCCAAATCGACCTGTCGAATAAATTCGACTAAATCAGGCACGCCGAAGTTATTCGCACGATAAGAATCCCGAAAATAAACAATAATCCGCAAAAGATAGAGTGTTGCCACAATCATGGTCAGGGCAACGCTTATAAGCATCACGATAGCCAAGAACGCATCCACAAGAGGCGAGGAAAAGATGACCAGTAAAAGCAACCCAACTGCCGCGATCACCAACCCACCCCAAAACAGAAATTTCAACGCAATCGGTAGGGCTTTATCGGCATCTTTAAAGTCAGAAGGAACGCTTTCTGAGGGCCAGCGATAACCTAAATAAACAAAACTATTGGGTTTACCAAAAATTGCAGATTCTTGCTGGTTTAAATATGACCACGTCTTCTGCCAGCCTTCAAACACATAATCTCTACCCTCGACTTCTTTACCACCTTTAATGACTCGTTCAATCCCCGTGTTGTAGCCATGAATTTGAATGACCAGTCCGGTGTAGCTTTTGTTCAGCTTTGAATTTTGATACAAGGACTCAACCACTTCACTCACGGTTGGCATGATCTCGTCAGGTTTGCATTCATCTTGCTCAACGTTGATTGGGGCTGTACTGCGTACAAAATAGCCAGGAACCATTTCTGGCTGACTGCCGAGTGATTGTCCTCGTTTGAACTCATCAACCCAAACATCCATGTTGCATCCCTCATGACGTGACTAAACTTGAGCTTATTGCTGCTCCAATATGATGCAGCTAGTGCCTTATACGGAATGAGTTTGGCTGTTTCCAGGTATGAAAAGAAAAACTTTGCTTCAAGTATGATGGTTTTCTTTTGCAGGACTGTAAATCGCCAGGAAATTGGTAAGCGTCCACCAATCTAGCCAGGGGGTACTTACTGCACCCTCATCTTATGCATGAACTCATCTTTATTTCTAGGGCTGATCCATTAAAGCCAGTTTCGCTTGATTGTCACTGATTGATCTTCACGAAGTGATACGTTAGGGTGATTGGATTCGCGCGGCGTATGAGGTCAAAGTATGGAGGTCATCCCAGCGATCGATCTGTTGGAAGGGCGCTGTGTACGTCTTTATCAGGGCGATTATGCTCAAGCGCAAACGTTTGACGAGAATCCTGTTTCCGTTGCGCGCCAGTGGGCTGATCAGGGTGCCACCCGACTGCATGTGGTGGATCTGGATGGTGCGAAGGTTGGGCACCCAGTCAACGTGCAGGCGATCGAGGCGATCGTGCGTGCGGTCGATGTGCCGATACAGGTAGGGGGTGGCCTGCGCGATCGTGCCAGTGCCGCCGCTCTTTTTGAGCTGGGCGTTCAGCGCGTGATTTTGGGCACGGTTGCCGTTGAACAACCTGATTTGGTGCGTGAACTGTGTCAGGAATTCTCAGAACAGATTGTGGTGGGAATTGATGCTCGGAATGGGTTGGTGGCAACACGAGGCTGGTTAGAAACGTCTCAGGTGTCTGCGATCGACCTGGCAACGCAAATGGCAGACTTTGGCATTGCTGCCATTATTTACACCGATATTCATCGTGACGGCACCCTACAGGGGCCAAATCTAGAAGCGTTGAGAGCTTTAGCGGCAGGCGTTGCAGTGCCCGTCATTGCCTCTGGTGGCATGAGTTCGGTGACTGATTTGTTGAGCTTGCTGGCACTCGAACCCTTGGGCGTAACCGGAGCGATCGTGGGGCGTGCTCTTTACACTGGGGATATTTCGCTTAAGGAAGCGCTACGAGCGATTGGTCAGGGGCGTTGGCAAGATGTGCCTCCCGATTTTGGCTCTTCTGCTCTGGCGTAATTGAGTGAGAAAGCGGTCAAGCTGAGGGGTTGGTCAGTCTGAAGCTAAGGGTTTACGAGTGAAACAGGAGACGGCTATTTGCCAGATCACGAATCAGGGGCAAGCGAGCTTGAATGTAGTGACTAAACGCATTGACTTCATCATGGTCGAGCGATCGCTGCGTTTTTAGTTGTTTGAGCAGCCATTGCACTAAGCCGTTGTCGTCTAAATTGAGCAGCGTTTGAGACTGACTCGTTTCCACAATGAACCAAAGCTGACGCAGCATGGATGGGGACATACAACTTTTCCAGAGACGGGCTAGGACTAGGTAATCGAGAAGACTGCATGTAACACGCTAATGAACCTGGAATCTTCTGGATACTTTTGTCTACGCTCACCATAGCGAACTGACCGGAACTGGAAGCGGGATCACATAAGTCAACACAAGAGTTACAAATAGCTTCACCATCCGATTTATAACTTGACATTTAGCTCATTTAAGCTCTTTTTTGTCGCTCAGGGTAAATGGGAGCGGGGGGCAGGGCGAAAGGGGACAAGGGGGGCAGGGGAAGCGGCGGGAGTAGGGAGTAGGGAGTGGTCAACTTTTTAGCCTTTAGCCTTCACCATTTAGCCTTCACCCCTCATCCTGCTCATTGCTCTGCATACGCCTGCATGGGTTCTTTGATCAGGCGGATATAGAGATGGCGAAAGGTGGATTTGAGGACGCGAGGTAACCCAAAATCGATCGGCATCAGGTGATCGGGCAGTTTCCAGTCGGTGATCTGAAGTGCTTGAGGATGCAGCAAGGGGAAGTGGATGGCTTCTACGGTTGAGCAGAGTCCCAAGCGCTGAGAAGCCGCTACGGTTGGCACAGTCGCAGGATCGACGTTCAGAAGATCGACGATCGCACGATCGAGCGCAAAGACATCCCGTGACGCTGCCAGGAGGTTGAGCCGACGAGGTTCGCCACCGCTGGGGCCATTCCCTTCATGACCAATAATGCCATCCAGAATCGTGAGATTGGGGTCGATCGCCCGTGCGGTTTCGGCCAGCATTTCGCCAAAGCGATCCCGATCCTTACCCGCTTCCATGTGCCACCAGGCTTTCATTTTGCCAGGAACACACCCAAAGAGATTCTTCACGCCCATTGTGAGCGTCAACTGCATATGCGATTTGACCTTCGGCAAGTTGATCACCACATCGGCCTCGATCGCCTCTTTACTGAGTAGTAAATGATTAAACTCAGCGCCTACCGTTTCGTAACGTCTGCCATGAAACTCAACGATCGGCAACTTGAGCGCTTCTGTCAGGGGTAAATAACCATTCGCTTTCGCCACACCCTTTGCACTACCAAAGGCTGGCCCATCGCCCAAGAAAGGTTTGCCACCCGCTTCTTGCACCATCTGCGCCACGCAGTAAACCATCTCTGGACGAGTAACACATTCCTTACCCGGACGACCACCCGTGAGCAGGTTGGGTTTAAGGAGAACGCGATCGCCCGGTTTCACAAAGGCTGTCATGCCACCCAGCGGCTCCAGTAACGCCTCCAGAGCTTGACGCAGTTGAGTATGGTCATAAGACTGAGCGCGAAGCAAACTAACCGATGGCTGTACGGGTTTCATAGCTTGATTCCGTTGTATGGGGAGGGGTGAAGGGAGTTTTGAGTTTTGAGTTGGAAGAGAGAGGAGTGAGGTGAGAGGTGTAAGAGTTTTGAGTTTGACTTGAATAGCTGACCGCTGATCGCTGACCGCTGATAGCTAACTGCTAAATGAGCTAGGAATGTGCGCGACTCAACGGAGTAACCCGCTGAGCATTAGCAAACACCCCCTCTCCGTGAATTTGGGCGATCGCAGGTTTTAACTCAATTTTTGCCACGTTCGCTCTATTGATACAGACCGTCTGCTCTGCTAGATGGAAAAACCACCATTCTTTGTCCAGAATACGCCGAATCTCCTGCTGTACTTCTTGCTCTAGTGCGGCGGGGTCAGCGAATTGAGAAAAGGTATAAGATTCGGTTTGACCACCCAGATAGTAAATGGTGATCTGCATCTCGTTATTAATCTGATTCTGCATGGTCGTTTCTCCTCTTCAGCAATGGTACTCGGGCGATTCAAGGTTTATAAAAGCAATTCTCATCAAAATAGGACTGATACATTTTGACTAAAACCTCCGAGGTTTAAACCGCTACGTGAATTACAATGTCCACTCCTTGGTTAAAACTTCCGAGGTTTGCATCGTCCTAAAAAACGATCGGTCAGGCGCGATCGACTGAGAATAGTGTCCGACAAAAACGCTCGTTGTGCCATGCCTTCTTAAAATGTGCCATGCCTGGTTCAAAAGAGAGCATTATGTAGCTGTCTCCCACGACGGCTAAGTTTCCCACAACGGCTAAGATAGAGCTAACTGTTCCACAGTCGCAAGCTGAAAAGGTCTATGACTACCGCCGCTCCGGTGAAAACTCAGTATGAAGCTGTCATTGGGTTAGAAACACACTGCCAGCTCAGCACCCAAACCAAGATTTTTTCCAATAGCTCCACAGCTTTTGGAGCCATACCCAACACCCATATCGATCCCATCTGCCTGGGCCTACCTGGGGTGCTGCCCGTCCTTAACCAGAAAGTGCTGGAGTATGCCGTCAAAGCAGGGTTGGCGCTGAACTGTCAGATTGCCCCCTATAGCAAGTTCGATCGCAAGCAGTATTTCTACCCCGATCTGCCGAAAAACTACCAAATTTCGCAGTACGACCTGCCGATCGCCGAACATGGCTGGCTGGAAATTGAGCTATACGACAAAGAAACGGGCACTGCAACCCGCAAGCGCATTGGTGTCACCCGTCTGCATATGGAAGAAGACGCGGGCAAATTGGTGCATGGTGGGAGCGTTGGCGAAGCCTCTCGGAACGAGACTCGTCTCTCTGGCTCCACCTATTCGCTGGTGGACTACAACCGTGCTGGTGTGCCGCTCATCGAAATCGTTTCAGAGCCAGATATCCGCAGTGGGCGAGAAGCGGCAGAATACGCGCAGGAACTCCGGCGGATTGTGCGCTATCTCGGTGTCAGCGATGGCAACATGCAGGAAGGCTCGCTGCGTTGCGATGTGAACATCTCCGTGCGTCCCGTCGGTCGTGCGGAGTTTGGCACCAAGGTCGAAATCAAAAACATGAACTCGTTTAGCGCCATTCAGAAGGCGATCGAATTTGAAATTGAGCGCCAAATTGAAGCGATCGAAGCCGGTGAACGGATCGTACAAGAAACACGCCTGTGGGAAGAAGGCGCACAGCGCACCATCAGTATGCGCGTGAAGGAAGGTTCCAGCGACTACCGCTACTTCCCCGAACCGGATCTGGGTCCTATTGAAGTGTCGTCAACGCAGCTAGAGCAATGGCGATCGGAATTGCCAGAACTGCCTGCTCAAAAGCGCCAGCGCTACGAAACCGAACTGGGTCTATCCGTTTATGATGCGCGGGTGTTAACGGATGATCAGTCGATCGCCGCCTACTTTGAAGCGACAGTTGCAGCAGGTGGCAACCCCAAACAAGCCGCCAACTGGATCATGGGCGACATTAGTGCCTACCTAAACAGCAACAACAGCTTGAGCATTACCGACTTGCCCATCAAGCCTGCCAACCTCGCCGAACTCATCAGCCTGATCGACAGCGGCACGATCAGTAACAAAATTGCGAAGGACATCTTGCCCGACCTTCTCGCTCAAGGGGGATCGTCTAAAGAACTCGTTGAACGCAAAGGATTGATTCAAATTTCTGATACTGGCGCGATCGAAGCCGCGATCGCTGAAGTCATTGCAGCCCATCCTAAAGAGTTGGAGATGTACCGCAACGGCAAAACTAAGATGCTGGGCTTCTTTGTGGGGCAGGTGATGAAGCAAACAAGTGGTCGAGCCGACCCCAAACTCACCAACCAACTGCTCACCAAACAGCTCAACGGTTAATGCTTAAGGGAGGTCTGAGGCAAAAATTAACCGCCCTTTGTCAAAAAAACATAAAAAAGGGGTGTCACCCCTCACCCCATTAATGGCATACTGTGTCTAGTAGATGCACCCTGATGATAAGGGGGAGACGCTTTGGCGACTCCCTCTTTTTTTTACGAAAGGCAGAAGGCAGAGGGCAGAAGGTAGAAGGTAAAAAAGGCAGAGGGGGCAAGGGAAGCAAGGGAACAAGGGAGCAAGCTTCTGAACTCAAAACTTTTTGGCTCAATCGGTGATCCAGGGAGGTGACGTTGACCAGGACTATTGGTAGGATGCCTTTAGAAGAAACTAGCTGCTGTCATGCTCAACCTCAATCTCACTCGCCTGCTTGATGATGCCAAGTGCGACGAAACGGTGCGCCAACTGCGGTGGGGCACTGGGGTGTGCTGCCCGAAATGTCGCAGTGCCCAAGTCATTAAGCGTGGCAAGGACGACACCCAACCGCACCGCCAACGCTACC
>JAHHIE010000044.1 GCA_019358945.1 Stenomitos rutilans HA7619-LM2 | reverse complement strand
GAAAAGTTGCCGCTATATTTAGCTTTCTTTGAGTTTGTCCACAATACCAAAAAACGAGGCAAAGCCTTGCTCAGTGCTTTATTGGACACTCTTCTCCCTTAACTCCCTGAATTACCTATTGAGCCAAAAAGCTTTAACAAATTTTTTGAGTGGGTTCAACAAATTTTCTCTCGTTGTCTCTAATCCATAATTTTTTTCATATTTTAGCTTGGCATAAGTAAAATGTAAGGCACCAATTCCCCCATCCTCTAAATGCTTAAGAAGATTTATTAAGATATGCTTTCCTCTACTAGGAGCAATGTGTTGAAAGACAAGAAATGAATGAATAAAATCAAATTTTCCACTCAAAGATGAAAGGCTGTCATCAGACTTGATCAAGATAATATTGTTCATAGAATATTCTTCACAATTTTGAGATGCTTCACCCAGCATTGAGTCGGAGACATCAAGTCCAACAACTTGCTCAGCAATCTTTGCAAGCGGTATGACGATCCTCCCGGTGCCGCATCCAAAATCTAAAGCCCGTTTGGGGGTAAATCCCTGATCAAGATGTTGCCTACAAACTTCTAGTACATGTCTGATGTGGTCTTTGCCAGACTCAAAAAATTCTGCTTTTGCTTCTTGAGTGAGGTTTCCAGTCCGGAATTTAGCATGAGTAAGAACTGCAAAGTAAGGATCTACCTGACCCCATTTCTCCCATTCTTGATCTGTACCCATATTATTCTCAACAGTAGTTACTAGCAATAAGATCGATATCTTATTGCTAACTGCCGAACAAAGTAAAGCATCTTGTTGTTGGGACAATTGCAGTTTATTGAACCAAGAGCTTGAAGAGCTAATCCCTGCTCGTTGAGCCGCTGTTGGCTTCCAGCTATGCTTGCCATATCCTACTGAAATAGCTTCCGACTAATCGTTGCCGTAGGTCAAGCAGTTTAGTGGTGCACTAGGGCAAACGCATTATGGTTGAGTGAGTACCTGGATAAGATAAGCATCGTCCCAGCCAGCCTTTTTGTCTTAGCTTTGACTCCAACTGAGGCGGCGGGGGAGCGGAGGAGGTAGGGGGAGCAGGGACGTTTTGAGCCGTGATCGGTCTCCAGTGATTCAGTGAACCAGTCGCTAGTGAATCAACATGGCTTGGCTGAAGACTGACGACTGAAAACTGGTCACTACCTCCTGCCTTTCCCACCGTTACTTACCAATCTTCTGAATCTGCGCGGTGAAGTAGTCTTGTCGATATTTAAGCTGTTTTGCCAAGCCAAGCCCTTTTTGAAAGGCAGTTAATGCCTGTTGATTTTGCTTGCGGGCGAGTTGGATTTGTCCGATCTGGTCATAGGCATTCATCATGCCGTAGAGGTTGTAGGACTGCTGTTCAAGGCTGACCAGGTAAGCGAAGACTTTGAGGGCAGCATCGAGGCGATCGTTGGCGCGGTAGAGAGCACCGAGCTTTTGCAGCGCTTCGCTAGCGTAGGCAAGCTGGAGGATCGATTGCGCCAGTTGATAGGCAGACTGGTAGTTTTGCTCTGCCTGGTCAGGGCGTGCAAGCAACTGATAGTTATCGCCAATTCTGATTTTTAAAGCTGGAATGAGTTTGGGATTGGGCACTTTTTCGTAGAGTGCGACGAGTTGCTGTTGGGCAGCGATCGCCTGTTCGGGCTGCTTTGCCTGTTCGTGGACGTAAGCCAGTTGGGTCAGATAAATGATTTCATTGGGGCGATCGTTCCGTGCTTTGGCTCGGTTTGCCAGTTCCCGATAGGTTGAGGCCGCGTTGGGGTAATTCAACCAGTTGAGATACAGTTGACCGAGCGTGATCAGCGTGGCATCGATCTTGCGTTCATCCCGACGCTGTTTTGCATCCGCTAAAATCTGCTGGTAAATGCTGGTGGCAGTTTGCGGCAGCCTGATTTGCTGGTACGCCAACCCCAGTGCTTCTAAAATCGCAATGCGGCTCGCGCGATCGCTGGCGCTCAAAGCGGTTGGTGTGGATGAGAGGGGTGAAGCTATTTGGGAAGCGGGATCGCTAGCTGGGTCGGTAGTGGCGGCTGGTAGCTGGTTCTCCGTCAGGATGGCATCAAGCCGTTTAGTGATCCAGCGCACGTTAGGCGCGAGGTTTTCCTTCCAGGCAATTTCGCCGACTCGTCCCAGCGCTTTCACTTCTTCCAGGACACCGAGCGATCGTCGTAATCGTAGCTCGCGGTACCACAGGTCAAAGGCTCCAACGCGATCGCGTCGCTTCAGCTTTTCGGCAGCCTGACTGTTGAGTCCGTCTAAGGCGATCGCCAACTGCTTACGTTCTGCCTCAGAGAGCGGACGTTGATTCAACGTCTGGGGCAGCAGCGGGTCTGGAGCCTTAATTTCCAATGGGTTGGGGGGAAACTCGTCAGGATTGCGTCGTGGCGATGGTGGCGCGGCTGGTTTAGGCTCAGATGGGTTCGCCGATGCAGGTGCTGTTAGAACGAGGGCTGGTGCTGTTGGTGTCGTTTGTGCTGTTGTTCGCGATGCCAAACCGCTGCCCATCAGCAACGGCAGCACGAGCAACAAAAAGGGAGAGGTAAGCCAGGATACCTGAATCTGTGACATCTGCTTGCTTTCCACTCGCGGTGCTTCCCATCCTTGCGTAGCGTCTCCAGGTGCTGGCATACCTACTTCTCCACAAACCGACTGCATCAACGCTTGAACTAGCGCCTGATCTTGCTGCAATGACGATCGCAGCAATGGCACTCACTAAACAACCTTACAGAAATCTAACGTTGCGATCGCGCCGATTTTGGCGATCGTGTCGTTGACTAACGCCTCTGTTATAAAGTGCCTGCGGCGTTTGTGTCCACTTGATAACAATTACGTAATCGAAGGTGGCATAATGAGTTGCACTTAGCTGTGTGCCTTGGTGTAAACGTGAGACCAGACACTTTAGAACTACGGGCGCTATGAAAATAGTCCCCATTGAGGTGGTAGTAGCAATCTATCGATAGGTTGTCTCCCACCTAAGGTTTAAGGTGGTTCTAAAATTTGATGTCGCTTTGGACTTCAACGTTTGGCTATAGTTCAGCTAGTCTAAGGGTGAAAGAAATCGTGAAAGTTTTGGTCGTTGGCAATGGTGGTCGTGAACATGCGTTGGCTTGGAAGCTACTGCAATCTCCTAAAGTTCAGCAGGTGACGTGTATTCCTGGCAATGGAGGAACCGCTTCGCTAGCACACTGCCACAACTTGCCGTTGAGCCTTCAAGATTTTGAAGGCATTGGACGATTTGCCTTAGTAAACGGCATTGCCCTGGTGGTTGTTGGGCCTGAAGCCCCACTTGCAGCCGGTATCACAGACTATTTGCGGCATCAACATCTCAAAGTGTTTGGTCCCACACGCTTAGGTGCCCAAATTGAAGCGAGTAAAGCTTGGGCCAAAGCGCTGATGCAAGAAGCCAATATCCCCACTGCACAAGCAGCCGTTTTTACGGAAAAAGAAGCGGCTCAGGCGTATGTGCAGGCTCAAGGTGCACCGATCGTCGTTAAAGCAGACGGACTGGCGGCTGGAAAAGGGGTCATAGTTGCAGCCACAGTTGTAGAAGCCCAAGCCGCGATCGCCGCCATTTTTGAGGGGCAGTTTGGCAAAGCAGGGGAACGCGTCGTCATTGAAGAATGCTTGACCGGACAGGAAGTTTCGGTGCTGGCGTTGACGGATGGCATCACGATTCGTCCACTCTTGCCAGCCCAAGACCACAAACGCATTGGTGATGGTGATACAGGACTGAATACGGGGGGTATGGGTGCCTACGCTCCCGCACCGATCGTCACGCCTGCTCTGATGCAGCGCATTCAAACGGAAATTCTTGAGCCGACGATCGCCGCGTTGCAAAACCGCAAGATCGACTACTGTGGCGTGCTATATGCGGGCTTGATGATCACGCCCGAAGGCGACCCAAAAGTGATTGAGTTCAATTGCCGTTTTGGCGATCCCGAAACTCAAGCCATCCTGCCGCTGTTGGAAACCCCACTGGATGAACTGTTGTTAGCTTGTGTCCAGAAACGGCTAGCCGCCCAGCCCCCGATCATCTGGAAAGCGGGAGCCGCTGCCTGCGTCGTCCTATCGGCTAACGGCTATCCGGGAGCGTTCCGTAAGGGCGATCGCATCACGGGCATCAGTGACGCAGAAGAACAAGGGGCTGTGGTGTTTCATGCAGGCGCTCAACTCAAGCAGCAAATTCTGGTGACGGATGGTGGACGTGTGTTAGGCGTAACCGCGACGGGCGAGACGTTTGATGCCGCGATCGCCCAGGCATATACCGCTGTTAACGCCATTCATTTTGAAGGAGCTTACTACCGCCACGACATTGGCGATCGAGTGAGAACTGCCGAGTCAGCCTCTAGTTAACTTATAGTTAAAACAGTTGTTAGTTTTTAGGGGTTGGTTGTTAGACAAAAATAGCCAGACTCTGACCACTAACAACCAAAAACTAACCAATCTCACGCCCTTGTTTGCCTTCTTAAGCCAAATCCGCGCCGCTATTGTCAATTGGTGGTCAGAGTTTACACTCCAGACCAAACTG
Source organism: Stenomitos rutilans HA7619-LM2 (assembly GCA_019358945.1). Classification (GTDB taxonomy): domain Bacteria; phylum Cyanobacteriota; class Cyanobacteriia; order Leptolyngbyales; family Leptolyngbyaceae; genus Stenomitos; species Stenomitos rutilans. The sequence goes on along the minus strand of JAHHIE010000044.1, from coordinate 50,138 downwards.
ATGGCAGCGGCAACGCTGGTTGTCTCCTTAATCATGAGTGGGCTAACCTTTTGGGCAGTTAACACGATTCAGGCTGATGCTCGCCTCAACGATACGCGCTTCGGGCGAGATCTGGGCTTGTTGCTGGCAGCGAATGTGGCTCCGCTGATTGATGAAAATCGTACCGAGCTGGCGCGATTTTCCCATCGCTTTTACAGCAGCACCTCCAGCATTCGCTACATGCTGTACGCCGATGCAGAAGGGAACATCTTTTTCGGCATTCCGTTTTCCGAGTCAGAGGTGCAAAACTCACTGACGATTCGCCGTAAAATTCATCTGCCCGACAATTACGCTGAAAATACTGACGTGCCGATGGTACGGCAGCACATGACGCCGGATGGTGAAGTCACAGATGTCTTTGTACCCCTAATTGACGAAGGCCTCTACAAAGGCGTGCTGGCGATCGGCACGAACCCTAATCCCACGGTGGTTACATCCTCTCACCTGACGCGCGATGTGACGATCGCCGTGTTTGTCTCTATCTGGGTAATGGTGATTTTGGGTGCCGTTTTCAATGCACTGACCATTACCAAACCCATTAAAGAACTGTTGGTTGGGGTCAAAAATATTGCGTCTGGGAACTTTAAGCAACGGGTTGACCTGCCGCTAGGCGGAGAACTGGGTGAACTGATTGCTAGCTTTAACGAAATGACGGAAAAGCTAGAGCGCTACGAAGAGCAAAATATTGAAGAATTGACGGCTGAAAAAGCCAAGCTTGAAACCCTCGTTTCGACGATCGCCGATGGCGCGGTATTGCTAGATATGGACATGCAAATTGTCCTGGTTAACCCCACGGCGCGTCGTCTTTTTGGTTGGGAGGGAAAGCCCCTGGAAGGAGCCAACTTGCTGCGCCTGTTGCCCTCACCCGTGCAGGCCGAAATCACCCGTCCGCTTTATCAGATTGCCAGGGATGAACTGCGCGAAGGGGCAGAATTTCGCATTGCGCTGAAGGAACCCCTTGATCGCACCGTGCGGATTCTGCTGACGACGGTGCTTGACCTCTCGCGGGAGAATATCAAAGGCATTGCGATGACGGTGCAGGACATTACCCGCGAAGCCGAACTCAACGAAGCGAAGAGCCAATTCATTAGCAACGTTTCTCATGAACTGAGAACGCCGCTGTTTAACATCAAATCCTTTATCGAAACGCTCCACGAGTACGGCGAAGACCTGAGCGTGACAGAACAACGCGAATTTTTGGAAACGGCTAATCGTGAAACCGATCGCCTCACGCGTCTGGTCAACGACGTACTGGATTTGTCGCGGTTAGAGTCCTTCAAACTCTACAATTTTGAATCGGTGGATCTGGCGCAGCCGATCGAGCAAACCCTGCGTACTTACCGCTTAAATGCACGGGATAAGGGCATTGAACTGATTCAAGAGATTCAACCCGATCTGCCCCCTGTGTTTGGTCATTACGATTTACTGCTTCAGGTCTTCACCAATTTGGTGGGTAACGCGCTGAAATTTACCGAAACAGGCGGCAAAGTGGCGATCCGTGCCTATTTGCTGAACGCAGATGTGTTGACTGACAACCATCAGTCGCGCCCGTTTCTCTGCCCACCCGTTGATAAAGCTGCGATCGCAGACGCGCCAACTGACTTCCAACAGGTTCGCATTGAGGTAGCCGATACGGGCATTGGCATTGATATCGAGGATCAGGTTGCTATCTTTGATCGCTTCTTTCGCGTCGAAAATCGGGTGCATACCCTTGAAGGCACTGGCTTGGGGCTATCCATTGTACGAAACATCATTGAGAAGCATCGGAGCCGTGTCCGCCTTGTCAGCGAAGTGAGCATTGGCACGACATTCTGGTTTGATCTCAAAGTGTTTCAAGAAGAGGCAACGGTCGAGTCGGGTGAAGCTAGCCACGATACCCAGCACGACGAAAGCCAAGGGACGATCGAGATTCATGCAGTTGAAGCAAGTTCATTAGAAATCACTTCATCTACAACAGAAACTCAAATCAGCCCAGCCGTTGCTTGAACCCCAGTCGTTGCTTGAACCAAGGATGCTTCATTTCTGGACAACATCCATGCAAAAGGCGCAAAAGCTTAATGCTCTGCGCCTTTTGAGTGTTTAGCCATAAGAGCTTGGCCAAGAAACCCTTTTAGCGAGGGGGTCTGCGCCGCTGCAAAAACTCAGGAATGTCTAAGCCTGTCGGTTTGTTTTTAGGATCGGTTGGCGGTGACGGATTGCCTACGGGAGGTGGTGTCATGGGTCGCCGTGCTGTGGTCGGCTTAGACAACGTTTGCTGTCTGACCTCATGGGTAAAGCCTGTAGCAATCACCGTGATCCGCAATTCGCCTTGCATCCGCTCGTCAATCACCGCGCCAAAGATAATGTTCGCTTCAGGGTCAACCACTTCGTAAATAATTTCCGCTGCTGCGTTCACTTCATGCAGCGTCAGATCGGTGCCTCCAGTAATGTTAAAGACGACCCCACGCGCCCCTTCGATCGACGATTCCAGCAAGGGCGACGAAATTGAGGCGACGGCTGCTTCCCGCGCTCTAGACTTTCCAGAACCGATGCCAATGCCCATGAGTGCGGAGCCTGCATCTGCCATTACCGCACGCACATCGGCAAAGTCAACGTTCACCAGCCCTGGGATCGTAATGATATCTGAAATGCCCTGTACGCCCTGACGCAGAATGTCATCCGCAACGCGAAACGCTTCCTGAACAGGCGTTTGCTCTGAAATCACCGACAGCAGCTTGTCATTGGGAATCACGATCAAGGTGTCAACTCGGCTTTGTAACGCGGCGATTCCTTCTTCTGCCTGACTGGTGCGTCGTCGGCCTTCAAAGGTAAAGGGACGAGTGACAACGCCAACCGTGAGCGCTCCCATTTCTTTGGCGACTTCTGCCACGATCGGCGCTGCTCCCGTGCCTGTGCCGCCGCCCATACCCGCTGTGATAAACACCAGATCCGAATTTTCCAGCGCTGTCGCAATTTCGTCACGCGATTCTTCGGCGGCTTTTTGGCCGATCGCTGGGTTACCACCTGCTCCTAGACCGCGCGTTAGCTTTTGCCCAATGTGCAGACGATTGATAGCGGTTGCGTAGGTCAGCGCCTGGGCATCTGTATTAATCGACCAAAACTCAACGCCTGCCACATCACTGGCAATCATGCGGTTGACTGCATTGCCACCGCCACCGCCAACACCAATCACCTTAATTTTGGCTACGCTACTTGGCACAATATCACCCCTCTTGGAATCTTCCCCCGGTTGACCTTTTGCGTTTGCAGGTTGACTTAAGTGTAGTCCGGAGTTGCCAAAGGGGTTTGACGTTTCCACTGACCGTGAAAAGTTATTCTGCCCTTCGGGATGAGAGCCATCGTGAGACTCTCCCAAATTTTCATTGAGCGCCATTGGAATTGCAGCCGAATTACTATTAAGAGTCATTGGAATTGCAGCGGTTATAAACTAAGTTTCAGTGCTCAGCGGGTCAACTATAAAGGAAGCGATACAAAAAACCAACTTCAGGAACAGATAGACAACAGACTGAAATTCTAATTCATCTAGGTAAATCTAATCTGCCTGGTTGCTGGTTATTCATAATCTCATACTTATAAAGCTAAGGCGTACCAGATTTTACAAGGTCTTTGGGTTTGCCCACCTGAATGGTTGGTGCTTCTGGGTTACGGAGATCAATATAGGTGATCTGGCTAAAGCTCGAATGGGTGGAGAGCCTGCGCATGCGATCGAGGGTTTGCAGCTGTGACGAAAAGCGGGCACTATAGGCACCCAGATGCACCAGCCCCAAGTCTGTTTTCAAAATCATATTGCTTGGGTTGCGCAAATCAACTTCAGAGACGTTTACAGGCGGCCCTTGAGTCAGCTCGTGATACAACTTTGACCAATACGGACGGTAGGCTGTTGGATTGCCCATGACTTTTAGGGAAGGCAGCTTGAGCGATTGATCTAGCGCTGTATAGCTTTCTAGTGGAATGAGCATGCCGTTTTCGTCAAGCAGGCCGTTATTAGGCGTGGTCTTGGCGGTTCCTTGTAAATTGCCCTCGGTCATCAGGGCGATCGCCACAGGCAAGCGCTCTTTCACCTGCACAACCAGCCCTGGCGGAAAAAGCTGACGGTTTACAATCACGTCTTCGATCGGCGCTCTGGCTTGAAGTTCGCGTGCGATCACTTGTGGCTCCACTCGAAAGAGCGACTGCGGGTAAGGAATGGGCAACAGCGATCGCAGCGTCCGCACTGGGATCAAGTGATTACCTTCAATCTGCACCTGCTCTGGACGCCGAATGACCCAGGTGGGTAATGTGGCCGCCCAAACGACCCCAGCCGTTAACCCACAAACGGCCAGCACCCTCCAGCCCGCCTGTAAAAAGCGGACACGCCTGCGCTGGCGAAGTTTTTGTCGCCGCTGTGCTAACTCAGTTTGGGATACGGAAGCGATACTGCTAGTCATCCAAATAGTTGTTTACTAATTCTGCGTGCGATCGAATTAGTCTCTTAAGATACCCGATTTTGGAGACGAACCATCTCGGCAATGCTTAAGGTTTTACTAACGTTGCTGACCTTGCAAGCAGCTTGAGAACCACCATCCTCAAAGCGACGCATCAACCTCACAGTTAACGATGACAGTCGCATACCTCAAATGCTTGATTCGACTTGCAACCGAGTCGCTTTGCTGCTTTCCATTTAATCACTCATCCCCATTTCTGCAAGTCTGTTTTGGCAATTCGTTAGGACGGTAGAAGGTAAGGGGCGGAAGGTAAAGGCAGGAGATAAAAGGCAGGAGGTAAAAGGCAGAAGACAGGAAGCAGAAGGCAGAATTAACTCAAAACTTAAAACTCCCCTCCTTCCCCCTTCTCCTTTCTCTCAACTCGTCGCTTCTTGAAGCTGCACAGCAATGCGCTCACCAAATTCTGGATCAGTATTGGCTAGCCCCAGGAGTTGTAGGTATTCTTGGCGCGTTAAGCCTGCTTTTTCGATGATGGCTAGGGCCTCAGATTCAATCTCTTGCTCAACCCGCAACGATTCTGTCTCGGTTTCCGATCCCTGGAGTTCTCCTTCGCGGCGTTCAATCAGAGCAACCACCTGAAGGCATGCGTGGACAAATTCGCTGACTTTCTCTGAGGGAATGCTACTGGGATCAATCAATGGTCGGCTTGGCGCGATCAAGTCTGAGGCGGAAGGGAAATTTTTGAGGGTGGGTAGTTCAACCGCCAAGAGGGGAGAATGATCAATCGCGGCAAACCAGAACAAAAGGGTTGTCAGTAAAAAGACCAGCGTATGCCGAAGACGACGAAGTAAGCGCATAGCAACGTCAGCAGGGATGAGCAAAACGATCGTTGAATTTAACCTAGCGTGTTTGGGGCGTTTAAGCTATCCCATTAGACGCCCTCCTTCTTCACGCTCGCTCGTGCTCCGAGTCTTCCACCCGCTATGAAAGACTGTCCCTGCGATCGTCAGACCAATGAAGGCGCGATCGCCCAGTGTCCTTTCACACTTCCTGATAACAGTCTGCATTGATCACACGAGCGGTTTCAACCAGCATCAGGAACGCGAATCGTTAGAGTAGGGAGGACATGAAAGGGGAAACGCCGTGAAACTAAAGTGGGTTGCACTTGCCGCTACTTTGCTTGTCGGCTGGTTAATGCTGCACTATCGACGAGAGGTATTAGTTGCCTGGTTGCTGTTCACCAAAAGCTGTCCAAACTGCAATCTCGAAGGGGCTTACCTATTTGGAGCTAATTTACAGGGCGCAAATTTGCAGTCGGCGGACTTGCGTCAGGCGAGTTTGAGTGAGGCGAATCTTCAGGGTAGTAATTTAGCAGAGGCAACCCTCGAGCAGGCGGATTTGAGTTTAAGTAACTTGACCAATGCTAATTTGATGGGAGCGAACTTACGCTCGACAAATCTGAGTGGAAGTAGTCTCATTGGCACAAATTTGCAGAATGCAGCCCTACAACGCGCAACCTTACTCTTTGCCGATCTTCAAGGCGCGGATTTGAGCAATGTTGATTTACGACAAGTGGAGCTATACGGTGTGAACCTTTTATCGGCCACACTCACAGGCGCACTGCTACCAAGGCCGTCATCGCGTCAACCTGAGCGGGCGTTGGATTTTGGCGTTAAGCGCCCGTAGTGGCTTTCAGCCTTGGTTTAAAGGTGAATTTGGCTCAGGATAATGCGTAGACGATCGTAATCGTCCTTTAACAGCAAGCTGAGCGATCGTCCGGCCTGCACTAACCAGGAACGATCGGCCTGCCGCAGTTGATAAATTTCGCGGATTGTGGCAGCGGCAAGGGCATCTACTGGAGCACCAGGCATTTGCAGCAAGGTTCGTAGAAAATCTAGTTGCTCGCTGAAGTGAAGAATCTCAGCCACGTCACAGACATAAACCGCTTGATGGATTTGCGGTGGTCGTGGCGGTAAATGCTGATAAACGGTGGCTGGCTCGGTAAGTTCGTTGGCTCTACCATCAGGCGGTGGCTGAAACCCCACGATCGCGGCTCGAAACTCTGTTTTCAGCATGGCAAAAATTTGGGGTTGCTGTTCGCGCAGATCTTGCAGCGATAGACCCAATGCCCGTGCCCGATGAACTGAATCGATCGGGCTGGTAGTGGCGTGATATACCACCGCATAAATCTGGTTGCCCGACTCTTCATCCACCGACTTAACCCAGCTACCAAATGGTGGCATCACGGGAAAGCTCAGGTTCTCCGGTTCTAAACATTGCGCCAGGAACTCGGTTGTTGCCGTCTCAATGACTTCCGCAATGTGACCTGGTGGACGATGTTGACCGGCAAATTGAGGCAGAGGAAGACGCATGAAGAGTGATGAGTGTTGAGTGTTGAGTTTCGAGTTGTTTTGAGCTGTCTTTAATTCATAACTCATAACTCAACACATAAAACTTTCATTGCCTTACTTTCCTTTTTTCTTACCAGCCGTGACATCAACTTCTTCTAGCTCTGCCAAACGAAAAGTCACAAGCTTATCCCAATTGCCGCCCTCAAAGAGAACGGCAGCTTTACCGTCACTCACACGCTGGACTAAACCTTGAAACGCGTAGTACGTGTCTTCGGCATTAATGACTTTAACGGCTGAACCTGGCAAAATCATGGCGGTTTACGCTGTGATGGGGTACGTAGGTTTAAGGATAAAGGCTAAAAGCTAAAACTTCTTAATTGATCCTTTAGCCTTTATACCTCATCCTTTCACCTTAATCTCTAAAGTTCAAGCGCTGGCGGAAGTTGGCAACAGACTGCACCAGTCCGATCGCCACAAAGTTTGTGAGCAGAGCCGAGCGGCCATAGCTAATCCACGGCAGGGGAATGCCTGTAACCGGGGCGAGGCCGATGGTCATGCCAACGTTAACGACGACTTGAAAAACGAGCATCGACAGTACGCCGATCGCCAGCAGAGAGCCAAAATCATCTCGCGCATTCTGAGCGATGATGATGATGCGCAGGCAAATGACCCAAAAAACCAACAGCACGATAAGGCAGCCTACAAAGCCTAGTTCTTCGCCGATTGCCGAAAAAATGAAATCAGTATGCTGTTCAGGAATGAAGTTTAGCTGAGTTTGGGTGCCCTGTGTGAGTCCCCGTCCCCAGAGTTCGCCTGCCCCGATCGCAATACGTGATTGGATGAGATGGTAACCACCACCCAGTGGATCTTTGTCAGGATCAAGAAAGAGCGTGAGCCGATCTTTTTGATAGTCCTTTAAAATGCCCCAAGCGAGATGCCCTAGTTCGCCTGCAACCAGATTGACGACCAGCGCACCTGCTGCCCCAAACCGATGCCAGGGCAACGTCCGCCAGCCAACAACCCCTGTTAGCACAATCCAAATGGCAAGTAACCCAATAAACCAGGGTGACAGCCCGATGAGATTAAACAAGATGGCTGAAAACAGCGGTGAGACTAGCAGCAGTAGCCAGCCTGGATTGGCATCCCCCCAGTAGAGGATTCCTAGCGTAATCGCGCCGAAAACCAGCGATGTTCCTAAGTCTGGCTGAATAAAGACCAAGGCCCAGGGTACCGCAGTAATGGCTAAGGCTCTTACTAAAACGGGAAGCGTCGAGGCTGCTCGATCACTCAAAATGGCTGCCAGTATAATAATGACACCCAACTTGGCAAATTCTGAAGGCTGAATATTGAAGCCGCCGATCGTAATCCAACGCTGTGCTCCTAACGCTGAGGTACCAAGAAAGATGACTGCCAGCAGCGAAAGATTGGTGATGCCGTACACGATCCAGCGAGACTGAAGCAAATTGTCGTACCGCACCCGCGCGATCGCCAGAGCCATCACAAAGCCGATCGCGCCAATAATCCAGTGCTGATACCAATCAGTCCAGCCTTGATTAAGCTCCGTACTGCGGATCATCAAGCCCCCAAACGCCGTTAAGCCAACAGGCAGCAGAAAAAGCAACCAATCGGTATGCTGCCAAGGCTGCACTAACGACTTCCAACGAATACGACGAGGTGACTTTTGCAACATGCTTGAAGGAGGTTAGGAGTGAGGAGTGAGGAGTGAGGGGTAAAGAATGAGATATGACTGGCTACCAGCTATCAGCTTCCCGACTCCCGATTCCCGACTCTCGATTCCCTTTTATCTTGCTTATGCTAACGCTGCCACCGAAACTCTGCCCGCGATCCGCTCAGCGATCGCTGTCAGTGCCTTAGCAGAAGCAGATTCGGGTGCGGCTAGAACAATGGGAACGCCGCGATCGCCGCCTTCACGCAGCGAAATCTCTAGCGGAATGCAGCCTAACAGCGGCACCTGAAGTTCTTGGGCGGTTTTTTCGCCGCCAGCAGAGCCAAAAATGTCGTACTGCTTGTCTGGCATGTCAGGTGGGATGAAGTAGCTCATGTTTTCGACGATGCCCAGCACAGGTACGCCAAGCTGCTGGAACATCTTTAAGCCCCGACGAGAATCAAGCAACGCCACGCTTTGAGGTGTCGTGACAATCACGGCACCTGCCATCGGCACGGCTTGCGCTAGCGTTAACTGAGCATCACCTGTGCCGGGGGGCATATCCACAATCAGGTAATCCAGATCGCCCCACTCCACCTGGTAGAGAAACTGACGAATCACCCCATTCAGCATGGGGCCGCGCCAAATGACGGGCTGGTCTTTGTCAATTAAAAAGCCCATCGATACCAGCTTCACGCCATGATTAAAGGCAGGCTCCAGCACTTCTCCCTGAGACCCCGCTTGCCGTACCATCACCTGAGCACCTTCAAGCCCCAGCATCATTGGCGCGTTGGGGCCGTAAATATCCGCATCAATCAGCCCAACCGTTGCCCCGGACTGCGTCAGGGCAACGGCGACATTCACTGCAACGGTGCTTTTGCCCACGCCACCTTTACCGCTGGAGATCGCCAGAATGTTTTTAACGCGGTCAATACCTGTACGATCGGGCAAACTCTTCTGCTGCGGTGTTTCTGCCGTCACGTCAACGCTTACAGTTTTCACATCGGGTAGTGTTTTGACCGCTCGTTCGCACTCATCCACAATGAATTGGCGCAAGGGGCAAGCTGGGGTAGTCAATACGAGCGTAAAACTCACGTTGCCATCGGCGATCGCCACGTTGCGAATCATATTTAGATCCACCAGGCTCTTGTTGAGTTCAGGGTCTTGTACAGGTCTGAGGACTTCAAGAACAGAACTGGTATCAAGGCATGTCGGCATAGTTAACCCTTGGCTCCAGCGCAAAAAATCAATGGGTATGAGGACGATCTTACCGTTAAGCGATCACACCCGTCGCACGAGTAAAATTAAATACTTAGAAATCCAGACAGCTTTGCTCCGATCGTGCCAACTTTCCTGGCACCGCTTGCAAGGCTTTTTGTTCGGCTGCCTGCACCAAATCAGAAGCAACTCGTGCTGCATAGGGACGAATAAACGACCAGAAAAGGGGTGAAAGCCAGCCTCTTAGCGTTACCGAGTAGGACACACAAGTGCCGCAGACGGTTGATTTCACTTGATAAGTGACCTGCTCTTCTAAGCCTGGTAGCACCAAAATGCGTACACTCAGCAACTCACCGGGGCGCACCCGCTCCACAAAAATTTGAATCGGGATGGGACTCATCCGCGTTACGGCTTGATAAATCAGCCCTGGTTTCGCCACTAGCCCACGAGGGACGTTTGTGCTTGCAAGTAGCGGATGCCACGATACGTCCCTTAAATCAACAATTTTCTGCCACAGATCGTCTACTGAGGCGGAACTAAGCGCCTGATAGGTTCTCGCTAAGGAACATTGGAAGCGGCGCTGTTTATAACGGATGAATCTGGACACAAAGCCAAACATGGCACGATCGCTCCTATAGCAAACCTTGGCTTAGCTACTGATACAGCAGGTGTCAAGTAGCTTACATCTATCTACGAACCATTCATAGCCTAGCGCTCTCATGCAAACTCGAATAGCCCCTCGCAGAAAGCGCGCTTTTACGTTATTGCTAAGCCTCATGACCGCTAAACATCAGCTCGAATCGTAAACGAATAGTCGGCTCCAGGCTCCAATTGATAATCACGCTGTTCTAAGAAACGACCCAACGGTTCTTTAATGAGTGCGCGACCAAGAGATGGTTCGACCGACAATTCGCCGCGCTGAAAGCACCATTGAAATTGCCATTCAAATTGGTTGGCAATTACCTCGCCTTCCAGTATGCCCTGTTGCCAGGACTGACGAAGGACGCGGACATAGGCGGTAGTTTCAGGTAAGCGGCGAGAACCCACAGTATTATCGGTTGGCTAGAAGTGCATTGTGACAGAGCGCGATCGAACCTTAATGGCATCCCTTATTTGTTCCCTAGCAGCGCAATCAATTGTGAAACGCTTTCAGCTTGAGCTTTTGCAGTTTCAGCTTGAGCTTTTGCAGTTTCAGCTTGCTGTCGCGTTGTCTCTTTAATCTCATCAAGATCCAAGCGAAATGCAGTCATAGACTCCGACAACTTACCAATTTGGTCTGCAATGGCTTCAATTTTCGCGTCAAAATTACTGAGCTTTGTGCCAAAGGTGTCGATTTTTGTCTCTACCGTGTCGAGCTTTGCGTTAAAGATTTCGACTCTTGTCTCTACTGTGTCGAGCTTTTGGCTGTACTGCTTGTTTAACTGCGCTAGTTCGGCAGTTGCTCGCACCAGTGTTGTGAGTAGTTGTTGGTTGTCTGAAGATGGCGACCCAGTCATAGACCTGCTCGTTAAGCAATTGCATGGCATCTTATCTTATTTTTCAAGCAGCAATGGTACCTCTTGACTCAAAACTCAACGCTCAAGTCTCACCATACGCTAATCTTCAGTTTGCAGACGTCAGTCAGCAGGCGTAATCATCCGGTTATTGTACAAACTCATTGCCTTGTCTATGCCTTGCTTGAGGCTGAGTTCTACCGCACCAACGACAAGGTGCATTACCTCTGCGATGGTCTCAGCTTCACGCGCTGAAAAGCGCCCCAGTACGTGAGAAATGGCCTCATCAGACGCTTCATTGCCTTTAGCACTGCCAATGCCAATCCTCAAACGGGGGAAGGCTTTGGTGCCGAGGTGGGCGATCGCTGACTTCATCCCATTCTGCCCACCCGCCGAACCAGACAAGCGTAGTCGCAATTTGCCCACAGGCAGATCCATGTCGTCATAGATGACTAATACAGATTCCGGTGGCAGCTTATACCAGTCTGTAACTGCGCGAATTGCCTGCCCAGAGTTGTTCATGTACGTAGTGGGCTTGAGCAAACGGATCTTGATTTGTCCCGCTGCAATGCCCTCGCCAAAGAATCCCTGAAACTTCCGATTTTCTGCCAGACTGATCTGCCAGACTTTTGCCAAAGCGTCGATCGCCTCAAAGCCAATATTGTGACGAGTACGATCGTACTTTGCGCCGGGATTGCCCAACCCGACGATTAACTGAGGCATAACGGGTTGTACAGTGGTTGCCTCTATCATTGGCTTCGTCCAGGCAGATCAATCGAGCTTAGCTTGCAATTTCGGTTGAAGCAGCTTCTCTAGGCGTTTCTGCTTCAGCTACGGTTGTGTGGTCATCCGAGTCTGGTTCTGCGATCGACGTTGTCTCTGATGCTGGCGATAGGGTCGGCTGAGAGGGTGGTTCGAGGGTTGCTTCCATCGAGGCTTTCACCGCCTGTTCGATCTGTTCAGCTTCGCGCTTAAACTCTGCCTCAAATTCTTTGGAGGCATCCTGGAAGCCACGAATCGCCTTACCCATGCTGCGACCAATTTCTGGCAATTTCTTGGGTCCAAAAACAAGCAGCGCCAAAACCATAATTACTGCCATTTCTGGCAACCCAATTCCAAAGATATTCACCGTACCGCCTCCTGCAAATGCTTGCTGGACTGAGAGAGTAGATTCTACAGCATTAAAAATAGACCTGTAGGAATCACGCCATCATTACGTAACCTACAACGTCTAGTCTATCGTCCTCAGTCCTCTGTGCTACTCCGTTCCGTGCTGCTCAGTCTAGACTGCTATAAAAAATCCCGGTCAAGCCGGGAAACCGAAGTGTCATTCGGATTGGTTAATCGAGCGTCGTTAGCCGCCCAGTCCCGTCCAATTCACGTCAACGTCATTTAGCAGAAGCGAAGAGTTGTAAATCTGCAAGATAATCAGCAGGAATACCAAAAAAAGCAGCATAAAAACACCCATCAACGTTGTGGTGCCCCAACCGGGTACAACCTTACCGTATTCAGAGTTCAGGGGTTTAAGAACGTCTCCTAACCGAGTCCGCTGTGCCATGAGTCACCTATATTTAGCTCGACAGAACATGTATATTGTTTGTAACATTATATGGCAACGCACTCATAATTTTTCTCGCATATGGAACCCGCAACAGCTCTTAATATTTCGATCTGCGCGACGCTGGTTGGTCTGACGGCATATGCCATCTACACGGCGTTTGGGCCACCGTCGAAGGCGTTGGATGACCCATTTGAAGATCACGAAGATTAGGAGCGGTCAGAAGGCAGCTTTTAGCTTTCAGGCGGTAGTTTGCGATCGCTAACGCACCAACGTGTAGGGTATGAGCACGTAACTTACGCCTGAGCTTCACCAGCGGCAGAATCGTGACGAAGGCAGCAAAGCGTGCAAAGTCGATCGTGTTACGGGTCAACAACTGGTCAATGCTATACACCTGCATCGTTGCCACAATGTTGGCATCGTGTATCTGTTTACCGCCCACTGATACTTGCTGCGTCAGCGCCAACAAGCTTGCTGTTACTTGGGCGTTATCCTCCGCTATCCGAAAGCGAGACTGGTATAGCTGAATTTCTTCAAGCAATGTTTCGATCGGTAGTGGATCGGTAAAAGACTGGCTTCGAGTCAGCGTGGCTAAATACTCACGCAAAATTTGGCGGTTAATCCACAATTCTGCGCCAGCATCATACTGTTGCTGAAGGGCTTGTCGGGCAACCTGGTGTAAGGGCGATCGTGCTGTACTGGCATAGACCAGAATATTGGTATCGATAAAGACTGGCTTAACGTCCCCAGTCATCGTACATATCCTCACGCCTTAGAGAAAGATTTTCTGGCCAGACCCCAACGTGATGCACTGGAAAATCAAACGGTGGGCGTTGCTCAGCGGTAACGGGTTGTTCGTCAATGACCAGCACCAGCTTGTGGTTCCCCGGTGGAACGGTGGCTGGCAGTTGAATCGTCACTTTGCCCTCTGGTGTAACGGTTGCAATGGCTTCGATCGTGATCACAGCCCTTCTCCTTTTAAGTGAGCAGATCTCAGGTCTAATTTAGCAGTCAGCATCGGCTGAATGAGTTGTGACTTTGAAGTTGGCGATCGCCCAGGGCTGTATCCTTGTATCTGGTATTTGGGACAGATCGGAGTCCATCGATCGCTCCAGCACATCAACCCGCTCTCCTAACTTCAAACCCAGATCGCTCTGAAGGTTTAGCTGTGCCTCTTCGCCATGAGACTCGTAGCAGCGCAGAATCCACTCATCGGGCGAGTCTTCTGACTGCTTGAATGCCATCAGTACGAGGTTGTCGGCTCCCAGGTTTAGAAGGGAGGCTGTGGGTGGCAAGGTTTTAGCGCTAGAGTCTCCGTTCGTAGGGATAACCTGTGCCATGAGCGGCATATTTAGCTCGTAGCCATGCTTAACGGTTTGAGCGGCTTTCCAGTCGCCTGCATGGGGATAGAGGGCATAGGTGAACGAGTGCTGCCCTTTGTCTGCATCTGGATCGGGGAATTCGGAGCCTCGCAGTAGGGTAAGTCGTAGCTGGTTGGGTTTTGCGTCGTAGCCGTATTTGCAGTCGTTGAGCAGGCTCACGCCATAGTTGCCGTCGCTGAGGTCTGCCCAGTGCATGGCAGGGACTTCCCATTGGGCTTTTTCAGCCTCAGTCTCCGGTTTCGTGGTTCGCTGAATCACTCCGCAAGGAATTTCGTAAGTCGCGTGGTTTGCTTCCAGATTTAACGGAAAGGCAACTTTGACTAAGGTATGTCGCTCGTGCCACTCGACAGATGCGTTGATTCTCAGAACGGGAGATTCTCGTTCGAGAATATAGGTTTGCATAAAAACAGATCGACCAATTTTGCGCTCAACGGTGATGCTTGCCACTAATGAACTGTGAAGTGCTGTTCCGCCTACGCGCAGTTCATCAGAAGGACTAATGTGTAAGAGTTCGGCAGGTGGTAAAGGATGCTTCTCGTAATCTGGGTCAATGTTCCAGGCATCCCAATATTGCCCTTCATCCCAAAAGGCTTGTAACTGATTTCCTGCCCCATTAAGAACTTCGCGCTCATTGATTTTGTCAAAAACACTGGCTAAATCACCTGTGCTTGTGTCAATGACAATCCGTAGAAATTTATTTTCTAGAGTCCGTCGTTTGTCAAGCGGTCTGCCAGTACGTCGATCGAAGCAAGGGTACATCCAGAAGCAGCGGTAGCCAAGCGCGGGAATGTCTTCAGCCAGAAAGTTTACCCCCCAACCGTAGGAATCAGGATTTTTGTGAAAAGAACAGTAGGGAGTTTCGACTTTCTGACCGTCTAAATCACAAATCTGCCAGGGATAAACGTTATCCTGTCCATACTTTTCATACGCTGCCAGCATTTCCTCATCTGTTGTGAATCGTTCTGAAAGTGAGGTGTGAACGATCGCGGAACGTTCCCAATTACAAGGGTTAAAAACAACAATTGCTCTAGCGCTGGGGTGTGGTGGTGATGGCAGAGAAATTTGGGATGCGATCGCTTTCAGTGCCTCTTCTCTGATGTCTGTTAATTTAGCAACGTCAGCCCATGCTTTATTCGCATCTTCAAATACCGCTTGAATTGAGGAACCAGGGAGAATGTCATGGAATTGATTGAAGAGAGTTTTTTCCCATGCCGTCTCTATCTCTGCTTTGGGATAGGGAGCATGAGTGGCGATCGTCGCCAGCGATGCATAGAGTTCTGCCCAGTAAAGCCATTGTTCGCACCGTCGATTCCACCACTTTTGATCAGCATGGGTAGTGTAGCAACCACGATGGAATTCGAGGTAGAGGTCGGAGTGCCAGAGGGGGAGGGAGTGGGGTGTAGGGAGTGGGGAGTGGGGAGGTTGGGCGTTGGAGTTCTGAGCTTCGTTGGTCAGTGTTTGAGACTCGTCGTTGAGTATTTGAGAGTCATTCAAGAGTGTTAAAGACTCATTCGAGAGTGTTGAAGCCTCCTGATTGAGTGATAAAGACTCGTTAATGAGGTTTGGAGACTCATTCGAGAGTAGTAAAGACTCATTCGAGAGTGTTGGAGCCTCGTTGGAGAGTGTTGGAGCCTCGTGGTTGAGGTTCAAAGATTCGTTTGAGAGTGTCAAAGGCTCGTTCGAGAGTATCAAAGACTCGTTAGTGAGTATTAGAGGCTCGTTTATGACTGTTTGAGCTTGAGCGATCGCGCGTTGCGCTTTACCCCTCAAGTCTGTGGTTACACTAGGCGTGTAATGTGCTTCGAGGTCTTGCAGATAGTCGAGAGCCGTGGAGAATTCTAGCTGGGGGAAGAAGGGCGATCGCTGCCAGCGACGGGCGATTTCGAGCATATCGCGGGTGGGTCCGCCGCCATGATCGCCGACTCCGGGGAGCCACAGAACGTCGGGAATGCCTGTTTTGGTTTCCCAGTCGCAGGCGTAGGTTGCCATTTTGATGGGATCGATGCCTTCACCGATCGGGGCGGACATGAGGCTGAAGATTTCGGTGCGATCGGGTGCCTGCCACTGGAAGACTTCGTAGGGGAATTTTGTGGTGTCGTTCCAGCGTAGTTTTTGCGTGACGAAGTAATCGATGCCGCCCTGCTTGAGGATTTGCGGGAGCTGCCAGGTGAAGCCAAAGCTATCGGGTAGCCACGCCATACGGTTGATGCTGCCAAACTTCTCCTGAAAGTAGCGCTGACCGTAGAGCACCTGCCGCACCATTGATTCACCGCTGATGATATTGAGTTCTGGCTCGACCCACAGTCCGCCGACGGGTTCCCACCATCCGGCTGCGATCGCCTGTCGTATCTGCTCGAACATTGCAGGGCGATTCTGCTCGATCCATTCGTACAGAGCGGGGGTGGAATGGCAGAAGGTGAGTTCGGGAAAGTCGTTTTGCAGGTTCAGGGCAGACTCGAAGGTGCGTTCGGCAGCGTTCCAGGTTTCGGCGACTGTCCAGAGCCATGCCATGTCGAGGTGGGCGTGTCCGAGGAGACGAATGCGGCGCTGTTTGAGGAGGGGGGAGAGGGGGAGGAGGCGATCGCGTAAGTTTGCCAGGGATTGATCGAAGAGAGAAGGGGTGTAGGGTGTGGGGTGTGGGGTGTGGGGGAGGAGAGATGACCAGTCGATCGTGGTGATGGCTTCGTTTAGGAGATTGAGTTTTTCGGGGGCGAAGGTTTGGAGGTAGAGGCGGAGAATGTTGAGTTCGTCGGCGATGAAGCTGGGTTCAGGAATGTTGGTGGAGGACTCGTAATGGCAGACCGATCGCACGAGGGCACCGTCGTCGTGTCCGGGGCTGACGAGGCGAATGGCGATCGCGAAGGTATCTCCTGGTGTGACGGCTTCGCTGAGCAGGATGCGAGTGACGCAATCGAAGATGTCGCCTTCCTGAACGAGTTCACCGTTGACGAAGAGTGCGGCTTTGTTTGCCCACCAGGTGACAGCGAGGCGGAGGGTCAGCCCTGCAAGTGGGTAGCCTGTCATAGCCGCTTTTGCCCCCCTAGCCCCCCAATTCTGGGGGGAATCAGAGTCAAAGTCCCCCAGAATTGGGGGATTTAGGGGGCTGAGAAAATCTGCAAGCGTGGCGTATTCATCTGAAAACTGCTGTAAATAATGGGGCACCGTAATAACTTGACCGAGCCAGCGGACGTGTTTGCCCTTCGCCCAAACGATGTGGTCTTTCTCGTTGAGGGGCGCGATCGACCAATTCTGCCAGGTGCCAGGTTGGGTTGCCTGGGCGATCGGGAGATCGTCATCGCAGTAGCGCCAATCGGCTTGAATGCTGCGTTGGGTAAGGCTACGGAGTTGCGTAATGGCTTCTGAAAGCCGATCGGCTGGGGTTGAAACGGGATTGCTTACCACTGTCATCTATTCACTGACTGCACCTTACATAATAGAGGGACAGAGTTCAGCGATGCAGGTCTAGAACATGGCGACAACTCCGACCACCTCTGCCGCGATCGACGAAGCAGACTTTGATGCTCCAGCGTTACCGCTCGATCGCTACGACGAAGTACCAGAAGGTATGGAAAAAGTTGATGGGGAGCTAGTTGAGAAAACAGACGTGACAATAAATCATGCAGCCGCGCAGGGAAATCTGGTTTATGCCTGGAGAAGTTACATCATTTCCAGTGGACAAGGTGGAAAGCCTTATCCAGAAGCACCTTGCCGAACGGATCAGCAAAAGCGCCGCCCCGATGTGGCATATCTCACGGCTGAACTGCTAGCGCAATATGGACAACCAAATATTTTTCCTCAGAGCTATCCATTGATTGGAGAAGTCGCTTCACCAGATGACAAGGCAGAAGAACTATTTAGCAAGGCGCGGGAGTATTTGCGATCGGGCTGTGAGGAGGTCTGGTTACTGTTTCCTGAGAATGCGATCGTCATTATCATCACAGCCGAGAAGTCTCTGATCTTCACCGAAGCTGAAACTGTGAACACTCAAACCATCCTGCAAGGCTTCACCATTCCCGTTGCAGAGTTGTTTGCTTAACCAACGCCTTTAGCACAGAGTGGTACGATCGACTCTATCCTCAGTCCTCACTAAGTCGCTGCTATGGGCATTCTCGTACTCATTCTGATGATTGCGCTTTCCATCATCATGGTTCTCTTTGGGGTGCAAAACCCCCAGCCTGTGAATGTCCGATTCTTCACCCTCGAAAGCGGTAACATCTCGCTGTCTCTGGTCATTGTGGTGTCTGCCCTCGTTGGCGCAGCATTGATCGGGTTACTCAGCCTGTGGAACAGTGCACGACGCGGCATCCGCCGTATGCGGGCGAATAAACAATTAGCTGGTTTAGAAGAGCGCAATCGCGAGCTTGAACGCTTGAAAACATCGCTGGAGCAAGAAAATGCGGCGTTGAAAGAGCGAAACGACCAGTTGGAGAATGTGAAACAAACGATCGAGGTTCAAGCGATCGACTCAGACGGAGCGATTAGCGATCGCTAGCCGTTTGCGCCATCTCCTTTCTTAACTCCAAGTAACGGTGCAAATATTCTGAAATGATGCCGTGCAGTAAAAGATTGCGTGCTGCTGCAAAGGGGCTTTCGGGAGCTAGCGGATGACGGTTGGTGATGACGTGGTTCCAGTTGTAGTCCCCGGTGAGGGCACTGATGTAGCAACCAAAGTTTTCGTCAAATTCCAGAGACAGCACAGCCCGTTCAAATTCATCGCTGGTGAGACAGAGCGAATAGAAGACCTTGAACAGTTCGATCGCTGATTCCAGATCCAATATGCGTAACCAGCGACGCTTTGTGAAATACACATTTACCTGGACGGGTTTGATGCTGTCAAAATTCAATCCGCGTGCCTGTACCTGCTGTATCCAATGAGGGTTTTCGCGCTGCGCCTTGCTGTAATCCAGCACGAAGTTGTAGAGAATCAGATCGTGTTCTAAAAACGCATTGTTTGCCAAATCATCAATAGTGCAGGGATACAATTGGGATTTTTCAATGTTGGTATCAGGGCCATTGTCAATCAAGAAATTGACGATATTGGAACCGAGGCAGATATGCCGCACGATGAGATAGCAGGCTTCCGGCGACACGAAGGTATTGAGAAACCAGGCTGCCGATCGATGCATCAGCGTATAGTTGCTGAACTGAAAGGGCAACAGTCGCTTTACCGTCATAATGATCGCCAGCAGCACATTTGCAATAAACGCGATCGGCACTAATAAATAACTGCGCGTCCAATTTCGCAAATCCCGAATCATGTAACCTTTGGCGATCGGGTCTACCGGAATTGCCTGATCCACATAGAGCGCATCCCACGCATTGGGATTCTGGCGATCGTGCGGTCTTGGGATATATGGTTGTGCAGCCTGCGAAGAGACGGCAGTATCTAACGCTTGTGAGATCAGTTCGGCTTGGCTCATAGCAGTGATCAAAAAATGTAGAAGTAGGTGTTAGTAGACGCACCTGAATTAAGGTTGCGATCGTAGCTTTTGGCGTAGCGTTTCGCGGCTGGTCAACGCGTCTTTGTAGTACTGCTCCGCCCGTATCAACTGCTGACGCTCAATCGCGCCTTCCTGATATAACGATTGAGCACGCTGATAAATACGTTGTCGTTCTTGAAAGTAGGCTTCTGCCTGTGCTAATTCGGCTTCAAGCGATGCCCGCTCTAATTCAGAGCGTTGCAGACGTTGAGACTGCTGTCGTTGGTTGTATCGCCTCTGAGCCGCTTTGTAATTACTTTCGGCTTGATCAAGCTGTTGACGAGAAACCGCACCTTCCTGATATAACTGCTGGTAGCGTTGATACTCCTTGCGAGCATTGCTCAGTTCAACGACCTCGGTAGGGACTGCAATCGTTCCAGGAGTATTGACTGAAGGTGGTTTAAGCACCGGGCGTTGCGATCGCCCAACCTCAGGCTGCACCAGAGTACAACTGATAGCCAGACAAAGCTTAAACGGTGTCAGCCAGTACTCCGGTTCCATTAGCGAATCTCCTCAAGTTGCAGTCGGTAGAGTCGGGCAGTCACTCGCGCCGTTTTCAGAATGCGATCGGCAATTTCCTGCGTCATCCATTCCGCGTTAATCAATTCATTCAGCTTGCCCAGATGCGCTTCGTCATTTGCGCCGTGATAGCCCAAAAACGACACTTGTTCATCCTTTAGCCCCAGTGTTTCTTTGATCTGCTCTGCCCACTTCGCGGCTAAGTTATTGCCTAGCCCTTCAATGATAAACATGCTGCCCAACAGGTCTACCGGATTTTCGCGCGATGCCTGATGGAAAATAAACGCCGACAGTGCCTCACTGCCAATGTTCTTTTCCGCATTCACAATCTCCTCCAACACTCCGCCAACCGAAACGTAATTGCGCTCTAACATTTGATAGTCACGGTGTTCATCCTGAGCATGACCAATGAAGGTCGATCGCAACCGAAAATCCGTCATATTCGATGCAGCACGGGCAATCCACCGTGCTCCTTCCACTACCTGCGGACGCAGATTTCGCAACATCGCTTTGTAGTCATCTACCGTAAACTCACCCCGATGCAATTTGCGCACAATGGGCACAGAACGAATCTCACGCTCAAACTCCAACCAGATGAGAGCCAGTTGACGCAACAGGTAGGCGGAGACGGGTTCTTCGGGTATGGGGTATGGGGTGTGGGGTGTGGGGGATGTAGTTGCCAGTTGTTGGTTGTTAGTTGTTAACACTTGAGTGACTCCTGAATCTTGATTCCTTCTAATGTTGTTATCTTCTGCCTCTCTTGCTTCCTCTGCTTCCCCTGCCTCCTCTGCTTCCCTTGCTTCCCCTGTCCCCTCTGCCTTCTGCCCCACTACCGTCAACATCATATACGCCGTCGTAAACCGTCCACTTTCGGGCACAAAGCAGAAGATTTTTTGACCCGGTTGCAGTTTGCCAGAGTGAAACAATTCTTCCAGCATCAAATAAATGGATGCACAGCCTGTATTGCCGCGAGTATAGAGATTGGTAAACCATTTCTCTTCAGGAATCATGCAGTTTGCTTTTTCCAGCAGCTCAACGATTTGCCCTCGAAAAATGTGAGAGGAGTAGTGACACAGAAGCCAATCAATTTCATCAGGCTGCACGCGACCCCGTTCGATTAATTTCAGCCAACCTTCCACACCCAGCTTGATGACATTATCTAAGAGTCGAATATTTTGGCGTAGGTTTATGGCGCCCGCCGCCGCCGCTTGCAGATAAGATGGATAGTCCATCCAACTTTTTTGAGTGGTCTCATTTTCGGTTCCAGCATACATGCAAACAGGGTAAGCATTGGCATGGGAAATGAGTTCAATCCACTCAATTTTCAAACTAATTCCTGAAGTATTTGGATGACTTTGAATCAGGAAAGCACCTGCACCATCCGACAGCATCCAGCGCAGAAACTCGGTATCAAAACTAAGGGGTTTTCCTGCTTTAACGCTTGCTTCTGCTTCAAAATGAGTGTGTTTGAAAAGACGCGATGGCAGTTCAGATGCAACCGCGATCGCCGCTCTCTTTTCACCCAATTTCACTTGTGATGCCGCATATTTCAGCGCTGCTACTCCTGCACAGCACACACCCTGGTTAGACGTAATCTCGATGGGCAGCAACTCCGACAATTCGCCGTGTACCATACTGCCAAAGCCAGGAACGAGCAGGTCTGACCAACTGGTTGCAGTCGCTAGGAGGTCGATCGCACCGGGTTCCAAATTAGCGCTTGCAATCGCATCACGAACGGCGATCGCGGCCATCTGACTATTGCTGTAAGTGGTTTGCTGTTGCTGATCCAGAGCATAATAGCGCTGCTGAATACCATTACTTTTGAGAATGCGATGTCTGACTTTGGAAGGGCGACCATTCACCTTTCCTAAATAGTCTTCCATTTGGTCATTAGTGATCGGATTTCCAGGCAAAAACTTGCCGATGCTATTAATGAATACACCGTGCATATGTGACTCGTTTTGTGAAAAGGTTAAGTTTCAGGGGCGATCGCGCCCCAATTTAAACACTCAGAAGTTTCTCTAAGTCTGAAACACTCACTTCTACATGGCATCGCCAACAGGTCTGATTACTTCGGAACTTTTTGGAAGCCAGTGAATCAAGTATCCTGTAGAAAAGATGCCCAAAGATGGCTAAAGTAAAACAGACTGATCGGTGAAGCCTAAAAACCAGCTTCATCGCTTTCAAAAAGCTCTAACTTAACCATAAATTCGATAAATTGACTCTAGTAATTCTGCGTAGATCTTGACATAAATCTGTGCCAGTTTTATCCGCTGTCACAAATGCAATGACTTCTCAACTGATTTTGAGCAGACTAATCATAATGCTCAATTAAAATCAGACAATGGACACGATCGATACCCTCAGTTTGCCCATTGAACCACCTCAACAAGCAACCACATTACGACAGGGGCTAGAACGCTACTACCAGGCAAACCCCGACTTTGTGCGCGACCAGGATCTCTGGGTTGGCATTATGTGTATTCCCTGGTGCGATATGCAACGGCACGACATCATGCACGTCGTTACGGGCTACAGCACGGCGCTAGAACAAGAACTCCAACTCATCGGCTTTTTGCTCACCTCGTTGACCTGGAAACGTCCCTGGTACTACTACGCCCAAAGCTTTGTGGTGTTTTTAGAACTGTTGTGGCAATCAATTCAAGGAAAAGCTTGGGGCGGCATCTATCACAATCCTGTGCAGGTCTGCCAACTGTACCTGAAGGGAGTCAAGCAGGGTTTTACAGTACACAAAAAAATCGATGCCGCGATCGATCCTGAAACGGTGCTCGATCGTGATCTGGCATCGCTGCGATCGGAATATGGCATCCACAACGCTGGTGCTTGGGATTAAAACCGAGTGAAGTATCGTACAGATGTTACGCCGCAAGAATTTGAAAAACCAGGTAGAAATCGCGTCTGATAGCACTTGAACAATGTGAGCAAATGTACTATTTTTATCTCAGTTGTTTCTAATGAGACACAAAGCTAATGGCGGCTGAAAGTGTTCAAAGCAACCCGGATTACGGCATTGATGCGCCCGGTCTTGTGCGCTTCTTTTTTGGCGCTGGTACAGTGTCACTCGTACTCTTACTTGTCGTACTGTTCTCATCAATCTTAGGGCAAACTCCCAAAATAGCCGTCAGTACTTTATTGGGTATGACAGCCACCTACTTGCTTGGCATGGGTTGCTTCATGCTGTATGGCAGTAAGGTCATGAAGTTAAAAGACAGAGATAAACTCCTGAATCTTGTGCAGTGGTCAGGTTATGAGCTTGTGCTTGATGTCGGTTGCGGACGAGGTTTAATGATGATCGGGGCTGCAAACCGCCTTACGACTGGCAAGGCTATCGGTATCGACGTATGGCAACAGCATGATCAAGCTAGCAATAGTGCTGCTGCTGCACTATCAAATGCGGCGACCGAAGGGGTTACAGAGCGTGTTGAAGTCAAAACAGCCGATATGCGTCAGTTACCTTTTCCAGCAAACTACTTTGATGTAGTGCTCTCAAGTTGGGCGGTTCATAACATAGAAGCCGAAAGCGATCGCAGAAAAGCACTCGATGAAATTGTCAGAGTCCTCAAACCAAATGGTACGGTCGTTTTGTCAGATATCGTCTATCAAGTTGAATATGCAAACTATTTTGAGCATCATGGCATGACAAACGTTCAGCTTCATAACAATTCAATTCGAGATTTAGGGCTTAAAGCAGTCACGTTTGGTAGTTTCGCGCCCTCTGCTGTCTCCGCCTGCAAACGTGCATAATCGTTCGTTTGGAGCGCACTGCTTAACTGGCTGGTTCTGAGTTCGAGGTTGTTTACAGCCGCTCAAGCAACCGTTAGGTGTCGGGTCAAGAAGGCAGGGGAAGCAGAGGGCGCAATTCAAAACTCAAAACTCTTCCCTTCATCCTTATAGCCTTTCATCCCTCATCCTCATCCCCTCACGCCTCTCCCCTTACGCCTCTTCCTCTAGAGGTTAAGAAAACGGAGTATATTAGCGCTTATGTAGGCTCGGCAGGAGTGACTCCAGATGTGCGGAATTGTTGGCTATATTGGCACCCAAGCAGCAAGCGGTATTTTGCTCGAAGGGCTGCGTAAGCTGGAATATCGCGGATATGATTCTGCGGGCATTGCTACCGTGCTGGAAGGCGAGATCCACTGTGTTCGTGCCAAAGGGAAACTGCACAACCTCGAATCAAAACTCGCAGGCGAAGAGAATCCAGCGCGCATTGGCATTGCCCATACGCGCTGGGCTACTCACGGTAAGCCAGAAGAATATAACGCCCATCCTCATATGGATATGTCGATGCGGATAGCAGTCATCCAGAACGGCATTATTGAAAACTACCGCGAATTGCGCGAAGAGCTGAAAGAGCGTGGCTGCGAGTTTCGCTCTGATACCGATACAGAGGTCGTGCCACACTTGATTGCCGAAGTATTACAGCAGGCTGAGAGCCTGGAAACCAGCCCTTTAGTTTCGATTCAACCATCGCCCTTTTTAGAAGCGGTGCGGCAGGTGGTCAATCGGTTGGAAGGAGCGTTTGCGATCGCCGTTATTTCTGCCGATTACCCCGATGAATTGATTGTGGCGCGGCAACAGGCTCCAGTGGTGATTGGTTTTGGGCAGGGCGAGTTTTACTGTGCGTCGGATACGCCTGCGATCGTGCCCTATACCCGTGCAGTGCTCACTCTGGATAATGGCGAACTGGCACGGATGACACCCCTGGGCGTTGAAGTCTATAGCTTTGAAGGACAACGGCTGCGAAAAACACCCCGGACGCTGAACTGGAACCCTGTGATGGTGGAGAAGCAGGGCTTTAAGCACTTCATGCTGAAGGAAATCTACGAGCAGCCTGGAGTCGTGCGATCGTGCCTGGAAGCCTACCTTGATACTGCCTGGACAGCCGCTGATCACACCCATTCGCCCATTCGCCTGAACCTGCCTGCTGACCTGTATACCGATTTGCAACATATTCAGATCGTAGCGTGTGGCACCAGTTGGCATGCCGGACTGGTTGGTAAGTATTTGCTAGAACAAATTGCTGAGATTCCCACCTCTGTGCAGTATGCATCCGAATTTCGCTATGCCCCCTCACCCCTCACCCCTCACACCCTCACCATCGGCGTCACACAATCGGGTGAAACCGCCGATACATTGGCGGCACTGGCAATGGAAAAGGAACGTCGATCGGGGCACTCAGCCGATTTTCAAGCGCGGCTGTTAGGCATTACCAATCGTCCAGAGAGTTCCTTGGGGCATCTGGTGCCCCATATTATTGATACCCATGCGGGTATTGAAATCGGTGTGGCCGCTACAAAAACGTTCGTCGCGCAATTGATGGCGTTTTACTGTCTGGCGATCGATCTGGCACAGCATCGTCAGGTGATCGCGCCTACCCAGCTTGCACAATTACTGGAGGGCTTGCAGCAACTCCCAGCCCATATTGAAGTGGTGCTTGAAGGTCAGGAACGCTACATTGAGCAACTTGCGCACGATTTTGCCGAAACGCAAGATTTCATCTTTTTGGGACGGGGCATCAACTTCCCGATCGCCCTGGAAGGTGCGCTGAAACTCAAAGAAATCAGCTACATCCATGCGGAAGGCTATCCGGCTGGTGAAATGAAGCACGGGCCGATCGCGCTACTGGATGCCAAGGTGCCAGTCGTCGCGATCGCCATGCCAGGAACAGTATTTGAAAAAGTGCTCTCCAACGCGCAGGAAGCCAAAGCGCGGGATGCACGACTCATTGGGGTCACGCCGATGGATGAACACGAAGCCGCTGAAACCTTCGATACGTTGATTCCAGTGCCTAATGTGGATGAACTGCTATCGCCGATCGTCACGGTGATTCCCCTGCAACTGCTGGCCTATCACATTGCGGCACGCAGAGGCTTAGACGTTGATCAGCCAAGAAACTTGGCAAAGAGCGTTACAGTTGAGTAAACCCTACGGGCATCGCTCATGGATATGTAAAACGCAAACAAAGTTGGGTACTAGCAAATAAAGTCATAGACTGAGAAATAAAGTTGGATACTAGCAAATAAAGTCTTATACTTTTACTGTAAGCTGGAAACGTTGTAGGAGTGGAGTATTTCCCACATTCAGAGTTTCTAGATTTGCTGAATGACTTTATCCAATGGCTAAACGTAATCGCGGTACTGACCAGCAGAAGATTGAAAAACGACTGAAGGGAGGCCGAGGGGAGGGGAGAAGGGCTGACTACCAACCTTGGCTGCGAATTCAGGATGTTCCTTCGCAAGGACTAGCTAGTCGAGCCAAAGGCTGGAAGACCGGCAGAGATCATCACCTGATGAGCCAACTGGAGGCTAGCTACCTCTTCGTTCTAGATTGGTCGCAACTAGTGGTAGATATCCGGGAGCAGTTTCCCTTGCTGCCGTTAGAGGAAACCCAGCAAATTGCAGAACAATGCGGGTATGCTCATCCTACTGATCCTGAAACTCAACAATCCGTAGTGATGACCACGGATTTTTTGATCACCTTAAAGCAGAGCGATCGTGAGATAGAACAAGCTCGTGCCATCAAACCTGCTGCTGACCTGCAATCACAACGCACTTTAGAGAAGCTGGAGATTGAGCGACTTTACTGGAAGCACCGAAACATCGATTGGGGAGTTGTTACTGAGAAAGAAATTTCTAAAACCTTGGTTGAAAACCTCAAATGGTTGCGCTCGTGTTACTGGCTTGAAGCTTTTGCTCCATTAACTCAAGGTGATACCACACGGATCGAAACAGTGCTAACGCCTCAGGTTCTGGAAGGGAGAATAGCACTAACTAAGATTACAAACGCATGTGATGACCAGCTAGGTCTCTCTCCTGGTACTAGCCTGTCAATTGTGCGTTATTTGATTGCTAATCGACGATGGCATATTGATCTAAGCCAGCGTATCCAACCCAGCAAGACACTCAAACTCCTTTCGACCCTGTCAACAGGCTTGCACGAGGCGATCGGAGGTGTGGGATGAAGCTTTTTGTAAATATGCTTCTGGAATGGCAGGACGATACTGAAACTTCGCGTGTGGAACGCTTACTCTGGATTGATCCTTCCTACACAGATGTAGCCACAATTGAGCTGTTGAACCCTAAAGCACTTCCTATTTGGCAGAAATGTACAGATTTGGAAGAGGCGATCGCGACACAGCAAGCTCATGTTTTAGAGATTGATCCTTATGCTTCTCTCCTCAAGCCTGAGGATACTATCCCCCAAAAGCACCGAGAACGGAGAGACCAAGCGTGGGAGGTCATTGCCCCTTTGGTAGGGGACAAAGATGGGCGTATCTTCTTTTCCCACGGTCGTGGAACACTTTTGAATGCCTGGGTGGAAAAGACAGGCTGCACAAAAATGACTCTTTATAAGTATCTCAGGCGTTACTGGCAGGGAGGACAGACCAGAAATGCGCTCTTACCTCTCTTTGATAAATGCGGTGCGCCTGGGAAAGAACGTCAAAGCCGACAGAAAAAGCGAGGACGCCCAAGCAAAATCAGTAAAGTCACTCAAATGCCCGTAGGGGTAAATGTAGATGGCAAAATACGAGAGAAGTTTAATCGAGGCATTCGCCAATTCTATGAGAATGCTCAGGGACGAACGCTGCAGGATGCATTTCAGAAAACATTGGAGAAGCATTTTCATAAAGGCTACACGCTTTCTTCTGATGGGGCCTTGATTCCTTGTCTGCCACCAGCTCATGAACTACCTACGTTTGGTCAATTTCGCTATTGGTATGAGAAAGAGCGGGATGCAACCCATGCTCTGACTTCACGAGAAGGAAAACGCCGTTATAATCTGCGCCATCGTGAGGTACTGGGAGATTCAACTCAGATGGCTTTCGGTCCAGGCTCCATCTACCAGATAGATGCCACGATTGGAGACATTTATCTAGTCAGTTCGCTTGATCGCACCCGCATTATCGGTCGCCCTGTTATTTACGTTCTGATTGACGTTTTTAGCCGCATGATTACTGGGCTAAGTGTCACCTTGGAAGGTCCAAGTTGGCTAGGGGCAATGCAGGCGTTAGAAAATGCGGCGGTAGACAAAGTCGCGTTCTGTCAAGAATATGGAGTTGAGATTACGGAGGAAGACTGGCCTTGCCATCATTTGTCGGAAGTCATCATTGCTGATCGGGGAGAGCTAGAGGGCTACAACGCTGATAACCTCGTTAAAGCATTGGATGTAACTATTTCCAATACCCCTCCTTACCGTGCAGATTGGAAAGGGATCGTAGAGCGCAACTTCCGCTTGAGTAATGACAAAGTCATTCATTGGATGCCAGGGGCTGTTTATAAACCGCGTGAACGTGGAGAGAATGACTACCGCCTTGATGCTGTGCTGGATTTGCATCAATTCCGGAAGCTCATGATTCTTGCGATTTTAGACCATAACAAAGAACACCGGATGGATTGGTATCGCATGGATGAGTTCATGATCCAAGAGCACGTTGAGCCATATCCCCTAGACCTATGGAACTGGGGTATTCGTAACCGGGCAGGACACCTGAGGGTTAAGTCCCGTGACATTCTGCGCTTGAACCTTTTACCTTCTGAGCGAGTTTCTGTTACTTATCGCGGTATTCGGTTTCAGGGCTTATTTTACTCTTGCGACTTGGCTTTACGAGAGCAGTGGTTTGTAAGGGCTAGAGAACGAGGAGGCTGGAAAATTGATGTGGCTTATGATCCTCGTAGCCTAACCGATATCTATTTGCGTCTTGATGGAGGACAACGTCTGGAGTGTTGCCAGTTGATTGACGCAGAACATGCCTTCCGAGGACGGGATTGGTACGAAACTCTTGACTACTTTGAAATCCGTAAGCAGCAGAAGGAGTTGTCTAGAAGCCGCAAGCAGCAATCTAGCGCTGCCCTGAATGCTCAAATGGAGCAGATTATGAATGAAGGTCAGGAACAAACCTCGACAGCGCTGGAGCAGGTGACAGGGCAGAGTAAGCGATCGCGCATCAAAGGCATCCGTCCGAATCGCCAAGAAGAACGCGACATGGAACGCGAAGCCCAAGCCTGGAAATTGGGAGAAAAGCCACTTCCTGCTCATTCCGGTAAGGTGATTCCTCTGATTGTGCCAACTGAAGCTTCAGAACCAGAACCAGACAAGGATGCTGAAGAGCCTCAGTATGAAGGTTCAGACGCTGAGACAATTGATAATCAAGAGGACTCAACCCATGTTTCGCAATCCCAACTAATCGAAAAACTGCATAAACTGCGTCCAAAAATGTGGAGCGATGATGATGAGTAGCCAACACATCCCGTCTCTTTTGGTAGGAAAGGGTAGAGTTGAACAGGCAACTTACCTAGACCCGGTCATTCCAAACTATCAAGGTAATCCCCTGATTGAAGCTCTCCCTCCTATCTTCACCCAGGATGAAACTGCAGAACGTCTTGCATTCTATCCAGAGTATGACGAAGAGCATCGTAAGATGCCTGCCTATCTTCGGCTACATTTGATTCAAAATACTTTGCAGTTTTTTGCTCCTTTACCGATTCATTTTGATCTGGAACAACGGTTTTCCCGGATGATTCGGCTAGGATACCAGGCACGGAATCCCGCAATCACAGGTTTTTGGGGAGATGTGCAGTTGCGGGTTCACTCTTTAGGCACAGTTCGCCAATCCCCTCGTTCAACTGCAACAGGATTTACTATTGTTGGTATTAGCGGAGTTGGTAAGACCACGGCGATAGAAGCGATTCTGTCTTTGTATCCGCAGGTTATCCTCCATAGTCACTATCACGATCGCGATTTCAGTTTCACACAAATTGTCTGGCTCAAGCTAGACTGCCCATTCGATGGTTCAATCAAGGGCTTATGCTTAAACTTTTTCCAGGCAGTAGATGACCTGCTCGGCACTCGTTACTACGACAACTATGCGGGGGGTCGTAAAACAGTAGACGAACTGCTCCCACGTATGGCTCTGGTTGCGTCTCTTCACTCGATCGGTGTACTAGTCATTGATGAAATCCAGCACCTTAGCCAAGCTAAAAGTGGCGGTTCCAGCAAAATGCTGAACTTTTTTGTTCAGTTAATCAACACGATTGGGTTACCAGTCGTGCTTGTCGGCACCTATAAAGCAATTTCTGTGCTTAATGGAGAGTTTCGACAAACCCGTAGAGGTACAGGGCAGGGTGACCTTGTCTGGGACAGGATGAAGAATGACAAGGATTGGAAATGGATTGTGAGATGTTTATGGGGATACCAGTATGTTAAAAAGCAATCTCGCTCGACACAGGAACTGCGCGATGCGCTGTATGAGGAAACGCAAGGTATTACTGACTTTGCCATTAAGGTCTACATGCTGGCTCAGATTCGGGCGATCACAAATGGCGAAGAAGCTGTAACCGAGCAAGGAATTCGACTAGTGGCTAAAGAGAGCCTACGGTTGGCGTACCCTATTCTACAAGCCCTAAAAAACAAAGACACTCGGCTTCTTACCAGCGTTGAGGATGTTCATCCCATTGACATCGATCAGTTTTTGCAGGATGCCCAAAATCAATTAAGTAGAGCTGAACAAGGTCAAGCATCAACCGCTACGCGAATAAACAATCTCGACAGGCAATTGCCACCAACCGCCGTTGATGCAACAGAAGCGCCGATAGCGGCCACTGAAGCCGTCCAAAAAGTTTCTAGAAGACGTAAAAAAACTGCTCCCTTGGAAGGAAGTTTACCTGAGATCGCGGCATCGGGAGAAAAGCAAAAGCTTAGTGCCTATGAAGCCCTTCGGCAAGCAGGACTCATTCGTCCTGCTACTGAATACCTGTTGGAGGAGGCGTCTTGATGATCGGATGCTTTCCCAATCCTTATCCAGATGAGTTGCTGTACAGCATTTGTGCTCGTTTTCATCAACGGGTGCAGTATCCCAACAAGAAGGGAACCATACGAGAGTTGTTTGGAGATGAGGCAGCGATCGCGGTTGTTGATTTACCCAGTAACGTTGGCAGTCTCGTTTCAGCCTTACCGCCTGGTAGCCCACACACAGTTGAACGTTTAATCAATCGTCATACGCTTTTCCCGTTCTTCGCACCTTTCTTGCATCCCGAACAAGCGCAGCAACTTTTGGCTGATATGGAAGGAGCACGAGGACCCGCCATTAAGATGCGTTCTGGTGTCATGGCAAGCACCGTTCAGCCTCCAGAGTGGCTCAGGTTTTGTCCTCTTTGCGTGCGGCAAGATAAACAAGAATTCGGTGAGCCCTATTGGCACCGTCTTCACCAACTACCAGGAGTCGAGGTTTGCCCCGAACACAACGTTCGTCTGCTGGATAGCCAAGTTCGGATTCAGAATCCTCAAACGCGGCATGAGTTTGTTGCAGCAGAGCAGGGCATTCAATTGCCAAAGTCACGCTCATTCAGTCTGCTGAATCCCCATCATGAGATTCTACTGAAAATAGCTCAGGATGCTGCTTGGTTGCTAAAACAGACCACCTCCCCACCGGGATTAGAGGTGCTGTCGAAACGCTATCGCGAGCTTCTTGCAGAGCGAGGGCTTGCTACCTATAGCGGTAGGGTACGGGTTAGCGATCTACTCAGAGAGTTCTGTCAGTTCTATCCAAACGATTTCCTACAAAGCCTTCAATGTGAAATTGATACTGAAAGCCAACATAGCTGGTTGTTTCGGTTGGTACGATCGCCCAAAGGATCTCAGCATCCTTTACATCACCTGTTATTGATCCAATTCCTGAACCACGTAGCCGCGTCATTCTTCCAGGTTCCTCATCAGTTTAAGCCCTTTGGTAAGGGACCCTGGCTTTGTCTAAATCAAGCGGCTCCTCATTTTCATCAACCTGTAATCCAAACTTGTGAAATTACTTACACTCAAGATCATGGAAAACCAGTGGGTACATTTTATTGCTCCTGTGGCTTCATGTATTGCCGTACTGGCCCAGATGAAACCCAAGAAGATCCATTCCGTATAACGAAGGTTCGAGCTTTTGGCTCCATTTGGGAAGAGAAGCTAAAGAACCTTTGGGCAGACTCAACCGTCAGTCTGCGAGCAATGGCACGGCAGCTTGGCGTTGATCCAACTACTGTCAAATTACACGCTGCGGCACTGGAATTGCCCTTCCCACGTCAGAGCAAGCGGCAGACTAACAAAAGTCATCGGGTACTTGTTTCTTCCTTAAAGACTCAGAAAACAGTCTCAAAGGTTAGCTTGGAGGACTACAGAGCAGAATGGCTAGCTGCGCGAAGAGACAATCCTGCGTCAGGAAGAACTATACTGAAAAACCAATTTCAGAGAGTTTACGCATGGCTGCGACGCAATGATCGTGAATGGTTGGAAGCTAATATGCCAGCCAAAAAACAAGCAGCCTCACCGTTCCTGCGGGTTAACTGGGAGCACCGAGATATTGAACTCGCAGAAGCAGTGAAATCTGTTGCGACTAATTTATACAAGCAGGCAGGGAAACCGTGTCAGGTAACAGTTGCCGCGATCGCTAGAGAACTTGGACAATTAGCACTGATTCAAAAGCACGCTGACAAACTCCCTTGGACATCGAAGGCATTGAGTGAGCTAGCTGAAACACGAGAAGCATTTGCGCTTCGACGCATCCAATGGGTTTTAGAGTGCTATGTGCAAGAAGGCGTTTGTCCCCTAAGATGGCGATTTACCCGTCGAGCCGGTTTACGTCCAGAGATCGAATTGCTACCTTCAGTAGAAAATGCTATCAGTAGAGCACTAGTATCTTTAGAACACATTTCATCTCAGTATGACAGAGATTGTCCGCCTCAACGAATGGCTCTTTGATGACGATGAACAAGTCACTCTCTGGTGGTTACGATGCCCTGGCGGGAATCTATGTACCGACAATGGCGAACGACAGCAGTGTTCAAGCAAAAGTCAGGTGAGTTCAGAGAAGTTGATTTTCCGTGGGGGCTTATGCCCTGGTTACGATTAGGGCAGGTGTTTCAGATGGGGCAACCTGTATGGAATGAAGCGGAAGGGAAAGTATTTAAGCTGGTGATTCCTGATTCGTCTACTGCAACCTTAGCTAGAGCAAGTACTATTCCAACACTGGCAAACTACCTGCTTCAGGGTGAAAACAATTTGGCAGAGTACTGCGTCAGATTTCAGACTGAGCAAACCGTTACCATTGTGATTCCAGTGCTGGAATGTATTCGGGCGTTTTTGCTTCCTAATAAAACACTTGCCTTTGGGTTACTAGAACCGAATTATTTTGAGCGAGTGATCACCCGGAACGAAATCAGTCAAGGGAAGCTGGCTTTAGATTTTTCAGGCGATGTGCCGAAGAAAATTTTGAGTCGATCGCTTGTCTTTCGTATTGCTCGCCTGCTCTATGATTCATCCTTTCGTCTCGCCTGGGATAGGGTGTACCGCGATCGACTCAGTCGTTCAACCCAAGAGACCTGGAATACCTCGATTCCCTTGACAACGAATCTGCCCAAATTTGCTTCGACGTGGCATGTGAGAGGGATTTTGACAGGGCAAATTCTGCTAGTTCAGCAGATTCTTGAAGTTAGACCGACGCGATCGCTGCCTTTCAGCGAACTTGAATTCACCCACCCTCGTATCAAAAAGCGTGAGTATGTGGAAAAGCCTGCCACTAAGCGGCCGCCCAAAGAGAAGGTTGTTAAGGAGTATTTGGTCGAGGGCGAAGCTCAACCACCTAAAAATCCAAAGCCGATTCGGAGGCTGCCTCGCTTGGGCATGGCAATTATTGAAAAGCAGAAACTAAAAATCAGCCAGACAGGTTTGACCTCGGTCATCACTACGAAGCGAGCTAAGGACGAATCGGAGCAGGATGACGGTCAAAGTTCCGCTGAACCACTCTTAAAAAGCCAGCAAATTAACTTCGCCGATACAGGACAAGGGGGAGAGAACCCTGCGGCTGAGTTTGCTCTCCGATCGCCGCTTGATATCTTCGTTGCACCCGATGACGGACTGGATGATTTTGCTGAAGCAATCCGGTTCTTAGAAGAAATGCATTGGGATGTGACGGTTAAGTGGGAAGTACACGAACTTACGAAAGAAACGCTGTTTGCTAAGGTAGCCGATCGCCCTAGAAAGTATGCTCTAGTCACGCTACAGACTCAAGGATTTCCTCCTTGTTGGATCTTAGAGTTTGGTAGACCAGACAATTATTCTATTTCTACACTGATTTTTACCTTTACTAAAGATCAGGTTGAAAATACGCTCGAAGCGGTTATCAACAAAATAGTAGATGAAGCATTGCAGCCTGAGGGAGGTTGGAATAGTAAACCGTTGAAAAAATTCTCTGAGACGATCGCAAAATTCAATTTTCGGTGGGCTAAACATACGAATAGCTCAACAGAAGATTGGGGTGAGCGGCTATACAAAAGTGCGAAAGACGTTGCAAGCTCAAACTAGTATTGAGCAATATCTGAAGTTCTGCCTTCGGAACCATAGCGATCATTCTTGTCTGACAGATTTTAACGTTGAGGCGATCGCCCACTGCCAATACCCCTCAAGTATTGTACGTTGCTGAATCGTATGAAGCTACGTAAACTTTTGCGCTTAAGTTTTTACATTGACATTGATGCTCAAGGGCTTCCGCTAAAGTGGCTGTCATTCTTGGTGTTCATTTTTGCTAGAAAATCAAGCAGCATTAGCACTTCAGGCTATGTATACCAGATGTGATTGCAACAGCATGAGAAATTGGTTCAAAGTAGCTGCTTAAACTTAGAGCTTTTTAGATATGACGAGAGAATTAACGTTCAAATCTAGTTCTGGGAGCTTTGAGGTTTGCTTTAACCCAAAGCTGCTGGCTCAGTTTCCAAAAGTCGCTCATCGGGTGGCGTTACTCGTAACCTCTGAATACGAAGGCATTTTCAGGAATGGAGGCATTGGCACCTATTACCGGACTCTGAGCGAAAAACTGACAGCAGAAGGGTGGACTGTGGTATTGCTGCTTTGCCAGAGTCAAGAGAGGTTTGGCGGGGAATCCCATCTCCCGGCGCTGAAGCATATCTTCTCCACTAGCGAGTGTCAGGATGTTTTGGCGCTACAGCCCATGCATCTGGCAATCCTGTCTCAGTTCCAAGAGTGGGAGTGGGTCGATCGCGAAAACTACTGTGCGCTGTTCTTTGCTCAGGCGATCGCTGTTGCCTTTGAGCGTTCGTTCATCTATATCGAGTTCCCAGAAACACTGGGGTTGGGACACCGCACCGTTCAAGCCAAACGAGCAGGTGTCTTGGGCAAGCATTGTTTTACTGCCGTCACCCTGCACAGTGGACAGGAGTGGCTGCTGGAAGCGCATCGGCAGTACACCTTTCCCGTGCCTGCTTGGAGTTTGCAGATTAGTCATTATGAACAAGCATCTTTTGAGCAGGCAGACCTGGCGTTTTTCCCATCCCATTTTTTGAAAGCCAAAGTAGCCCGCTACGGCTGGAAAACAGATCATGCGCTACATTTGCCTTACTTTGTTCCTGAAGTGGAACAGTCGTTGGCATTAGAGCCGCTGCGAGATGACCTAAGGCAGGCGCTCAAGACGGATAGGATGCCGGTCATTTTCTTTGGCAGGTTGGAAGAACGAAAAGGGTTAATCACGTTTATCGAAGCGCTTCAGTTGTTGGATGTTGCGATCGCTGAGAAAATTCAGATTCTTTTCATTGGTAAAAATGTGCAGCTTCAGGTGGAAGCGCTCAAACATTTAGATAGTGGTCAATACATTCGGCAGGAGTTGGGAAGCAGTTATTCCTATCACATTCTTGCTGACTTGTACAGTCGAGAAGCAATTCAATTAATTAGTCAGCTAACTCATCCGATTGTCTGTCTCACCAGCCACCAAGAAAACTTTCCGAATGCGGCATTGGAGATGGGACAGTTACCCGTTAGTTTAGTGGTTTCAGATACAGGTGGCTTTCGAGAAACTTTAAAACTGATTAAGCGATCGCACGACGTGCGTTGGTTTGCGCCCGGTGATGAGAACTCGTTGGCACAAAGTCTCAAGCAAGCGATCGCGACCCACTCAGACACTCCATCAACTCCAAGCAAAGACTCCATTTATAAAACGAATCAATTACTGCTCTATCGACGACTTAAATACTTAAATCTTGTCACTCACAAAGCAAAAACTATTAGTTCTATTACTCGTAACAGTGGACAAGTCTCTCAATCATTACAGAATCTATCTGAGCTAGAAAGACCTCAAGAGCAACTATCAGCAAGCGATCAGGAATTGTTTCCCTTAGCTTCTGACAAGCTAAGTATGTTGTCATCTGAGGAGCGTTTTTATCTTCAGAGCTATGCAAAGAATGAGTATACAGGCAGCGGAGAGATTGTTGATCTGGGTTGTTGGCTTGGTTCATCCACGATTCCTCTAGCGATCGGCTTAGCCAGCAATCTCAAGGTAGAAGCAAGGGAAGAGCGCATTCATGCCTATGACATTTTCATCTGGCGACCCTCCTATATGGATCAGCATCTTCTGGGAACGGCTTCCGAAGGAAAGTATAAAGAAGGAGACAGCTTTGTTGAGGAGTTTGTTGAGCGCATTCATCCCTGGAGTCATTCGATTCAGGTTTACCCAGGAGATTTGAATCGCATTGGCTGGGATCAACGCCCAATTGAGTTTCTGTTTATCGACGCGATGAAGAGTTGGGATTTAGCAACCAGCATTCACAAGAGCTTTTTCCCATCCTTAGTGCCGGGTCTCTCGCTCGTAGTCCATCAAGACTTCGCTCATTTTTACTGTGTTTGGATTCATCTGATTATGTATCGCTTGCGAGACTATTTAGTGCCGCTTGAAGAGCATCCTTTCCTCTATAGCTCCAAGATTTTTCGATACGTCAAGGCAATTCCAGAAGCATTATTGCAACCCTATTCCCTGGCTTCTTTCTCAGAAGCAGAAGCAGAAGCAGCTTTTGCTTACTCGTTGGCTTTGACACCCAAGAAACTGAAGCCAAATGTGGCAGCCGTCAAGGTAATGTACTTTATTCAAATGGGCGATGTGGAACGAGCAAAAGCAGAACTTAGCCAAGCCAGAACGAAGTACGATCGCTCAGAGTGGATGAATCTGGTTGAGGTTGAGGAATGGCTAGAGCGAGGTGACTGGTTCATCCCTTATCGTTAAACTGGTGGATACCAAAGGCGCTAATATCGAAAGTTTTTGCTTCACTAATTTCTTCCTGACAATCATCTGTGAAGACCTATCTCTCTGACTTTACTCACGCTGCAAAGATTCCAGGATGAGCAGTAAGGCTTCAGTTTCTACTTCAACCGATGGGCTTGCTGGAACAACGGTTTGGTGAGTTCTGATCACATCCGTCAAAATAGCCTCAACTTGAGCCTGGGTGTAGCAAACCTGAATCTCTGTGTGAGCGGTGGTATTAAAACTTTTGTAAGCTTTCGCCGATCGCTGGGAAGGCACGATTTGACAGTCGAGGTCTTCAGTGAACTGACAGGAGAAGTTGACAGCACGATCGCTCTGCTCAGTAGCAGGATGAGCATGGCTATAGTCAATCAATGCAACGCTGGGAAATTCGATTCGCAACAGGGGTAAGAAGGAATAAGCAATTTCAGAGCCAGCAATGAGTACGCCATCAATCTGACGTGATGCCAGAATGTAGCGGATGAAGGCTAGCCAGTGTACTTGATCAAAGAAGTTGGGCAGATGGAAAATATCGGGAGTGGCGCGGTAGACGAACTCTTGACAGGAATGGTCTGAGGCGGAAGTGGTAACGATCGTCACATCATAGCCACATTGCTCCAGCCAAATGACCAAATCACAATTCCATTTCGCTGCGTCACTATTGTCGAGAGCGTTGCAAAACAATAAGAGCCGTTTGCCAGCATTGAAGCGTTCTAGCTGATTTTCTACGTTCAGTCTGACGTTCAGCGTGTTCAAGGTGAGCGGCTGTGGCTCTAGAGCGATCGCTGCTAGAGGTTCGGTGAGAACTTGATAGCGATCGTGGATGGTTTCAATGGTTTGCTGTACATCGGCTGTAAGATTGTGAGCGATCGTGGGTGCCGTTTCGTCGGTGGCACGATAGCAATCCAGGTATTCAGGAATGGTCCAGCCGTTTTGGTGCTGAGCAAGTGCTTTCAGACAGCGTTCCCAAGCAGCAAACCCGTGCAGCGATTCATCGAAACCGCCCAGTTGGTCAAAGTCGGTTTTGCGATAGAGGGGATGGCTCATCACTCCATTTTGACGGAACAGGGAAGTGGGTTGGTTCAGATGGGAATGCCACCAGTGTTCTTGTGCCTGAAAGACGATCGAGTAGGCATTGACGACGGATACTTGGGGATGGGTCTCTAGAAAGAGAACGCACTTCTCAAGATAGGTGGGGTCGAGAATGCCACCCATATCAACGAAGCACAGGTGTTTGCCGCTGGCTTGAGCAATGGCAGTGTTGTAACTGGCGGCTACGCCACGATAAGCCGTATGGGACAGTACGCGGATCTTGGCGGTTCTCTGGGGCAAAGAGGCGAGTAAGGTTTTAGTTTCAGGATCAGTTGCACCATCATCGACAATGAGCCATTCAAAATTCTGGAGGGTCTGGTTAATGATGCTGCGGTACGTCGTTTCAATGTATTGGTACTCCTGAAAGCAGGATGAAATGATGGAAACAACGGGCG
The DNA here is from genome assembly GCA_019358945.1 of Stenomitos rutilans HA7619-LM2. Lineage (GTDB taxonomy): Bacteria > Cyanobacteriota > Cyanobacteriia > Leptolyngbyales > Leptolyngbyaceae > Stenomitos > Stenomitos rutilans. The sequence continues at coordinate 11,441 of JAHHIE010000044.1, read as the reverse complement.
CTTGTGTCGCAGCGGCTTTGAAGAATCTGATTTTTTGACCCGCAACACGAGCCACAAATTCTTGCACGCCAAGGGTGAACGTGTAATCGGTAGGTTGAAGCGGATCAGCACTAATTTTGCCGAGCTTGCGCTTGATTTTAATCCAGGTTTGCCGGAGCTTCCAAAACTTGCTGCCTTGCATTGCTTGAATTAAAGACCGTGATCGCTCCCCTGCTACTTCCGCTTTCTGGGTTCGCAGCATCCAGGCTTGCCACTGCGATTCCAGCCAATCTTTTCCGGCTTGCAATACCCGGTTCCAGTCTTCTAGCTCTTTGAGTCGGTTTTGGCTCTGAGTCAGTTCATTGTGCATCTGCTGAGCCGTGATCATCCAGGCTTGATCCTGAGGCGATGAAGGTTGGTTCGCTGGCAGAATGGGTTGCCAGTTTTGCCGTTGGCTTGGCGATGGCGCTTGCACCAGTTGCCCAAGCTCAGTCAGCAAGAGGTTGATTTGACGCTGGCTCCACTGCTCCGGCTTGATTTGAAAGAGATACTGACGTAGGGAGTATCGCTCCTGGGCAAGCTTGGTGGTCGGAATCGTGGAGGCAGAATCGGGGCGGATGGCATAGAGGGGATAAGGATAATAGGCGATCGCCTGGTCGGTCGCGATCGTGGCAGCAAAAATTTGCCAGTTCAACGCCTGCAAGCCACGTTCCTGAGCATAGCGAAACTCTTTCAGCAAGGCTTTGGAGAATAAGGCTGTTAGATCGTACTGGTGATTAAACTCCAACAATTTGAGCAGATTACCGTCAACGGTTGTAATGGCTTCCGGTGCTTCGCCTGCAACGACCAGCTGAGGGCAGACTACAGCAACGGCATTTGCTTCGTGTGCTGCTGCAATCATCTTCTCGACCATATTGGGAGTTGCAATCTGGTCGGGTGAGAAGGGTAAAATATACTCCCCACTGGATTGTTCAAGCAGGTGGTTGTAAGCTTCACCTAAGCTCCAATGTGCCTCTGCGGTGAGGTATTTGTGACTGGGAAACTGAGTTTGTGCCTGGACGATCGCGCTTTGAATCGATGCATCGGTGGCTGAAGACAACACAATGACATCAAGCGGCTCATAGGTTTGGGCTGCCAAGCTGGTGAAGCATTCCAGCAAAGTGGTTGCAGAGTGCCAGCAGACGAGGGCGATCGTCACGCTAGGTGTGGTCGGTTCTTTGGGGGCTGCCTCTAAAAACGCTTGGCTCATAAATTCCAGTCTTTGGTTCAGCAGATGGTGATTAGTTGAGTCGATCGCAGTTTGTTCAATCGTAGTTGGCTTTTCAGGATAAGCATGAATGGCTTGGGTAAGTGCTTGCGCTAACGCATGAGCGTTTCCAGGTTGGAACCAATGCACGGCTTCAGACCGTTGCAGCAGAGCCAGGGTTTCTCGAAAGCCTCCGGTGTCTGAAACCACAAGGCTCACGGGTAACTGTCCCATTTCTAAAGCGGTGTTGGGGAAGTTTTCTTGCAGGCTGGTGAGGCAAACGATGGGATGGGGCAAAGTCGCGATCGCTTGCATTGCCTCTTGACTGGAGAGGTCAGACAGAAACGTGGAGGTGAAAGCATTGCCCAGTTCGCGATCGATGTACTGCTGGCTGTTGAGATGCTCCAGTTGGGAGGATTGCAGGGGAATGATTTTGCCGATGAAGGTAAGGTGGATTTGGGGGGCGATTGCGGGATCTAGTAACCGCACGGCTTCTACAAAGGTACACAGCCCTTTCCGTTCTTCGAGCCGACCAAAAAATACGATCGAGATTTGGTTGCAGCCTGTCTCGTTACGCGGGGCGGGTTGACCGTCGTTAGTTACAGCAGTTTTTGCCCCCCTAGCCCCCCAATTTGGGGGGGGACAAGAGCCAAAGTCCCCCAGTATTGGGGGATTGAGGGGGCTTACAGATGAGAACGGCTGTAAGGTTAGCGATGGGACAAAGTAGGGTAAGTGCTTGGCATGAGCTGTTTTCCAGCCATACCCGGAAAACTTGGACTTCAAGAAATGGGAGGGTGAGTAGGTAATGTCGGCGTGCTCGTAGGAGAATTGCTCGTAGTGATATGCCTGCGATCGCCAGTGGGGTTGCTCTAATCGGTAGCGGCTGTTCACCTCATGCAGCCACTCAAAGGAGCCGTGAGCCGTGACACCAACTAAACAACTATTGCCTAACAGACCCGATCGCTTTGCCTGAATGGTGCGGTAGCCAAAGCCCCAGATCTCTGGAAATTCGGCATAGATGACGGCATCAGGGAAGGTGGATGCGATCGCCTGGATGAAGTAGAGGCAGCAGAAACTTTGATGGTCAAAACTATTCGCAAGATCATCTTGTCGAGTTTGAGACAGAATTTGCTGATGAATGGGTTGGAGCGTTAAAATCTGTGCCATTTCGTGAGTTGAGAATACGTGATGGACGCTCTCAAAACTCGCGTCTCCCTGAAATTCAGTGTCGGTTTGACACAGGAGGAGCATGACTGTCCAGCCATCTGCTACCAGTTTTTGACTAAGGGTTGCAGTGTAGGTGCCAATGCCGCCATTTTTAGAAAAGCCTTCAAATTCATTGCTGATCAGAACCGCAATCTTTTGAGCAGATGGGTTGAATTTCTCTAAGAATTCAGGCTTAAAACTAATCTGACACTTTGTCCAATCAGGAATGTTTAAGGCAGAATTTCCCGCTCCTAGTTTTTTGATGAGTATTTCTGGTGTGAGTGGTTCAACTTCATAATCAAACACACCCAAACTTTTCACGCCTTCTGGTCGTTGACCACCAGCACGGCCTACAACATATTGATTATAAAATTCATCATCTACTTCAAATACTTCTATTTTATTAAGGGTTTGAGTCTCTCTATAGCAGAAATGGATTGGATTATCTTTAGGAACCAAAATACCTATCGCTGCCACTCTTTCAGAGTTAGTTAAATTTGAAGGAGAGCCATGCAGAAGCCGCCTGTCATATATCAATGCTTGTCCTGCTTTCATTGGTACAGCAGTAAGATATTGCTGTTGGATAATTGATAGGGTTTCTTTGGTATATGGAAAGCCATTAAAAACAAAAAGTGGGCGCATTTTTGAATTGAGCAAATGGCTTTTTGGAACTACCTGAAGACATCCATTTTGCTCATTAACGTCGACAAGCGGACACCAAAGCCCAAAAGATTTTAGCAGTGATTCGTCTACTACAGATGGATCTTGATGTAGAGGCATGTCACTATGCACTGCGTTAGGCTTCTTTCTGCCAAAGGTACAAAAAGCTACTCTATGATCAGGGGTTAAAGATGTTAGTTTTGAAGTGAAAAGTTTCTGTATTTCATGAGTAACAAATTTTCGATACGATGCATCTGAGCTATTGATACTGAAAGCCAACTCGAATTCCGCTAAGTCTTTAGGAAGGGATTGTTTTTTGTAGAAGTCGAGAAGATTTAGCACTTCAATTTGGTCGAGAAAATCAATAACTGCATATCCCTTGGTTTCAATTTCTAGATGAATTGGGCTATTGAGATAAAGATTTTCCTCTATTGGTTTCTGCTCTTCACGGTCTGCTTGATCTAAACAATGACTCAATTCTTTCGCTAAAACCTGAACATTCGGCTCTTTAGTCATCGATAAATGATCGCCTGGAATCTCATAAATCTCCACTCCATTGGCAACCCAACAATTCCAAGCATCAGGTTCTAATAGATTAGAAATGAACCAATCTTTGCTCTTTTCCTGAGCAGCAAAGTAAGCAACTCGCCCTAAGTACGCTTGTGGGACATGATTGGCTGGAATTTGGAGGTTATACTCAAAAACCTTGGGGTTGAAGTGAATCTCAGTTGGGCTAAGGTCGGAGTCGCTGCTTGTTAGCTTTCCGCTCCACCTGATTTGGTCGCGGGCTAATGCGATCGGATACTCAGTTTTCTCTTCTTCTGTAAGTAACGGCTTTGGGCTATCTACCATCACCACTAATAAGACTTGTTGTCCCTGCTTCTTTAGTGCTTGAGCCATTTCAAGCGCAATATTTCCACCTGTGCAGCGTCCTCCTAACAGATAAGGTCCTTCAGGCTGAACGGCTTGAATTTCTTGAATGTAGTGAGATGCCGTCTCCTGGATGCAAGTGTGGAGAATTCCCTGTCCATCTCGTCCGACTGCCCGTATGCCATAAAAAGGACGTTCAGTATCAATATATTTTCCTAACACAGCATCTACGGTGTGACCATCTGCTGCGTGTATATAAAAGAAAGGACGCTTGCATCCATTTGGTTTAACCGGGATAAGGGATTTAGAGACAACTTCCTTGCTCTGTTGCCCTTTTTGCATTTTCTCGACAAACTCTTTTTCAGTCAGATATTTATTTCTATTTTCAATAAATCCTAAACTTTTAGCATTAGCAGGTCTTTGAGAAAAATCCGCATAAATAAAGAAGCTTGGGTCTATCTGAAAAACCTCAAACCCTTGTTCGGGTGAGTTTCGATCAAAGTAATAAAAAACAGGATTGATTTCAGTAGGCACAACGATCGCCTGCATTACAAATCTTGGTTGAGCCGTTCTATTAATATCAGAATGGTGCAGCAGGCTTTGATCAAAAATTACACAGTTACCAGCTTTAAGATCAAGGGGCTTTGAATACTTCTCAATAATTGTAGATTCAATATTTTTGCAGTAAAAATCTACTGTGCTGGTGGCAATATCAGAAACAATATTGTGGCTACTTTCTACGACTTGAAGCGTACCGTTACTTTCATCGGTATCTATTAAAGGACACCAAATGGTTAATGAAGTATGTTTTTTCGGATCAGCAACAAATGTCCAGTCGTGATGAACAAGAAATCTCCCTTTGCCTGGGGGTTTGACAATAAAGTTAGCACCAAGTATTTTATAATCGTCAAACACCCGTTCAATGTAAGGCGCTAAAACACCTGCTATGAAGTTTTTGGCTGTTTGTTTGTATTCGATATTGGTATCTATATCGGTTAAGTGATAGCTAGGTTGATCAAGCAATCTATCAGGATTAAAGTTGTCATCGGGTGTCATCAACTGTAATTCTGACAAAACAAGACTGATCTCCTCAGCAGACAACAGCGGCATGATGACATAGCCATTCCGTTCAAATTCCTGTTGCAGCGCTGCCGACTGAAACACGTTACGCATGGCTAAGCCTTTTCTCGGTGAAAGGATGACAGTTTAGCAATTGGAACAAGCCTTAAGAAAAATCATGGTTCTAATGTTGAGCTCTTGACGTTTGTTTGCATTTTGTTAAGAAGCTTAAGCGGTCTTGGCTCACCCGCTGCCAGGTTTCAGTATTTTTTCGCTTCTCGCAGAATCAACCTACCATACAATAGTTTTGACTGCTGCCTGTAACGCTCAAGGACAAGTTCATTGGGAATATCAAAACCTTCTGTGTCTGTGATCATCTGTACGGTAGACAGAGGGTGTTTTCTCCGACGAGTCCTGGGTACGATCGCAGACTGGCGATCGTCGTTTCAAGAACTCATTGTGGTTGTGGGACCCACCCAAGATGACACAGAGTTTGTCCTGCTCGAAAACAAGCATCTGATTGATCACGTAATTGTTACAACGCTTAAAAACGTGAGTGTAGCGAGAAATCTGGGCTTGAGAGCCGCTGCTCAAGAGATTATCTTGTATCTGGATGATGATGTGATTCCTTCGGCTGAGTGGGTCGAATCTCATGTAAGGGCACACCAGGAGCAGGGGGCGCGCTGTGGCTGTGTGGCGGGAGCCGTAGCAGATAAAACCAGACCGGATGCACCGTTGCAGTTCTCACGGGGCGTGCAGAGCCGCTTGAGTGAGTCTCGCCCGGTGCTATCGCAGACGGCGGAGCAACGCTACCTGTCTAACCCGCGTTGGTTTTCGGGTGTGATGGGTGCGAATGCGTCTTACAAACGAGCGGCGCTGATGCAGATTGGCTACTTTGATGAGTTTTTTGAATATTTTTTAGAAGAAACTGACGTTTGTTTGCGCTTGCTTGATGCAGGCTACACCATCCATCACACGTCTATCACTGTTGATCATTATGTGCAGCCCAGCCATAATCGGCACGATCGCCGCCATCTGACCTGCTGGTATGCCCTTGCCAAAAATACAACCTACTTTGCCCTGAAGCATGGCTGTCAGAAGTGCGCGTACTCGCCAGTTTTTCTAGCTCGTCTTGCGTCCCTTCTGCTTTACCGCTGCCTGCTCAGAATTCTGCGCCTCAAACTAACGCATCGCCTTCCCGTTGCGCTGCTGCTGCAATACATGCAAGAGGCGATCGCGGGAGTCGGTGAGGGCTGGAAAGCAGGACTGCAAGTTCACATACCTCAGCCCCTTTCACTAGCGGCAAGTCATCGCAACGAGAGCATCCACAGTAAGTTCGGGCAGAACCCCTAATGTTGGCAAAATATCTTTACCTGCATAAACGAGGGGAAGAGCATCGCCCTGCCACACCCAAACCTGCTGACGAGCTAGATCGATTAACCAGGCGAGTTGAGTACCGTTGCTAAGACAATGAAGAATCTTATTTTGCAAATCCAGGGTGCTTTGGTCCGGGGAGCGAATTTCAATCAACCAGTCAGGTGCTCCATCCAGAGGACCGTCCTCAGCGGGAAGGCGATCGCAAAGAACAACAGAAATATCAGGTACTGGTGAGTAGGGAGGCACCAGGCAGCGCAATTCCTGCACTGCCTCAAACTGGTCAGTATGCCGATTGATGAAATTAACCAGATTGCGCTGTAATCGTGAGTGAAAGAGGGTTGGCATTGGTTTTTGGATGGCTTGCCCGTCAATTAGTTCCCATGCGGGAGAAGCCTCAATATTGGGTTGAGCGAGAAACTCTGCCAGCGGAATTTTTGCGACCGACTTTACCATACTTCTTCTCAACGTTTCGCCGCTCTTTCTAAAACAAAATCTTGCGGTATTCTACAATCATATCCCTTTGAGTCAGTCAACCCCCTCCACTAAAAAGATTCAACGATCGCCATGTACATAGCGCTGACAAAGCCATTGACCTTTGAGGAGTTTCTCGCCTGGGATGACGGTTCGGGTAGAGACTTTGCGTTACTGGATGGAGTGCCCGTGCCATTATCCGAACCTAATGCAAATCATGAGGATCTCATTCAGCGGCTTTGTGCCTACCTGGAAGCTCACTGCTTGGAGGCAAATTTACCCTATGTTTCTAGGCAGTCTAAACAGGTACGGCTCAGAACCGAACCAGACGAAAAAGAAAAAAGCCGTAAAGCTGATATTGTCATTTTTGCCAAAGACGAGTGGCAGCGAATGAAAGGCAGTTCTAGCTCTGCGGCGGCTTACATTCCACCGCCAGGAGTGATTGAGGTGGTGAGCACTAATTGGAAAGATGATTATTTGACCAAACTCGCTGAATACGAAGATTTAGGAGTTTTAGAGTACATCATCGTGGACTATGCTGCCTACGGTGGCATTCGGTTTATCGGCTCACCGAAGCAGCCAACGATTACAATTTACCAACTGGAGAATGATGAATATCTGCCAGGTAACGTCTTTAGAGGGCACGATCGCATTGAGTCTCGGTTGTTTCCCGACTTAACGCTCACCGCTGAACAGATTTTTGCCATGAGTCGATAAGCAACGCAACTGAGAGAGTAGCGTAGCAACTTTATGGGTAAGAAAAACCATAAGAAAGCGATTCGCTCACTGAACAGGCGCATTGCTGAACATCAAGAAAAGATTAGACTAGAGTACAAAAAGGATGCTCCCGATGACGGTTTAATCAGGCATTGGGAAGCTGAGATTCGAGCCTTTGACAAGGGTATTCAGCAAGCACTCAAACGACTGGGGAAATAATCATGCAAATTCGCGATCGCACCCTTCCGGTTGCCAGCCCAACTCTCAGTACATTAATTACCGAGTTAGGCTTAGAGTGTCAAAATGTTACCGCCTTCATCGCTCAGCTTCAGTCGCCTCACCTGAGCGCACGACAACAAGCTGAGATCTTAGCGGAGTTGCTAGCGGCTGCTATTCATTTGAATGTGCATTGTGGAGAGGATTTTCAGACACTGATCGCTCAGGAAATGGAAACACTGCCGGATGATGATGAACAGGAATGAGTAAATCAATCCATGAGCGATCGCCTAGCATCTCGGAACAAGAATCGGACTCTCGTTAATCTTCTCCAGGAACGCGCCTCTCAGCATCCCGATCGAACCGCCTATACCTTTCTGGAAGATGGGGAGCGTGAGAGTGATACGCTCACCTATCGACAACTAGATGAGAAAGCCAGGGCGATCGCCGCTTATCTGCAAGCTCAACTCTCCGTTGGCGATCGGGTTTTGCTGGTCTATCCCCAGGGCTTAGAGGCGATCGCGGCGTTGTTTGGTTGCCTGTATGCCGGGATGATTGCCATTCCTGCCCCTGCTCCAGAAACCGCGCGGCTAAAGCGGACGTTGCCGAGATTAGAGGCGATCGCAGCCGATGCAGGCGCTTCGTTGATCTTGACCACTGCAAGCCTGCTCACCAAACGAGACGGTAACTTAACCTTTCAGGCGAAGAGCTTTGTTGGACGGATTCAGGGGCGATCGTCCCTCCTACTCCACTATTATCTGGCAGCGGCAGCAACCGCTCAAGAGACGGCGTTGCTGCATGAAAGAATGAATCACCCTCATCCCAAACCCTTCTCCCCAGGGAGAAGGGCTTCCAACTCCTGTTCCCTCGCCCCTGGGGAGAGGGCTAGGGTGAGGGCAGTTCGGCACAACGCCCAAGAAACATCGCAACTTGCTACTTTGCCCTGGACAGCCACCGAGACTATTCCCACTCACCTTGCTACCTACTGGCAACCGCCAGACATCAGTGGTGACACGTTGGCGTATCTGCAATATACCTCCGGTTCTACATCTACACCCAAAGGCGTGATGCTCGACCACGTTAACCTGATGGGTCATTTAGCGGCGCTGCAACAGGCGGTTGGGTATGACTCTAACAGCATCACCGTTACCTGGATGCCTTATTTCCACGATTACGGACTGGTGGAGGGCATTCTGGAACCGCTGTATAACGGCACGCCCTGTTACTTGATGTCGCCCACTGCTTTTATCAAGCAACCGTTGCGCTGGCTCAAAGCCATTGCCCACTATGGCGCGACCCATAGCCAAGCACCGAATTTTGCCTATGCTTATTGCTTGAAACGGATCACAACCGCAGAGCGAGATACGCTCGACCTCAGCCGTTGGCAAGCAGCGGGAAATGCGGCTGAACCGATTAACCCAGAGGTGATGGAAGAGTTCTGCCAAACGTTTGAACCGTGTGGGTTTCGTCAATCTGCGTTTGCTCCAGCCTATGGCTTGGCAGAAGCCACGTTGTTAGTGACGACAAGCCGAAAATTAGATGCTCCGGTTTTTTGTACGGTTGATGTAGAAGCGACAGCACAAAATCGGCTGGTTGAGACACCAACGGGACACCGATTGGCGGGATCGGGGCGGCTGTTGGCAGAAACCCAGGTGGTGATTGTCCATCCCGAAACCTTGACTCGTTGTGCCCCTGTTGAGGTTGGCGAGATTTGGGTAGCGAGTGTGGGAGTGGCGCGAGGCTACTGGCAGCGTCCCGATGCCACGCAGGAGACATTTTGCGCTGCTTTAGCGGATACGGGGGAAGGTCCATTTCTGCGAACGGGGGATTTAGGCTTCCTCAAAGATGGGGAGTTGTTTGTGACGGGTCGGCTGAAGGATTTGATTGTTATTCGGGGCGAGAACTACTATCCGCAGGATATTGAGTGGGTGGTGGAAAAGAGCCATCCGGCTTTGCGATCGAGCTATGGGGCCTCATTTGCTGTAGAAGTTGATGGCGTTGAACAAGTGGTGATTGCGTTTGAGGTCGATCGCACTGCCAGCAAGAATTTAAATATTGATGAAGTAGTTGCTGCAATTCGCAATGCCGTCGCAGAAAACTATGAGTTACCGATTTATGGCATCGTGCTGCTCAAACGAGGCAGCATCCTCAAGACTTCGAGCGGCAAAATTCAGCGGCAAGCCTGTCGAACTGCGTTTCTAAATGGTAGTTTGGCTAGTCTTGCGATTTGGAAGCTCAATCGTGCATCAATTCAAAGGGGAATTATTCCGCAGAATCAGATAGAAGCTCAGTTAGTGCAAATTTGGCAACGAGTTTTAGGTGTTTCATCTATCAGCACTAAAGATAACTTCTTTGAGCTAGGAGGAGATTCGCTCAAAGCGGCAGTTGTGACGGCTGAAGTCGAAATGTTATTGAAGCAGGAGATGCCTTTAGCGCTTTTAGCAACCGTACCGACGATTGAACAATTAGCATTCCTACTGTGTCAGAAAAACAAGAACGTAGGCATCAGATCTCTTGTCCCAGTTAAACCTGGTGGATCTAAGCGACCTTTCTTTTATATACACGGTTTACTTGGTTACAATTCAGATGTGAATTTTGCACTAGCACGTCATATCGATTCAGATCGTCCCATGTACGGCGTACAAGCAATCGGAGTAGACCCACAAAAAACTCCACACACTGACATGCAAGAGATGGTATCTCACTATATCCAAGAAATACAGACTGTTCAGCCAGAAGATCCGTATCTTGTAGGAGGTATCAGTGCGGGAGGAAGCATCGCCTTTGAAGTAGCGCAGCAGTTACAAAGGCAAGGTCAAAAAGTTCAACTGTTAGTTATGGTTGATACTCCCAATCCGTACCTGACAAAACATGAGATAAACACACTACGTAAACAGGTAGCGCTCCAAATCCCCGATTGGGCAAAAGAAGTTGATGAACTCTGGCGACTGAATCATGTTGAACTTCTGTCCAAGCTTTCTAACGCAACTCTTGAAGCCGTAATTAACCACTCGCCGAAAGTCTATTACGGGCAGGTTGTTTACTTGGCAGCCGAGAAGAGTATGACAGAAGGATTTCACTTCGACCCCATGCAACCGCAGGGCTGGAACAGCCTGATCGCAAATGGAATTAACCTACACAATGTTCCAGGCAATCACTTTACGATGCATTGCGAACCTCACATCCGAGTGTTAGCAGAAAAATTGAATGCTTGTTTAGAGAAAGCTGATCATGCTTCAGCCGTTTGAGCTTAAATTGTTCTTGGCAACCTGCTTAATCTTTCGTTACTCAGAGTAGGTAGCAGACCAGAAATAAACAAAGAGTTGTTGTGTCACATTTCATTAAAGAACCCTATAAGAGCCGCGATCGTACTCTGCTCTTTTCCTCTTCATCTTTTTTTAATTCGTTGGTTATGGTGCCTGTGAATTGATGCTGTCAAAAGATCTTCAATTTGCTTCTTATACTTAAAACCCACATAACCTGATGTCCTTCTAGTATCATCAAATGCAAAACTTGGTTGTGCATCAGACAAGGGTGGGATAGGTTAAAAGGTCATGCCAAGTCCAGGGTTGTACTGCTAAACCGGCTCGTTGGGCTGCTGTCGTCTTAAACCGACTATGCTGCCAAATCCAGTTGAAGT
>JAHHIE010000042.1 GCA_019358945.1 Stenomitos rutilans HA7619-LM2 | reverse complement strand
TTGAGACGTTCTACACCAAGAACATCTTGCTCAACGAGGGCATCCGCGCTTGGATGGCTCCCCAAGACCAACCCCATGAACACTTTAGCTTCCCCGAAGAGGTACTCCCACGTGGTAACGCTCTCTAAAGTTAGCGTTCAACGTGGTTAGGTCTAACTTGTTTTAGTCGGGTATACAGCCCCTGCGATCGCAGGGGCTTTTTCTTTGTAAATGACTTCTTTGAGGCACTACGTCATGCTCCCCATTTCTGATTTGGTGTGTTACCTTAAGAAAAGGTGGTGAACCACTTGGAGCCTGCGGGTTCCAACCTTTTGAAATTATGCCGTTTAGGATTTAGGAGGTGATGCCCATGCCAGATAGTAGTAAATGCCTGGGTCATCAAGCTGAAGTTAGCCGGCTGTGTGCTGGGGCTGTTCTCTAACAGTCAACCTTCAGTCCGAGTGATACTCAGTACACACGGATGCAATGGCTGATTCGGAGTTCCTTCCGGCAGTCTGGTTTCAGTTTGAAGACCCGCTACACCGCTCCTACTAGGCTGTTCTGTTGACTTGAACGCCTGGTAGGAGCGGATAGTTTTTTAAAGGGTGCTTTGGTTCTGCTTTGCGTAGCGGTTTAAGCATCAAGCGCGCGATCGTTAGACTTGCAATTTGATGGAGATTCGATTAAGTCTTGCGGTCGCCTTCTATAAATATTTTGACGCGGACTATTCTAGTGATTAAAGCCAACTAGTACACTTGCGCCAGCAATTTTGTTCAGGCTGTCTTTAAGGGATACAAACATTACGTAATGCTTACATTGTCTGTTGAATAAATGTTTGTTACCTATGGGAAGTGAGGTGTCTCAGCGTTGCTTGGAGCTTTTTCATGGCTTCATCTGCTTGACATTGCTTGCTTGAAGTGGCTTTCAACATCCCTTTTGACAGCTCAGGCTCTCTACTGCTCGCCCTCCGAGGTTGGATATGACCGATAGCCGGGATCAGTCCCAGGAAACGACTGAGTGCTCTGGATTAATTGAACAACTTCTGGCGATCGGCACGGCGCTTTCCAGTACTCATGACTTAGGTGCTCTATTAACTCTGATTTTGACCAAAAGTCGTGAAATTACCTGTAGCGATGCGGGTAGTGTTTACTTGGTCGATCGCACGGGCGATGAACCGAAGCTTTGGTTCAAAGTTGCGCAAAACTTTTCCCAACCAGCCGCTTCCTTTCAAGAGTTTGCCATGCCGATGACTCCTAAAAGTCTAGCTGGCTATGTCGCCTTGACGGGGGAAAGCTTAAATATCCCAGATGCATACGATTTACCAGAAGGGGTGCCTTATCAACTCGATCGCAGCTTCGACCGCAGCATCTCCTATCGGACGCGATCGGTGCTGGTGCTACCGATGCAGAATCAGGAGCGCGAGATGATTGGCGTGCTTCAGCTCATCAACCGTAAGCGTGATCCAGAAACGGTAATTACGGCTGAGAACGCTATAGACGAGACGCAACCCTATTTGGATTGGGAGAAGCGAGTGCTGCAATCGCTTGCCAGTCAGGCGGCTATTTGCATTGAGCGCAACCAACTGCAAGAAAGCATTGAGCATTTGTTTGAAGGCTTTGTCAAAGCGTCAGTGCAAATCATTGAAGCCCGCGATCCATGCACTTCTGGTCACTCAGAGCGAGTCGCTGATCTAACTGTACGGCTCAGCCAGGAAGCGAATGCGGTTACGATCGGCGCACTCCAGCCAATTTACTTCAACGAGCGGCAGATTCAGGAAATCCGTTACGCTGCTTTGCTTCATGACTTTGGCAAGGTTGGCGTGCCAGAGGCTATTCTGGGCAAACAGAAGAAACTGTTTCCGATGCAGCTTGAAGTGATCCGCAATCGGTTTGCGCTTGCCCAGCGAACGCTAGAGATGGAATGTGCTCAAGCAAAATTCAAGCATTTAGTCGAACATCCCAGTCACAAAGCGGCACCAGATGGCAAGGTTGACTGTACCCACTGTCAGCAATTCAACATGCTGGATAAAACCTTGGAGCGGGCGATTGCCCAACTTGATCACTATTGGACGCTGCTGGTAGAAACCAACGAACCGCGAGTTCTGGCTGAAGAACCATTAGCGCAACTGCGTGAGTTAGCCCATTACACCTACCGAGATGTTGATGGTCAGCTCAAGCCGTTAATCTCTCCAGAGGAAATGATGCAGCTTGTAATACTACGCGGTACGCTCACACCGTTGGAACGGGATGCGATTCAATCCCACGTGACCCATACCTACGATTTCTTGAAGCAAATTCCCTGGACCAAGCAGCTTCAGAATGTGCCCGCGATCGCCTATGGTCATCATGAAAAGCTTGACGGTAGTGGCTATCCGCTAGGCTTAAAGCAACCGGATATTCCCATTCAGTCGCAGATGATGGCGATCGCGGATATTTACGATGCCCTGACAGCAGGCGATCGTCCCTATAAACGCAGCCTTTCGGTTCCAACAGCGCTAAAAATCTTGCGGCAAGAAGCAGTGCAATCCAAACTCAATTACGATTTGGTTGAGCTGTTTGAACAGCGCCAGATTTTTGCAGTGCTAGGGCATTCTGTGCTTGAAGAAGTGTGAGGGGTAAGCTGTGAGAGGGCCAGAGACAGATGCCAGATGCCAGGAGCAAGTCCCCAATTGCGCTGTTAAGCGCAAGCGCCCTGGTTTCACTGCTTGGTACGAGTGGTTAAAATCTCCAAACGGGCTGGCGTTACTACTGCTGGGCAAAATGGCGCTTAAGACCGCGATCGCGGCAGCACTCGCCTACATTCTCGCCCAAATGCTGCACTGGGAATACCCATTTTATGCGGTCATTGCAGCCATTATTGTCATGGGATCGACAGCTGGCAGCACCGTAACGCTGAGTGTGCAACGGTTGATTGGAACGGCCATTGGTGCGCTCATTGGCGCGCTCATCGCCACGTTATTTGGTAGCAGCCCCTGGTCTTTAATAGGCAGTGTTTTCCTCACCATTTTTCTCTCCTCGGTTTGGAAATTTAATGAAGCCGCAAAGCTGTCGGGCTATATTTCGGCGATCGTCATTTTAAATTACCATCACTCCCCCTGGCTGTATGCGTGGGGTAGAGCCTTAGAAACACTACTGGGAATTGGTTCAGCGCTGCTGGTTAATCAATTTATCTTTCCCTCTCGTGTCGATGATGAACTGCGGCGCTGCTTAGCGGAGACGTTAGTAAGCCTTGAGCAGTTTTATCAGCTGGTGATGACTGGTGCGCTGACAGGAGAGTACGATCGTCTCAACGTTGATGCCTTAAAGCTTACAATCATCAGCTCACTTCAAAAAAGCCGAGCGCTATTGCAGGAGATGCGCGAAGGGCGGGCGGGTGTATTGTCTGCAACGCAAGTCAATGAAGCCTGGGAGTTTCTTGTGCGCCGCCTTTGGGAGCATATCCTCACGATGGAACACACCATCCTGGCAAGGCAGCAGGATACGTTTTGGCAACGGCTATCACCCTATTTAACTCAACTCTCCCAGGAAACCACAATCGCCCTGCTTTCTCTAGCAACAGCCGTGAAAGCACATGACACGCATCTCTTGCTACCAAACCTGGAAAATAGCTTGTCGCAAGCGACCGAGCAGGTGCAGCATTTACAGCGTATAGAGCAAGCAGATTACCCGATCGATGAACTTCTACGCTTTTTCACCTTCTTCTACACAATGGAAGAAGTGGGTAGAAAACTTCAACGCATGGCAAGTACTTTGCAATCAAGCTAACGCTGCTGTTGGCATAAAGCCAGCAACCCAAAGGATGAAACCAGTGGCTGCTAAATCAACCAGACAAAATTAAGCTTGTAGAGTGCATTGCATCGAACATTACACTCATTAGAACTCTAGAGGTGTCAATTCCTCAAAGTAACTCAGCGATAGCGGAGAGATGTGATAAGGGACGCTGCCTTTAGGGGCTAGGAACCAATTGAATGCGCCCAGCATCCATCTCGGACATCAGAAGTTCAAGCGCTTCAAAATCAACATCTGAAATGTGCCCTAAGCGTGTGAGTTCGTAGTTGATCTCGTTTTCAATGTCAGGAGTCAATTTTTTGACGTACAAGGCTTTCTGGACAAGGTGCCGGATCATTGCTGTTCTTTTCATTTTGATTAGCAGGAGCTCTGCGTAAATTCTCTACTGGTTGCCTTAGGATTGAAGTGATCCAGCCCTAGACGTAAGAGTGATTTAGATCACTACTTAGAGGGGAGTAGCGCGGAAAGCCGTATGACATTTCTTTAATCCAGCAACTTGATCAACGGATACGCTTAGAAAGCATTGAGCCAGAACTTTACGAATGCTGCATCCGCTCGTGGTTGGATTGTTTGTCGGCTGCTTTTCAACGAGCGACTCATCGCGATGAATTGCATCTTGAGCGTATAAAAACTTACACGAGCTTTACATATTTAGACGATGAACTGGTGGTTCATTAAGCCGTTTGTGATGGAGAGACAGCACCCTGAGTTTGCACGGAACTATGGGAAAAGGTGACGCTACAAAGTAAATTGCCTTAGCTGGCTAGCCAAGATGCAGTGTGCATTCTAGAAGTAATCGCTGATTCGCTAGGCCATACGGTTGAATTGCGATCGCTTTCTGAAAAGCTTCAATGGCGTCTGCATAACAACCCAACGCTGCGTGACATAAGCCCAAACCGTGTAGAGCACCAAAATGAACCGGATTGAGGTAGATTACCGTTTCGCAGTCTGCGATCGCCTTTTGATATTGACCCTGAACGTAGTAGAGCACCGCTCGTCGATTCCAGGCTTCTGCAAAATCAGGTTGATCTTGCACCAAAGCTGTCAGAGTCGCCTCTGCTTCAGAGGGGTTGCCTTCTTCAAGCAAACTTTGAGCACGTCGGAGCCTCTCTAAGCCAAGCATCCCTTTTTGCCCAAACCAGATGTGCCAGAGTGCTTGGGTCGCGCAATCGCGCACAGCTTCGTCAGGACTCTTTAAATCTTCGAGTAAGGGCACAATCGACGGCTCTTGCATCACGTTGAGGAACCTAGTTGAGAATGAGGTGCGGTTTCGACTCTCGCATTATGGTGTCTTTTTCGGGAGGGTTGATCCGCCATCGACACAACATTTGTCGAACAAACAAAGTCTTTTATCAGAGCTTTATCAGGGATTCATACTTGAACGAATGCATTGGGTGCGATCGTCGATTGAAATTGATCTTTAAGATCGCCCTCACGCTGCATCCAGGTTGGAAAACTGTTTTGACAAGAGAGGGGTCGCTACCAATGTTTATAGCTGAGCTTTAGAGGTCGGTAGAGGCTGCATGAAACCCTTCTAGTGGAGTCACGACGGTTGGATTTTGGTCAAGCCAGCGATCAATGTCTGCTCTCACAATAGCCGGAATCTCCCACGGAAAGAGGTGGGCCGCGTTAGGGTAGCAGTGATAATCGGCTTGAGGCAGTGCCTGCGCGGTCTCTAAACTGGAGGCGGCTGTAATGTGGCGATCGTCTGCTCCTGCAAGCACAAGACAGGGACATTGAATCGCTGCTAGATCCGACAAACGGTTGTAGCCTCGCTGTAGCGCCATTGATAGAGCCTGCGTGGCTCGACTAGACGTTTGTAGATAAGCTGGTAAGGCTTCTTTAGCTAAGTATTGATAAGCGGTTGGAGTGTGTTGCTGAATGAGATAGCGGTAAAGCGATCGCCGCCCAAAGGTATCCATATTCCACTGCCAGCCGGGATTAAACCAATTCAAAATCGACGCGACTCCAGTGTAGGCGTTGTCTTGCCATTGGATGGCTGGATGATTGCTTCTGGGACGTGCTGCTGTTGCCACTAAAACTAAGCCACTGACTCGTTCTGGCATCCGTAGTGTCAACTCTAACGCTAAGATGCCACCCAACGACCAACCTAAAACCAGACAGCGAGCAATGGCATACTGATCGAGCAGTGTCTCTAGATCATTCAGGTGGTCAGTCATTACAAACGCAGTTGCCGCACGACTACGACCATACCCCCGCAAATCAGGCGCGATCGTCCTGAAGCGTGTGGATAGATGCTGGGTAAACACCGACAAGCTTTGTCCTGTTCCTGGGTGTCCGTGCAAGCAGAGAATGGGAAAGCCCTGTCCTTGGACTAACGTATGGAGGTGGATTGCTTGTGAAGATGATTGAGGCACAGATTAATTAAAAGCGGCGGATAAGCAACAAACTCTATGCTAACGGTTGGCATTTCCTCTAGCCCGCACCTCTGCATTCCACTAAGATAAAACGCAGGGAGTGCGCTCCAACAAAGAAAGGGTGTTGCCCTTTCCTTGAAGAGTCTTTAGAGTCCCTCGTTACAGTACTTCCGTGTTCCTAAGCTATTCTCCTCGTACATCTCCCCTGTACAGGGCTGCGATCGTTGCAACTTTGAAATAAGGATTGACCCGAAGCATGGCAGAAGAAACAACGCCAAACCAACCTGAACAGGCTCCTACTAATACTGAAGCGAAAGCAACCGACATTCCTACGGCAAATGCTCCGGAGCCAGAAATCGCTAAACCAGATGCTGTTTCGGATGCGCCAGAGACCGATACAGCGCCAAAAAAACCTGCTGCCAAACGACCACCAAAAGCAGAGGCTGAAGGAGATGGAGACGCTAAGCCTGCTGCCAAGCGAGCACCTAAAGCTGACGTTGATGCTGACGGTGCTGAAAAACCAGCCGCAAAGGCTAAAAAAGAAAAGCCTCCAGCGTTGGAAGACAAACCTTTTGCCGATTTCATTCAGCAGGACTACCTGCCAGCACTCAAAGCGGGTTTAGCAAAGCAAGACATTGCTGACGCTGATCTGTCGTTTGAGAAGCGCAAGATTAATGTGATTGGCTTTGCTCAAGCCCCCGAATGCTGGCAAGTGGTCGGTCGTTTGACAAGCGATGCTCAGCAGTCCAGGGAGTTTAGCATCTATTTTTTCGATGAAAAGATTAATGGGCAGAAAGGCTTTTCCTATTCCGAGAGTGGCGGCAAGGCCAGCACCCTGGAATCGTTTCGGATTGATGAGCGCAAGGTTGATTTGGGGCTGCTCGTTTTTTGGACACTGCAACGGTTGAATGCCCAAAAATGGCTGGTGAGAAACTGAGAGATGGGGCTAAAGGCTGAAAGCTAAAACAGCAACGGATGGCTTTGCTCTTCTCTTTGGGTGGTCCAATCAAGCTCAGGAACGAACGGCGTCCGTTTTTGCATAAGCCCTAACGCCAAGCAGAGCTATCGCTTACTTAAGCCCTCAGCCTTGCCTTACAGCTCCTTAAATTCATAGGTGACGACGCCCGTTTCTGGATCGTTGGTGATTTCAACATAACCCTCTCTCACCATGTGTAGAAGGGTAGCTTCTACGTAAGCGAAACTTGTGCCAGTTGCCATTACTCCTTGAGTGACAGATAGTTTGCCTCCTCTGGCTTCTGCGGCCTGTAGAAGCTTCATAAGCAATGGATTAGACTCTAGCCTGGTTGGTACGGAGATCGTATCAGCAGGGATAACGCGTTGAATAACTGCCTGGTGAGGAGAGGCTCCGGGTATTAAGCCCTGACCTGCTCTGAGTTTGATGTTGTGTTCATCGACCATGTTGGGGATCAGCAAGAGGTCGATGAGTTGCCCAAAGCCAAAAAGCCCAAAACTGAACATCCACAGCAGCCCAGTCAAAATCTTGCCGTTATAGAGACGATGTAGCCCATGCACCTGAAGCAAACAGCCAAGCCAAAGAAGATAGGCTGTGCCAATTTTATTCATGTCTGTTTGGGATGCTCTCGTTTCCACGTTGTTCGTCCTCAAAGGATGCTCTCGTCTCCACGTCTTTAAATGATAAAGACTTTGCTCCAAAGCAGGCAGGGGAGCAGGCGAACCCTGTCAAGGTGTTACGAAAGTTGACGACCTGTTGCAACTCTTAACGCGATCGCTGAGTTTCGTCACCAGTTACCTTGGTAGACTTGTCTACGTAATCATCGCTGTGGTGTCGTCTATGCGCGTTTGAATCTCTGCACGCCAATCGCTTCAGAGTGTTTTGAACATCCGATCGCATCTGTACTACCCTTCACTTTGATAGTGGTACACTGCGAAGACCGACGCACCATCCCTTCGATGCAGAATCTGTAAAAAGAACGAAACGACTCATGGTAGATTCCCTTAAAAAGCCTAGCTTTGAAGAAATACGTCCTGGAGTAAAAGTTCCGGCGAAGGAGACGATTCTCACGCCACGGTTTTATACAACCGACTTCGATGCCGTTGCGGCGATGGATATTTCACCCAACGAAGATGAACTACTCGCCATTTTGGAAGAGTTTCGAGTCGATTACAACCGTCATCATTTTGTCCGCACGGCTGAGTTTGACCAGTCCTGGGAGCACATTGATGGAGAAACGCGCCAATTGTTTATTGAATTTTTGGAGCGCTCCTGTACGGCTGAGTTCTCTGGCTTTTTGCTTTATAAGGAACTAGCGCGCAAGCTGAAAGATAAAAATCCGGTGCTGGCAGAGTGCTTTGCGCTGATGTCTCGTGATGAAGCCCGTCACGCAGGCTTCTTGAACAAAGCCATGTCAGACTTTAACCTCCAGCTTGATTTGGGCTTTTTAACCAAGAGCCGTAGCTATACGTTCTTCAAACCCAAATTTATTTTCTACGCGACCTACCTATCCGAGAAGATTGGCTACTGGCGCTACATCACCATTTACCGCCACCTTGAAGCGCATCCCGAAGACCGGATTTATCCCATCTTCCGGTTCTTTGAAAACTGGTGCCAGGATGAAAATCGGCATGGCGATTTCTTTGATGCCATGATGCGATCGCAGCCCCAGATTTTGAACGATTGGAAAGCGCGACTGTGGTGCCGCTTCTTCTTACTATCGGTTTTTGCCACCATGTACTTGAATGACATCCAGCGATCGGGCTTCTACAAGGCGCTGGGACTGGATGCGCGCGAATACGACATTCATGTCATCAACAAAACCAACGAGAGCACAGCAAAAGTCTTTCCAGTGGTTTTGGATGTTCAGAATCCCGAATTCTACCAGCGTCTTGATCACTGCGTGGCAAACAACGCCAAATTAACAGCGATCGTCAACGCCGATACTTCAAAGTTTGTGCAGTTTTTCCAAAAGCTACCTTACTACGCGTCGAATGCGTGGCACCTCTTCCAGCTTTACGTGATGAAGCCAATTGATGCTGCCCCGTTACAGGGAACAGCTCGTTAGTTAGTGCGTTTGCCCTTGGTTTTAGCGGCTTTGCATGACCTGCAACTTACAGGTGCAAAGCCGTTTTTTGCGGAAACTTTTTGTGGAAACAATATGGAGTCTGTCACAATCAACGTGTTCATGAACTGAGAAACCCTGTTGCGATCGCACTTATTCCTCAATTGCTATCTTTTACAAGCCTGTTTGCTTGTTAATGGTGTCTTCACTATCTACCCTGCTTGGAGTCTGCCGACTGAAGTAGTATCCCGCTCGGCGATTGACCTCGTGAAGCAAAACCCACCCTTAGAGAGCAACTTCGCGGTGGAGGATATGCAGTCAGAAGCTAACGTGATGGGTTCCACAACTGAAGCAGGAGTCAACCACGTTAGAAAGAGCCAAGAATCAGAAATGAAGAATCAGGAGTCAGGACAGACGGTACCAGTGGGTTCCCCTGACCAAGAACCCCTTCAAACCAACCCTCAAACCTTAAACCTCAAAAGCTCTCCCGCCTCTACGCTTGACCTTGATCCCAACCTCCTCGAAAGCAGTCCTGTTCTGCAACGCTGGTTAAAGCAGGTGCCGAACGTTTTAACTGATATCAAGCGCGATCCCAGCTTTCGGACGCGGTTGCGCCTAGGCTACACCCAATTCCCCTCCTCAAAACAGGCAAGTGGGCTAAACGTGGGCCTTGAAGATGTGTTTGTGGGGCGATCGGGCTTGACGCTTAGTGCTGACTACCAGACTACGTTTAACGGTCAACGAGAAGCTTGGGGAGGTGATTTACGCTATTACATCCGGCCGCTGGGTAGTGTGATTAATATCGCTCCAGTACTGGGTTACCGTCATTTAACAACGACCCGCTACAGCACAGAGGGGATGAATGTGGGTCTGCGTTTCCTGTTGGTGCCTTCGCGCACGGGGGCGGCTGATCTGGCTTTAACACAGAGTTGGGTTGCGCCAAGGGGGCAGGATGAAGTGGGGTTGACAACGCTATCCTTTGGCTATGCACTTACGCACAACCTTCGCCTCTCTACGGATATTCAAAAGCAGAATTCTCGCTTTCGTAGCGATAGCCGAGTGGGCCTTAACCTTGAATGGATGTTTTAGTTGCGTCTTGAAGGACTTTCTGTAACGAGAACGGAAGAGGTAGACGATCGTCTACCTCTCTCGCTATAAGCCAGTATCTAGACGGTTTAGCGGTATGAAAATGATTTCTAACGATGTGTTACAGTACTGGAACTCACTCCATCAGTCATTTTAGTGCCACGCAAGGAGGCATTGTTAAGATTGGCATCGCTCATATTAGCATCACTCAAATCAGCATTGGTAAGATTCGCTTTGGTCAAATTTGTTTCAGTCAAATTTGCTCCGACCACGATCGCATCCGTGAGGTTCGCATAGCTTAAATTTGTGCGAGTCAAATTTGCTTTTGTTAAATTAGCGCCACTTAAATTTGCACCACTTAAATTCAAATTTCTGAGATTTGCTGCCATTAAATTGAGATTTCTAAAATCTCGTTGTCCTGCTGAGTAGCGGCTCATGAGTTCTTTCGTATTCATGGGGTTTTTGAGGGTAAGAGGTAGCACAACAAAAGTGTCAACGCTAAGTGCGCAGGCGATAGGTGAGTACAGACACATCCCCGGTGGGAACAAAATACGTTTCAATGTGGTTCTGGTCTTTAAGCCGTTGCAAAGCATTCACTAAAAGTGGATAGCTTTTGCCAGTGAGATCAAAGAGTTGCCCACGGTTTTGATCTCCTCGCTGAAGCGCCTCTAAAATGAGGCGATCGATGGGTGGGGGTGATGCTCCAACAGTCATTGGTCGAATCTCCGCTTCACTTGCTTATACTGGGCGAGTGCTTTGGGCTTTCATTTTTCGATCGGTGCTTCAAAGTGTTGATGCTTATGTAGGTCTGGAAAGATGCATGCTTTTGAAACAGCACCCTGTAAAGCGATGCAAAACTGAATTGATACCTTCGCTTTTTCCAAGATACTTTGAGTCATCCGACCTCTTTGAACAGGGATGAATACAAGGTTGAGATGGGCGTTGCTACAGTTATATCTCAACCTCAAAAGACAGAGCCTTAACCGCTTTCAAGACTCTAGAGTGAACGCTTTTTTCTCAGTGCTTAGTAAGCTCTAGAGGAGCGATTGTTGTTTGACCAGTGCTCTTTGGAGAGCCACGTTCTTCACGTGGTCTTGCTTGATTCACTTTAAGATCACGGCCCATCCATTCAGCGCCATCAAGGGCTGCGATCGTGGCTGATTCTTCGGTTCCTGTGCCCATTTCAACGAAGACAAAGCCTCGAAGGCGGCCAGTCTCACAGTCAATTGTCAACTGCACACGCTTAACCTCGCCATATTCGGCGAACGCCTTGCTGAGGTCGTCTTGGGTAACCTCGTAGGACAGATTGCCAACGTACAACAGACATAAGAAATCTCCCGAATCAGAAAATGGAGAGTTAGATCCGGAGGACGCTCGTAAAACGAATTACACAGCCGAAAATAATCCTTACTTGCAAGCCTAGCACAAGATTCCGTAAAGACGCGGATGCCAGCTACTAGCTCCTTGTACTTGTAAACAATGATTCACGGTTAATGCCTTATTTCTTAATGTGGTTGCTACCGTTCGTGCAGTCGGTCAGTTGCTTAGATAGCGCCCTGTTTTGCCTGTAGATAGGGCGAAACCTGCTGCTTGACGAGTCAACCGGGCAGAAATCGGTGTGGTAAGCCGTGTAATGCTGCTTCAGTAACGTACTTGAAGCCGTCTTTGGTCTGCTGTGTCTAGAGTTCAGCAGTCATCGCTTTGGCCTGGTATCGAGCGATCGTCGTTCTCAAAGATAGACATCTCAACAGCTATTTTTCTGCTGCCATAATTTATACTCTAAGAGGGCGTCTTAAAGGTATAGCTCATAGTCAAAACCTTTCAGGGCGCGGCATTCAAACAATCATGTTTCGAGGACTGAGGGGATGATTTGCCGCATGTCACGCCCCGACGCAAGGTGATCGCAACGTCTCAAACATCCTTTAAGAGAGCCACTGAATGATATTTAAAGTGAAATCTTTCTTGACGGCTCAAATACAGTTGTAAACTCGTCTAAGGCTTTGCGAATGATCGCAATCTAAAGCTGTGTCGCGAATAGTTTTCTATTAATAAATAGACAGAATGATATTGCTTCAGAGAGTGTAAGCCGACAGATCGCTTTTCGACTAAGATTCTTAATTTAGAATTAAATTCTTAAAACAACTTGGCATTCAGGTAAGACGTGGCACTCAAGCAAGAGTACAGTCGATTGACAGGTAACGGGTCAGTTAACCTTTTAATGCATTTTTTCGATAGGAGCGTTTGCTTGACTACCTTGCTGCATCCAACGGCGACGATTCATCCCCATGCTGAACTGCATCCTACTGTGCAAGTCGGTGCCCATGCGGTGATTGGGGCGAAAGTAAAAATAGGACCTGAAACGATCATTGGCCCGAATGTGGTACTTGATGGTTGGACTGAAATTGGCGCACGTAACCAAATTTTTCCGGGTGCGGCGATCGGGGTAGAGCCGCAAGATCCATCTACCACGAGTGCGCACAGCCTGGTCAAGATTGGTGACGACAATCAAATTCGAGAATACGTCACCATTAGCCGTTCCAACCATGCCGATGAAGTTACAAGCATTGGCGATCGCAATTTGTTAATGGCGTATATCCACATGGCTCAAGGATGCATGATTGAAAACCAGGTGGTGATTGCCAATGCGGTCATTTTGGGTGAGCATGTACACGTTGAATCGCGGGCATTTATTAGCGGCATTGGTGAAATTCATCCGTTTGTCCACGTTGGGCGCTTGGTGATGGTGGCATTCATGCATCAAATTACTCGCGATATTCCACCCTACATGCTAGTAGAAGGTCAACCTGCACGGGTGCGATCGTTGAATCGGGTGGGACTCAAACGCGCAGGCTTAGCCAGTGAAAAAGAAGGGCAGGTCATTCAAACGTTGAGAACAGCCTTTCGTTTGCTCTACCGATCGGGCTTCTCGCTTGAACAGTCGTTAGAAAAAATCGATTCGCTGCCCGACAATGAGCACTTACTTCATTTGCAGCAATTTTTACGTCGATCGCAAGTAGAAGGGCGGCGTGGGCTGACTCCTGGTAAGAACTTGGGACGTCTTGAAGCGGCAACGGACGACACCGTACAGTTGTATTAACCAGAAGTCTGAGAGTAAAGCTATGTCAGATCACTGTTGTCAAAAAAAATCTAGTGAACTGGAAGCCCTCTCCAAGCAGCAAAGCAAGATCCTGTGGGTCGTACTCGGTATCAATGCGGTTATGTTTAGTGTTGAGTTGCTTGCAGGGATATGGTCAAACTCATTAGCATTGACGGGTGATTCGCTGGATATGTTGGGTGATGCGATCGCGTATGGCAGCAGTCTTTACGTCATCAACATGGGAAGCAAGGCTCAGGCCCGCTCCGCCATACTCAAAAGCGGCATTATGTTTTTATCGGCTGTTTTCGTCTTTGCCAGAGCTGCCTATCAACTCGCTTTGAGTACCCCTCCAGAGTTGAGAGCGATGAGCGGTATTGGCCTAATCGCTCTCTGTGCTAATTTAGTTTGCCTGTATCTCCTTACTCAACATCGCAACGACAATATCAACATGTCTTCAGTATGGCTCTGTTCTCGCAACGATATTATTGCCAACGCTTCTGTATTAAGTGCAGCAGGGTTGGTTTATCTGACGCACTCACCTTTACCAGATATCGGAGTTGGCATGTTTCTTGCCGTTGTTTTCGCGAAGTCAGCAGGCTCAGTACTCTCTCAATCATTGCAGCAATTGAGGCAGGCATAGCTGAGGCTGAACTCATTCTTCTGACACATATTCAGTAAAAATGACGACGAAAATGCAGCGTTGGTGCTCTGAGGCTTAGCGTTGAGTGCTTGAAAGTTTAAAGCTAATTCGATCGCGCCTCTAAACTTGCTCAGGGTCAATGCCAGCGGCTCTTAACCGTTCTGCTAGCCGCTCTGCACGTTGCCGTTCTTGCTCTGCGCGAGTTTGTGCTTGTTGAAGCTGTTGAGCAATCTCTGTGTAGGTTGCAAAGGGTTCACCATCTGGTCGTAGGAGTTGCAGCACGGCACCAGAGGTATCAAACCGAATGCCAAGCCGAGGGCTGACCCAGCCTGCAACTGGATCAATCACATCCAACCCATTCTCGCTCCGAAGCCAGCCGCTCAAATCGTTGCGATCAGGGTCGTATAGGTAATATTCTTCCACTCCGTAGCGATTGCAGAAAACTAGCTTTTTATCCATTTCGGTGCGAGTACTGCTCGAAGAAAGAATCTCAAACACCACGTGCGGCGCAATCGTGTTTTATTGCCACTGCTGATAGGAGCCGCGATCGCCTTTCGGTCTGCCAAAAATCACCACGACATTTGGAGCTGTACAGATGTTGTTACTTCCCTCGACGGAATACCAGAGCAGATCACCCGCCACAAAAATATTGGCCTCAGCAGCAAACAGCCACTCCAGGTTCTGCTGAATCACCACAATCCAGCGGAACTGCTTTGTGTTGTCTGCCATCGGCTTACCGTCGCTGTCGGGGTAAATGATTTGTGGATTTGCAGTTGTTTTGAGCTGAGGTCACATAACGCTGACGGTTGATAAGCTGGATTTAACCAGAGCAGCCACTCTGAATTTAACCTAGCATGACGCATCCGCTTGTTCGCTGCAATGCCGCGCGCCTTAACGATGAGCATGAATTAAGACAATTGTACTATGCCATTTCACGGTTTGATGCACCAGTCGCATAAACGCCGATCGCGCTTTTGTAATCTCTGTATGAGAAAGCTGCCGCGAGAGATGCGTTGCGTAGGTTGGTTGAGCGTCGGTGGGAGTGAACCAGCGATCAATCAACGCTGTTGTGATTAATGTGTCTGTAGAAAGTGACTCGACTTGCATTGCTACCGTAACGCCAGCCACTTCAAAAATGCTTTGTAAATCCTGGATGTCCCAATTCACCATTGGGTCTTCGGGCTGCGTGTAGATGGCTTCTTCTGACTCGGTTAGTTTTTGATAAAGTTTGGCGCTCAGCCAGATGGGGTCAAGCAGTTGGTAAAGCCGCTGTGCTTGATGAGGAACCGCTTCTGCTAACGTGACGGTGCCATTGGGCTGTAGCCAGTCTACGAGCGATCGCACCACACCCGCCTTATCAACTTCTCGCATGAGTGCATTACGTCCGATGATGTGGTCAAACCGTACATCGCTTACTTGTGTTTTCAGAACGCTTGGCAACTCTGTGAGGGAGGCTTGCAAAACGATCGGGCGTGTGAGTTCTGGTAGGGCAGCAGCTTGTTGAGTCAGTGCCTCTGCATCGGTTGGGGTGCGAACACAGGCAACGACACTGCCTTCGGGCACCTGGCGAACCGCTTCCCAGGTTAGTAACCCACTGCCAGCGTTGAGATCCAGCACTACATGATGGCGTTGGGGCGCGGCAAGGGTGAAGAGGCGATCGCGCAAGGCCCCAAGTCGTTCTCCAGCCTGCCCTAACGTGCGCTGAAGCCAGCGTTCCTGGGCAGAATCGACAGGGCTAAAGGTCAGCGCTTCTGATGCGGTTGTGTCGTCTACTAGTGCGGCCAGTTGCGCCTCACGCTGTCGTGCTACTTGTGTTTGAATGGTGGCCTCAAAACCTTGCTTTGATGGTTGGTAAAAGACTTGCCCTTGTAGGCTGCTGGGCAAATACTGCTGAGCTACCCAGTGATCACGGTAGGCGTGGGGGTAGAGGTAGCCTGCGCCATGCCCAAAGCCTTTTTTGTCTCGATTGGCATCTTTTAAGGGATTGGGAATATCCCCTTCTCGCTCTTGTTCTACTGCAGACAACGCATCGAAAAAGCCCATGACGCTGTTGGATTTGGGAGCCGTTGCTAAATAGAGAGTCGCGTGGGCGAGTGGATAACGTCCTTCGGGTAAGCCGACGCGATCGAACGTTTCTGCACAGGCATGGACGATTGCGATCGCATTGGGGTCTGCCATGCCCACATCTTCGCCAGCCAAAATCAGCAATCGACGAAAAATGAAGCGTGGATCTTCCCCGGCATAAACCATCCGCGCCAGCCAATAAAGTGCGGCATCGGGATCAGACCCACGCACACTTTTGATAAACGCGCTGATGGTATCAAAGTGGGCATCCCCTTCTTTGTCGTACAGCACAGCACGACGCTGGATGGATTCTTCTGCAACCGCCAGGGTGATGTGGATGATGCCTGCTGCATCTGGTGATGTGGTTTCCACAGCGAGTTCCAGCGCATTTAGCAACGCACGCGCATCACCGTTTGCCACATTCACTAGATGATCAAGCGCGGCTGCCTCTAACTGCACGTTGAGTTTGCCGTAGCCGCGATCGACATCCTGTAATGCCTGCTGTACAACGTTTCGCAAGTCTGATTCTTCTAACGGCTTCAGCTGAAAGAGCCGCGATCGACTGACCAACGCTTTATTCACTTCAAAGTAGGGATTCTCTGTCGTCGCACCAATGAGAACAACCGTGCCATTTTCGACCCAGGGTAGCAACGCATCCTGCTGGGCTTTGTTGAACCGATGCACCTCATCGACAAACAGGATGGTGCGCTGACCGTACAGGCCACGTTTGTCTTGAGCAGCGGCGATCGCCTCTCGGATCTCTTTGACCCCAGACAGCACCGCATTAATGGCAATAAAATGCGCTTGCGTTGTATTGGCAATAATCTGCGCCAGTGTCGTTTTTCCCGTTCCTGGTGGCCCGTAGAAAATGAGCGAAGAAAGTTGATCGGCTTGAATCGCTCGTCGCAGCAACCGTCCAGGCCCGACGATCGCATCTTGACCCACAAACTCATCCAACGTGCGGGGACGCAACCGTGCTGCCAACGGCGCTTCAGCCTCAGTGATGTCTAAACGATGCTGCTGAAAAAGATCCATAAGACGTCACGGCTTACCCAGACCTCCGACTCTTGAAGTCGGAGGTCTTCTTGATAGTAGGCTACGCTGACAATTTCTGTAGACCAATTCTGGCAGCTTCAGCAACCTGTGGATGGCTATCTTTCTCCAGGTATTTCAAGGCAGAAACGCTCTTTGGTGTTGGCAGGTTACCGAGTGCTTCGGCTAAACGCTGACGCACCAGCCAGTCTTCTGCCTGGGCAAACCGCAGAATATGGTCAACGGCCTTGATCGCCTTGATTTCACCTAAGGCTGCGATCGCGGCCTGATGTAACACCACTTCATCGCCGTCAAGCGCCTGAATTAACGCATCATAAGCACGCGGATCTTTCAAGTTGCCGAGCGATACAGCAGCGCTAAAGCGAACTAACCAATCAGTATCCTCGTAGAAAGCTCTGACAAGCGGTTCCAAGGCTCTTGGATCTTCTAAGTAACCCAACGCTCCAGCCGCATCAGCTCGAATGCCATAATCAGGCTCATTGGTGAGAATGTCGAGCAGTAAGGGGTAACACTCGTTTGTTTGCTTGAGTCCCAGCGCGAAAACGGCCATCGATCGCACCTGAAGGCTCTCATCATTCAGCACTTTTTTGATAAGCGGCACCGCCGCCTCTGCGGAGACATCGCGTAGAGACACCAGCCCCAGCATGCGATCCTTCATGCTTTGGCTTTCTAGCTGAATAGAAATTTGCTGTAAGTTTGTTGAATCCACGTTACAAAACGTTATATTTTCTCCTCTATTGTAGTCTCTAGCGTAAGACAACCCAAGTGAAGAGAACCGTTCTCTAGAGAAGTTGTTGGTTGTAAAGCCCTAAAGTCTTTCAGGCATACAGGAAAGGGCATACCAGAAAAGTAGTTGGTTGTAAGAAGAACGCTGATCGCTGGCGGCTGACGGCTGATCGCTAACTGCTAAAGGCACAGGGCTAAAAATAGAGCAATGCTGTGGATAATGAGGCGACTTAAGCACCCCCACACATATGCTGAGAGTCGGGCAGTGTCACCGTTTGACGAGTTCTGTAATTGAAAAGACGATAAGTGCGCCCGCGATTGTCACCCGGAGGGCAGTTTTTAGGAATGGAAACCAGACACACGTTGACTTTTTCGCCCACGATCGCTTGTTTCAGCGTTGGAACTTCGTCATAAGAAACTAAATAGATACCATTCGTCAGTTCAACGCTGGTACCACTACCCTCGATCGGTGCGCCAGTCGAACCATCTACCAGGCGTGTGCCAACCGTTTTAATAAACGTATCAGCACATTTTCCCACTTGCACTGGAGGCGGCGCACTTAGCGCAGGCATGGTGAATGGAATGAGACTGCCAGAAAGTGCGATGAGACCTGTACTAACCACATGCTTGAATTTTTTCACGATACGGCCTCCAGCCATTTGGATATAAAGAATTTCATGAGACGTGTAAGGACGGTCAGCACTCAGCGCAGGCTCGATCACCTCCTTCTGCCTTTTGCCTTCTGCCTACTGGCTACTGCTTGTCTTCACTCCCACCTGCTGCCGTATTGGAATTTCGAGCCAAAACTCAGCGCCCTCTCCGGGAGCAGAAATACATTTCAGAACGCCGTGATGCTTTTCGACGATGATTTGATAGCTAATGGATAGCCCTAATCCCGTCCCTTTGCCGATCGGCTTGGTGGTAAAGAAGGGATCAAACAGCTTAGCGTAGTGTTCTGGAGCAATACCGGGACCGTTATCGCGGATGCGGATGACGACGGAAGCGGGTGTAGGGTGTGGGGTGTAGGGTGCAGGGTATGAGTTGCTTTCTGCCTTCTGCCTTCTGCCTTCTGCCTCCTGCCCTCTAACCGCTTCTGTCTGAATCGTGATTGTTGCTGGGTTCGCGATCGCCTCAGACGCCGATCGCCCGTCGTTGTACTTCTCTAGGGCATCGATCGCGTTGCTCAAAATATTCATAAAGACCTGATTCAACTGTCCGGCGTAACACTCAACGGGAGGGAGATCACCGTACTGTTTGATGACCTCGATCGCAGCCTGCCCGGAGTTAGCTTTCAGTCGATTTTGCAAAATCAGCAGCGTGCTATCAATGCCGTCGTGAATCTTGACGCGCTTCATGTCGGATTCATCTAGACGCGAAAAATTGCGTAGGGAGAGGACAATTTCGCGAATGCGATCGGCCCCGATGCTCATCGAATCCAGCATCTTCTGTAGATCACCAATCAGAAAATCGAGATCGATATCTTCGCGATAGGCACAAATTTCGGGATCAAGGTCGGCATACCGCTGCTCGTACATCTGAATTAACGTCAGTAGATCTTTGGTATAGTTCGCCGCGTGCGGCAGGTTGCCGTAGATAAAGTTGATGGGATTGTTAATTTCGTGGGCCACGCCTGCTACCAATTGTCCCAGGCTCGACATTTTCTCGGTTTGAATCAACTGTGCTTGAGTTTGTTGCAACACCTGAAACGCCTGCGCCGATTTCGACATCTCTTGCCGCAGCTTGCGTTCATTGACGGTTACCTGTCCGAGCAGGGCATAAAACGAAATGGTGAGTCGTCCCAACTCATCTTCACGGCTCATAAGTGCTTCGCTTTTGGCGCTGGTTTCTGCTAGACGGTTGCACTCGTCCATAATTGGCTGCAACCGCTGGTTTAGCCGTTTGACAAACATGGCGACCACGATTCCCAGCACGATCGAGACGCCGATGATGGAACCTAACGCGCCGATCGCGGTAAAGCGTGCAACAGGCCCCAACACCACGCCTTCAGGAACGATCGCCATCAGCACCCAGTTGTTATTAGGAATCCGCTGGTACGCCCAGTATTCGCGCTTTCCTTGGGTATCCTGCCACTGCGTCACACCGCTATCGTTGCCCGTTTTCAACTCATCTTGAATGCGCTGCCATAGACCTGCGTAGTTGTTCAGGCTGGGGAACTGTTTGAGGCTTGCTTTTCTTTGAGTATCGCTGGGGTAGACCAGTTGAGGATCGGGTGGATAGGCGATCAAACCGCCCTTCGCGCTGACCAGCATGAAATAGCCTGCATCGCGCATGACTTGAATCGACAGCTTTTTGCTAAGAAAACCTAACTCCAGGTCTTGACTCAGGACACCGAGTAGCTGCCCCCTATTGCTATAAAACGGCATGGCATAGGCCGTGCTAACCAGCATCTGGGGTGGCTTGAGGGTGTCTTCCAGGTAAGGTACTGGCTCTAACCAAATTGGCTTGCCTGCGCTGATCGGTTGCGTAAAGTAGTTTTCCTGAAAGTTGCTTTGCGAGGCTTCTCCGCCTTGCGCCTCAATGATTCCCGTTTGAGGATTACGTGCTGCGTAGGGATAGGCAAATTTCCGCGTTGGCAAAATGAGACGATTGCCAGGCGGCTGTCCAAAGCCTATCCCCGTACCAAGAGGAGATGTGACGAGCGCGCGATCGAGCAAGTTGACATAGACCTGCTCTCGCCGTTCACCTGCGTCATACAGAGTTTTGATTGCATCGGCGACCAGTTTGGTGGAGTATTCCAACGTGTTGAGGTCGCCGTCCAGGTTCTCGGCTTTGACCTGAAGGCTCGATCGCAATTCTGCTTCCGACTGTCGCGCCAGTTCCCAATAGGTCAAGAAGGCGGTACCGATTAAGCCAACGAGCGAACCGCCCACCACCGATAGAAAAAGTCGCGACCCAACGGAACGCATAAGGGATGTCCGCCGAGGCTTTGGGGGCGCAGAGTCCGAGGCAATGGACTGCATAGGGGGTCTCCTGGGACTCTCTAAGTAGCGGCTGAGCAAAAATAAATAGCGGCTGAGCAAAAGTAATAACGGCTGAGCAAAGGCGGCAAAGCCATGAAACTTGCCCGGTCAATCAGGTTTGCCTGTAACGGCGGTTGGCAATGACGTTAGCTAACCGCTGTTAACGTTGCAGTGCGATCGTAGTAACACGCCAGAATAGAATCCATTTTCGCGTCTCCTGCAGCGATCGCAGTCACCTTTGCCATAAATTTATGGTCGATCAAGTGTTTCAACGGTTGCTCAACCTTGTTGAAAAGACGCATCGCATCAGCCGCCTGACGATCCCACTCTGGGTAATAGTGCAGAATATCGTCGGGCATGACTTTGGTACGAGCAGTACCCAGTTCTGGAAAGCAGTAAAACGGCTTATCCAAATTAAAGTACCCGTAATCATCCGTTAATTCATCGCCGGGATGAATGTCTCGTGAGGCTAGCTCAAACTTGTAGGGAGTCGCAATGCAGCTCGAATGAAAGCTATGGTTGACGAACCGGGCAATGTCTCCGCACAGAATATAGAATCCTCGTTCATCCCGATAGCTGTACTTGAGAAAGCATCTGCGCTGCACGGGGTCAAGGGTTGCTGGATAGGATTCATCAAACGCCTGATCGTGCTCATCCAAAATCCATATAATCGTGCCCTTTGGAATGAGCTGAGTGGCAAAAACACCGTAGCCGATCGCAGCATTAATAAAGCGAACCTCTGTATGCGGATGCATCATTGCGGTAGAGAACCCTTCAGTTTGGAAAAATAAAGCAGTTTGCCATTGTGCACCAGACAACTCGAAGAGCAAAAACCTGTTCGCCTCCACAGTTGGTGTGTTGCTTTCAACGACGCACTATTCTAAGTTTGCCCAAAACACACTAACCGCAGCTTGAAGCGCCTGCATAGTTTAACGACCAGAAAGAATGCAAGTTTATCCTGAATGCATCAGGAGTTCAAAGGTAATTGTACGGAACGCCATAAAGCGAAAACGCGATTATACAAAAGCCCCGAATTCTTCAAGAATCCGAGGCTTTTAGTCCTACTTAGACAATAGTCCCTTAATAGCCCTCTTCTTCGTATTCAGGGGCTTTTGTTTTCTCAGGAAGATTGATGCGAGGAGCTTGGTAGGGTGGTAGAGGCTTTTGCTCCTCGTCTTCCCAGGCATCACCGTCCAGATCTTCGTCTTCGTAATCAACGTTTGGATAGGGTTGTGGAGGTTCGGGACGTGCAGCATAGCGATCGCGCGCAGGCGTTGCCTCACTCCAATTGTCTTCCTCTTCCTCGTCGTAGTAGAGTGACTCAGCCCGACGTTGCGGTTGCCGTAGTTGAGGACGTGAGTTGTTCCAGTTGTCGTCATCCCACGTTTCCTGGATAGCAGGCTCTTTCTGGCGCACGGGTGTGGCGATCGGGGTACGCAAGCCTGTGCCAAGCTGGTTATCAGCGCGAACAGGAGCCACGTAGGTATCTTCTTCGTCACGTTCCCAGGGAGGGGTGCCAATGCCGAGACGTTCCAACACGCCGACAGATAGTTGCAGCAGACGTTCTTCCGAGCCTTCAAACACAATCAGGCGATCAGGGCCACTGCTTACTACTTCGTCTACCGATAATTCGTAGGTACTGACGACCTGATCAGGAATGAGGGGGAGGCCGATCGATGCCAGGATCAGGGATGTAACCTTGCCATTATCAATATCAAACTTAAAGCCGCGCACTTTGCCTAGCAGTTCGCCTGTTTCAGTGACCACTTCACAGTTAATCAAGCTGCTGTAGGACTCAACATCAATATCTTCAATCACATCGTCGTTATCGACCAGAATAACATCCCCAATCTGCCGAATGCTGCTTAACAGCATGGGCTGAGGTGTGCCGTAGAGCAAGTTGGGACGCAAGCTGAGCGCTACCACTTCCTGCTGGTCAATGTCTACCCAAAGTTGACTCACG
The DNA here is from genome assembly GCA_019358945.1 of Stenomitos rutilans HA7619-LM2. Lineage (GTDB taxonomy): Bacteria > Cyanobacteriota > Cyanobacteriia > Leptolyngbyales > Leptolyngbyaceae > Stenomitos > Stenomitos rutilans. The sequence continues at coordinate 35,327 of JAHHIE010000042.1, read as the reverse complement.
ACACCCAGTTTTTTGCCCGTATCACGGGTGATCACTTGTGTCCCAAGAAGGTCTGAGCGTTGGCGGATCTCTTCAAATGCCATTATGGGTCGAATCCTGATTCGCAAATCCTGATCGTTAACAAACTGATCACTATCAAAGCATACAGTGGTCAAATCATACAGCAGGCTGCTTATACGGAGGCACTCTGTGGTAAGAGGTTAATGCCTAAAACCTGAGTGTAAGCCCCTCGTGCTTGCGTAACCCCGATCGTGCGATCGGCAGACTCAATCATCGGTCGCCGTAGACTCACCACGAGAAACTGCGCTTCCTGTGCTTGCTGTCTGATCATTCTAGCTAATCGCTCTACGTTTGCCCCATCCAAAAACATATCCACTTCATCAAAGGCGTAAAAGGGCGAAGGACGGTAGCGCTGGAGGGCAAAGATAAAGCTGAGTGCGGTGAGGGATTTTTCACCCCCAGACATGGAAGCAAGACGCTGAACGGGCTTACCTTTGGGATGAGCCACTAGATTCAGCCCACCGTTGAACGGATCTTGGGGGTCTTCGAGTTGGAGGTGACCGTCCCCATCCGAAAGCGTGGCAAAGATGGATTGGAAGTTGAGGTTAACCGCATCGAAGGCTTCTTTAAAGGCGCGTTGACGCAACGTGGTGAAATTCTCGATACGCAGGAGGAGTTCGGTGCGTTCTTCTTGCAGGGTTTGAAGTTTTTCGGTGAGTTCTTCAAGGCGCGCCTGGGTGCGATCGTACTCCTCCAACGCCAGCATGTTCACAGGTTCCATTGCTTGAAGGCGCTTCTGGAGCGATCGCAGTTCGTGCTGCAATTCCACTAGGTCACGGGTCGCCGTGTCGGGAATTTCTGGCAAGGGGTCAGGTAGATCGGGCTGCTGTGCCTCCAGTTGAAGGGTCAGTTCGCTTAATTCGGCTCGACGTGCTTGTTGGGTTTCTTCCAGCTTTTGCTGCTGCCAGGTGATCTGCTGCTGCTGCGTTTGCTGGTCACGCAACTGACGTTCGGCGCGATCGCGGGCTTGCTTCTCCAGCCCTAACCGTTGCTCTAACGCCGCCAGAGATGCCTGAGTTTCGCCAATTTTCACCTTCAACGCTGACTGCTGACCGCTGACCGCTGACTGCTCCTGCATCTGTGCCGTCTGCTGCGTTCGATAGTCCTGTAAGCGCTCCTGCCCCTGCTGGACTTTTTCCTGCGATCGCTGGCGCTGGTTGTCCAGATCCTGCAAGCGTTGTTCGATCGCCCGTACCGCCAAGTCTCGCTGCGAGAGTTCCGCTTCCTGGGCGCGAAGGGCCGTTTGAATTTGCTGCCATTCGCTGTGGGTTTGGGATTGTTCTAGCTCTGCCAGAGTCTGTCGCAAGGTCTGTAGCTGCTGCTCTTGCGCGGGAATTTCGGTTTCTAAGGTGTGTAGACGGGTTTGGGCGATCGCCAACTCCTGAGTATTTTGTGCAAGCTGGGTTTGCACCTGAGTCAGGGTCATGATGAGTGTCTGGAGTTCAGTGTCCAGTTGCTTGGTTTGAAGCTGAGCCTCACGGTGCTGTTGTCGAGCTTCTGCCAGTGCTTGAGTCCGTTCTTTGGTCAGTTGGGTGGCTCGCTGAATGCTATGGTCGCAGCGTGCGAGGATGCGATCGATTTCGTGCAGGCGATCGCGCAGGGCAATCACTTCTGCCGATTCGGTCGCTTCGACAGTGCCAAAGTGGATGGCCTGACGCTGGCTGGTGCTGCCGCCAGTCATGGCACCGCTGGTTTCCAGCAGTTCGCCGTCTAGGGTGACAATGCGGTGCTGCCCCATGTGCCGACGCGCGTCACTCAAGGTTTCAAACACCAGCGTGGTGCCAAAGACATAGGCGAACACGTTGCGGTAACGATCGTCAAACTCCACTAAATTCACGGCATAGTCGATACAGCCAGAAAGCGATCGCACGCCACTCGACGGCATTCGCCCTGCTTGAATCTTGTTGAGGGGCAGGAAGGTGGCGCGTCCCGCTCGTTTTTGTTTGAGGATTTCAATCCCTGCGGCAGCCGTAGCATCATCTTCTACCACCAAATTTCCTAACCGAGCGCCTGCTGCGGTTTCTAACGCTAATTGATAGCGGGGATCAACCCGCCCCAACTGAGCCACCAAGCCACAAACGCCTGTCAGACCCATTTGCAGAATGACCTGAGTGGCATGAGTGCCCTGAGCTTCTTGGATGGCCTGGGTTTGAGCTTCCAGCTTATCCAGCCGACGCTGTTTTTCGCGCTGTTCGTGCAATAAGCGCGTCTGAGTTTCTTGCTGAATCTGAAGTTCTTGTTCAGCCGCCGCAAGATTCTGGGCGATCGCCTGGATCTGCTCTTGAACTGCGGTCAAGCGTGCTTCAACCTCTGCCTTTTGGGTTTGTTGCTCTGCCAGCCGCTGCTGTAACGTTTCTACAGTTTGCGTCTGTTCCTGAATTTGGCGTTCTAGCTGACGGGTGCGCTCCTGTAGCTGTGCTTGCTCTGTTCGCTGTGGTTCTAGGGCATTGACAAGCGTTTCGATGTGGTGGTGCAGGGTCGTTTGCTCTTGCACCCAGGCTTCGGCACTGGCAGCGGAGGCATTTGCGGCTTCGCGGTTTTGCTCCAGGGTTTGACGTGCCTGATCCCGATCATGCTGGCGGGTGGTAAGGTGTTGTGCTTCGGTCGTTTGCTGTTGCGTAAAAGTGTCGATCGCCTGTAAGTGTTCCTGAAGTTCCCGCTGAGTTTGCGCCAGCTTGGTCACGGTGTCTTGACTGGCAGCCTGCAAATCGTGCTCTTGTCGTTGCAGTTGGCGCAGTTCTGCTTCGTGGGTTGCCAGTGTGGACTGGAGTGCCAACTGTTCGTCTTCGCCCAACGCACGGACGCGAGCATTCAACTGGTCTAACTCAGTCGTTGCTTGCTGAATGGTGGTTGTGAGAGCGGTAAGCTGCGTGCTGAGGTCAGCATGTTCGCGATCGCCCCCTTCAAGCTGTTCGCGGAGTCGCTGAGCGCTTTGAAATGACTGCTGATAACGGATGACAATCTCCCACTGTTCTTTGGTTTGCAGCTCCAGCCGCAGCTTTTTGTACTTTTCAGCTTTGATGCGATCCTGGGCGAGGCGATCGCGCTGGTCAATCAGTTCTTTTTCAACAATGTGATAGCGATCTTCGTGATCTTTAACGGCATCCAGCTTTTCTTTAGCCTGGTTGATTTTGCGATCGAAGGTTGCCACACCTGCCAGTTCATCAATAATTTCGCGTCGTTCGCGGGCATTCATCGAGATAATGCGCGTCACGTCCCCCTGTAGCACCACGTTGTAGCCTTCGGGATAGACGCGCAAACGGTTTAATTCTTCGTGCAGCTCTGTCAGGGTGCAGGGTTCGCCGTTGATGTAGTAGTTGGAGGTGTAGGTGCCTTGCTGGGTGACGCGGAGTTTGCGGGTGACACTCCATTCGGTGCGGATGGGACGCGCACCATTGCCGTTTTGAGCGTGCCCATTTTGGGTATGTCCGTTTTTGGCATGTCCATTCTGGGTATGTTCGTTTTCGGCATGTCCATTTAAATGTCCGTTGCCGTCAGAACCATTTGGCGATTCGTCTGAACGCAGAGAGCCATCGCTATTGACTTGCCGTTCGATCGCATCCTCTAACAGTTCTGGTTCATCGGACAGGTCAAAGGTGACGGTGACGCTGGCTTCGACGGTAGAACGACCACGCGTGCTTTGCGTATGGTTGACCAGATCGGGAAGGCGCTCTGCCCGCATACCCTTTGACCCTGCCAACCCCAGGCAAAACAGCAGCGCATCCAGCAAATTCGACTTGCCAGAACCGTTCGGGCCAGACACCACTGTAAACCCTGGCAGCAACGGAATCGGCGTTGTGCCACCAAAGGACTTAAAGTTGGAGAGTTCTAGACGCTTGATGTACACCTGGTAAGCAAGCCGTTTAAGGGAGAAAAGTCAGTGTTTAGTGTAGCCTCTCAGCGATGCTGTGAACGGAAAGATCACGGTTGTCTAAAGATCGCTCAAGCTTACCGCTGTCTGGCGATCGCTGTTGCCTCTATTCATAACACTTTTAGAACAAATGTTCTATGGGTTTTCTACAGAATTTGTGGGTTTTGTGGGCTGCGGCGATCACTTAAGGTAATGCTTTGATTGTCACCAACCCTCCGGCAATACCTTGAATAGTCAACTCATACCCTTCAAGTAACCCCATTCCCACCAATGGATCTGTTTCTGACTCATTGATTTCAATAGTTCTGACCTGACCATCCCAAATGACAGATGCCTCATACACGTTAAACATACATAAGCTTCCGTCGCCTAAAAAGCCTTCCTGCTGCATGAACTAAGTAAGATCTAGAGCCATAATTACGGAGGGTGGCAAGGTCAGAAAGCCAGTGTATCCAGTATCGATGATTGCCCTAATTCCTTGACGTTGTTGATTCTCGCCAAGCACGGCTAACTGCACAATCGCCTCTCGATCGTGATTCACATTGCCAATAATCATGCAGAAGTAGTGGGAGAGCGAAAACCGAAGCGATGAACCGCACGATGCCCAATCCGAATCCCAAAAATCTGTGCGTCAGGGTAGCGTTTCAACAGTTGTTTGGCGGCAGTAAGGCTATCATCGCCAACCTCAAAGGCTCCTGTTTCGATGTCGATCGCTACAACTTTGCCTTGATTCCCTGCTTCAACCTGAGAACGAATCTGAGTATCGTAAAGCGCCTTGCCACGGCGAGCAAATTCTTCCTTGCTGTATCGAGGTTGTCGGGTTGGCATGGTTTGTCCTCGATCATTCGTTGCTCTTAGTTTAACTGAGGCGATCGTCCCTCTCATGCAATCCAACCCTTTAGCTTCAGGTAGTCGTGAAACGGTCGTTTAAAAAGTAGATTCGGTCTTAGCGTTCGCGATCGCCCTTTCCCCAGTCACCCCATTAGCTCACTACGTTTCTTCTGGTGGTACTAATTGCGTTTTCGCTGGTGGTGCTTACGTTTCGCTTTCGGGTTGTGCCGATGCAGTAGTTTGTATGGCGGATGAAGTCATTTCTGCTTGTGGCTGTTGCGTTAGCAGGTAATCTGGCAGAACTGCTCCTTCGTGGGACGCTACCGCGTTAAGTTGCTCCCGTGTTAGCCCAACTGTTTCTTTGAGATGCACCCCTTGCAGATTCGCTTTGTCAAGGATTGTCTTTTGCAGATTTGCTCCTTTAAAGATGGCCTCTTTCAGATCAGCTTCCCAGAGAATTGCTTTTTGCAACTCCGCACTTTCAAGTTCCGCCTCCTGCAAATTGGCTCTCGTAAGAATTGCCTGTTGCAAACTCGCTTTGTTGAGAAATACCCCTTGCAGGATTGCATTGCAGAAAATTGCCTGTTGCAAATTCACTTTTTGTAGGAATGCGCTTTGCAGGTTTGTGTTTATAAAGTTTGCGTGATTGAGTTGAGTGTTTGGCGGAAGCTGCAATCGTCGCAGGTCAGCGTTACTTAAATCAAGGGGGTTGCGTTCGAGCAGATGACCATAGCTGTGTTTACGTCGGGCAATGACGGTCATTACGGCTTGAATATCAGTTGGTAACGGTGGAATTTCTTGTTCAGCTTGTGCTTCTTTTTCTTTATTCCAGGGCGATCGCTCCCGCACATAAGAAGTCAGCGTTTCCATCACTTGCCAGTAATATTTCTCCTCGGCATCTTTTGCAATTTGTTCTAGCGCATAAATGCCGCCTAAGCGCACATGAATATTCTCACTTCCTAGTTGCTCTATTGCTTTGCTAAAGCGCTCCGCGACCTGTTTCGCTTCATTTGCTTGCAGCGTTCGCCAGGAAATGTAGAGCGTGACAAAGACCAGTAAACCGCCAACGGCTTGAAAGAGGCTTGTCCGAATCGTGTTTTCGGTATCGATGCGACCTTTTTCGAGGGTAGCAATCTCTTTGAGGTCTGCGGTTGAAGGCGTTGGTGACGTTTTGATTTGTTTGTCTAGGTCGTTGATACGTTTTGCTAGTGGCTCAACTCGTTGCTGCGGACTCACAACGACTGCATTCCAAAGCGGTGGCGTAATCACGTATAGCCCACCAAACGCAATGAGAATGAAAACTCCCTGCTTGGTGCGACGAAGCAATGCTTGCTTGGAAGAATTCAACGACCGTAAGCGATCGCTCAATGCTGAAGCGGTTATCTTTTTGAGCATCCTGCCGTAGTGATGTGAGGAACACCGATCGCCTGTAGATACATCCAGATTAGCGGTGCTTTCGCAAACAATGCTTGTGAGTTCAAGTCGGGTGCGATCGCAAGCTCTTTCCCAGGCGCAAACGAGCGATCGCTTACAATGCTATTGAACAAAACGCTAGCTTACTCAAACGCAGCTTATGGAAACTCGCAGCATTAAAGACGAAGCACACCGTCTGATTGATCAACTACCAGAAAATTCGACCTGGGACGATCTGATGCAAGAAATTTATGTGCGGCAAGCCATTGAAGCGGGATTAGCTGATAGCAACGCGGGTCGAGTGTTATCGATTGAGGACGTTCGTAAGCAGTTTGGACTCTCGGAGTGAACGTTTTTTGGACAGAGACGGCTGTGCAGCATCTTTCAACCATCTACTCTTACATTGCTCAAAACTCGCCCAAATACGCTGAGAGAACGATTGACCGCTTAACCAGGCGATCGCAGCAGATCGCTACCTTTCCGTTGTCTGGCGAGTGGTGTCAGAGTTCGCCACCGAGCAAATTCGTGAAGTCATTGAAGGCTCCTACCGGATCGTTTATTACATCAGACCTGAGCAAATCGACATTCTGGCAGTGCTACATGGTTCGCAACAGATCACCCCGCCAGAAGACTAAGCTATAGGTTTGAAGAAAAAATCCGATCACAAACGCCCCACTCGCCAAAAAGCCGCGATTACTTAGCCTTGGTCTTCTGGGAGACTTTAGGCAGTAATAACGGCTGCACTTAAAGCGTCTAAGCGATCGCAGATGTCGCTGAACAGAGGGCGCGTGGAAGGCGTGGGAGTCATGCAGTCTTGTTGTAGGGCACGCAGGCGATCGAAGGTTTCTTTTTGAACAGTGCCGTCCTCCAGCGCACAATGGTCTAACAAATCCTCCAGCAAACAGCCAAAGGCTCTGACCTCCAACCATTCCATTGCCTGAGCGATCGGGAGATCGGTCGTATTGTAAAAAGACGCGGCTCCGAAGTCTCCCAGCAGACTCGCGCCCGTTTCATTGACCAAAATATTGTGAGCGTAGAGGTCGCCATGCATAATACCGCGATCGTGGAGGTGAGCCGCCGCTGCCGCAATTCCCTGCGCGATGCGTAGAATGACGGCTAGAGAGAATGCGGGATTGGCTGGATAGGTATCGCGGGTGCAGGTATCGAGATCGGGTGGTTCGCCCAGATTTTTGTAGTCAGGCGGGATGAAGGAAAACACCAGTCCGGCTTTGGCTTCAGGGTTGTCGGTCAGCTTGCCCAGCACACGTACCAGATTGTTATGCGTTCCAGCCGCGATACACGCCCGCATTTCATCCGCTGGCAACCCGTCGCTGGTCATTTCCCCTTTGAAGACTTTGATGGCAACGTCTTTTGTGTGTGGCGGCTGTGCTTCCGGTTGCTTGATGACCCAGACACCCTTCGAGATCACGCCCGAAGCCCCTTGCCCCAGGATGTCTCCTATCTTTAGATCCGTCCAGCGAATCTCTGGGAGCGATCGCTCAACCGGAGGTTCCACCTTACAGCACGGGTTTCCTGCATAGGCTAGCCAGGAGAGACGCGGTAGCCGAAACAACCAGTCAGGTAACACCGTGAGACGGTTTGCTGCCAGGCGGATCAGCTCTAGATTCAGGCAGTCTGCCATTTCATTGGGGAGCGATCGCAGTTGGTTGCCTGCCAGCATGAGCTTTTGCAGACGGCTAAACGTGCCGATCGAAGCCGGTAGTTGCTCAAGTCGATTATTCGTCAGAATAAGCCAACGGACGGTCGGTGGGAGGGCATCGGCACCGAAATGCTTGATTTTATTCGCCTTAAAGCCAACCATCGAGAGTGCAGGACATTGTGACAGCACCGCTGGTATTTCTTCAAATTCATTGTTGTTGAAGAACACAATTTTGAGTTTTTTCAACTGCCCAAACTCGTCTGGCAGGGTTTTGAACTGGTTGTTTGAGAGTTCCAACACTTCTAACGAATCTGCCAGCGCAAAAATTTCGGCTGGAAATTGAGTTAAGCCGCAGGAAAGGTTGAGTTTTTTCGTCCCCTCAAGCTGACCCGATCGCAGCAAGTCAAGCGTTTCCATGTATTAGTTAAAGATAAGGGACTTGTCTCAGAAAAATTAACTGTGACGTACCATTTCGGCTGCACTTAACCTTCGGCGGTTGAAGGATGCACCATCTGCTTGTAGATCCCCACGATTCTACAAAAGGGAACAGTCGATCGAAAACCCCTCTTGTTCGATTGGAGCAAACGTTCGATCGCAAAGAGAATGCATCTAATGCGTGTGCTAGGAGATGGGCTTCTCTCACTTAGTTGAACGTTGCTAAGAAAACTTCCGGTAACACTGCTGGGATTGTTCCTGAACGGAAGTCTTGAATGTTTCGAGTGACGATGGCTTCGACACCAATACTTCTAGCCGCCGCATGGACAACCGCGTCCTCAAAATCGGTGAATGAGCTTGCCAGCGCTTCTCGAACAACCGCATCCGTCACAGCAGCAATATGCACTTTTGACAGCAATGTCGCCAGAAGGCTGCGGGTCTGGTCACGTCCCAACTGCCGTTTGAGCAGGTAAAACAGATTTGTCACGGCATGGGCAGCAATATAGCCTTCGATTTTGCCTTGCCCCACTGTATCGAGAGCGATCGCGGAAGACGTGAAGTAGGGGTGTCGTTGCAGAAACACATCCAACAGCACATCAGTGTCAAACAGTACCCGTTTCACTGGTACTTATCCTCTAAGTAGTCTACGTACTCCTCTTGTAAGGCATTTTCTCTATTGGGATCTTCCACGTTCGCTAGTACCCCAACCAGTTGCTGCGTCCAGGGAGTCAGCTTTAGTGGTTGGTCTTGATCCGGTAGCTGCTTAAGCAGGGTCGCAATGGCATCAGAGAGTGTCAAGTTACGCGCTTCTGCCCAGCGTTCGACCTTAGCGATTAACTCGGCATCCAGATGTAAGGTAAGCTCTGACTGCATCTAACCTCCTTAAAGCAACGTGAGGCGCGATCGCTCTAACTCTATTTAAACATGACAGCAAAACCGTTAATTCTGCGTGGCTGGCTTGGGCTTGTGCGTAGAGGCAACGTGGAGTTCCTTGAGTTGTTTGCCATCAACGCTGGAGGGTGCGCCTGTGAGCAAACACCGAGCCTGTTGCGTTTTGGGGAAAGCGATCGCGTCGCGGATGGATTCTTCGCCACTGAGCAGCATCGCCCAGCGATCGAGTCCGTAGGCTATGCCACCGTGGGGTGGGGCACCGTACTCAAAGGCTTCGAGCAAAAAGCCGAACTTATTGTGCGCTTCTTCTTCAGATAGGCCAATCAGTTCAAAGACCTGGGCTTGAATGTCGGATTGATGAATTCGCACACTGCCGCCGCCCACCTCAAAACCGTTGTATACAAGATCGTATGCCTGAGCGCGAGCGGTTTTCAGGTCATCGAGGTCGTCGAGGTTAGGTGCGGTAAAGGGATGGTGGAGTGCTTCGAGACGCTTTTCGTCAGCGTTCCACTCAAACATGGGGAAATCTGTGACCCACAAGAGATTGATTTTGTTGGCATCGATGAGATTCAGTTCGCGACCGACGACTTGACGGAGGCGATCGAGCGTTTTATTGACCGTTGCGGTATCACCCGCACCAAACAGCAGCAGGTGTCCGGCTTTTGCACCTGTACGAGTCAAGATTTCTTGCTTTTGAGCATCGGTGAGGTTGTCTTTGATGGCTCCGATCGTGTCGATCTCGCCATCATCCCGCACGCGAATATATGCCAAGCCTCTTGCACCTGTCTCAGTCGCTTCTTTAAACAAGTCACCACCGGGCTTGATCCGCACATTAGAAACCAGGTCGTTGCCGCCGGGAATGGGCAGAATTTTGACGATGCCACCTTTAGACACCGAATCGGCAAACACCTTGAAGCCAGAATCTTTCACGACATCCGAGACATCCACCAATTCGAGATCAAACCGGGTATCAGGCTTATCGGAACCGTAGCGATCCATTGCCTCGGCGTAGGTGAGGTGGGGAAAGGGACGAGGAATCTCAATGCCTTTGAGGGTTTTGAGCAGATGGCAGACTAAGCCTTCGTTGAGGTTCAAAATTTCTTCTTGCGACATGAAGCTCATTTCCATGTCGAGTTGAGTAAATTCGGGCTGACGATCGGCCCTCAAATCCTCATCCCGAAAGCAACGGGCGATTTGATAATAGCGATCGCACCCTGCCACCATTAATAGTTGCTTGAACAACTGCGGTGATTGCGGGAGCGCGTACCATTCACCCGCGTTAACTCTTGAAGGAACCAGATAATCGCGGGCACCTTCGGGCGTCGATCGCGTCAAAATCGGCGTTTCGACTTCGGTAAAGCCTTCTACGTCTTCTAGATAGCGGCGAATGGTTCGATTCAACGCATGGCGCAGTTGCAAGTTCTGGCTCATGCGTTCGCGCCGCAGATCAAGGTAGCGATACTTGAGGCGCAACTCTTCACGCACCGTTTCCGTTTCAGCGGTAGAGACCTGAAAGGGCAGTTGCTTGCGCACGGCGTTGAGAATTTCGATGTGATCGGCGTAGATTTCGACCTCGCCTGTGCCCAAACGCGGATTGAGTGAATCATCAGGACGCTTCGTGACGCGACCGGAAATTTGCACAACGTATTCGTTTCGCAAATCGCCTGCCTGCTGGTATGAACCAGGGGTGCGTTCGGGATCGCTGACAATTTGCACAATGCCGCTGCGATCGCGCAAATCTACAAAAATGACGCCGCCATGATCGCGACGGCGATCGACCCAGCCGCAAAGGCTCACTGTCTCTCCAATGTGTTCGGCTCGGAGTTGACCGCAGTAATGGGTTCGCATGGCAGGTGGAAAGTTGCTGAAGTAAGGATGATAGATTTGATCTCGGTACTGTTTGGGTAAAGGGAAAGACTTGGTTTGCATCCTTTTCCCATTTACTTTCCCCCTCAACTAAGAAGTCTTGGGTTCAGTTTAGCGAGTGACGCTGACTGTGAATCAAGCGTTGTCCAGCGTTTCTTGAGCATTAGAAAACCCTCCCATTATGCCGTATCTGCGCTGCACTTCGTTCTAGAGCGTGGGCAGAAATTGGTTTTGTTTGTGGACTGATGCTGTTTCAACCTTCAAGACCTGGCATCCTGCTGTCTTGCTTGCGCTCAAACCGTGCCTCTCTTCTCAAGCCTAAAGATGCAGCAGGGATGTCAGCACGGCTGGCATGGGCAGAATGATCAGCAACAGCAGCCCCAGCGCTAAAATGCCCCACAAATCACGGCGGTTATCTAATTCCGTCACATCATTCAGCGCGGGTTCATCGGTAGCAGGCATCAAAAATAGAAGGATGGCCCAAACCAGCAAATGCGGCTGGACGAGAGAGAGCGTGAGCAGCAATAAACGGGCAATCTGTCCGATCGCGGCCCCAGCACGCTGCCCAAACATAGCATGGACAATGTGACCACCGTCTAATTGACCCACTGGCATCAAATTAAACGCTGTCACGACCAGACCCAGGAAGCCAGCAACTGCAACCGGATGAAGATGAATGCCAAAGCCATCTGTCAGAGCACTCCCCAGTGCTAATTTGCTGAGCAGCGCTAGCAAGATTGAAAAGCTGGGGTCAAGTGCCTGAAAGTTAAATACCTCGAACTTTTCAGGCAGCCGTACAACATCTGAATGAGCCAAGCCCCACAGCAACAAGGGCAAGGTGACTACAAACCCCGCGATCGGCCCGGCGATACCCACATCAAATAAGGCACGACGATTGGGAATGGGCGATCGAATTTGAATAAACGCGCCAAACGTGCCAAAGGGAAACAGCGGAATGGGAATGACGGGAATGAAGTAAGGCAACGTCGCCTTAATGCGGTACCGACGAGCCGTAAGGTAATGCCCTAACTCATGAATGCCCAAAATTGCCATCAGCGCTAAGGCATAGGGCAGTCCTGTTGCCAATGTCGTCAGTGAAAGCTGGACTGCTTTTTTTTCTAAATCCAGCCATGCCAGCGTGGTGGTGAAAAAAGTGGCAATGAATAAGCCGATCGCCAAAAAGGGGCGACTGATCGGTTCCTTGCGTGGCTTGGCATCAGGTAGCGCCGCCGTATCTGCTGCTGCCTGGGCGTGTGGGTTTGGCACCAGTACAAAGAACGGCTTCTGGTTGACACCCTCCTGAAACACCAGGTAGAAGCGATCGCCAAAGGCTTCCGCCACATTCTCCTGAATGGTTTGATAGGCGACCTCTGGCTTGCTGCGTAGCTGTCCACGGCAGATCACGGCTTGTGGCCGATATTCGACGTTTTGCAGATAGTAAATTGACCAGGGAAAGCAGTTTTGCAGGCTGGTTTCTTCTGCCTTGTCGATCGGTCGTGGGCTGGCTGGGAGGCTGACCGCCTCTTTCGGCAGTTCTGCTGGTGGTTCTTGTCCTTCTGTTGCGGTTGAATTGACTGGGGGGGGTGAAATACGATTGCGCTGAATGAGAAACCAGTACACTAGCAGGCAAACCCCCGACAAAATAAGGATGGTCTGCGATGGCATGGGTTTCCCTTTTGCCAAGACCCAACCGCTTGACACGATCGCTGGAGCCATCGCCACTAGCCAGAGCAACCAAACGGGCGATCGCGTGACGCTTGCCACACGCTGCACAATAAAGTACGTGATTAGCCCCAACAGAAACAGCAAGATTAACGGATTCATGTGCCTAGCCTCATTGGGCTGGAAGAACGTAAGACCTGAAACAATGCCAAGCGGTTAAATGAATACGGTGAACCGTAGGGCACAAAGAAAGCATCATAACAATCTCCGTTGTGCTTGCTTACGTGCCGCTCAAATTTTCTTCACCGACATCCAGAAACTTGATTCAGCAGACTCCTCCGCCAGAACTCATCTAGTTTAAAAGCGAACAGACAGAAATGCACAGCTCTATAGCCATCCTAAAGGAGTTCTGCCACATGATGCACTGATCAAAGGCTGTAAAGGCTGAGATACGCTGAGATTTTTAAGGGTAAGTGATGCAGGGTACTACAGCGCCTTTATACTCACCCAGGTGAACTACGATGGAGTCAATGTGCTGCATCGTTTGCTTGAGAACTTTGTAGCTTTGGAACTGCGTGTGGTTTGAACGCTAACTCCGCTGTGGATGCAGCCTAAATGCTAAAACGGCCTGAGTGCTTAAAGCGTCTGCTTTCTGAGTCAGTTGTGATTTAAGTCAACGAAACGGCTTTTCAGTCAGATCGATCGCGCGATCGGGTTCCACAAGCGTTTTCCTTCGCCCTTACTTGCCTGTGTCTTCAGATTACCCTCAGTCCGCTTTGCCAAGCCCGTCTCAACTAGCGCCAAGCCAGCCCACTGCTGCGGCTAAACAACCGCGTCGGCTGTTGCACCAGTCGGACGATCGCGCGGCCATTTTCGCGTTTCCACCCAATCGGGATACCCTAGGCGGAACGGCTTATTTGCTCGTTGAGTCCGTCAACATTCTTGTAGACTGCCCTGCCTGGAATGACACCACCCAGGACTTTTTACAAGCCCAGGGAGGCGTTCACATCCTCTTTCTCACCCACCGTGGCGGCATTGGGCAGGCGAGGGCGATTCAACAAGCTTTTGGCTGTGAGATTGTGATGCAAGAACAGGAAGCCTACTTGCTCCCAGGGTTGACGGTCGCTCCGTTTGCACAAACCCTGGTCTTAACACCACAAAGTCAGGGGCTTTGGACTCCTGGACACTCTCCTGGCTCCTCTTGTCTTTATTACAGCGGCTACGGAGGCGTGTTGTTTTCGGGTCGCCACTTGTTGCCCAATCCTCAAGGCAACCTGCTGCCCCTCAAAACGCCCAAGACCTTCCACTGGCGCAGGCAGCTTAAAAGTGTGCAAAAGCTTTTGCATCAGTTCCAGCCAGAAACCCTGCAATGGGTTTGCCCCGGAGCGAATATTGGCTTTTTACGCGGTCGATCGCTCGTTGAGGAGGCATACGAGGCGTTGGGGGCGATCGAGTTGGAGGAGTAAGGATGAAGTGATGAGGGATGAAGGCTAAAGGCTGAATGAACTCAAAACTTAAAACTCAAAACTTTCTCTCCCTCTCCTCACCCCCATTGCTATAGAATTTCTCTCGCCAGTCCGCTACACTCTCTACCATCGCATAAGGAGTCGGTGCTGATGACCCACGACGTAAGCCAGTGGTTGACTGAGATTAAAGCGTTGCGGCAGCAGTTGGCAGAGGCCCAGCAAGACCGTGAGCAGGCGTATACCAGTGCAGCCAATTGGCAGCGGCTGTATGAAACTGAAGCTCAACAAAGACGGCAAGAAGCCGCACGCACACGGCAAACGATCGCTGACCTGACGCAAGAACTCCAGCAGCTTAAGGGAACGTTGCCATTAGAGGAAGGCATCCCGACTGATGCATCAGCCATTCAAGCCGAAGTTGAAAAGCTGCAAACGGTGACAGCGCTTCAGCAAAAGCTCCTTGAAGCATTGACGGAACGCGATCGCCTGGCGCAAGCCCTCAAGCTAGAGCAAGCGAACCACGCACAGACACGCAAAGGGTTGACAACGGCATTAGGGGATGCGATCGATATGCTCTCGAAAGAGAAAGGATAAGGGATGAAGTTATGTATGAAGGATAAAAAGTTTTGAGTTAATCAAGCGGTCAGCGGTCAGCTTTTGGCCTTTAGCCTTCTGCCTTCATCCCTCATCCTCTAGTCTTCCTCATACGAACTTTAGTCTTCCTCATACGAACTTTAGTCTTCCTCATACGAACACCAGTCGCTCCAGCTTCCGGCATAGAGTTTGCCCGTATGAATGTCTGCTAGCTCTAGAGAGAGTAAATTCACACAGGCCGTTACGCCAGAACCGCAGTAGACCAGAAGTTCGTGCGCTGCTTCGAGATCGTGCCATCGGTGACGCTGGGTCTCGACTGGAAGCACATAGCCGTCTGCATCCGTTACTCCTTGCCAGGGGTAATTAACAGCTCCGGGGATATGGCCTGCGATCGGGTCGATGGGTTCGTGATCACCCCGGTACCGTTCGGCTTCACGAGAATCGACCAGCATGACTTCAGGTGAAGCTTTCCGCGTTTTGACATCGCCAATTCCTACTACCAGGTCTGAGCGCAATTGCGGCACAAAGGCTCCGGCTTTTGGGGCGGAAACAGCTTGCGTTACGGAATATCCTACGGCCTTCCAGCCCGCGAAACCACCATCAAGGACGGTGACGCGATCGTGCCCCAGGTAGCGCAAAAGCCACCATAACCGCGACGCAAACGCGAGTCGTGAGTCGTCGTAAGCAACCACCAGCGTTTGTGCTTCTGGTGTTGAGTCAACGCCCATTGCTGAAAGCTTTTTGGATAATTGAGCCACATCTGGCAACGGATGCCGTCCCCCATGTTCACCAACAGGATTAGAAAGATCCTGGTTCAAGTCCAGATAAACGGCTCCTGGAATGTGGCCTGCCTGGTACTGCTCACGTCCCAATGCTGGCTGCATGAGAGAGAAGCGACAGTCGGCGATCGCCACGTGCGGATCGTTAAGATGCTCAAAAAGCCATGCCGCTGATACAACCGGAGTACTCATAAGTACCTGATTTGAAGGTTAGACTCTAAACTTTAGACCCTGAGCTTGAGACTGTTCAAGCGTGAGGGGTAAACGAAGTCACTCTTCTTGCTGTGTTCATCTGCCGTGTTTCATACGAACCACAAGACTCCGCTATCCTTTAATTTTATCTGCGTCACTGAAGGCTAGCGCTGTGAAGTCACTGGTTCGGCTTGGGATTGTACTTGCGATCGTGCTCTTTGGGTTGATCACCTATTGCAGCAATACCTCTGGAAACCTGTTGACAGGCGAAAATCAACACGTGCAGCTTTCAGCGCAGCAGGAAATCTTTCTGGGGCGGCGGGCAAAACGGCAAATGGCGGCTCAGTATGGTGGCCTTCATCCAGATACGCTGCTACAGCAGTATGTGAGCCAGGTTGGTCAGCAGGTCGTTGCGCGATCGTCCGCCTCTAAAACTCCCTATCCCTTTGAGTTTCATCTGCTGCACGATACTCAAACCATCAACGCCGTGGCACTGCCAGGAGGGCAGGTTTTTTTAACCGTGGCGCTGCTCAAGCGGTTAACCTCAGAAGCACAACTGGCAGCCGTGCTAGGTCATGAAGTAGGGCACGTGGTTGCGCGTCATGGGGCAGAGCATTTAGCGAAACAGTCCTTCAGTCCCATCTTGGGCACTGCTATTGATGCAGCCGCAAAGGCAACCGAGAAAAGCGAACAACAAGAAGAGGCACTCAAGCAAGCCATCAATCAGCTAGTGAGTCTTCGCTATGGACGTGACGATGAATTGGAGGGCGATCGGCTGGGCTTACGCTTTATGACCGAGGCAGGCTACGATCCCCAGGGCATTGTGCAACTCATGCAAATGCTCAGTGCTGCACGTCAGAACAGTCAGCCAGCCGCCTTTTTTAGCACTCACCCCAGCCCCGATAACCGCGTCAAACGCTTACAAACGCTGATCACTCAAACCTATCCGCAGGGCACTCCCCGCAGCTTAAAAGACAACCGTGAGACGTTTGCTCAGATTGTGCAGACGCGGTTGTGAGGAGAGGGATGAAGGCGGAGGGAGCAGGGGGAGCGGGGAACTTTGAGTTGTACTCGTCCTGCAAAGAACACGTCCTCTTGCTGGGATGCCAAAGGCCAAGGCACGATGTATTCAAGCGTTTTGTGGTTAACGTTCAGTAGGCAGCCTTCCCCTGCCTCCCTTGCTTGCCCTGCCTCCCTTGCTTGCCCTGCCTCCTCTGCCGCCCGGTTTCCCCTAACCCTGATTGCCAAAAGCTATCGTAGTAGTATGAGGAATTTTCAACAAAATCGGCTGAGACAGCGCTGGCAGAGTTTACGGCAGTCGTTGTCGATGTATCAATATTGCGGGCGCGCGATCGCCCTGGTTTGGACAACCAATCGCGCACTTACCATTGCTCTAATCGTTCTCACCTTGATTGCGGGCTTGTTGCCGGGGGCGATCGCCTATGTGGGCAAGCTGATTGTGGATGGGGTCGTACAGGCGGCGCGATCGGGCTTGGTGAGCGATCGGTGGCACACCTTGATGTTTTTAGGCATTGAAGCAGGGCTGATTGCGCTACAGGCAGGTTGTAAGCAAGGCTTGGCGCTGTGCCAATCGCTGTTACGCGCTTTGCTGGGGCACAAGGTTAATGTGCTGATTTTAGAAAAAGCGTTGACCCTTGATATTTCGCACTTCGAGGATTCAGAGTTTTACGACAAAATGGCACGGGCACGGCGAGAAGCCTCCAGTCGCCCACTGAGTCTGGTCAATCGCACGTTTGGCTTAGTACAAGACACCCTTTCGCTGCTGGCCTATGGTGGTTTACTGCTGCACTTTTCGGCGTGGGCGGTGCTGGTGCTGATGGTGGCTGCGATTCCTGCCTTTATTGCCGAGACGCGCTTTGCTGGAGAAGCGTTTCGCCTCTTCCGCTGGCGTGCTCCCGAAACGCGGCAGCAGAACTACCTGGAATGGCTGTTGTCGAACGATACAGCGGCGATGGAGGTCAAGCTGTATCAACTGGGTCCCATGTTGTTGCGCCGCTACCGTGCCATCTTCCGTCAGCTCTATGGTGAAGACCGAGACTTGACCATTCGGCGCGGGCTGTGGAGCTACTTTTTGGGACTCTTGAGTACCCTTGCCTTCTATACAGCCTATGTGTGGATTGTGCTGGAAGCGATCGCAGGCACCATTTCTCTTGGCGACCTGACGATGTATCTGGTGGTGTTTCGGCAAGGGCAGGCGACGTTTGCTTCCGTGCTGAGTGCGATCGGGGGCATGTACGAAGACAGTCTGTACCTTTCAAATCTCTACGAATACCTGGAACAGCCTATTCCCAGATCCATCGGGCAGGCTACACAAGGACTGTTACCCGGTGACGGGCTGCGTTTTGAGTACGTCAGCTTTGGCTATCCCGGTAGCACTCAGCCTGCGCTGCAAAACATCTCGCTGCATTTGAAACCGGGCGAAAAACTGGCGATCGTGGGTGAAAACGGTTCTGGCAAAACGACGCTGATCAAGCTACTGACCCGGCTGTATACACCCGACAGTGGACGCATTCTTTTGGATGGGTTAGACCTGCGCGAGTGGGATCGAGATGCACTCCAGCAACGCATCGGCGTGATTTTTCAGAACTTCGTGCGCTACCAATTTACAGTTGGCGAAAACATTGGCGCAGGGGATGTTGCTTATCTGGAGGATGAAGCCCGCTGGCACGATGCCGCTTACAAAGGCACTGCCCAACCCTTCATTGAAACCTTGCCAGAGAGCTACCACACGCAGCTTGGACGCTGGTTCAAAAGTGGTCGTGAGCTATCAGGCGGACAGTGGCAAAAGATCGCCCTTTCGCGCGCGTTTATGCGATCGAAGGCCGATATTCTGGTGCTGGACGAACCCACATCCGCGATGGATGCCGAAGCCGAAGTCCGCATTTTCGACCACTTTCGCGCGATGACACAGACCCAGATGGCGATCCTCATTTCCCACCGCTTCTCTACCGTGCGGATGGCAGACCAAATTATGGTACTTCAGGAAGGCAAAATCGTTGAGCATGGCACTCACGAGGCACTGGTGCGATTGAACGGACGGTATGCCCAACTGTTTTCGCTGCAAGCCGCAGGGTATCGATAGAGGGGGTGGGGGAGTGAGTATAGGGTATGGGGTGTAGGGTAAGAGCTTTAAGTTGCTTTAAGCGTCTAGCAGTCGGCGTTTTAGCCTTCAGCCTTCTACCTTCAGCCTTTTACCTTTTGCCCTTTATCTTTACCCCTCCACCACCGCTCCATACCGCGCCACTTGCTTCGTCAGCCATGCCCACATTTGATCTCCTAAGCAAAAATGCCACCATTCGTTGGGATGTTGTTGAAAACCAGCGGCAAGCATAATCGATCGCAGCAGTTGTCGGTGGTGATGGTAGAGGCGACTGCTCGGATCATCACTAACAGCAAAGTGATCTGGGTAGGATCGCGGCGACATTTCATCAATAGGCGAACCCATGCGGATCGTCTGACCGTTCCCATTAACGAGCGTGATATCCACTGCACCACCCGTACTGTGAGGCGGCGGCGTAGCTGGATCATGGCTTGGCGCTGCCCAAAACTCGTAGACCAGTTGCAAAAGCGTTTCGCGCTGCGATTCAGTGAGATGCTCGACCTGCAAACCTTTTGCCAGGGCAACTTCTTGCAGCGTATAGTTCACCATAAATTGCTGGACGGCGATCGGGCGATAGGCATCAAAGACCTGAATCCGCCAGCCCGAACGCTCCTTCTGCAAAAGCGCTTGAGCTTCTATCAAACCTTTAATAACCCCTTCACGTAAGTAAAAAGGCGACTTGTTGCCATAGGGCGCGCACAGACTTTCATACGGATGAGGCGATACCAACGCAAAGAAAGCGTCAGGAATGGGCAGCAGCGGCTCACCACACTCGACGATCGCAGTGGATTGATAGGGCTTCATTAGTTACGGCTTGTCCCCTTCCAAATGCTCGGATTGAACCTTTGACGGTACAGGATCATAACCGCCAGGGTGGAACGGATGACAACGACAAATGCGTCGTGTGGCTAACCAACTGCCTTGCAAAACACCAAAGCGATCGACGGCTTCCAGCGCGTACTGCGAACACGTTGGTTGAAACCGACACGCTGGTGGCAACCACGGCGAAAGAAACATCCTGTAGCCGCGAATTAGTCCTATCAATAAGAGTTTCATACTGCCAGTTTATCGCGGTGAAGAGTAACCGACTACCGCTGGTCTGTTTGCATGACTGCCTTGTTGAGTTGCGATCGCCTACGATAGATTCAAGCGTAAACCTGATGAAAATTGCTCTATGCAGGTCACAATTGACATTCCAGATGACGTTGCCCAGCGACTAGATCTAGGAGGGGGGACTCTTTCCCGACGGCTCCTGGAGGTAATTATTGCGGATGCTTACCGCTGTGGAAAAGTGAGTACTGCTGAAGTGCGCCAGATACTGCAACTACCTTCTCGCCTTGAAACGCACGCTTTTTTGAGGCAGATGGGGGTTTACCTGAACTACGACGAAGCTGAACTAGACCGCGATCTGCAAACTCTCAAAGCGTTTAGAGCACAGTGATCGTCGTTTCTGATACGTCACCGCTCTGCTACTTGCGGTTAATTAACCAGATTGATGTACTCCAAGCTTTATACGGAGTTGTCATCATTCCTCAAGCGGTTGCAAAAGAACTGAGCGCGCCTAAAACACCGTCTGTTGTGAAAGATTGGCTTGCTGTTCCTCCAAATTGGCTACAGATACAGGTTGCTGTGCTGCCTCAGAGTGATGCATTGAAGCTGCTCGATCCCGGTGAGCGAGAGGCAATTTTACTTGCCGAGCAGTTGAAAGCTGATTTGGTAATTTTGGACGACAAAGCCGCAAGACAAATGGCACGAGAACGAGGATTAACTGTGATTGGACTTCTAGGTATTGTAAAAAGTGCTGCCAGAAGCAACTTACTGGATTTAGAGACAACCTTTGCACAGTTGAGGGAGGTTGGCTTTTGGGTTGCACCAAGCCTGCTGGAGCGATTGTTAACTGAAGATTAGCCACTAGAATGCAACGGACGATCGCGACAAAAGCACCAAACAAGTAACCACCTGCCGTGTGACGTACCACAGCGATCGACCGCTTCCAGCGCATACTGCGAACACGTTGGCTGAAATCGGCACGCTGGCGGTAACCAAGGCGGAAGCAACGTCTGGTAGTCGCGAATTAACTCCATAAGCAATATTTTTATGCAAGTAGCTTATCGCTTTAAAAATCGGAGAGGTAGCAGAACAACTCCTTTTTAAGTTACTGTCCCCTACTTCACTTTTGTAGCTAATCACTTTAACTATCTCAAGGCTCCGGTTCTACATCTTCAGGCTTTTGAGTTTCGGCTACAGTCTCCGCATCTTCAAGTTTTAGTTCTACATCTTCAGGCTTTGGTTCTACATCTTCAGGCTTTGTGATTTCAGGTTCCGGTTCTACATCTTCAGGCTTTTGAGTTTCGGCTGTGAGATCTTGTTTTTGGGCTTCGGCTGCAATAGTTTGTAAATACCAAACCCGACTGCACCTACAGCAACAGCAGGTAGGGCGGCAGATACAGCGAGAACTGTAACCCCACCAGCCATACCAGCACTGCTAGCAGCAAGAGCACCGCCACCTAAAGTTGCTAAAGCAGAACTTGTAGCTGCGGCTCCGTATATACCAGCGGCATTTGCAGCGGCGATTGCGCCTCCATAGACCTAGAAGCTGTTACGACACCTGTAGCAGCACCAGCAACTCCAGCAGCACCAGCAGCAACTGCATCACCACTCTTCATAGCGTTTGACTCCTAAAGTTTTATTGTTGACACTAAAAAGAATCTAACCCTGCCTAAACTAGGCTTGTTCAAAATTATACTTGCGCTATTTTTTCAACTAACAGGGTGTGTCTACCGTGCATCACCTCTCTAAGTGCTAATCAATAGCTTTGCGACCAAGCCCCTATGGAGACTTCAAGTGGCTCAATAAGTCATTAATCATGATGGGCACTAATCCATCCGTTGGTCGTCTATCTGCCCTATTCTAGCCATCAGTCCTCAGTCTTCAGCTTCTCATGCGTGTACTCTGTCTTAGCAATGGTCATGGTGAAGATGCGATCGCCCTCCGCATCTTGCGCGAACTTCAGCAACAGCCAAACCCACCAGCACTGGCAGCGTTACCGATCGTGGGTGAAGGTCATGCCTATATCGACAACGGCATTCCTCGCATCGGTTCTGTCAAAACCATGCCGTCTGGTGGCTTCATTTACCAGGACGGGCGACAACTTGCGCGTGACATCCGGGGCGGCTTACTCCAACTCACCCTCGCTCAACTTCGCGCCATCAAAGCCTGGGCACAAGAAGCCGCTACCCCCACACCCCACACCCCACACCCCACACACCCCCTCATCCTCGCAGTTGGCGATATCGTCCCCCTCCTCTTCGCCCGTCTCAGTGGGCTTCCTTACGCGTTTGTGGGTACGGCAAAGTCAGAATACTATCTGCGCGATGAGTGTGGCTGGTTGCCGCGTGACTCCTGGTGGGACGATCGCCTCGAACGCTGGACAGGCTGTATCTATCATCCGTGGGAACGCTGGTTGATGTGCCATCCCCACTGTAAAGCGGTGTTTCCTAGAGACACAATTACCGCAATGAGCCTCAAGCGACGTGACATTCCAGCGTTTGACATGGGAAACCCGATGATGGATGGGCTGGATTGGAGGGATCAAAGTAGAGGGATGAAAGATGAAACAAGCAACTCATCCCTCATCCCTCATCCCTCATCCCTCACGATCGCCCTTCTTCCCGGTTCGCGCCCACCGGAAGCCTATGCCAACTGGGATACGATCCTGCAAGCGGTGAATGGGATGATTGCTCGGATGCCTCGACCGTTGACGTTTTTAGCGGCGATCGCACCTGGTCTGGAAGTAGACGTGCTTCACCAAGCATTGATGGCGTATCGCTGGCAGCAGGTGACAGAAGAGATGTATACAGTTGGGTTGGGCAATCGCAAAGCGACGTTAGTGTTGGCGCAGCGGCGGTTTGCGGAGTGTTTGCATCGAGCGGATGTGGCGATCGCAATGGCTGGCACCGCAACAGAGCAGTTTGTGGGATTGGGTAAACCTGCAATCATCATTCCCGGCAAAGGCCCGCAGTTTACGCCTCGTTTTGCCGAAGCGCAAACCCGGTTGCTGGGTGCGTCCGTCCTGTTGGTCAAGGAACCCGATCGCGTCGCCGCTGTGATTCAATCCCTGCTGCAAAATCCTGATGCGCTGCAAACGATCGCCGAAAACGGTCGTCGTCGTATGGGTGCACCTGGAGCGGCTAAACGCATTGCAGACTGTGTTATGGAGATTATAGGCAGCTAGAAGCGTTGCCATGATGAGTTCCGGTATCCTGAAGATGCCCTCCTGTTGAGCAAGCCTATGAACATTACTCGCTGCCTTCACGCTGCACTGTTGGTTTCAGACCTGGAGCGATCGGAGCATTTTTATGGCACAGTGCTGGGGTTAGAGAAAGTCGATCGCGCCCTCCGCTTCCCCGGTGCGTGGTATGAAGTTGCTGGCTTTCAGATTCATCTGATGACCGCTGACCCGTTAGCTAACGAGTTATACAACACCGAAAAATGGGGACGTAACCGACATCTCGCGTTCTCGGTTGCCAATTTAGAAGCGGCGAAAGAACAACTTGTCAGCAACAACTGCCCCACTCAAATGAGTGCGTCTGGTCGTGCGGCACTGTTTACCCAAGACCCTGATGGCAATGTGATTGAGTTGGGGGAATTGTGAACCAACTCGTTATCGCAAAGGCAGAGGGCAGGAGACAGAAGGGAAACCCCTGTCCATCAGTGCGTTTGAGCCTACGGTGTACCCTGAACAACATGCATACTGCCACAGGAGAATCGGTCAAGCAAAATTCTGACTCCTGACTCCTGCCAACTTGCCGCTTGCGAAACGCTACGTCTGCCGTTACAAGTACTTTTGAAGCAGCAAACTGAGCTTTGCTTTTGTTGCGTCCGCAACTTTATCCAATGGTGTGAGGATGGCGTACTTGAGGGCAGAATGGGCTTCTGATGTGGGTGGATTCTCAGTCAGACGGCGCACCGTTTCTTGAATCACTTTTTGAGCGTTGACGGCATTCCGCTGAAGGTTGGCGATGACCAGATCGACTGTAACACTGTCATGGTCTGGATGCCAGCAGTCGTAATCAGTGACGAGCGCTAACGTGGCGTAGGCGATTTCGGCTTCTCTTGCCAGCTTTGCTTCTGGCAGGTTGGTCATACCAATAATGGTTGCGCCCCAACTGCGATACAGGTTGGATTCGGCTTTGGTCGAAAAGGCGGGGCCTTCCATGCAAACGTAGGTGCCACCGCGATGGAGGGCGACATCGGTGAGATTAAGGCTAGCGACCGCATCGGCTAGAACAGTTGCCAGGTTGTGACAAACGGGATCGCCAAAGGCAATATGGGCCACAATGCCATCCCCAAAGAAGGTGGAGATCCGGTTTTTAGTCCGATCGATAAACTGATCCGGAACTACCATGTCTAATGGCTTGGCTTCTTGCTTGAGCGAGCCAACGGCTGATGCAGAGATCAAATACTGCACACCCAGGCTTTTCATCGCGTAAATATTGGCGCGAAACGGCAGTTCTGAGGGCGTGAGATGGTGATTTCTGCCATGCCGCGCCAGAAATGCCACCCGTGTACCGTCGATCGTCCCCAGAATGATGGCATCAGACGGTTTGCCAAAAGGCGTGTCGATCGTCACTTCTTCCACCTCTTTCAGCGCCTCCATTTTGTAGAGTCCGCTGCCGCCAATAATGCCGATCGCTGCCTGAGACATAGTGGTTTCGTTAGGTTGGTCGTAGATATTCTACCTGTTGAAGGAAGTCTAAAGGCGAAAGGATGAAGGATAAAAAGTGTAACCCTTCGTTTTTAGCCGTTTGAATCAGCAACTCTTTGATATTGATCAGGCAATGATCTGGCTCCGAGAAGCAGTGCGACCGTTTCCGAAAGCGGCGATGTTTGCGCTGGCAGAACTGGGCTACACGTCTCCGTTTGAGCAGTTGATTGCCTGTATCATCTCCATTCGCACACGGGATGAAACGTCACTTCCGGTTGCCATCAAGCTATTCGATCGTGCCCGCACACCAGCCGCAATGGTGCGCCTCACCACAGAAGAGATTGAAGATCTGATTTGTGATTCCACTTTTCATGAGCCGAAGGCATCCCAAATTTGGACGATCGCTCGTCACATTGTCGATACCTATGGTGACGAACTTCCATGCGACTTTGACACGCTCGTCTCGTTTGCAGGTGTTGGCCCCAAGTGTGCCAATCTAACGCTAGGTATTGCTTGCAAGCAGCCATCTATCAGCGTAGACATCCACGTGCATCGCGTTACAAACCGCTGGGGCTACGTGCAAACGCGCAACCCCGAAAAAACATTGAAAGCCCTGGAAGCGAAGTTGCCTCAGCGCTACTGGATCGAAATTAATGAACGTTTAGTGCCGTTTGGCAAACACATCTGCACTGGAGATTTACCCCGTTGTTCGACTTGTCCACTGCTTGAGATGTGCCAGCAAGTAGGTGTACAAAACCATCGTTAGGAAATGGGGAATGGGGAATGGGGAATGGGGAATGGGGAGTAGGGAGTGGAATGAATCCATGAACTCGATCAGAAAGCGGGAATCTTGGGAACTAGAATTAAACAAACATTGAAGATCATCGTAGAGACGCAAAGAACGCCAAAACCTGGCTCTGTTGCGCATGCGTCTCGGCGGCTAATCATGCGTAAGGCAGTGGATTTAAGGCGTGATGCAATACTGAGTCCTCATTCACTAGTTCGCGATCGCAGCTGTTTGAGCGTGGCTGTTCACGTACTGCATAAAGCGTTGCTTTAACTGAGGATTAATGCACGCGTAGTCGAAAAAATCAAACCCAAGCTGTCGCGCTTTTGCCAGGGTTTGCTCTGAGGTTAACCCTTCCTGAATGGCAATACTCAAAATAGCGATCGAGGCTGAGCGAAACCCAGCCGCACAATGCACGATCGCGGGTTTAGGAATATGTTCCAACTGGTTGAGAATTGCAGTGATCAAGTCTTCGTCGATCGCTTCTAACTTCAACGGCATATGCACGTAATGCAGCCCTAACGCCTCTACAAGCTGCTGTTCATCTTTTGCGAAACCTAGCTCGTCGGGCGATCGTAGGTTAAGAACCGACTTAAACCCTTCCTGAATTGCTTGTTTAAGTTGGTCTGGTTGTACTTGTCCGGTTACGGTCAACTTCTCACTGACTTGTCTTACGTTCTTCACAGTCACTCCTTTGGACATTCTGCCTTCCGGCGATCGCGCTAATACTTCGCCAAACAACCGCCGAGACGCGATGAATCGGCAACATGTTGCAAAAATACTCAACCTGGTCATCAAGCTGTACTAGCGTTCGAGGTCAGCCGTATTGATGTTTCAAGATAATAGACGGTAAATCTATCGGTGAACAGTAGATTAAGAATAGATTATGAAAAAAGTCAATTAAATAACTGCGATTTATGTTTTAGTTGCCAACGGTTGCTGCTTTTTCTAGCCGTTCGCCCTGTGTTACTGCGGCTAGTGGCGTTTGGTGAAACAGTACAGAAGGACTACAATCCAGACAGGTCAACTTAACGCCATTCTTGCAACGCTATGTCTGATTCTCAGAAACTTCCGGTGCTCAGTGCTAAGCAAGAGCGGCAGAACGGTAGACAGTATTATGTGAACGATCGCGGCGATCGCTTGCCCAGCGTCAGCACAATTCTCAACGCCACGCGATCGCAACAGAAGCGAGATGCCCTAGCTCATTGGAAAGAACGGGTGGGTACTGAGGAAGCGGCTCGTATCAGCGGTACAGCAAGTCGGCGTGGCACTGGGACACATAAACAGGTACAGCGTTATCTGCAAGGGGAAGTTGTGTCCTGTCCTGATGGCATTAAACCGTATTGGGAAAGCATCAAACCCGTGATTTTAGCGGTGGATGAGGTGCGGCTCGTCGAAGGCACCGTCTTTCATCATGACCTTGGCTATGCCGGAAAAGTCGATTGTATCGCCAGCTATGACGGCATTGCGTGCCTGTGCGAATGGAAAACCGCCGATCGCCCCAAACAATCCTTAGAGCGTCTGAACGATTACCCTCTACAAGTGGTTGCTTACTGGGGTGCTGTCCAGCATACCTATCACGACTATGACTTGAATTTGCATCATGCGCTGCTGGCGATCGCCATTCCCGATCGTCCCGCCGAAGTCTTCTGGTTCGATTTAGACACGATCGCGCACTACTGGCAGCAGTGGGAAGAGCGAGTGGCGATCTTCTGGCGACGGCAAGGAGGAAGAGAGAAGTATGAAGGCTAAAGTATAAAGGATAAAATTTTTAGCCTTCATCCTTTAGCCTTTAGCCTTTCTTTTAGCCTTTAGCCTTTCTTCTCCATGTCTTCCTACGAAGCAATCTATACGATCGTGCAGCAAATTCCTTACGGTCAAGTGGCGACCTATGGACAGATTGCAGAACTCGCCAATTTGCCAGGACGAGCGCGATTGGTGGGCTACGCACTGTTTCGGGTTGCGCCAGAGGCAGATATTCCCTGGCATCGCGTGATTAATGCGAAGGGCGAGATTTCTGAGTCACCTGTGCGGTATGGCAGCGATTATTTACAGCGATCGCTCCTCGAAGCCGAAGGTATCGAGTTCAACACTCAAGGACGCATCAACCTCCGCACCTATCGATGGCGAGGGGCGATCGAGGCTGACCCAAATAGCCAATAGCTGTTAACGTTCCTGCCCATCGGACGCAGATGACGCTTATACTTCAACAACAGTTTAGTTTGTTCTACTTCAGCAGGATTGTCATATAGCGATTCAGCACACGACATCGACGACTTAACTATTACTCGTTTTAGAATAAATTGCTTATTTGAAAAGACGAAAATGGGCAACCTTCAGTAGTTTCTGTTTTCCACCGACTAAATACGGAAGAAATCTCATAATTCCTTGTCGCTCCTTGTAGTAGTCATAACAGAAATACTCTTTGATGAGCTTAATCCCTGAACTCCAGGTTTCCATCTCGCTACAATCATTAATTCCCCACTGAAATCGACCACCAGGAACGGCTTTAGAGCGAAAAAATTGAGTGCTCTTTAAAATAAATTTACCAATGACTTCTATTACAATTTCTGAATTTGGAAATCTCTGTTGTAGCGAAAAAATGACTTGCTTAACCTCAGCTTCTGTCAGATATAGGAATATCCCTTCGGCTACAAACAATACTGCTCGCCCTGCCTCAGAAATTTGATTCATCCAGCTTAAATCTGTAACGACCGAAGCAATGAAGTGATTACGTTGCGATTCTCCGACCAGTTGACTCCAAAATAGTTCAACGTATGGAGCATCAACGCAAAACCACTCAGCCCGATTGTTATCCATTAAAAGTGGTCGAGTAGCAAGTCCACCTCCAAGTATGACGATGGCTGCATTGGGATGTTGCTGTAAAAACTGTTTAACAATATCATCGACAATCAATGTATGTATTGCAATACCAAACTGAATCGCCCAATCATCTACAACCAAGCAATTAGGTGACATCTGCTCTACAATTTTGACTGCTAGAGAGTCTTTGATGATGCCGTTGGGTCGCTGTGTTTCTTTAGCACGGAAGTAAACAGGACTGAATAAATCTTCTGGAACGTTTTCTACCTTCATTCTTTCCCCAGACTCTAAAAAGAGTTGTAGATTTTATGCTCTATCAATATCTCCCAATCACTATAATTTTGAACGTTCCATAAGAATCCTCAAAAGGCTTTTATTACTTGTGCACTGAGCCGCTTAACTGCTATTCGACGTTACGGACTTCCCTTACTCAAAGCTCTAAAGCCATAAATGCCACAATTCTGCTCAACTCAAACCTCAAAACCTCTCCCCAAACAGCCCTTCCAAATACTCCGGTGTTAGACTGTTGCTCCAACTCCACAAGCGTTGCAAGATTCGAGTGCATGTGTAGGCGAAGGTGGCGCGGTTTGTCCACATCCAATCTTGCCAGTGGAGAACGCCTGTCATGCGCTGTAAGGTGCCAATGAGACTGCTGCGATCGCGGCTGTAGGATGGCTTTTTAGTTGTTTGTAGCAGAGTGCGACAAAGTTGCAGTGGCGACGTTTCAGGGTACGCCCACAGACCAAATCCCCAGAATTTTGTCATATGGTTGATTTCGTCCCGCGTCAGTTCTTTCAGTACAGCCTGTAACGCTCCAGTCGTATGTGCCATCAGCCAAAGATAGAGACAGGTTGCGCCATATTCAGTGGCAATGCGATGCAATCCGTGACGATAGAGCGCTATGCGGGGATCGCCAGATGGCTGGTACGATCGCGCTTCGTGGGGAGTGGGAGTAATTTTCTCACCTGTAAGCTGAGCATAGATTTTGAGCAGTGCTGGAGTATGCTGGCGTTCTTCTTTCTCCCACAAACCAGGTTCTAGCAGTGACCCGTCCGCCGCGATCGTGCCTCCTACAAAGCGTGCAAGCTGAGGATGCAGGGCTTCCAAGTATTGCCGACTGGTCTGGGTGTATTGCCGAATGGGAGCTTCAGTCTCGATCGCCCCAACAAGAATTGCCAAAAAGACATCAGGATCAATGCCCACAATTTGCTGACGCTCGATCGCATGCCAATTGATGGACTGCCAGGGGCGGGGTTGTGGATTGGCAAATTGAATGGGTAATTCTTGCAGGCGATCGTAGAGATGTTCGGTAGAAAGGTAGTGGTCAATGAGCGATCGAAGCTGACGTTGAAGTTGAAAGTAGTTTGGATACGAATCGGGCTTGCTTACAGTCGTTGTGTACTTATTCAGCGACGATGTATCAGTCATAGTTTTTTCGCCTACGTCAAACGATGAATGCGGATTGGTTGTAACCCTGACTTTGGATAAACAGACGTAGATGCGGCGTTTGATCTAAGATCAACGTGGTTCAACAGGATTCCGCAATGAAAGCTCTGATTTTGCGTAGTTTCGTTGGTTTGCTGGTTGGGATCGCTACGACAGAAGCGGTGAGCGCCCAAATGTCTCCCAGCCGTGCTAGTTCCAGTAACAGTGGCAATTTGCTCAATTACCCATCCGGCACACGGATTTATCAGGGCGGCGCGATCGTGACCCCTACGGGAACGGTTGTTAATCCCAGCGTTACCGTTCCAGGTGCAAACGGTTCCAACACCTATTACTACCCAGATGGCAGCCGCATCACAACGAATGGTAGAGCGATTAATGCTTCTGGTAGTTTCCTGGTTCCTAACAGCCCTAACGGCGGGCTAAGAAACTCAACGGCGAAACCGATCCAACCTTTCTCTCCTAACCGTTTGAATCAACGCTAAAGTGAAGGGCGCTCGCGCTGTTCATCACTATAGCCTCTTACAATAAGAACGATGTATGGCTTTACGGCGCTTGCTCGTTGCTAAAGCGATCGCGCAGAATGGCTTTTAACTCAGCGATTCCTTCCGCATTGGCAGCAATTTGCTGTGCATTCACCTGCTGCTGTCTCGCGATCACTAAGAGAATGGCATCAATCTGAGCAATGGCGCGGCTGTGTTCCGCAACTGTTTGCTCAAGTGAGCGATCGGGTTGGCTATGTGATTGGTCAGTCATCGATCGTCTCCGTTATCTGACTTGATGCTGTCTTTGATCGTTTGCCTTCTTTTAGCTTTCTTTCCCGACTCCCGACTCCCGACTTCCTCATCTTTACATTCGTTCCAACACTGGAATGCCCAGGAGAGAAAGTCCCAGTTTCAATGTCCGTGCTGTTAAGTCAGCCAGAATCAGCCGTGAGGTTCGCAATGGTTCCTCTGCATCCAAAATTGGACACTGCTCATAGAACCGATTGAACTTCTGGCTTAACTCGAAGAGATACTGACAAAGGCGATTTGGTAGTAAATCCTGATCAATCTGTGCCAGAATTTCATCCAATTGCAGTATGTGTTTTGCCAGCGTTAGCTCCGATTCATCTTGCAGCACGATCGCAGCATTAGCTCCCAACTGCTCAAAATCGATCTGACCTTTACGGCTAATCCCTTGAGGGCGGACATACGCATAAAGCATGTAGACCGCTGTGTTGCCCTGTAATGACAGCATTTTGTCATAGCTGAAAACGTAGTTGCTCATACGATTTTGGCTTAGGTCAGCGTATTTGATCGCACTAATCCCGATCACCTGAGAAACATGGGCAATAAATTCCTCCGTTTCTTGACGACCTTCTTCCTTCAGTCGCGCTTCAAGGTCAGCACGGGCATGAGCGATCGCTTCATCCAGCAAATCCTGAAGCCGAACCGCTTCACCCGATCGCGTCTTCAATTTTTTGTTGTCTTCGCCCAGCACTAGACCAAATGGCGCGTGAATGAATTCCACTGTCTCTGTAATCCAGCCTGCCCGTCGCCCAACCTGGAAAATTTGAGCAAAATGATTGGTTTGCTCCATCCCAACTGGGTAGATCACCCGTTGTACTTTGTCCTCTTTCACCCGATAGCGAATGGCAGCTAAATCCGTTGTTGCATAGTTGTAGCCACCATCCGACTTTTGCACAATTAGCGGTAGTGGCTTACCTTGCTTATTGGTAAACCCTTCCAGAAACACGCATTGTGCGCCGTCATCCTCCACCAATAGTTCCGTTGCCTTCAGATCTTCAACCACGCTTTCCAATAGAGGATTGTAAAACGACTCCCCCCGCTCAAGGACGTGAGCAATGCTCATCAGATCATAGATGACGCGGTAGGAACGGCTGGATAGTTCACACACAATTTTCCAGGCACGCAACGTTTCCGCATCGCCAGCCTGAAGCTGTACGACAGACAACCGCGCCGCTTCACGAAACTCTTCATCCGCATCAAACCGCTGTTTCGCCTGCCGATAAAACGTGGACAGATCGCCCAAATCGAGAGACTCATTTGCTGTCAACGCTTCAGGATAAGCTTCGCGTAGATAAGCAATCAGCATCCCAAAGGGGGTTCCCCAGTCGCCTACGTGACTAATGCGTAAAACATCATGCCCGATAAACTTTAGAATGCTAGCAAGACAGTCTCCAATGATGGCTGGGCGCAAATGCCCAACATGCATCTCTTTCGCAATGTTGGGACTGGGATAATCCACAATCACGCGCTGTGGTTGGTCGATCGGTGCCACTCCCAACCGCGGATCAGACTGAATCGCTTTGATCTGCGCTTCTAAATAGCTCGTTTTCAGCGTCAGGTTAATAAACCCGGGTCCTGCAACCGTTGGCGTTTCACATAGATCAGCCACATCAAGCTGCTGCACAACCTGCTCCGCAATCGCGCGCGGTGCTTTACCTAACGGTTTCGCCAGCGACAGTGACACATTCGCCTGATAATCACCAAATTTGGGATTGCTAGCGGGCACAAGAAGGGGATCAACCGATCCATAGTCAGCACCAAAGGCAGCAGTCAACGCTTGCTCGAAGCGGTCTTTCAATTGAGCGATCGTAAAATTCATAGAGAAGAAAACAGAATCTAAGCGCCAAACATGGCAATCTTCCCTCAGCGTACTCTGCTTGTACACTCGATCGCATTGTCCAATCGCATTTTTCGCCAATCACTTTCCCGTTTGTCCTTGTAAGAGCATGAGCTGGTATTGGTACGACCACGCACGCTCAGAAAGTCTAAACCTTCATTGTTGCTCAGCACGAAAACCAGGGAACGTTAAAGCAGCGGTTTCTATCAGCTAACCCTGAGTGGATGCGTCAAGCAATTAAACTTTAAGCTGTTCGCAACGATTAAAAGGCACTTCCTGATACGTTATAGAGATATGTGCGAGCTTCATCGTGCTTCTCTAAAAGAGTAATCGCACTTTACCTGAGCACTGCAAGAGTGTTGCATCGCTTCAAGCCAGCCTTTAATCAACTGCAAGTGCTGTACGTTCAAATTCACGCGCTAAAGAAACGGCAGTTTTTGAGTGGTTAATTGTTACAACTGAACGAGTCTATCGAAGGTCTATTATTATGCCAAAAGTAATTATCAAAGCTGACACCTTTCTCAAAAAACGAGTTTTAGGCGCAGCCGATTTAGCAGATGCTGAAAAGCTTTTCGTGACAAAAGGCAGCAGTTTTTTAGCGACTGAAGTGGCACCCGATCGCAACCAGCACGTTTTTCTCAAACCAGCCTCTCCCTTAACGGCTAAAGATGGTGTCACAAAGCTACAGACCGTCTACGCCTACGAACCGCACATTCAAATTGAAAGTGACGATGTACCCCAAAGCATCAAATTAAATGTCGCCTATGCCAGCCAGTTAGGAAACGAACAAATTGTTAGAGATGGGCAAGTTTGGTACGATTGGCGGCAATGCAATACCACTAGCAACACGATGCTGGCAAACTATTTGCTCAAGGGTGATTTGACAAATAAAGCCAAAGAACAACGATTTTCAGAACCGGAGTCGGTCTATATGAGAGTTGTGGCAAAGTATGGCGACACAACTGACCACGACGCTCAAACAAAAGCGCTAAAAGAATTAGGGATTGAATCCTATTTCAGCTACACTCTTTCTGCAAAAGATGTTTTGCTGTCCCTCAAAGCAGGTATTCCAGTCATCGCTGGCTTTGCTTACAAGTATTCCGGGCACATCTGCATCATTGTTGGACATGATCCTATCAATAAAGTCTGGCTCGTCCATGATCCCTATGGAACCCGTCACGGTGCAAGCGACAATTACGATATCGGCATTGGTGGCGCGTTTGATCCCTACAGCTACGACACGATGCAGCGTATTTTCTGGGATCAAGGTGGTGAAGCAGGCTGGGGCAGAATCGTCACCAGCATTAAAGGCAGTCCATCAGGGCTTCCAAATGGACTGTAAGCCGCTCGTCTAATGAGAACCTGTTACTCGCATACTGATATCTAGCCACGTCGATCGCGTGATAGGCGCACTGCTCGAAATATAGTCCACCCCCGTCTCCGCAACAGACCGAATCGTTTCTAGCGTGACATTACCAGACGCCTCAATTTTGACGCGATCGCTTGCCTCTCGGATGATTTGCACCGCTTCCTTCATCATTTCCAGGGACATATTGTCGAGCATGATAATGTCTGCTCTATGCTGTAGGGCTTCATTAACCTGTTCTAGACTCTCTGTTTCCACTTCGATCGTGAGTGGGTACGGCACCGCTTGACGAACAAGGGCAATTGCCGACCCAATTCCTCCAGCCGCAGCAATGTGATTGTCCTTAAGCATCACACCATCATCCAATCCCATCCGATGGTTCATCGCTCCGCCTACCTGGGTTGCATACTTCTCCAATACCCGCAACCCCGGCGTTGTCTTGCGCGTATCAACTAACTGCGCTGGCAAATCCTCAATCCGCTCTACATATTGATGCGTCAAAGTTGCGATCCCACTCAGTCGCATCGCTAGATTCAGCGCCACCCGTTCCCCTGTGAGCAACGCATCCAAAGCACCTTCGACTAGCGCGATCGTTTGCCCCTTCTCTACCACTTCTCCCTCAGCCACCTTCGCATCAAAGCGGATTTGCTCATTCAAAAGCTTGAAGACTCTAGCGGCGATCGGGAGTCCAGCAACCACGCCAGCTTCTTTCGCAACCCACTCCGCTCTATCGGTGGGCGCTTGATTAATAAACAGGGGAGAGGTCGAGCGATCGCCCCGCCCAATATCTTCCAGTAACCAACCTTGCAGCAGTTGATCTAACACTAGAAAGGGTGGCAAAACACCTATAGAAGTTTCCACTGGTCAGACCCTAGATGGTACAAAACGTACTCAACTATTATCTACCTGCCAAGCTACAGCAAACCCAGTTGTTGGTCTGAAGAATTTCCTACCATGCGTGACCAAAAGATCATACCTTACGCACTGATTGCCTGTATCTTCAGTTCAGCGATCACTTTTTGCTGTGCCACGATCACTGTCTCCTGTTACAAACAGAACTGCGGAAGTCTCTTCTCTCAGTTACCCCAACTTTTTACCCTTGCCTTCACTGTTAGGTTACTTCCTGAGCTTCTCAAATTTCCATTCGTCAGCTTTGCCCTCTATACAGTTGAACTGCAATTAAGATGGCAGGCACTAATAATCGGTATCACAGCGTTGGTACTACCCGAATTTCGTCTCTACTGTTACGCCTGGTCTCTGCCCTTACCTTTTGGCTAGCAAGAAATCTTCTTCCCATAGCGTGCGCTCACGTACATGCTTACACGCCAACCTACTTTAAAGTACCTGTGAGCCCCACACAGTAAGCCTCTTATCCGTTTTCAAAACTTTTTTTCTTCAACCGCTTGACACCTCATCATCATTCCCGTTATATTGGCTAAGCGGTCGAGAGGGAGTGAAGCGCGAGCGACGTTCTTGAAGCCGCCCGAACCTAGAGAATTAAATAGTTTGGAAGCCAGAATAGCACTTAATCGTTGAGAAAGAAAGTGTTTCTTAGGGATTTGTTCCTAAGGATGAGATAACGAAGGTAAGGGCATTAGTTTTAGGTAGTCTTTAGCTAATGAGTTTGCTTTAATTTGAGCCTTAAGGCTCTTCATTCAACAACATGGAGAGTTTGATCCTGGCTCAGGATGAACGCTGGCGGTCTGCTTAACACATGCAAGTCGAACGATGTCTT
>JAHHIE010000041.1 GCA_019358945.1 Stenomitos rutilans HA7619-LM2 | reverse complement strand
GGCTCCGGTCGCCCTCGCGGCTCCCTCCATCAACGGTTAGTCTCACTGCGGTTGGTCTCACGCGTTGATTGATTGATGGTCTGAATGAAGAGC
The DNA here is from genome assembly GCA_019358945.1 of Stenomitos rutilans HA7619-LM2. Classification (GTDB taxonomy): domain Bacteria; phylum Cyanobacteriota; class Cyanobacteriia; order Leptolyngbyales; family Leptolyngbyaceae; genus Stenomitos; species Stenomitos rutilans. The sequence goes on along the minus strand of JAHHIE010000041.1, from coordinate 58,909 downwards.
GCTCCCTCAGTGAGGGAGCGCTCTTTGTGTGGAGATAGTAGAGTCTGATTCACGACATCAACACTTGGGTCATTTAAAATGGTAAGCCGCAGAGGCAAGCGCTCTTACGCATGGAAGCAACGACTGTTGGTGGTCAGTGCCATTACGATCGCTTATACCCTAGCCTGTTTTTTACTCTTCTTTGGGCAACGCTATTTGCTTTACCGTCCTAAATCTGAGTTGTCTATGCTGCCTGCTGCAACAGCATTCAACTTGCCGTATGAAGACGTTTGGATACCAATTGCGAGAACCCACGATCGTCTACATGGTTGGTGGATACCCTCGCCTTCTACGCAAGAACACTATGCGGTGCTTTCCGATGAGCCTGTGAAGGTACTGACTACTCCAAAAACCATACTGTATTTTTCTGGGGTGGGACGAAACATGGGCGACTATAACTACCTTGCTAGAGTCGCTGCATTTCATCAGCTTGGGTTTTCTGTCCTTACGGTCGATTACCGAGGCTATGGTAGCAGTGAGGGATCTTTCCCAAGCGAACGCCAAGTTTATGAAGATAGTCAGGCTGCTTGGTCTTACCTCCGTGAACGCTGCCATCTGCTGCCTAAACAGATTGTGCTGTACGGGGAGTCTTTAGGAGGCGCGATCGCACTCGATCTAGCGGTGAAACACCCTGAAGCAGAAGGGCTAATCATGCAAAGCTCGTTTACTTCAATGGCTGAAGTGGTTGAGCAAAGAGGATTCTTGCGATTCTTCCCGGTTCGTTGGCTCTTGACAGAGCGGTTTGATTCCCTTTCCAAAGTGCGATCGCTCCAGATTCCCGTCTTATTTCTGCATGGAACGGCTGATTCTGTTGTGCCACCTCAAATGAGTCAACGGTTGTATGATGCCGCTTCAGAGACCAAGCAACTCTTTTTCATTGCGGGTGCTGAGCATGTCAGGCTATATCAACCTGGAACACAATCCTACTTGAAGGCAATACAGCGATTTCTCAGGCTCCTGCAACAACAGAATGGTGTTCATCCGTAGTACGAATTAGCAAATCATGTAAACGACAGCTTCTTGTGCTGGATGAGCAACATTGAGTGAGCGCTTCCTTGAAAATGGTTATCACTGCCATGAGGTAGACTGCCTACTTTTATAACCAACGTTTTAGGAGTCGCTTGCCAATGGAAAACCGCCATGAGCCAGTGAGTATGCTGGAAGATGCAAAACATTTGGAAAAGTTGAAGAGCGTCATTGAACGGGCGATCGCAGATGGTAAGGTGACAGCTCAAGAAATGCACGCGATCAAAACGATCATTTGGTCAAATGGCAAAGTTAGCCCAGAAGAACTAGACCTCGTCCGAGAACTCATTCACGAGAAAGTTGCCAATGGAGAGCTAGTCTACGATTGGACATAAACTCAAAGCGACTGCCGAAACGTCGGCTGCCGTAGCAATACTGCTTCGTTTAGCCAGTCTTTTAAACATCTAAAGTCAGCAACATTGGTTTAATTGCTGTAGTGTAGCGATAAGGCGTTGAGTATGCAGACATGCTCGTTGGTGAAATCATTCAGTCTTTAACAAAGTACAGCTTGGGTACCTTTGTGGCACTATTCCCCATTGCGAACCCAATTGGTGCTGCTCCCGTTTTCTATAGCCTGACAGAAGCTGATAGCGATCGCTACCGCATGCAGCAGGCACGTATGACTGCCATCAATGTCATCTGGTTACTGGCAGCGTTCTTTTTGATTGGCAAATTTATCCTAGCCTTTTTTGGTATTTCACTTGGAGTGCTACGTATAGCGGGCGGACTTCTCGTTGGACACACTGCCTGGGAGATGGTCACAGCACGGCAACGCCTCAACGCAACCGAGCACCAGGACGCGCAGGATAAGGATGATATTTCCTTCACACCAATGGCTGTTCCCCTTATCGGTGGGCCGGGTGCGATCGGGGTTGTCATCGGCATGTCTGAGCGGGCTACCCAAGTTGTAGATTACGTCGGCTGCCTGGTTGGTATTGGGCTTCTGGGCATCGTGCTTTATCTTTGTCTTGTTTTAGGTGAAACACTGGCAAAACGCATGAGTAGTAGTGGTCTAGGTGCGCTCAACCGTGTGTTGGGCTTTTTTATCCTGGCGATAGCTGTGCAGTTTGTGGCAGATGGTGTAGCGGATTTGGTTAAGCAAGCAGTTCCCAGCTTGCGTTAAATTCTGCTAGCGCGTGGAAAGATGATCGCTGGCTGCAAACAAGCCATAGCACCTTTGTAAGCCGCGTAGCCTCTAGAAGCAAGATTTATTCGCATTGCTTCCATTTTGGCTGGGGGCATTCCATGTCTAATACCGATTTAAAGAATGACGGCTACAGATCAATCGGTGGGTAGGGGCAAGGCAATGCCTTGCCCCTACAGGATGTGTCGCATTTTCAATTCAAATTGGTATAACGATCGCCGCTAGCTTGAGATCCGATCACGGATGGTTTTAACAGGCTTCGTGGATTGACGATCGTGTGCCCAAAAAACTTCACCGTTTTTCGTTCAAAAAATACTTGTTTAGTGGAATATGAAAGCATCGAAGCCATTTGCTTTCGGCTACTTACGAGCTTTGGAGCTAATAGCGATGTAATGCTCCGTATGCGCTCTCTTTTGCGTCATGGTTGAGCTTGTTAGATGATCCATCAAAGGAACGAATGTTGATTAGGATTGCCGCCTTTTCGTTTGCACTCTTTATCGTCACTGGTTGTAGTGTCCCCATCTCCACGCCAACAGCAAAAAGCTCAAATCAGGCAACGAATTCACAAACATCAAGGCAGACTACGGCGCTACCGCCTAAGTCTCAACGGTTTGCCTCCGATCGCCAAAACCAGCTTGACGAGCAGGGCTACCGGGATGGTTATGAAGACGGATCTGGAAGGTTTCCATCTAACTCAAATATCGGCCTTGTGAGTCAGAACATTACTGATGAGGCTGAGAAGAAGATTTATATCGATGCTTACAACCGTGGTTACGCTCAGGGAAAAGGAGAACAGCCGTCACCCTCTCCGTCTCCATCTCCGACCAGTTCGGTTTCACCTGACCGCAAAGCCGAATTACAACGACGTGGGTATCAAGAGGGGTCAATCGATGCTCAGTCAAACTTTGCGTCTAACCCTGGCAGCGGTATTGCAGCGCTTGGGCTGACAAACCCTACAGAGATCCAGATCTATACCGATGCCTATAATGCGGGGTATCAGCAGCGTCCTTCACCGTCGCCATCGCCTCTACCAACCATTTCACCGGGACGGCTTTCTGAACTGAGGCAGCAAGGCCGTAATAATGGCTATGCCGATGCTCAAGCAAATTTGCCTCGAGATCCAAACAACGGGATTAACCAGTTGGGTTTGGTCACTGCAAGAGAGCAGCAGGCTTACACCAATGGCTACAGAAACGGCTATCAGGAGTATTTGAACAGCCAACAACCGCCTGAAAACGTACTGTGGTGAGGGCAACGGCTCAAATCGGCTTGCTCCAGCACGTGCCAGCCTGGTGAAGACGTTTCTAGGATGGCGTAGAGACGCTGCGGCAGCAGAGCAGCAGGAAAAGTTGGGGTAAGGGGTGATGTTTTCGTCCGTGCTCTTGCCTACAGTGGACTAGGAAGTATGATCACAAATAATTTGCACTGGTGTTTCCGATGAATGAAACGTTGTCGTCTTTAGAAGCATGGAATCAACGGTTAAGGGCGGCTGTGCTGCTGGCTGGACGAGTCATCTATCACCTGCTGACGGGTAAAATCGATCGCCGCAACACGATCGAGCAAATGAAGGTTGTCGGGCCTCAATCGCTCTCAATCGTGCTGATTACAGCGGCGTTCATTGGCATGGTGTTCACCATTCAGGTTTCACGAGAATTTTTGCGCCTGGGTGCAGGCTCGGCAGTGGGGGGCATTTTGGCGATCGCGCTTTCCCGCGAGTTGTCGCCCATTCTCACGGCGGTTGTGGTAGCGGGACGGGTGGGGGCTGCCTTCGCTGCTGAGTTAGGCACCATGCGCGTTTCTGAACAAATTGACGCACTCTACATGCTGAAAACAGATCCGGTCGATTACCTGGTTGTACCCCGCGTGGTGGCCTGTGCTTTGATGCTGCCGGGTTTAGCCATTCTTTCTTTTTTCACGGGCATGGCTGGTGGCTTACTCATTTCCACGCAGATGTATGATATGTCTCCAAACGTTTTTCTCTCATCTGCCCACGACCTCATGACCGTTTGGGATATTTTCGCTGGGCCAATCAAGGGCATCATTTTCGGGATGCTGATTGCTGTGATTGGTTGTAGCTGGGGCCTGACGACGAGCGGTGGCGCAAAGGGCGTGGGGCAATCAACTACAACTTCCGTCGTGACCAGCATTCTTGCCATCATTATCTCTGATTTCTTTCTCTCCTGGATTATGTTTACAGGCGTGAGTGATGCTGGGCTACAAGGGTTTTAAACGGTTTTACCCTGCCTACTGTGCGGGTTTTCTCTAAGCAATCCCCAGTTGCTGCTTGAGCGATCGCCGCATCACTTCTACAGGGGCAGGTTGCTGTAGCCAGATTTCTAAAGCCGCCGCGCCTTGCTGAAGGAGCATTTCTAACCCATCAATAGCGATCGCGCCTCGATCAACGGCTTGCTGTAGAAAAACCGTCGGACTGGGCGTATAGATTAAGTCGTAAGCTATGACGTTGGGCGCGAGACCGTCGGTTTCTTTGGACGTGAGGGGCGATCTCGCCTCATGAGACGACATACCAATCGGGGTTGTATTCACAAGTAAGCCTGCTTGCGGCAGCAGATGGGGTAATGCTGACCAGGTGTAGACTTCGACCTTGGCGCTCCTTGAAAAGCCAACCCAACTGTGCAAAAAGTTCTCTAGCTTCTGAGCATCGCGTCCAATAACCTGAATGGCAGCACAGCCAAGTTGCATACAGCCTGCAACCACGGCTCTGGCAGCCCCCCCGTTGCCCAGAATCACAGCCGTTGTTTGACTCCAATCTCGCGCTAACAGCGTCAGTGGATGCAGAAAGCCTGCAACATCAGTATTAGTACCCTTCCAGCCCTTTTCTGTACGCCAGACGGTGTTAACGGCTCCAATGGCTTGCGCGATCGGATCGATGTCTGCTAGCAGGGGAATGATGGCCTGCTTGTGAGGAATCGTAATGTTGAATCCCTGAAGTCCAATAGCCGCGAACCCCTCGATCGCCTGCTTCAACGAGTTTGCCTGGACGAGAAATGGCAAATACGCGTAATCAACTCCAAGGTGAGCGATCGCAGCATTATGCATAATGGGCGATAGCGAATGGGCGATCGGTGAGCCGATGACACCGAGCAGTTTCGTTTTACCAGTAATCAACGGGAGAATGGGGTGGGGGGATAGGGTGCAGGTTACTCTAAAACAATAGAGTCTGTGGTGGGTTCGGCGTTGACGTTTGCAGGTTTGATTGGCTCTGTTGGTTGGGTTTCAGAAGTGGGGCGAACTCGACGAATCGGTAAGTTGGCGATGAGGGCAGTGGTACGATCGCTGTTTTCGAGTGCAAATTCCATGCCTTCGGTGTCAAGCTCCACGTAGCGAGAAACCACTTCCAGAATCTCTTTGCGCATTGCTTCCAGTGCTTGAGGTGGAATGTCTGTGCGATCGTGCGCCAGTACGAGCTTAAGCCGATTCTTCACCTGGCTGCGGCTGTTGTCACCGGGGCGAGCAAAGAGGCGTTCGAGAAGTTCAATCAACATGGAGCATACAGAGGTGAAGGATGAGGGAGGAGGGTATAGAGGGAGCAAGGGGAGCGGGGGGAGCAGAGGAAGCAAGGGAAACAGCTTTGAGTTTTGAATTCAAAGTTTTGCGTTGATTAAGGGGGCAGCCATCGGCTTTTCTCTCCTGACTTCTGACTTCTGACTCCTGTATCACTAAAAGATCTTCTTATTCAAAACCTTGCGTAGCTTGGTGAAGAAGCTGTCATTAGTGTTGCTTAAGTCCAGGAACTCAACTTTTTCGCCTTCTAATCGGCGGGCAATATTGTCGAAGGCTGATCCCGCAAGGGAAGGAGTTTCTGAGAGCACAAGCGGTTCGCCTTTGTTCGTGGAGACAATGACACGTTCATCGTCAGGCACGACTCCGATGAGCGGAACTGCCAAAATTTCTTGCACATCTTCGACCGACATCATGTCGTTTGCCTGCACCATCGCAGGGCGAATGCGGTTGACGACGAGCTGGATCTTTTTGATGTTGTTGGCTTCGAGCAGCCCGACGACGCGATCGGCATCACGGACGGCAGCAATTTCTGGGGTCGTGACGATGATCGCTTCTCTGGCAGCGGCGATCGCGTTTTGAAAGCCCATTTCAATGCCTGCTGGGCAATCCACAAACACATATTCGTAGGCTTGCGCTAATGCCAGCACCAGTTGCTTCATCTGGTCAGGATTGACCGCATCTTTGGTACGATTTTGCGCAGCGGGTAACAAAACTAAATTGGGTTGGCGCTTATCTTTCACCAGCGCTTGCTCCAGGCGACACTGCCCTGACAGCACATCTACCGCCGTGTAAACCACGCGATTCTCTAAACCCAGCAGCAAGTCCAGGTTGCGCAAACCAAAGTCGGCATCCACCACGGCAACTTTACGGCCTCGCCGTGCCAACGTCATGCTTAGATTGGCGGTAGTCGTGGTCTTGCCCACTCCCCCCTTGCCAGATGTGACAACAATTATGCGACTCATGGACTAGGCAGTAAATAACGACAGGGACAATGGACTGAATGACCGGAGGTCTTTAGGCAGAGAGTGGCACCATCTGCTTTTAAACTCTAAATGATGCCTTAAAGTGTTGACACTAAATGCATCTGACGCTGGACAAATGGCTGAGACGTAACGCGGTGAATTAACAGTGCAGTATCGGACGCTCAAGACGTTTCAGTACCAGTGCTTTAACTATACCGAACCTGACTATCCTTATACTCCGTCTGTAACATTCCGATCGTGGTATCAGAAAAAGCAATTTTAAGAAGAAGGCAGAAGGCAGGGGGCAGAAGGTGAAAGGCAGAAGCTGACTAGTTGTTGGTTTTTGGTTGTTGGAAGGAGGCAGAAGGCAGAGAGCAGAAGACGAGGGCAGAAGGCTAAAGACTGCCCCCTGGCTCCTCAATGTACTTCCTCCTTTACCCCTTCTCGCCACGATGAAAGTCAACGGCTCTAGCAATGCGAATAGTGCCTTGTGGCGTTACGTAAGCCACCTCTGGCTGATACTGCGCTGGAGGCGTTTCAGGTGCTCTAGCGACGAAATCAGCAATGCGAAGCTGGGTTGGTTCCATTTGCGTTGCCATGATGAGACAACGAGCATTGCCTTTTGAGCCTGCATGCGCCACCCCTCGCAGCCGTCCCCAAATTAAGATATCGCCTTCTGCAACAACCGCACTACCCGCATTCACATCGCCCAGAATGACCACGGTACCGTTATGCTGAATGTCTGCACCGGAGCGCAAAGTAGTTTCGAGATACAGCGGTTCTGCTAAGGTTTGCGCGGCTTCTTGCGTGGGTTGATTCAGGTGCACGATCGAAGACTGCTGCTCTACAGAATATCCCGCTGTGGCAGCTGCCACAGCAGTTTGTCGTCGGTTTGTGTAAACCCGCTTGAGTTGAAGCTGAGCTTCGGTGAGTGCATCGGCGATCGCCTGAAGTTGCCGCCCATCCAGCAAGCGATCGCGAGCCAACAAATGCACAGTAGTATCAGGCTGCCAGAAGCGTTCATTTGCGTCTAGCCGCTGCTTCAGTTGCTGCCATACTTCCGTCCAGTGAAACGCTGTATTGGATTCATTGTCTTCGCCTTCGGGGGGCAGGAGCAACAGCAATTTGCCTCCTTCATTACGAAAGCGCACCTGCTGATTGTGATCGGGCTGAGTGCGATCGGGTTCTGTAGGAGTCGGTGGAACGACAGGCACCGATGTAGAGGAGGAGGCATCAGTCATGCGGGGGAACCGGAGCTTTAACGGCTTTAATAGTAAGCTGAAACGCTGCGATCGGCACGTCGATCGACTCATTTGGGCAAAGCATCATTGGTGAACAACAGCTGTTACGCAATTTCTCAGTGACTCAGTGATCAGCGGTCAGCCGTTAACTGTCCAGCTTGCTTCTAACAACCAACAACTAACAACTTCTTTTGCCTTCTGCCTTCTGCCTTTACTTTTTACCTTCTGCCTTCTGCTTTTTACCACAACGATCCGGAGCAGTGAACTCAGCGCCTGTAAACAGAAATTTAAGGGTCTCGATTTCGGTGCTTTGCTTGTGCTTCTTGAGGATTATGCATCCTGAAACAGGGGCGCGCTCTTCTCCTACCCACTGCTTCTTTATCTTTTCCCTATGCCAAATGTATTAACTCCTGTTGAAATCAATTATCCAGGGCTAGATCGCTTACTGGATGGGCGTTATCAAGTTATTCAAGTTTTGGCGACTGGCCGTTGGGGGCATACGTATCTTGCGCAAGATACTCGTCGCCCCAGTCAACCAGAATGCGTGATTCAGCACGTTCTACCAGTCGATCATGATTCTGCTTATCAGGCGGCGTTGCGGCAGGTGTTTGTCCGCGAGGCGGCGACTTTGGAGCGCCTAGGTGGGCACGAGCACCTGCCCGCACTGCTTGCCTGTTTTGAGGATGAACAGGGCTTTCATTTGGTGCAGGAATTTGTGAGCGGTACCGCCTTGAGTGTGGAGCTAGGGTCTCAGCCCTGGCAGGAGGATCGGGTGGTGCAACTGCTGCTGGAGTGCCTGGAGGTGCTAGCAGTAGTACATGGAGACTGCTGCCGACATGGTGATGTGCGGCCAGATAATGTGATTCGACGATCGCAGGACGGTGCACTCATTCTGACCAACTTTGGTACTGTACGCGATAGCCATTTGTCGCTTATGACGTTGCAAGGTCAGGCTGCGCCCTCAATGGTACCCAATCTGGAAGGCTATCAGCCTCCAGAACAAGTGCAAGGGCTACCGTGCCTCGCCAGCGATATCTATGCGGTTGGGTTAATCGGCATTCAAGCGCTGACAGGTATTTCACCAGTACAGTTGAGCCGTGATCCTGTAACAGGAGAGATTACCTGGCAGCCCTTTGGTCAAACGGCTGGTTCAACGCTGCGGCATGGGTTGGTTGCCGTGCTAAGCCGGATGGTGCGTGCTGACCATACCCAACGGTACCCGTCTGCAAAAGAAGCATTGCAGGCTCTGCGTCAGCTTGCGCAGGCTGTTTCAGTTGGTTCTGCAAGTCAGGAGTCAGTGGAGAAGCTAGCGGTTTCTACGATCGCGCCCCTCTTGCCTCTACAGGACGCTTTGCCACTCCCCACCCTGAGCGCGCCCGATCGAGAAACGCTGGTGGATCGATTCTTTAGTCCGGCGGTGCAAATTGGAGTTGGCATTGGTGCTGTTATGGCAGCAGCCGTTTGTGGCTATGCCCTACCCCATTTGCTCGATCGCACCTTGTTTAGCGACGGTGATCAGGATGGTCAATCGGTAGCAGATGCAACCCAGCGCCAGCAAGCAAGGCAGATTCCCAAGGCTGTGTCGGTGGCAGAGTCAATCCCTTCTCACTCAAGTTCCAATGGCGGTGTCGCTGCACCCAACCGTGACAAGATCGTCGCGCAGCAGCGTAACCCCCTTCTCGACGACCGTATGGCCCTGTTCTCCAAGCCGTCGTTTCGGCGTAGTAGCGAGTTCATGGCGGCAGTACAGGGGCTACCGCAAACGGGCGTTCAGCCATCGCCGCTTGCAACAACAGCCCAAACGTCAAACGATCCAGTTGAGGTTGCGGCGGCTCAATCGTTGAAAGAAGCGTACAGTCGAGCGATCAACAAAGATTTTGCTAGTGCGATCGAGGCACTCAAACAAATTCCCGCAGATACCTCTGTGTCCCAGAAAGCGCAGGAAAAGCTCCGTGAGTATGGTGAGAAACAGCAGATTCAGGCTGTAAGCTACCTCCAGAAGGCTTACGATCAGGCCGAAGCCAAGGAATTTGATCAAGCACTTGAAACGCTCCATCAAATTTCTCAAGCGACACCAACTTACACCACTGCACAATTGAAGGTGCGTGAGTATAGCGAAAAACAGCGGGTGCGGGCAGACGTGCTAGCGATGCAGGATTTGAATCCGGGGAGCTATCTGCAAGAAACAAATTTGGCTGGCAGGTAGGGAAGAGGGGGAAGCAGGGGAAGCAGGGGAAGCGGAGGTAAGAGTTAATTGAGGGGGCATGGGTTAGGGGTTAGCCTTCTACCTTCTGCCCCTGCCTCCTTCCAAAAACCAAAAATCAAAAACTAGTCAGCTTCTGCCTTCTGCCAGCTTCTAACAACCAAAAACTTCTTCTGCCTTCTACCTTTTACCTTCTCCCCCTCCCCTCTCCTCGCCAATTGTTTGCTGGTTTATCGCATCGCAGCAATCTACTTGCTATGATGCGTCGTGATCGCCTTTGTCTTAATTGAGCCATCTACGATTGGAGTAGCTTATGGGATTCCATGTTTCTCCGACTGAGCAGCAGGGTCACTATCGTTATGATCCGACGGCGCTTGACCAGCAAGGGCCTGCCCGTCTATTTCCCCATGCTGGTGCAGATGGCCTGTTGCAGTATGTGCTGACTCAACTGCGCCACAATTTGCTGGCTCAGGGTCAATTATCAGAACCATTAAGTTTATGGTTGCGACAGTTTGAGGAAACGCATCAGACGCTGGAAAAAGCCTGGTCACAGTTTGCCACGCTATTGGTGGATTTTAAAGTGTTGCAATCGGGTTGGTTTAACGCCAACCTACCGCCTAACGAGCAGTTTGATGCCGCGTTTGTGCGTGAACGACGTGCCATGACAGGGACGCTACTGGCCGCGAAAGCTGCCTCTAAGCTGCATGCTGATACAGGAGTGCGTCGATCGCAGTTCTATCAAATGCTGGAAGATTTGGGACGTATCCGTCCTGTGGTGAGCCGCATTCATGAGCGCGAGGGTGGATTGAGCGATCGTGAATTTGCGCGTCAGCGAGTGGCAGGGCAGAATCCGATGGCGCTGCGTCAGATACAACACGCGGATCAAGCACGTCTGCAAACGTGGGCTGAATATGCCAGCGCAGAAGGGGCTGTTGATCTCATCCAGGCGGCAGCGGCAAATCGCCTTTTTGTGGCGGATTACCCCTGGTTAGAAAAACTGACTCCCGCTGATTTGCAAACTGGGCGCTATGTCGGTAGTCCGATCGCCGTCTTCTATCGCGCTGATACTAGTTTGGAGCCTGTGCTGATTCAGGTTGAACCGGGTCGATTGGTCACGCCCACCCAACCGGATGTCGATCGCTGGATGCAGGCAAAGCTGTTTGTGCAGACGGCAGATGTCACCGCTCACGAATTGATTGTGCATCTCTGTGATACTCATCTAGCGATGGAGGCGTTTGCGATCGCCACTCCCCGTCAGTTACCCACAACTCATCCCATATATCGTTTGTTGCGTCCTCATTTCCGGTTTCTACTGGCAATTAATACGCGCGGCAATACGATTTTGTTGGGCGAAGGCGCTGCCATCGATAACCTGATGGCTCCCACGCGGGCAGCTTCACTAGGCATCATTAACCAGGCGTATCGATCGCGATCGTTTCAGGATTACGCTTTACCCACGGTCATTTCGCAGCGAGGGCTTGACTCAGAGGCATTGCCCTTTCCGTATCGGGATGATGCGTTGTTGCTTTGGGAGGCGATCGCGCGCTACGTCACCCAGTTTTTGCAGCGGTACTATCCAGACGATCAGGCCATTCGGCAAGACCCGTACCTGCAAGCTTGGGCAGCAGAATTGGGCGCTCCGTTAGACTCTCGCCTATCAACTGAGTTTCCCCAAGCGCCTGCATGGTTGCCACCGGAGTGGCTCCAGCAAACCAAACTTGTCCCTGACCCTTTACCAACCTACCCGCGTGTACCAGGGTTTCCACCGCATGTCGGTTCAGACACGGATAGCGGCTCGTTAACTAGTGTGCAACAGCTAATCGACATTGCAACGCAGGTTATTTTCACCTGTGGCCCACAGCACGCAGCGGTTAACTTTAGCCAGTTTGACTATGTTGGCTATGCCCCTAATGCCCCACTCGCGCTTTATGGACGGCCCGATACAGCCGCTTCGGTGCAACAACTGCTACCAGCCGCTGATCAGGATCTGGCTCAAATGGAACTCTCGTTTGCCCTGAGCGGTATTCGCTGGGGCACCTTGGGTAGCTCAGAGCTAATGCAATTTGTGGAGGCGGGCGATCGCCAGATCCTGGCTCAATTTCAGGCAGATCTCGCAACGATCGAAGCCAAAATCAACGCCCGCAATCAGCAACGACTCGCCGAGAGCGGGGTAGAGTATCCGTATCTGCTGCCGTCGCGCATTCCGAATAGCATCAACATTTAGAGAAGGCAAAAGGTAAAAGGCTAAAGGCTAAAGAAGTTGTTGGTTTTTAGTTTTTAATTTTTAGAAAAAGGCTGACCGCTGACCGCTGATGGCTATCTAATTCAAAACTCAAAACTCAAAACTCCTATTTCTTATCTCTCCCTCAATGCACGTTCAACAGGCGGCTCTTTCCATCTTTACAGCGTTTGCGATCGCAACGGTATCGGCGTTTCCTGGTTGTGCGTTGCCGCTATCACCGGGAGATCGGTTGCGGGTGTTAACGCCGATGGATGATGAACTGCCAACAGATAGCCGCTTTCGTCTCAGTGGATTGTATGAGGTCAACCTGGATGGCACCCTGCAAATCCCGTTTTTAGAACCACAGCCTGCGGTGGGGTTGGAAGTGTCTGAGGTGCAAAAAAAGTTGGCGGCGGCTTTGGTTGACAAAGGGTTTTTTCGTCCCGAATCGCTGGAGTTAAGCGTTAGCGTGGTGGCTTGGGCACCCGTGCAGGTCACGGTGATGGGTGAAACGTTTCGGCCAGGGCGTGTACTGATTAACACGCCCACCGAGAATGAACCGAGGGATGCAGCACGATCAACGCTTACAACAGAAGTGGTGAGTGGTAGTTACACACCCGATCGCTATCTCAGCACGGCGATTCGTCATGCGGGTGGCTTGAAACCTGCTGCCGATTTGCAACACATTCGTCTGGTACGCGGCAAGCAGGAAAAAACCGTAGATTTTTCCGGCATTCTGACGGGTACAGCCGTGCCTGACCTACCGCTAATTGCGGGTGATCAGGTTGTGGTACCAGCGTTAAGCTATAGCCAAAATGCATTGGTGCGTCCATCACAGCTCACGCCAACGGAAATCCCGGTCTTTCTATCGAACCTGACGGTTCCGAATGCCCCCAATATCAGTAAGGGTGGACAGGTTATCATGCTTGCCTATGGGTCGCGCCTTTCTCAGGCTGCGATCGTGGCAGGCTGTGCGGGTGGCACCCAGCGCACCAATGCCAGAAGACGTGCTGTGCTGGTACAAACCGACCAACTGACGGGCAAAACGACGGTTCTCGAACGTCCAATTGAGCGTCTACTCAGGCGATCGGATGACGATACGGAAAATCCCTTTTTAATGCCGCAGGATGGGGTAGTTTGCTACGATTCAACTGTCACGAATCTTGCCAGCATCTTCCGTTTGATTACTGATATTGCCAGTCCGTTCTTCTTAATCCACAGGTTGTTTCGGAATGAATGAGTTTCCTCAACTTTCCCAATCTGCATCATTGTCAGCAGTAGACCGGGGGCGTGGACTGCGGTACCTGGCGATCGCGGCAGCGCTAAATGCAGCCGTGTGGGGGCTAGCGCTCTATTTGCTCAAAGATTCACCGCGTCTTTACACCAGCCTGTATGCCATTGTTTTACCAGAACAAATTAGCCGCACCAAAGAGAGTTCGTCTGGTCGTCCAGCCTTTGAGTCTCCTACCGCAATAACGGACAGTACCCGCGAAAATGTGAAGGCTAGCTACAAGCTGATTGCCACCACGGATGAAGTGCGTCGATCGGCGGCTAACAAGCTGGGAATGACACCCTCGCAGTTTGGCATTCCCTGGGTGGAAGGGGCCAAGGGCACCGCGCTCATGAATTTTGGCATCGTAGGCTCAACGCCAGAGGAAGCGCAGAAAAAAGCACAAGCATTGTACGAAGCGTTTCAAGAGCGGTTGATTCAACTGCGCTTACAGCAGTCAGCCGAAGTCGATACCGGATTTGAAAACTCTCTGGGCGTCGTGCGTAAAAAGCTGGAAACTGCTCAGCTTCGCCTTTCTGACTATAAGGTACGCTCTGGACTCGCATCGAACGAGCAAATTGATCAGCTTGCGAACAACATTGAGGCGCTTCGGCGGCAACGGGTGGAAGCGATCGTTCAACAACGCGATGCCGTGATACGGACTCAGCAATTGTCGAGCCGCTTGAATCTTTCCTCCCAAATGGCAACGGAGGCATTTACGCTGCGAGCCGATCCGCTGTTTCAGGAATATCTGCGTGCATACAGCGAAGCAACGGCCCGTCTGGCTGATGTCTCGGCTAAGTTTGGCCCTAAACATCCCGTAGTGGTGCAGGCAACAACCAGCCAAACAACGGCTGAAAGCGCTCTTCAAAGCCGTGGGCAGACGCTGCTGGGGCATCCGACTGACTTGACTACGATCGCTCGTCTCAACACAGGTACTAGTGCGCAAGGTAGTACCCCACGTGAGCTTCTCTTCAAAGATGTTGTGACCAATGATGTAGATCAGCGTGGACTGGTAGCACGCGTGCAAGAGCTCGATCGCCAGCTAGAACAGCTAGAGCAACGGCTCAGCGTTTTGTCGCAGCGCAGCTCTACCCTCGAAGCGCTTAACCGGGATGTGCAGATCGCTCAAGCGATTTTCTCTTCTACCCTGGCGGGGTTACAGGTTGATAAAGGTGATATTTTTGGGTCTTACCCACCGATTCAACTCGTTGCTGAACCAAATTTGCCTACGGCTGCGACTATTCCGCGCCGTCAGCCTCTCTTTATCGCAGCATCAGTGCTCTCGCTGCTGATTGTGGGTGGGCTACTTGTGGCATGGTTGCGTAAAGCTTCGTCGGTGACTAAGTGGCGGTGGAGTGGCTTTAAGCCATAGCAACCGCTGTCGGTTAACCCTCGGCATTTTGCATTGCGTCATGTTTCTCGATCGGACTATGCACTGCCCATATTTGGTACCGATCTGGTCGTGGGCGCGGGCAAATCACTACATGACCACTGTGCTGTTTGGTTGTGTTTAGGGAATAGTGAGGAATGAGAGTTCTGAGTTCTCCCGGAGCAACCGCATGGCGAAAATGCAGCAACCGTTACCTTGGGTCGTCAACGAATCTGACTCTTTTATCTCCATGATCCATGAGGGTAAAGTTGTTGGTTTCTGCCAGCCAGCCTATGCGCGTCATGTCGTGAAGCAGTTGAATGAGGCGGAGCAATTATATAAAGCGCTGGAGCTGGCTTGCTATGACCTGACGGCACGATCGGGTGGGAGTACTGCCAGTGTCGGTGAGATAGTGCAGCAATATTTGAGCAAGGCTACACGCCCTAAGAGCGGTACAGCGGCGATCGTCATGCTATTGCAGCACCGTCAAGAAGACCTGGACTTGACAGATGCAGAGTTTGCCAAATTCTGCGATACGTTCCGGCTTTCCCGCGCCGAACTCCAGGCGATTTATCTGGGCGAAGACATTGAGCATACTCAACTCAGCCCGCTAGCACGCATCCTGGGGCTAAGCATGGATGAACTGATTGATATGTGGCGGGGTGGCGATTAGGCGGGTAGAGGGCTTGCATCAGGCAGGCTTGTTTCAACCTGCGGCAAAATTTAACCTGAAGCCAACCTCCCAATTAACTTCCCTTGAAATAGAGGTTCTAGTCTGATGGTAATCTCCATCACACTCGTATGCTCTATGCTGCAAGCCTACGCCCCTAGAGAACTTTCTCAACCCGATCTGCGTCAATTTTTGGAAGAACTCTATCAGGGGCGCGATCTGACTTCGTTTCAGCCTGGTCAGTCCATTCCCATGAGTTCGCAGGTGGTTTGGGTGGTTTGCCGTGGGGTGGTGCAACTCAGCACTTTATACCAAAGTGGTGATGAGGCACTCCTGGGCTTAGCAGGGCCTTCAATGCCGTTTGGCTTACCGTTGACGTTGATTTATCCCTACCAGGCAACAGCTTTATCTGATGTTGACCTGATGGGGCTAACCAGCGCTGAAATTGATCAATCACCCCCATTAGCGCAAGAAATTGGTCGCCATACGGTACGTCGGCTGCGGCAAACAGAGGCCATGCTGGCGATGGCTGGCTATCGACGTGTTGAAGATCGGCTGCGTCAGTTGCTGTTGCTGTTGCAGATGGAGGTTGGTCAGCCGGTAGCCGAAGGCACTCGCATTAGCGTGAGACTAACCCATCAACATCTTGCAAGCGCGATCGGCACGACTCGCGTGACTGTCACCCGACTATTAGGACAACTTCGGAGTGAAGGACGGCTGATTGTCGATGCCAGTCGCCATTTGATTCTGCCAGTCGGGGTGGTGCTATAACCGTTGGGCGATCGTTTGACTTATATCTATCGGTGATTTTGCCGATTGCATAATCTCAGCTTCTACGGTCACAACGCCTACATTCTCGCTGCCAAGACAACGCGCCGCTTCCCGCGAAAGATCTAGTGTTCGGTTTTCAAAATAAGGGCCACGATCGTTTACTCTCACAATCACGCTCTTGCCATTCTCGACATTGGTGACTTTGAGAAAGGTATCAAACGGGAGTGACGGATGGGCCGCAGTAAAGCCGTCTTGGTTGAATGTTTCTCCCGTAGCCGTTTGCCGTCCGTGAAAATACGGGCCGTACCAAGACGCGAGTCCTTCAATGTATGCTCCCGTTGCCTGTAGTCCATACATCTTCGCCTGAGCGTCGGCAAGCGATAGAGGCGGTTCTGCAACAGCCATACGTAAATCGTTGATCCATTGAATAGCCAGCATCTCAGGGGTGCAATCCCACTGAGCGGCGACCTGTTGATCAACCTTAAAAAGGACGCGATCGCCAATCTGCCCAACCGGAACGCCGTTGACGATACCTGGTTGAAGTTGTTGCAATGGAGGCTTCACTTCACTCAGCACTTGCTCGAGGCGATGCGCGATGCGCACTGCTTGCTGTTGTTTGGGGGCAGTGCTCACCACATGCCCCTTTACCTTGACCTGAAAGAGGCGATGCTTTAGAGCGGCCTGTTTGGACGTTGATGGCTGCTCTGGAGCAAGTGATAGGCATTGATCAAAACCCACCCCTGCTGTGCTTGAGTAATGCGACCTTTCTACTGCAAGTTGCTTTGGATCAACCGGAGTAACCACTACTGAAGGTGCATTATTAACCGCTGTCAATTTTTGAAACCCGGAGAGCAACCCTTTAAAGGCACTTAGAAAGCCAAGTGAAGGCAACGGTGTGTCTCTATGAAAAGGCAGTAGTGCTGAGGCGGATGAAACCGTGTGAAAAGGCTGTATTGACTGTCCGAATGAACGCTTTAGCGATGCATCAGACAATGCAATGTCATGACGATCGTGAACCGTTGGTAACAGTAACGCAGTTTGAGCACCACTCAAATGAGTGGTTGTCTGAGTTGGCAAAATATTTGCCAGGTAAGAGGGTGCGCGCAGGAGGTCTTGGCTAGACGAGAAAAAGCAGTTTACCCAAGATGCAACCCATACAAGTCCGAAAATTGGCATGAATAAGTTTGGTAAATGGTAGTAAGCACTACAAAGCGAAAAACAGTACTCTATAGTACCCTTCACAAAACCTTTAAATCTCTATCCCAAGGATAATGATTGTAACAAGACTGCCATTTGAGCGGTGCTTAAGCGACTAAAAGACCGTGTCGATGACTGGCAGACGATAAAAAAATTGGATGACGGTAGCCTGTAAAGGCGTCACATTCGTGGCTCTACTGTTTTGAGCTTTTAGCGTTCAGCTTAGAAAAAACACTGAATCAGAAAACTCTTGAAGGTCGATCGCAAAGCTTAAAGAGACCGTTTAGAGTAAGTTCTCGATAAACAAACACTTTCTCAGCAGGCTGGTTTAAGGGTGACTGTTATTGATCGCTCCCTTTCTGCGATTAGTGCTGATCTGCGATTAGTGCTGAAGAGAGCAAAGATGAGCTTCGGTAAAGAGTGATAGCGGTCGATCGCTGTTTCATTCTGTCCTACAGATGCTTCAGCGAACCCGCTATCCTGGAATATAGTGTCTTGGCTAGGGCAAGGATCAGCAGGTCTATGGTCGGAACGATTGAGCGTATTGCACAGGAAATCGCTGCATTAAACAAGGCAACCAGCGCGATCGCGGACGAACTTTATAGCGCCTACTCGGCATACCTCGTCGTTTTGGGGCAAACTGTGCGCCAACAGTTGATTCTTGCCAGCTACCACGTCTGTACCCAGGGCTATCCAGAAGCATTTTTGCGCCTGCCGTACAGCCAACGGCAGCAGCTACAGCAACGGCTGCGAAATCTGGGCTTGCAGGTGCAGGAAGAAATTCTAGCCCAACTTCATGTTCCGGTTTTGCTGGATGATCCAGAGATTGATCCAGTTTCTCTAGATGCTTTATTGGGAGACGTAGCGGCGGGAGATCCAGCAGTGGGAGATCCAGCGCTAGGCACGGAAAATGCCACCGCAGACACTTCCAGCCAGCCCAATCCAGCATCGCTAACGGTTAACCCAACGTTTGCTACATCGACACCCCCTGAGCCACGATCGCTCACACCTAGCCATCTTGCCCACTGGCGTGAAGAGCTAGAGCATGCGATCGTGGCTGAACTTAAAGCAACGTCCCATGCAGCAAATCGGCTGTTGCAGCAAGCCCAAATTTTGCCCCAAACGCTGCCTGAACCCGTCTTGGAAGCCGCAACCAAAGCTGAGGGTTCGGAAGCAAGAGCAGGCGCTCCCAACTTGTTGAATTTGCTGGTAGAAACGAGTAGCAATGCAGCAGAAACCGAATCAGCGGAGGAATCTAACGGAAATGCTCTCATGCATATCGTTGCCATTTACTTACGCCTTGCCGAAATTGAGTTTGCTGATCCGGCTGTTGCGGCAGCTCGTAGCAAAATTCGCAGCTTGTTTGCCCGATTGAAAGCTCTGGGGCGAGACTATCAGAAAAAACGGCACGAACAGTCGATCGCCGAAGCACAGGCTGCATGGCGATCGAGCTGGACAGAAGAGTGAGGAAAAGGGGAGTTGGGAATCGGGAGTAGGGAGTAGGAGATGAGTGATTTAGAGCAAAAGCCAACGGCTTCAGATATGCCGACACCCGATACCCGACACCCCACACCCCACACCCCAGATTGGATTCGCCTGCAAAAAGCCCTTTCCTATGAAGCCGAAAACGGTTTCGACGATGTAGAAGGCAAAAAGCATCGCTTTAGCGTGTTTCTTAGCATGACCTTGAGTGAGTTGCCCGCTGGTTTGCCTGCGATCGACCAGCATCGCTGGCAAGAATTGGGTAAGCAATTCACCACCTACTCTGAGTTGTCTTTCGCGCAACGTCAGCATCTCGTTGCCGATACACGGCGGTTTTTGCATCAGATACGCCAAACGCGGGAAGAGAAAAGTCAAGAGTCAGCGGCATTAAAATCTGTTACGTCTTCTGACAAACACCCCAAGACTGCTTCACTGACCCAAAACTCGAAACTCGAAACTCAAAACTCAAAACTCTCCCTTGATCAAGCCGTCACGTATTTGCCGGGAATTGGCCCCAAGAACGCAGAGAAGTTAGCCAGGCTAGGGCTGTTCACGGTGCGGGATATGCTGTTCTACTATCCGCGTGACCACATTGACTATGCGCGTCAGGTCAACATTCGCGATTTAAAGGAGGGCGAAACGGTGACGCTGCTGGGCACAGTGAAGCGCTGCACCTGCTTTTCCAGTCCTCGTAACCCCAAGCTAACGATTTTAGAATTGCTTGTTCGCGATCACACGGGACAGATCAAGCTCGGTCGCTTTTTTGCAGGCAGTCGCTATAGTAGTCGAGGCTGGCAGGAGCAGCAGAAGCGACAATACCCACCTGGTGCCACGATCGCCGCCTCTGGTCTGGTCAAAAAAAGCAAATTTGGCATGACGCTGGATGCTCCCGATATCGAGGTGTTGCAGCATTCTGGCGATGCGATCGACTCCCTTACGGTGGGACGTGTCGTGCCCATTTATCCACTGACCGAAGGCGTAGATGCCGCGCTGGTACGCCGAGCCGTAATCGCCGCACTTCCTGCAGTCAAGCAAATCCAGGAAGCCTTGCCAGAGAACCTGCGCGAACAGTATGGCCTGGTGGGGATTCAGGACGCGATCGCCCATATCCACTTTCCGCCCGATGGCGCTGCGTTAGATACGGCTCGTCGTCGTCTGGTGTTTGACGAATTCTTTTACCTGCAACTGGGCTTACTCAAGCGTCGTCAGAGCCAACGCCAGATTCAAGCCAGCGCAGTGATGGCTCCCACAGGCACACTGATCGATCAGTTCTACGACATCCTGCCCTTTGCCATGACGAATGCCCAACAGCGCGTTATCAACGACATTCTCAACGATTTGCAAAAGCCGTCACCGATGAATCGGCTCGTCCAAGGCGATGTCGGCTCTGGGAAGACAGTCGTGGCAGTAGTTGCCTTACTCGCCGCCATTCAATCGGGCTACCAAACGGCGATGATGGCACCTACAGAAGTATTAGCAGAACAACATTATCGCAAGCTCGTCGGTTGGTTTAACCTGTTGCATCTCCCCGTTGAACTACTGACAGGTTCTACAAAAGCCGCCAAACGACGCGAAATTCACGCGCAGCTAGAAACCGGAGCGTTGCCTTTGCTAGTCGGCACCCACGCACTAATTCAGGACACCGTGAACTTTCAGCGGTTGGGACTGGTGGCGATCGACGAACAGCACCGCTTTGGTGTCCAGCAGCGGGCACGGCTCCAGCAAAAGGGCGAACATCCCCATGTGCTGACGATGACGGCAACCCCCATTCCTCGCACGCTAGCGCTGACCCTGCACGGCGACCTGGATGTCAGTCAGATTGACGAACTGCCACCCGGACGGAAGGTCATTCAAACGACCGTACTCACTGGGAAAGAACGAATGCAGGCATATGACCTGATTCGCCGCGAAATCGCTCAGGGACGGCAGGTGTACATAGTCTTGCCCCTTGTAGAAGAGTCAGAAAAGCTCGATTTGAAGTCGGCGATCGACGAACACCACGCCCTGCAAGAAAGCGTCTTCCCCGAATTTCAGGTGGGTCTGCTGCACGGACGCATGACCTCCGCCGAAAAAGACGATGCTATCACCCGCTTCCGCGATAACGAAACGCAAATTCTCGTCTCCACCACCGTGGTAGAAGTCGGTGTCGATGTCCCTAACGCCACAGTGATGCTGATTGAACACGCCGATCGCTTCGGTCTTTCCCAACTTCATCAACTACGAGGACGAGTCGGACGCGGTGGCTCTCAGTCCTTCTGCCTACTCATGAGCAGTTCCAAAACCGAAACCGCACGACAACGGCTAAAGGTGCTGGAACAATCCCAGGATGGCTTCTTCATCTCCGAAATGGATATGCGCTTTCGCGGCCCCGGTGAAGTGTTGGGCACCCGTCAGTCAGGCTTACCCGACTTTGCGCTAGCAAGTTTGGTCGAAGATCAAGACGTGCTGGAACTTGCACGACAGGCCGCCGAAAAAGTGATGGCAAAAGACGAAACCCTGAGCCGCTGGACACTCTTGCAGCAAGAGCTAGACTACCGCTACCGTCGCTTAATGGGTGGTGCAATTTTAACGTGACACCGACCCACTTGAAATTACAGGAGGGTAAGAATGGCTCAGTTTCAGCCAGTACAATGATAGACCTGTTGGGATATAAGGGATAATAAGCAGCAGTTGCCGGGTACTGTACCGATGCTAAATCTAGAGCGCATCCTCCAGAATAACCGCATGATGCGAGCCATGACAGGACTCAACCGTAAAGCCTTTGAAGAACTAGTGCCCAGTTTTAGCGAAGCTTATCGGCAAAGTCAAATCAAACCAGAAGTAAAGCGCAAACGCGCACCTGGCGGGGGACGCAAAGCGACCTTAGGAACGACTCAAGACAAACTGTTTTACATTTTGCTGTACTGCAAGTGCTATTGCACCTTCGACTTGATGAGTGTGTTGTTTGGCTTTGACCGCTCCTGCGCTTGGGACTGGGTGCATGGACTGTTGCCCTGAGAGCAGGCTTTGGGGTACAAACAGGCGTTGCCAGAACGCTTTCCCGACATTGAAGAAGTCATCCTAGATGGCACAGAACGTCCAGTCCAACGCCCCAAAGACTCAGAGAAACAGCATGAGCATTACTCTGGTAAGAAGAAACGGCAT
Source organism: Stenomitos rutilans HA7619-LM2 (assembly GCA_019358945.1). Lineage (GTDB taxonomy): Bacteria > Cyanobacteriota > Cyanobacteriia > Leptolyngbyales > Leptolyngbyaceae > Stenomitos > Stenomitos rutilans. The sequence continues at coordinate 36,645 of JAHHIE010000041.1, read as the reverse complement.
ACCTGCAAGCACATGACGGGGAGTACGCGAAAAAAGCGGGTGATCCTGCTGCCGAACGCTAAAGCAGGCAAAATCCACGACAAACGGCAGTTGGATGAAGAGGATTTAGTGGGTCACATCCCCGATGCGGTGGCTGTGGAAGGAGATTTAGGCTTTCAAGGATTACAAAATGAGTTTGACAACATTCATTTTCCCCATAAAAAGCCCAGAGGCAAAGAACTGAGCGACCAGCAAAAGCAAGAAAATCGAGCATTTAGTCGTCAACGAGTCAAGTGTGAACATGCCCATGCAGGCATCAAGCGGTATCGGTCGGTAACGGATGTTTATCGCAATCGTGTGCCTGATTTCGATGACCGCTTGATGTTCAATGCAGCAGGCTTGTGGAACTTTTACTTGGAGGCAGCCTAGGGGAGAGATGAAGTGGGAAAACCCTATTTCCACTACCAGATCTATTCCTCAACAAATCTCTTATTTAATCCACGATCCTTAGCTAAAGATGCCCGAAAGAATCGCTGAATCGCTACTTTCTGTTTGGAACCAGAAAAGATACGTACAAACGATAAAAAAGGGTTCAATGAGCTTATTGAACCCTAACAATTAAATTAAGTTCTGGAAACGGGTAAAATACCCGATAGACTGACAAAACGCCTGCAATCCCAACACCTCGTCGGTTGGGTAAGCTGTTCTGGCGTACCAGAAAGCGTTAGTGTCGCTCAGCAGGAGTAAGCTCGGCGTTGGGTTTCATGCTGCTTAACCCAACCCGCAACAAACGATCTGTCAGTCTATCAGGGTAAAGTACTCAAGCTTTGGGCTGAAACGCCGAAGAAATTGAGAAACCGCCGACTCACTAGAAAGTTTGGTAGTTTCTAGACGGCAACAGCCTGAGAGTACTCCTTCAAGCGCTCATCCTTTTGCTGCCATGCCTGCCCATCCAGCGCCATCTGTTCGATCAGGCTAGCGAGCCGCAGTGCTTTGAGTGCCTGCTCGCCGCCAACTGATGGCTGATTACCACCTCGCACACAGCCCACAAAATGCTCCAGTTCGGCATTGAGTGGTTCAATGTTGCTGGTGTAGACCTTTTCGATCAGGCCATCCTGCCGATAGAGTACCTGCCCATGATCGGTCATGCAGTTGGACGTGGTGCGGCGATGAATCAAGATTTCATTGTTCAGGAAATCTGCCTCAGTCAGCGAATTCTTACAATGAGCCGCAATGCGTCTAATTTTGCGATGGGTCACTTTGCTAGAGGTTAACGTTGCCACAATGCCATTTGCAAAGCCCAGCGTTGCGGTCACGTAGTCTAAGAAGCCGGAATCGGAAGCGCGGCTGCCGCTAGCGGTGAGCTTAACAACAGGTGACGCAGCTAGCTCCAGCAGCAGATCAATATCGTGGATCATCAGATCCAGAACGACAGACACGTCATTCGCACGATCGGAGTAGGGACTCATCCGATGTGCTTCTAAGGCCAGCAGTTCCTCGCCCTTCAAAATTTTATTCAGCTCTTGAAACGCTGGATTGAAGCGCTCGATATGTCCAACTTGCAGAATGCATTGTGATGCTGCCGCTGCGTTCACCAAAGATTCGGCTTCGGCAATGCTGGCCGCGATCGGCTTTTCAATCAACACATGAATGCCTGCTTGAAGGCACGTCATACCTACCTGATGATGCAGCCGCGTCGGTACAGCGACACAAACGGCATCAACGTGTAGCAACAAATCGCGATAGTCTTCAAAAAAGCGAACTCGATACTTACTAGCCGTATCAATGCCGCGCTCGACATTGACATCAGACACACCCACCAGCTCAACGTCTTTCAACATACTCAGAACGCGAGTATGATGTTGACCCATGTTACCAACCCCGATCACACCAACCCGAATCGGTTCGGGGTGATTTCGCTGTAACTGAGCGCTTGTAAGATGAGCGCTTGCGGCCTGTGCGCCCGTAAAACCCGACGAAATGCTATTTTGCATTTCTATTAATCTCCTCCACCACCGAGAATCTGACCAACTAATGCAATAGAGCTACGTTAGCCATCCAGATGGTAACATGGCATCTCTGTTTGTGAAGAATTTCAAAGCTATGACAAAGTTCCCAAAGCATTCATACTTTTTGGAAAACAGCCTTTGAACCAATATTTCGTGTCTGATACTTTTTAAGATTTTGCACATCCTCGGATAAATGGCTGAGGAATGCTAAAAATAGGGAACTCTTTTGACATCATCGCTTTGTGTCCTTTGATACTTTTGGGCTCTGATGAAACGCTTCTCCCCCTCATTTAATGATCAGTTGCTTCGGCGCTACGGTGCGGTAGGAGCACTGGGTCTGTTGCTGTTGGGCGCTGGACTAGCACTCAAACCAGCGCTGCGATCGAATGCTGATATCCCTCAAGTATTGGCCGGCGGTGATCGCGAACAAAGTCAGGCAAGTGTTGCCTTTAGAGTGCAGCAACGGCAAGAACAACAGCGCCAAATTTTGCCTGAAAATTTTGATCTCAATCGTTATCCTGTTACGAACAAAACCGAAAAATACTGGCGCAATTTGCTGTGGACAACTGCCGTGGTGCAACCCCAGGAGACGTTTGTTGCCGATACGATCGAGCGGGTGTTGGCAATGACGCTCAATCCTGGTTTATCGGATGCGCAAAAACGAACGATTGACGCAGCGGCACGGGTAGGAACGCAACTGTATCTAAGCAATCCCAACCGCTATGCCAGCATTGGTGAGCAGTTTCGCCAAACGATCGATCGCAGCCCTGACCCTGAATGGGTCGCAATGGCGCTCTCTGGACTTGCTAAAGGCGGTCTGGAGCCAGAGCAAATTCAACCACTCGTAGGGCGGATCAAGGCCCGGTTTCCCAATTGGTCAGCCAATATCTCTCTGCAAACCACCCTGCGCGAAATGGCTGAGTTGATTTCGCCCAGCCCGGTACCCCCCCTGAGAGATTTGCTCACCTGGACGATCGCCCCTAATCAACTGCAAATGTACGTCCTGTGTCAGCAAAATCGAGATGTGCTCTGCCAGACGGTGCTGAAAGATCGCAAGGGCGGATTCGTGCGGCAGCAGAACGGGCAGCTTTGGTCGGTGCCGCTGCTCTTGCGATCGATTCACGGCCTCAGTTGGAATTTCATTCGGGGCGAAACGCCTCAAGGGATTTTTCGCATCGAAGGCGAAGTGCCCCAGCCCGATGATGAATTTTTCAGAGCATACGGTCAGTTCGCGCTGGTGAATCTGTTCGTCCCATTTGAGTCGGGTGCGAAACAGTTTTTACCCGGAAAGTCGGGACCTTTTAGAGGCAGCCTGGCAGATTACAAACGCCTGCTACCGCCCTCCTGGCGCAGTCATTGGCCGCTTCAGGAAAGCTTCTGGGCTGGTAAAGCTGGACGATCGTTCTTTCGCATTCATGGCACGGGTGAGTCACCAGACTTTTTCAGCGGCAAAGACAAAAATCCTGATATCTACAACTGGAATCCCACGATCGGCTGTCTGTCGGCACTGGAACTCTACAACGAACAAGGGCAACTCGTGCAGGCAGATATGCCCAAAATTCTCAATGCACTAGAAATGGTCGGTGGTAAGAAATTCACAGGCTACCTCGTTGTCGTGGATCTGCCGGGTAACGCCAGCAAACCGATCGCATTAGATGCTATTGAAGCTGCCTTGCGTAACGGTAAACTCTCGGTTAGTCCGAAACGGCAGATATCGCTCCATCAAATGCAAGCGCACTCAGTGACCCCTCTTGCAAACATTCCGGTTCGACAGCCAGAGGCCTCTAATTCCAAGCCGACACTAGCCAAAGCTGCTGTTCAACCAACGCCGATCGCATCGATTGACCTTACCAAAGCTGATCGCATGTCTGCTCCGGAGCCAGAAATGTCGATCACGTCGCCACCTGCTCAGCCAGAGATTAATCCGACGACAAGACCCTTGCCGATCGGGTATTAGGGTAGAGGGTAGAAGGCAAAAGGTCGAAGGTCGAAGGTTGAAGGCAGAAGAAGTTTCTGGTTGTAAAGCCCTAGAGCCTTTCAGGCATACAAGAAAGGGTCCTTCATCCCACAGCTTCCCCTCGCCGTATAATGAGTCTTCTAGTTTTTTGCATGAAGGTGACTCATTGGCAATATCTGTAGAGGCGCTTGCGGTTGACGCGGGTGATTGGTGGGGGTTGACCTGGCGTTTGCTGTTAGCGTCGCTGTTGGGCGGGGCAATCGGCTTAAATCGGCAAATGGCTGGTAAAGCGGGTGGCTTGAGAACGCATATGCTGGTGAGTTTGGGGGCGGCGCTGTTTGTCGTGATTAATACGATCGGCGGTACAGCTCACCCCGATGCGGTCAGCCGTTCGGTTCAAGGTGTGGCAACAGGTATTGGCTTTTTAGGTGCGGGCGAGATTGTGCATCAGTCGCGTGCGAAGTCAGGCAAATCAGAAGTAAAAGGCTTAACATCTGCCGCCGCTATCTGGGTAACAGCCGCGTTGGGGATGGTTGCCAGCGTTGGGTATTGGCAAGCTAGCTTAGTTGGAACACTAATGGCACTGCTAACGTTAAGTGGAGCAAAGTGGCTTGAACAATTTGTGCCTGTGCCTCATGAGAAGAAAAGAGGGGAGAGGGGAGAGGAGTGAGGGGAGAGCTTTGAGTTGAAGTACTGGACTCAGAATTTTCTGCCTCTCCACGTCTCTGCGTCTCTGCGGTTGCCCCCTTTGCCTCCCCCGCTCCCCGCTTCCCCTGCTCCCTCCTCTACCTTCTCCTTCTAAACGCTGCCAATGCTTCGCAAGCCGCTTCCCTGGAACAACTCCGGTCACTTGACGATCGCTCCCGTATGGATCGATCGTCTGTGGCTACTTGGACTTCTGTTAGCAGCAGGTGTGTTGTTTGGCTTGAATCTGGGCACGTTGCCGCTGCGAGACTGGGATGAGGGAACAGTGGCACAAGTGGCGCGGGATATTTGGCGATCGTCACCCGGTTCATGGGTCTGGTTGCATCCCACGATCGCGGGCGAACCGTATCTCAACAAGCCGCCTTTGATGCACTGGTTGATGGCGCTAGCGTTTCGTCTAGGGGGTGTGAATGAGTGGATGGCGCGTCTGCCTGGAGCAACCCTGACTGCGCTCTCGGTGCCGTTGCTTTATAGCATTGGTCGAGAACTCTTTGCTCGTCGTTCACCCGCCATTTTTGCGGCATTGGTCTACCTGACGCTGCTGCCCGTCGTGCGACATGGACGGTTGGCAATGCTGGATGGAACGGTGCTGTGCTTTTTTCTGCTGCTGGTCTTTTGTCTGCTGCGATCGCGACGAGATTTGCGTTGGGGGCTGGGGGTTGGGTTGTCGTTTGGGCTGCTTTGCCTGACGAAAGGGATTGTAGCGCTACTGCTGGGCGCGATCGCGATCGCTTTTATCGCATGGGATACGCCTCGGTTACTCACGTCTACTTATGTCTGGCTGGGGGTACTGCTGGGCAGTGCGCCAGTCATTGCCTGGTACTGGGCGCAATGGCTGCACTACGGTCAGCAGTTCTTGAGTACGAGCGTGTTGGGTCAATCGCTCGATCGGGTGGTGGTTTCCGTCGAAGGCAATCGGGGCGCACCCTGGTACTACCTGCTCGAAATTGCAAAATACAGCCTCCCCTGGCTGCTGTTTTTTCCCCAGGGCTTTCGGTTGGCGTGGGAACATCGGAGTTTAAGCTGGGCAAAGCTGACGCTGGTGTGGGTGGCTGGCTATCTGCTCGTGATTTCGCTGATGAGTACAAAATTGCCCTGGTATGTGCTGCCAGCCTATCCTGCCCTGGCGCTGATTATTGGAGTCTATTTTGCTGAGCTTTGGCACCCTTCAGATCTGGTTGGGTTACGTCACGATCGCCCCCGCTATCCGATCGCCTGGACTGGGCTGCTGGGTCTGGTGGCGATCGCAGGCTGGATCGGCAGTGTCTATTTCAGTTCCGCTGGGCCTGATTCTCAAGCTGGTTTACCCGTCATTCTTGGAGCAATCGCCCTCACGCTTACCGTAGCGATCGTGCTGCTCTGGCAACATGATTCGCAGTTTCTCCTGGTGCTGCTATGGGGCATGTATGTTTCATTGGTGCTTTTTGTAGCATCCCCCTATTGGATCTGGGAGTTAGATGAGTCTTATCCAGTCAAGCCTGTTGCCGCTCTTGTGCGCCAATACACGCCACCGGATGCCAGTGTTTGGATACTCTATCCTTACAGTCGTCCCTCGCTCAACTTTTATAGCGATCGACGCATCAAGCAAACGGCGACCGAAGCAGCGATCGCATCCTACTGGCAGGAAGAGCCTCACCCCTATATTCTGGTAGAAAAAGCAGCCTTGGCCCACCTTGCCTTGCCGTCTGCCCAACCATTAGGAAGCGCCGAAGGTTTGGTTTTGCTGACGCGTGGAAAAACACAGTCGGTATAAAGCCACCTGTGCCCATTTCCCGCTACAGTGAGTCTGAACAACGCAAGATGTTGAACTGAAGAACCGCATGGGTGTGAAATTTGCGCGTGTCATGCAGCCGTTACAGCGCTACAGAAAAAGGTATCCAGCGCTGGTCAAGACGCTTCCCTGGCTCTGGCTACTGGCGATCGCGGCGATCGCGGCGATTACACTCATCTGGCATGTTGGCAGCATTGGCCTGATTGACGAAACTGAACCCCTGTTTGTCGAGGCCTCACGTCAAATGTGGGTGACAGGCGACTGGGTGACTCCTGCCTTTGATGGCGACCCACGCTTTGACAAACCGCCCCTCATCTACTGGTTGATGGTCATCGCGTTTCAAGTCTTTGGCATCAATGAGTTTGCTGCACGTCTGCCATCGGTTCTTGCAGCCATTGCGATCGTTCTTTTTGGCTTTTACATACTCCAACGGCATGGGGTAGAAGGGATGGAACAAGAGGCAGAAGGCAGAGAGCAGGGGGTAGAAGGAGCAGGGGAAGCAGGGGAAGCAGACAGGGGCACCGCAGAGACGCAGAGACGTGGAGAGGTAGAAAATTCTGAGTCCAATACTTCAACTCAAAACTCAAAACTCAAAACTCAAAACTCAAAACTCTCACCCCTCACCCCTCACCCCTCACTCCTCACCCCCTGGCTTGGCGCAACCATGCTGCTTCTCAACCCCAACACCTTCTTTTGGGGGCGCACGGGCTATTCGGATATGCTACTGACGGCGTGTGTCGGTGGGACGCTGTTCACGTTTTTTCTGGGGTACGCTCAGCCCGATCGCCCGGTGAGTCAGAAGCGCTGGTATTTTGCGTTTTATGGTCTGATGGCGCTGGCAGTGCTGACAAAAGGGCCGATCGGCATTATCCTCCCTGGACTGATTATTGGCTGCTTTTTGCTGTACGTTGGCAACGCTAGGGCTGTGCTGCGGGAAATGCGGTTACTGCGGGGCACGTTGGTGGTGCTGGTGATCGCGCTGCCCTGGTATGTGCTAGTGACGCTGGCAAATGGCGAGGCGTTTATTAACTCATTCTTTGGCTATCACAACTTTGAACGGTTCACACAGGTCGTCAATCGCCATGCAGGGCCGTGGTACTTTCACATCGTGGTCATCTTGGTAGGGTTTTTGCCCTGGGCGGCGTATCTGCCAGCCGCGATCGCTCACGTCAAACCGTTGCAACGCCGCTATTGGCAAGCACAGCCCCGCTTTCAGCAGCTTGGTTTGTTTGCGCTGTTCTGGTTTGTCGTGATTCTGGGCTTTTTTACGATCGCCACAACCAAGTACTTCAGCTACACATTACCGTTGATGCCTGCTGCGTCCATTCTGGTAGCGCTGCTGTGGACGGACTACATCACAAAAGCAGAGATTCGTAGACAACCAGGATTCCTGCTCAGCGGCGCTTTCAATCTTGTGCTTCTAATCGTATTGACAGTAGTGAGCGTGTATTGCCCCCACTGGTTGGGCAATGATCCCTGGATGCCAAATTTGGGGTTGCAGATACAGCAGGCACAGTTGCCCATTGTGGGAGGTGTGATTTGGGGTGCAACGACGATCGCGGCGATCGGGCTATGGCTGTGGCGTAGTCGCTGGCTGTGGTTGGCGAATATGCTGGGCTTTCTGGCGTTTCTTATTCTCGTGATTCACCCGATGGTGTTGATTGCCGATGTCGAGCGTCAACTCCCGTTGCGGCAACTCGCCGAGGTCGTGGTGCAAATGAAGCAACCTACTGAAGATCTGCTGATGTTGGGCTTTAAGAAGCCGAGTTTGGTGTTTTATACACGCCAACATGTGACCTATCTCAATCAGCCTGTGAAGGTGACGAGTTACCTTCAATCGCAGCCGGGCGATCGAACGGGCGCGCTGATCATTGCTGGAACTAAACCGTTACAGGAATCTGGTTTACAGCCTGATCAATATCAGGAAATCAGCCGCTCTGGCGTTTACCGCCTGATACGAGTGGCTACGTTGCACGCACCCAAGTAAAACCATGACTGTTCCCATGCCTTCGTCCCTTCCCCTGCCACCGCCTCTGTCGCCGGGGTTGGCCTTAACAGCGCTTGCACCGATGCAGGATGTGACCGATGTGCGGTTTATGAGCGTGATTGCTCACTATGGCAGTCCCGATTATTTTTTTACAGAGTATTTTCGCGTTTACCCCAGTTCGGGCTTGCATAAACACATTCTGCGATCGATTACCGAGAACGCCACCGATCGCCCTGTGTTTGCCCAGTTGATTGGCGAGAGCATTCCTGACCTGATCCGCATTGCGCGTGAGTTGAGCCAGTACCCGATCGCCGGGATTGACCTGAACCTGGGCTGTCCGGCTCCCAGAATCTACCGCAAAAATGTGGGCGGTGGGCTGCTGCGCGATCCAGACAAGATTGATGCCATGCTGGGCGCACTGCGAGAAGCTGTAGACGGACGGTTGACGGTGAAAATGCGCGTCGGGTTTGAGGATACCGCCCACTTCGATCGCATTCTTGGCCTCATCAATCACCACCACATCGATTTATTAAGCTTGCATGGACGTACCGTGCGGGAAATGTATCACAGTGCTGTGCATTACGACCTGATCGCCCATGCCGTGCAGCGGGTGCAGTGTCCTGTGTTCGCCAATGGCAATGTGACTTCTGCGATCGCGGGAGGGACGGTTCTTGCTCAAACGGGTGCCGCTGGCGTCATGATTGGTCGTGCTGCCATCCGTAACCCCTGGATTTTTCAGCAAACCCGCCAATTTTTGAGTAGTCAGCCTGTTTCGGTCATCACGCTGGCAGATGTACATGGCTACATCGATCGCTTACGAGTCACGATGTATGTCCCAGCGATACCAGAACGCGCACGGGTTAACCACATGAAGATGTATCTCAACTACATCGGGCAGGGAGTGGATGCCGCTGGTGCCTTCTTGAGTGAGATGCGCCACGCTCGCACAGAAGCGGAACTGTATGACACCTGCGATCGCCACTTGCTCAGTGACCCCAACCGCGCATTTGCGTCAGAACCATATCCTGGACTGGCGGCACGTCCTAATCGAGAAAGAGATCGGGCATTGGTGGTTGGATGAGGAAAGGCAGAACTGAAGTTTAGACTAACGGCAGGGGAAATAGCTCAACCCTTTGCAGCGGTTGAGTGCTTTAAGAGACCTTCAGGAAGTAAAAGAATAGACTTGTTGCCCTGCACTCGCGGTCGTCCAGTGCCAGCATCAAGCGGCGGTGCACCATACAGCACTCGCTTGGCGCGTAAGCGAATCCACTGATCGCAGGCAATGTCAGCGGTTTGTTTGCGCAACGGGGCACACCGCTACTCCGCATCCCACAGCGATAACGGACGAGAGGGGAGTTTCTGACACACCTGACGTCATTGATTGGCTGCCTTCGCTACCGACGTCGCTGCATCGGCAACTCGCGACCTTGCTGGCCTCAAGGCGGTACGCCAAAACCCTCCCAAGCTCGACTGCTCGCCGTCCCCATTCGTCTTGACAGGAACAGTTTTGTCTTAACTTGTGAGGAATGCCCTCTGCCTTCTACCTTCGCAAGCCACTCTCCGTTACTCAAGAACAGCGATACCGACTCTCAGCACGGTAAACTGGTGAAATTGAGAGCTGTCTGGCGTTAGGTTTGGGAGTTATGGCAACGTTTTTGCTTGAAGTTGGGACAGAGGAATTGCCCGCAAGCTTTGTGGATGAAGCGCTGGCGCAGTGGCGATCGCGCATTCCCCAAACCCTGAAGGAGCGCTACTTAGACCCAACGGCGATCGAGGTTTATGGTACCCCACGACGCTTAGCCTTATTGCTGAAAGACTTACCGCTGCAACAGCCCGATCAGCAAGAGGAGGTAAAGGGGCCACCGGCTCAAGCAGCCTTCAAAGACGGTCAGCCAACCAAAGCCGCTGAAGGCTTCGCGCAAAAACAAGGCGTGGCGCTTGCCGATCTGGAGGTGCGTCCCACTGAGAAAGGCGAGTTTGTGTTTGTTCGCAAAACGATCGTCGGGCAGCCGACCGCTAGCCTGCTGCAACAGCTTGTGCCTGAGTGGATTACGGGACTTCAGGGCAAACGTTTTATGACCTGGGGTGATGGCGATTTACGGTTCTCGCGTCCGATTCGTTGGCTGGTCGCGCTATTGGATGATGCGGTTTTACCAATTACGCTGGTGAGCGGATCGGAAACCTGTACCAGCGATCGCCACTCCTGGGGACATCGCGTCCTCCATCCCCAACCGATCGCCCTTCCGCACGCCGAAGCTTACGCCAGAACCCTGGAGTCGGCGTTTGTGATAGTTGATCCAGCGCCACGACAGGAAGCCATTCAGGCGCAAATACACGCGGCAGCGGCTCACATTGGCGGGACGGCGGTAATATCACCAGGACTGCTGCGTGAAGTGACGAATCTGGTGGAGTGGCCTACCGCTGTCGTAGGCAAGTTTGAACCAGCCTTTCTGGAACTACCCTCCGAAGTCATTGTGACTGAGATGGAAAGCCATCAGCGTTACTTTCCTGCCCTCAAGCAAGGCACAACGAACGAACTGCTGCCCTATTTCATCACCATTTCTAATGGCGCTCCAGCAAAAGCGACCCTCATTGCAGCGGGAAATGAACGGGTGATTCGGGCACGTCTGTCGGATGGCAAATTCTTTTTTGATGCCGATCGCGCCGCACCTCTCGAAAGCTACCTGCCGAAGCTTGATACCGTCACCTTCCAGGAAAGCCTGGGATCAGTCCGTGCCAAGGTCGATCGCATCTGTACCAATGCGGCTTTGATTGCAGAACAGCTTCACGTCGAGAACAACAAAGACATTCCACGGGCGGCCCTGCTGTGTAAGGCCGATCTGGTGACCCAAATGGTGGGCGAATTTCCTGAATTGCAAGGCGTAATGGGTCAAAAATACGCACTTGCCAGTGGCGAAGCGGAGGCTGTTGCCACCGCTATTTTTGAGCATTATTTACCCAAAGGTGCAGGAGACAGTCTGCCGCAATCATTAGCGGGACAGGTGATCGGGCTAGCCGATCGGCTCGATACGCTCGTCAGCATTTTTGGATTGGGGCTGCTGCCCACAGGCTCTTCTGACCCCTTCGCCCTTCGTCGTGCGGCTACAGCGATCGTCCACATCATCTGGTCTGCAAACCTGCCGCTAGATGTTTACGCGCTGCTACAGCAAACAACCGATCGCTTTACTACATCTTTCGCTACCGTTGCCAAATTGAATCGGGAAACCTTGCTGCAACAGTTGCAAGACTTTATGCTTCAGCGTCTTCGTACCCTGCTGCAAGAAGACCAGCAGGTTGATTACGATCTGGTGCATGCGGTACTCGGTGAAAACGACCCAGAGTATGCCGAACGGGCTTTGAAGAACGTGCTGGATGCGCGCGATCGTGCCCTATTCTTGCAAGCCCGCCGCAACGATGGCACCCTAGCAACCATCTATGAAGTGGTAAATCGCGCCTCACGTCTTGCAGCACAGGGCAATTTAGCCACCGATCGGCTTGATCCTGCCGCTGTTGTTGATCCTAAATTGTTCCAAAAAGACTCGGAACAGGCATTCTACGATGCCCTCAGCGAGTTGCACCGCTTGATGCAAGGGAAGTCAACGCAAGAACAGCCACACTACCAAAGGCTGGTTGATACCCTCAGCCTGATGACCCCGACCCTCAGTCGCTTCTTTGATGGTGCCGAAAGTGTATTGGTCATGGATCCCGATCCAGCCATTAAGCAAAATCGGCTCAACCTGTTAGGCGTGTTGCGTAACCATGCGCGAGTGCTGGCAGACTTTAGCGCGATCGTCAAAAGCTAGCGGCTTTAAAGCGGCTCATAGCCGTATCAACGCTAACGTTTTTGATCCGCTACCTTAATGCTTTCTTTCTTGAAGTTCAACTCTTCTCCCTGTAGGGTGACAAAGGAATTGGTTGATTGAGAGAAAATCATCACTGAGTGCAGGCTCAGTTGGTTGCCTGACGGTTAAAAAACTGTACTTTTGGAGAAAAAACATGGGTTGGCTACAACGAATTTTTGGGAAAGAAAAGCCCGCAGGTGCTCAAGTGAATCCAGCACCAGCACCAGCACCACCAGAAGTGCCAGAGGCAGAAAAGACGTCATCAGGGACGATCGCGCCTGAGCGAGTGGGCCTAAATGGTGAATACGATCAGAGTGGTTTGGCAAAGCGGGTAGCGCTCGCTTTTGATGAAGATCCCAGCCTGGATGACATTGAGACGCTGTGGGTCGCGCAGCTTGGCACAACCGTTGTGCTAAAGGGTAAAGTTCCCAGCCAGGATCTTCTTAACAAAGCCATTGAAATTGCTAGAACTGTGAATGGTGCTGCCGATGTCACAACCGCTGAAGTGAACGTAGGCTAGCCTGTCTTTTGACGTGACAGATCGGTCTCAGACTAAGGTGTAAGGTCTCAGACGAATGTAAAGCAGACATTGTGAAAAAGCAGTCAATCTTCCCGATCGGCTGCTTTTCACAGTTTAAGGACAGTTGCCACCCTTTTTCTCTCAACATTCAGCTAGATCATCTGTATTATAAAATGGACGCTACAGCCTTCGCTGCCGACCCGATCAATGGCAAAATCTCGCCCATTAGAAGAAGCACTGGCTGCACTGAACCAAATTACTGATCCCAGCTCTGAGGCGGCGATTGAAACTCTTCATCGGGTGCTGCATGGCAAGCAAGGATTGGCAATTGCTCAGGCCAGCCGTCTAATCCACAAAGCAGAACTACACACGCTGATCCCTGATCTGGTTGCGGCCTTTGAGCGATGTCTGATCAAGCCTGAAACAACCGATCCCAACTGCCACGCCAAAACGGCGATCGCAGATGCGCTGTACCATCTGGACTACCGGGAAGAAGCGCTTTTTCTCGCAGGCATTCGGCACGTGCAACTAGAGGCCGTATGGGGTGGTAAAGAAGATACGGCCCCAGCCTTACGCAGCGTGTGCGCACTGGGTCTAGTGCGCATGAATTATCCGCACGTGCTGAGCGAACTCGCCGATTTACTGGCTGATCCCAAAGCAGAAGCACGGATTGGTGCTGCACGCGCGATCGCCTACAGAAACCATTCAGACGCCGTACCGCTGCTGCGCTTGCGAGTGCAGGTTGGAGACGAACCGCAGGTGTTTTCAGAATACCTACTGGCACTACTCCAGTTAGCGCCAGTACAGTCGTTACCCTTGGTCATTCAGTTTCTTGACCCATCCAAGGAACTCTTCCCTCTTGACAGAGCCGCTGAGGTTGCCGAAATAACCGCACTGGCGCTTGGTGAATCACGTTTGACGGAAGCCTTTGAGCCACTGCATCGGTGGTGGAAGCGATCGCGCGATCCCGAATTGCGTCAAACGGGTTTATTGGCGATCGCGATGCTGCGGCAGGATGAACCGCTTGATTTCCTGTTTTCGCTGGTCGCTAAAGGAACAACCCAGGACGCAAAAGACGCGATCGCGGCCTTAAGTTTGTACCAACAGGAGGATGTCTTGTGGTCGCGTGTCCGTCACACTGTTGAGCAGCGTAATGACTGTAAGACGTTTAACTTCTAGCCTTTAACTCTGCATCTTGGCTACCGCTTCACTCCAGAGCACATCATCATGGTTGCAATGATGTATTCAGGCATACGTTAGAAGCGGCCATCGGCAAGCCATCTACTCTATCACTTGTTCTATTTTTACTCTGGGCCTCACAGATTCTGCAAACCTACTTGCGCGATCGAAACGCACACAGTATAGTTTAATAGTTCGAGAATCTTGAAATATTAAACTAAGGCTATTGAGGAAGACCAGACCTGTTGATAAGGACCAGCAAAGCGTACAGCGGCGTTTTGTCGCTTTTAGATAGAAGCGTTTTGTCGCTTTTAGCGAGACATTCTCTTCGTTCCTGGTTCCGCCATCTCCTGGTTTATATCTGTCATTTAGACGTTGGGCTGATGTATCGATAACGATTCAGCAATTTTGGAGTAAGTGTGCCATGAGTTCTGATCTCAATCTTTTTTCGCCCATTCAATTGGGGGCTTACACGTTGCCAAATCGCGTTGTGATGGCACCGTTGACCCGTAACCGTGCCAGTGAAGGGAATGTCCCGACTAAGTTAAATGCAACCTACTATGCACAACGGGCATCGGCAGGTTTGCTGATTACAGAAGCAACCCAGGTTACGCCCTACGGACAAGGCTATCCCGCTACTCCAGGTATTCATTCACCCGAACAGGTGGAAGGCTGGAAGTTAGTGACTAAAGCTGTTCACGCTCGTGGAGGACGCATTTTTCTGCAACTCTGGCACGTGGGACGCATTTCCCATCCATCCTTGCAACCGGATGGCGTGTTGCCTGTAGCACCCAGCGCGATCGCCCCAACGGACGGTGAAGCCACCACCTACGAAGGCCCCAAACCCTACGTCACGCCTCGTGCTTTGGAGACGAATGAGCTTCCGGGTATCGTTGAGCAATACCGTCAGGGTGCTGTCAATGCAATGACGGCTGGCTTTGACGGGGTGGAAGTGCATGGAGCGAATGGCTACCTGCTCGATCAGTTCTTGCGCGACGGTACAAACAAACGCACCGATGCCTATGGTGGCAGCATTGAAAATCGTGCCCGTTTGTTACTAGAAGTCACCGAAACTGTGGTTGGGGTATGGGGAGCTGATCGCGTGGGTGTTCGTCTTTCGCCCAGCGGTACCTTCAACAGCATGACGGACTCTGACCCTAAAGCCACGTTTGGGTATGCGATTGACGCCCTGAACCGTTTTGGGCTGGCCTATTTGCATCTGCTAGAACCCAGCGAAGCCGATGAACGTCACGGTGGCACCTCCATTCCCACGTCCTACTTCCGCCCCATTTACAAAGGCAATCTAATGGTCAACTGGGACTACGATCGCGACAAAGCCAACGCTGCGATCGCTAGTGGTGCGGCTAATTTGGTGTCCTTCGGCAAGCTGTTTATTGCCAACCCCGACTTACCGGAGCGCTTTCAGGCCAACGCCTCGCTTAATGAGCCTGACCCATCAACCTTCTATGGCGGCGACGAGAAGGGCTATATCGATTACCCTGCGCTTGAGCTTCAAGTTAGCTAGATGGGCAGTCGATGCTCAGAACAAGACGAAGTATTGGTTGAGAACACAAGGAGTCAGAAGCCAGAACATAACGCCCTTCTAACTCCTTTTGAGAACACAAGGAGTCAAGAGTCAGAAGCCAGAGTATAGCGCCCTTCTGGCTTCCCTCCTATCTTTCTGGAGACTCGATTATGGACTTGAAATTAGCTGATAAAACGGCATTAGTCAGCGGTTCTACAGGCGGTATTGGGTTTGCGATCGCCCAATCTCTGGCTCAGGAAGGCGCAACGGTCATCGTCAATGGTCGATCGCAGGAGCGCGTCAACCAGGCGATCGACAAAATCAAAGCCACGACACCAAACGCCAAAGTGTCAGGTGCTGCGCTGGATCTATCCACGCGTGAGGCTGCTGATCAGCTTTTTCAGCAAGTTTCGACGATCGATATTCTGGTGAATAACCTGGGGATTTACGAGCCAAAAGCCTTTGGTGACATTGCTGATGAGGACTGGCTCAATATCTTTGAAGCCAATGTGCTCAGCGGTATTCGTTTGAGCCGTCAGTATCTTCCCACCATGCTAGAGCGCAACTGGGGGCGGATTATCTTCATCTCCAGCGAATCAGCCGTGCAAATTCCGGTCGAGATGATCCACTACGGCATGACCAAAACAGCACAGCTTGCGATCGCCCGTGGTTTAGCCGAAATGACCGTTGGTACAGGCGTAACGGTCAACTCTGTGCTGCCTGGCCCCACCCGCTCTGAAGGCGTTGAGGATTTTGTCGAAAAGATGGCAGCTGATCGCGGCGTAGATACGGCCCAGGTCGAAAAAGAATTTTTTGAGTCGGTGCGTCCGTCTTCTTTGATTAAACGCTTCGCCACCTCTGAAGAAGTTGCTGCGCTGGTTACTTATGTTTCCAGTCCACTTTCATCAGCCACAAACGGTGCCGCACTGCGAGTCGATGGCGGCGTAGTGCGATCGATCCTCTAGCTTTCTGGCTCTAAACAGTCTTCACCTCAAGCGAACGTTCAGCTTTTAGGCCGTTTACGTGCTTCGTCATCTCATACCCTGATTGATCAAGGAGCCTTATGACTGCTACAACCTCACCATCACATCTCCTCACTGCGCCTCTCGATGTACCCAGCGCGATCGCCCAACGCCGTGCTATTAAAACTTTCAAACCGGACGCGATCGCGCCCGATCTGCTCAAACGCCTGGTCGAATTAACGGTGGCGGCACCCAGCAGCTACAACATTCAAGATTGGCGTATTGTGCTGGTGCAAGACACTGCACAGAAAGCGGCGTTATCTCAAGCGGCTTATGGTCAACAGCAAATCGTGCAAGCGCCCGTAACGGTTGTCTTTGCAGCAAGTGCGAATGCAGGACTGGGCGATCTGAACGCCATTTATGAAAAGGGTTTGCAAACAGGAGCCTGGACAGAAGGCACCGTCGAGTATTTCAAAAAGGCCATTCCTCAAGGTCAAACGGCTTTGGGAGACAAGCGGCGCGAATATGCGGTGAAAGATGCCATCATCGCCGCGACGCATTTGATGCTGGCTGCCGAAAGTTTGGGGCTTTCAACCTGCCCCATGAACGGTTGGGTGGAAGATCAGGTAAAAACGGTGATTGGTGCAGCGGGCAGCGATGATCTGGCGATCGCCCTGCTTGTGCCCGTTGGCTATGCCGAAGAACCGCGCAAAAACCCTGGTCGTCTGCCACTGAGTGCCAATGTCTTTGTTGATCGCATTGACCATCCCTACGTCGGTTAATTTCTTTTCCTTGTCACCGGAGGTTTTTCCATGTCCCAGCAAAATCCTAAAGTCTGGTTCATTACAGGTAGCTCCACTGGCTTTGGTCGATCGCTGACAGAAGCCGTTCTCAAGCATGGCGATCGTGTGGTCGCAACGGCCCGTAAACCAGAACAGCTTGACAGCTTGATTCATCAATACCCAACAACTGCCAAAGTGGTGCGTCTGGATGTAACCAAGCCGCAAGACGTGCGAGAGGCGATTAAAGCAGCGATCGACGCCTTTGGTCGCATTGATGTCGTCGTCAATAACGCAGGGTTTGCCTCTGTTGGGGCGATTGAGGAAGTGAGTGATGATACCGTTCGTCGCCAGTTTGAGACGAACCTCTTTGGAGCATTAGATGTGACACGGGCAGTATTGCCGACCCTACGGCAGCAAAGAAGCGGTCACATTCTCAATATCTCTTCTGTCGGCGGTCTCGTCTCCTTTGGGTCGCTTGGCATTTATTGCGCCACAAAATTTGCGCTAGAAGGCATTTCTGAAGCGCTGGCTAAAGAAGTTGCTCCGTTAGGCATTAAGGTGACGATCGTGGAACCAGGCGCTTTTCGTACTGAAATTAATGGGCAAGGGCTGGTAATAGCAGACACGCGCCTTGATGATTACGCTGACAGCACAGGTGGCATTCTCCAATGGCTTGAGAGCATGGACGGCAAGCAACCGGGCGATCCAGACAAAGCAGCGACGGCGATGATCCAGGTTGTTGAAAGTGACAATCCTCCACTTCGGTTGGCGTTAGGAGCCGATGCGGTAGACACGATCGCCGCCAAACTGGAATCAGTCAAAGCTGAACTTGATGCATGGAAGCAGGTCAGCCTTGATACTGCGTTTGAAGGGTCGGTTGTGAGTGCGATCGGCGGTTAGGTCAGAAATCAGAAGCCAGCAGTCAGGAGTCAGCATGAATGGCATGACAACTTACCGAGGGCAGTGCCATTGCGGTCAGGTGCAGTTTGAAGTGACGACCATGCTCGATCGGGGCGATCGCTGCAATTGTTCGTTCTGCTCTCGGCGTGGTGCCATCATGCATAGCGTTACTGCCGATCGCTTCAAGTTGCTGGCTGGTGAGGACTTGCTGACCTTGTATCAATTCCATACCCAAACCGCAAAACACTACTTCTGTAAGGTTTGCGGCATTTACACCTTTCATCGACCTCGCACTGCACCTGACAAATACCGCATCAATGTCGCCTGCCTCGAAAACGCAGATCTCACTTATATGACTGTTGGGCTAGTCAACGGTGCCGTCTACGACTGACCCACCCCATTCCTCATCTCTTCTAACTTACAACTCAAAACTTTTAACTCAAAACTCCCCCTTCCCCTACACCCCATCCCCCATGATTGACCTTTATTACTGGACGACACCCAACGGCCACAAAATTACGATCTTCTTAGAAGAAGTCGGCCTGCCTTACACGCTTATCCCTATCAACATTGGTGCAGGCGATCAGTTCAAACCCGAATTTCTCAAAATCGCACCGAACAATCGCATTCCCGCGATCGTCGATCACGAACCTGCAACAGGCAGCGAACCGCTTTCCCTGTTTGAGTCAGGCGCAATTTTGCTCTACCTGGCAGAAAAAACAGGCAAGCTGATTCCAGCCGACTTACATGAACGTGCCGAAGTCTTGCAATGGCTATTCTGGCAAATGGGCGGTTTGGGGCCAATGGCAGGGCAGAACCACCACTTCAGCCAGTATGCGCCCGAAAAGATTCCCTATGCAATTAATCGCTATGTCAATGAAACGGGGCGCTTGTATGCCGTGATGGACAAGCGCTTGAGCGATCGCGAGTTCTTGGCAGGTGAGTATTCGATCGCGGATATTGCGTCCTATCCCTGGATCGTGCCTCACGAGCGTCAGGGGCAATCGCTGGAAACCTTCCCCAACCTGAAGCGCTGGTTTGAAGCCATTCAGTCTCGCCCTGCAACCATTCGTGCCTATGCCAAAGCGGACGCGTTCAAAAACCAAGCAGTCAGTCCTGAACAGTCCCGCGACTTGCTCTTTAACCAGTCTGCTCAAACCATCCAGCGCTAGGAAAGCTTGCAAGCACGAAAGGTAGGATGGGAAAAAGTAGCCTCATCCTGCCTTTCAATCACGATTGCGCTAAGCATCGAGCAATCTTGGCCCCTCGTGGATGTTGGTCAGATAGTATTGACGGGCACGCCGTTGCTTGGCAACACGCCCAAGATATTGCAGAGGCCGACCGATCGCCTTTTGAAACGGTGACTGGCGCATCCACTGCTCATACCCTGCGGCAATTGGCCCCGCTAGCACATCCCGAAAGTACAGCGCGACGTTGTCTTCTGTAAACTCGGCGGCCCGTCGGAAGCCGTTTTCAACCATTGCAGTGTACAGTGCTGGATCATCCTGTAGCTTCTTGAGGGCCGCGATCGCCTGCTCTGGTCGAGTGACTTCAAAATAATCTAACTCGGATTGCCGTAATGCCTGATACGCAGGTTCAGGACTCATAATAGCGGGACAACCAGCAAACCAGGCATTGGTTAGCTTCAGCGCAGGCTTGAGGGTGCTGTCGTATTGGGTGATGTTGCGTACAGCAATCACCACATCAGCCGTTGTGTAGTTCCGCCAGCCATCAAAGCCCTCATCTTCGGAACTCAGCATGAGCTTAATGTTCATGTCGCTGAGAGCGCTTAGAAACTCTGGACTCTTAAAGCCTTCCGCCAAGTTGTAGCTGTTGCCTTTAAAGGTGAGGTTTTCAACCCGTGTACCACGTGCTGGATCGCGGGGTTGCAAATTTGGTTGGGGCCAGTGGGGCATAAAGTGGTGAGTCGAATCAACCACGCCGCGTTGATTTAACACAATGCATTGCGCACAAATTTCGGGGTGTGGGCGATCGTACTGCACAGTCACGACATAGCTGTTGTATGCGAAATCTGACAGGTGGATATAATCAAACGGCACAATACTGATACAGCCAGGAACCGGATCTGAGGCAAGGCGTACATTCAACCCCCGCTTCTTCAAATTCATGAATGTCTGGGCAGACCAGATGTCTTCTGAGATCACACACTGCTGATAAAGGGCACTGCTAATTGGCTGATCAGGGTTATTGATTAAATCTTGCCACTTCGCATCTTTGGTGATGAAATAAACCGGATGTGGCAGCAACGCTAATGGCTTTTGCTCATCGGTGAAGTAGGGATTCGTCTGATGCATGGACTCCAGTTGCGTCATAGGATTAAAGCTTTAACTATATTTCACCGATCAGATTGTTGTAGCCGTCTCTAGATGAAGAAAGTTTTTTGCGCGTCAGCTTCACTCAATTGAGAACGTTCACTGAGTGAGAGAAGGGACGTTGCATTTTGGTACCTGGATAAAAATGCTTGAACCAAAAAACCGAAGCACTGATCGGGGAGATACTTGAATATCAAATTACGAATGTTCAAAGAATAAAAGTATCGCTTCCTAAAGTATCTTGCGTCGATCAAGAAAGTTAAAATGCTGAGCGATTGTCTTCTCGAAATCTTTAAAGAATTGATCACAACAAATGATTCACTGCAAAGATCGTTCTTGTCTAGCAGGTAGCGCTGACTGAAGCTAGGAATTGAGGCTAGAGGATTGAGTTAGGATGTCTTTTTCTTAAAGCGAGAACCGCTCTTTTTTCAGCTTCACGCAGCCGATCGAGCGGCGGTGTAAAGCGAAACCGTCACCGTTTGCAAGCCATCAGGATGCTGCTGACAGGTTATGGTGCCACGCTGGACTTCAATGCGACGACAGCAAAGGATAATCTCCGTAGCAAAATCGCGATTACCTGCAGGCGCAAACCGTTGGGCTGTGATGCGAAGGTGAATGCGATCGTCTTGATGCTCAGCGCTCAGTACTACGGGCAAGCCAATATCAGAATATTTTGAACCTCTGGCTAAAAGATCAGTCAGCACGGCTTCAGTAAGGTCTTGGTCGGCTAAGGCCAAAGGCAATGGTATATCAATTTCGCAAATGAGGCAGGCAACACGTCCGTCTCTCGGCTCTAGAAGGTGGCGACTTACCGAGCCTAAAAGTGGCTCTAATGCCAGTGGTGCTAGCTTTACATCAACTTTACCAGCTTCTAACTTTTGCAGCAGCATGGTGTCTGCAATTAAATCGCAGAGGCCATGCACTTCGTTCTGGACGTTGGACAAGTGGTTATAGTAATCGGGTGATGCTTGAAGAGACTCGACCAACGGTCGCAAATGGCTCTCTAACGTGTCAAGCGATCGTCCCACTCGTCGCTCAAGCGAAGCAATGACCGTTTTTTGGGCTGTCAGGTACTTCTTCAGTTGCTCGTTTTCTGACTGCAACTGCTGGAGCGCGTTGGGCTGTGTTTTAGTGAGCGCGTGTGCTTGGGACATTGTGTCCAAAAAGTATGATTGCGTATAGTGATAGTTATAACCTGGTATTGTTAAGGATTGTAAAAAATTACCATTTTTCTACCGTTTTTCATGGCTGGTCTCTCAGGTTTGCTTGAGCATTTCGTCGCCACATCCAGGGCTTAATACGCCGTAGTGCGGAACCCGTCAAGCGTTGTTTATAAGCTTCGTCTGGGATGGCAGCAAGGTCTGCCAGGGTTGAGGTGACATTCCAGGGCTGCGGTTGAAAATCTGGCACATCAGTGGCTTGAGCAAAGCGTTGATTCCAGGGGCACACATCCTGGCAAATGTCGCAGCCTGCAACCCAACCTTGAAGGTGAGGCACGATCGTATCTGGTAAGGTTTCTGCCCGATTTTCGATCGTATGGTATGCAAGGCACCGATTAGCATCGACAATATGAGGTTGAGGAATGGCCCCTGTAGGGCAGGCATCCATACAGCGCGTACAGGTGCCGCAGTGAGCCGTATGGGGGCGATCTGGCTGGAGCGACAGGTTGGTCAAAACTTCGCCTAAAAACACCCACGAACCGTATTCTCGCGTGATCACGTTGCCGTTTTTAGCAAGCCAACCAATGCCTGCTTGCTGTGCCCAGACTTTATCCTGAACAGGCCCCGTATCTGCGTAGTAGCGAGCCTCTATGGATTCTCCTTGAGTACATATCCAGGTTGATAGTGCTTTCAGTTTTTTGTGTAGAACCTTGTGATAGTCGCGCCCCCAACCATAACGAGCAATTTTTGCCGTTGTGTTGCCATCAGGACGAGCGATCGAAGTGTAATAGTTCAACGCGACACAAATGACCGATCGCGCCTCTGGCATGACTTGCCGAATATCCTGCCGCTTGGGATTTTCCATCCAGGCCATATCAGCGTGATAGCCCTGGTTGAGCCAGGTACGCAGGTGTATTGCTGGATCTGATGCATGAGGCTCGATCGCAGCAATCCCAACTTTGTGAAAGCCTAGTTCCAGTGCTTTTTGCTTAATCTGGCGATCGAGAGACATCACGGCTGGTTTCTTGCATCTACTGAGTTGCTGGCTAAGAACCTTTCTGGTTGTGCGATCGAAAGCGTCCAGCGACAAATTCCCGCTCTTTGAGATGCTTGGTAGACCGACCGCTAACGCGCTTGCGCCACATTTTGAAGCTTGATGGCTGCATTTCTCGCCGCATGAGTGCAATCACCTGTTTTTCTAACAAGCCAAACTGTTGTTCGATCGCTTCAAAGGGAGTGCGGTCTTCCCACGCCATTTCGAGAATACGACCAATGGTTTCGGCATCAAGCTCTGGGAGATTCATCGTAGCAGCCTTAAACGCAGTCGAATAGCTCTAGCCTAACGCTGATAGAGGTTAATCGGCTGCTTACGACCTGAGTGATCAACGGCCATTATGCCAACGGGTTGCTATCTAACGGTTTAACCATGCGATGCAGCCCACCAGACCGGGTAAGCTGCTCAAAGCGCTGGGTTGATTTGCTACATGTAACGCGATAACCAAGGCGCTCAAATAACGCTCTAGCAGGAGTGTTGGCGTAGGTCACGTCGAGCGCGATCGCTCGACAATTGTAGGCATGGGCTTG
Organism: Stenomitos rutilans HA7619-LM2; assembly: GCA_019358945.1. Taxonomy (GTDB): domain Bacteria; phylum Cyanobacteriota; class Cyanobacteriia; order Leptolyngbyales; family Leptolyngbyaceae; genus Stenomitos; species Stenomitos rutilans. The sequence goes on along the minus strand of JAHHIE010000041.1, from coordinate 13,450 downwards.
CTTTTCGGCCTGGGTCAGCAAGTAAGTGCCTAACCCCTGTTGCTGAAAGGCTGGAAGGATACTCAGACCCAAAATATAGTAGTCCTGAGCTGCAATATCCTGCTTGATGCGTGTCAGGTCGGCTAGGTTGACCAGAATTTTGGGTAGCTTGCGAAGGGGCAAAATGCGTGCCATCACCTGATGCACTTTTTCATCAGCTTGACGCTTCAAAGAGCCAGGGTAGCTAATCATTACCCCAACAGGTTGACTGTGCACTTCAATAATTTGGGCGTGTTCGTAGCTGAGAGCGTGTTGAGGATAGGCAAACGCCTGACAAAAAATTGCTTCTGATTCATCAAAGGGCGACGCAAAAATGTAGCTGAACAAGGCTGGCCCTGCCGCAAAGAAAAGCGGAGCCGCCCAATCCACATCGTCCAAGATCGCGGGACGCAAAGTAATATTTTGTGCGAATGGTTGCAATAGCATGTCTAGCGCTCTACTCGTCACTTAGTATACCGAGGTTGGCACCAGGACGAACCACTGCTGTTGGCATTGGTCGTTCTGCTGGAAGCCGTTACTGAAGTAGACGGCGTTGCTAAAACGCTAGAAGTATCGAAACGAAGAATAAATTCACCGATTTTTGGGGCGATCGCAGTGAATACTGCTTTTAGTCTGAAGATTTTGTTGCGGAGTGGAGTTGCCCAAGCGTGAACTGGCTGTAAAGTCTCTATGCTTAGAGGGGTGACACTTTCACAAGAGAGTGCGTTAATAGAAATGTCAAAAAAAGACAACGAATTGATGTCGCTATGCTGCCGAGCTATACCGTGCGAGAAAGCCATAAGGCGAAGCACGTCTCTCTCAAGGTTTCAGTTGCAGGCAGTCTAGAGGTTGTGGTGCCTCAAGGGTATGACCAGACAGCGATCCCTGCGATCTTACAGCGCAAGCAACGCTGGATTAATCGAGTCACGCAGCAAGTTGAGACACGCCATGCGTTAGTTGGGATCGAACCCGCAGACAAGCTACCTGTGCAGCTATGCTTGCGAGCGATCGAACAGACATGGCAAATTGACTACTGCCCCACTCAGCTACCAGGCGTGCGGGCGATCGAACAACCCGACCTGAACCTCATGCTTTTTGGACAAACGGCTGACCAGAGTGCTTGTAGCGAGATGCTCAAACAATGGGTGATTGGCAAAGCTCAAAAGCATTTGCTTCCCTGGTTGCGAACCGTCAGCCAAGAGTTAGAGCTACCGTTTGAAACAGCGTCGGTGCGGGGCCAAAAAACGCGTTGGGGAAGCTGTTCTAGCCGTCAGACTATTAGCCTCAACTGTAAGCTGCTCTTTCTGCCGAGTGAACTGGTGCGCTACGTCCTCATTCATGAGCTATGCCATACCGTGCATCTCAACCACTCATCGGCGTTTTGGGCACTGGTTGCTCACTACGAGCCTTGCTATCAGCAGCTTGATGCAGGTTTGCGGGACGCTCGTTATCATGTGCCGTTGTGGATGGAAGCGTAGTCATGATGCATTACCTCGCTGTGGTCGGCAAAGTTGGTCAAGGTATAGTTAATTTGGCTAACGAGCACATATTGGCAGTAATCTAGCTGAGTGACAGGTCTTTCATCCTTTCACTCTAGCGATTTTTAGTTAGAGTCAAGTGCCTCTCCTCTTCGCTCTGCGTAAGTCTTATAATAGTACAATTGAATTATTTTGGCGCGTAATCAGGAAAAGGGTATGGGCGACGAAGATTACGAAGATTACAAAAAACGGTATGGTGCAGGTGGCATTCTTCGTAGCATAGGCTGGATGCTTACAGGAGGTATAGCCGTAGGTAGTTTGCTGGTGGGTGTTGGTGTCTGGCGTATGGGCGATCAAGTCTTCTCTACAGTGCAGTCCCTCTTCGACCCAACTCAGTCAGCACCGAAGGTCGATGTGCGATCGGTGGTTATCAAGCAAGTTCAAGGTGTGAGTGAGCTAACCACAGCCGTGTTCACCATGCAGGCCGTTGTGCCCACTAGCCAAAATACTACCTTTAATGGCTTTGTGATCGGGACTACGAAGCTGTTATACATTGCCTACGGCGAAGTAAAAGCAGGGATTGACTTAAGCAGCCTTACGCCTGACCGCGTCCAAATCGCTAGCGACACCATTCGTATTCAACTGCCGCCACCGAAACTACTCGATCACAAAATTGATGTCAGCCGCTCCAATGTCTACGATTACAACCGAGGTACACTTGGGCTTGGCCCTGACGTAGCCCCCGAATTACAAGCGTTGGCACAACAAGAGGCATTGAAAAAAATCGTTGAAGCGGCCTGTACTGACAGAGTGTTAGACAAAGCGAACGATCGCGCCAAGTTAGCTGTAACCCAACTGCTGACAACAGCAGGCTACCAAAATGTCACTGTAGAAACGCAGTCACCGCCATCAGCAGCCTGTACCGTTGCGCAACCCAATCAATAGCAAGGTTCCCGTCAGATAACGACCATTTGATGCTGCCAAGCGTTTGGTGGTGTTACCAGCATTTCTAAAAAATAAATTAAATTCAGTGATTGCGAGCAAGCAATCGTAACCTATTTCATTTTTTTGGGCACTATTACGTTGACTTTTGAGCCTTATCGACGGCCCTTGAGTACCATTCCTTCACTTGGAGCGTATACTTCCAGCCTTTTGCTTTTACAGCCATTTTCAATTGCATTCACCACACCCAACACCTTAAACCCCAAGCCCGCCCTCAGAGGATGTCTGAGAAGTGTCAGAGACGCTGCCTTCGCCCCCTCAATCCCCCAATTCTGGGGGACTTCCACCTCAGAACCCCTCAAATTTGGGGGGCAGGGGGGCGGTTCGGGTAGGTATTCATACCTTTTAAGACATCCTCTCAAGGGGCTGTGGCTTAGCTAATCAGTAACCGCTGTAAGTCAAGACTTGAGTGAACAATTGAAGCCCGTAACTTATTTCTTTCTCCTCCATCATCTCAGGATGGAGCTTCAATGACAGCATGTTCAGTGCGAAAAAGCTAAAAAGGAGACGTACATAGCTTGATGAAGCAGAACCGATCTGGTTGAATCAATAGAGCTTACTCACCTATACAAGAAGGCTGAGAAACAATCGCTCGTTTTTTATTTACTAGCGAAAGGTAATTTTCTTTTACTCAGTCTTCATATGGCAAGACTCTCCGTTGTTATCTTTATGATTGTCTGTATCGATGCTGCTTTAGCTATTAAGATAAGCTTAGTTGCTTGACATCTTCAGACGGTGGCTCTACATCCACAACACATAGTTGCTCAGTGGTGTAGGGTTGTAGCTTTAGCCTTCTCTCAAACATCAGTTGCGGACATTTGTATCGCACAGTGCCTAACGTCTTGATCGATCCCTATCAGCCATCATGGCGAGCCTTAACAATACCTGCTGTAACAAAGTTAAATCTTAATTTAACCTTTGAACTTCAGACTTCAAGCTACCATTTACTGAGGCGTAGAATTTTTTCACTGCGTCAATTATGCTTAAGCAGCTAAAGGAGGGCTATTTCTCAAAGGTCTAAATGGAACCACGCTCGTGTTAACTGCGAGCCTCAACAAGCGTTGATATTGTTGATTTTATTTCAACGCTCATATTAGTTAATTGACTGTCTCAGCTATTGTTCACTTTTCGTTTTTTGCCCGAGCGAAAAGCGGACTATACCCATTCTCAAGCTATTCAGTTAAGCCCCCTACTGCACTGGCTGCTTCCTCAAAAGGAAGACGTGAATCAGCAAGCAATTGGTGATCACATCATCGAGTCAAGGTACTAGCAACTTGGAGCCACTGACAACCCGTGCAGTTTATGATTAGAACTGGTTTGGGCACTTCTATGCCTTCTAGTTTCGGCTCATTAGACTGACATAGGAGAAGTGGGCTTTCCACGCTCTAACAAGCTACTGCCTTTGGTTTCACCATCTGCTTGCCATCAACCCATTACGATGGCGAAAGGAGCCAACCAATGCAACTTAGGGCAATTCCCTTTAGCGACTCACCACCAAAGCACATATTGGAGCAAATTGAGCAGGAATTTGGTGTAGACACCATACCGAAAGTCTTTAAACGGCTGGAGGCTCAACCGGCACTGCTAACACATCTCTGGGGACAATTTCGCGCCTTGGTGTTACAAGGTGACTTGCCTAGAGTGTTAAAAGAGATGGTAGGGCTCGTTGTTGCCACAGCCGCCAACTGTGACCATATTTGCGCAGTGTTATTACATAGCTTGATAGAACAACAGGCTGAACAGCTAACATTAGCGGCGATCATTCAAGGGAACTACAAAGCGGCAGAGGTGAGCCACGCAACGCTGGCTATACTGCGGTTTACAACAATGGCGATCAACAATCGAACATTAGCCAGAACACCCGCTGAACATCAGTGGCATCGACTACAGTATCAAACCAGGCAGGCGCTACATGACACGGGTTTAGAAGAAGACGAACAGTTGGAGCTGGTAGCCACGATCGCGCTCTTTGAACAACTGTGCCTAGTCACTAATTTGCTCCACCTCGATTCTGCTTGATTCTAAACAGGGTCTTTCTAAAGCATTTTGATCTGCTCCACAATTAAAGGCTGCACCCAAACAGATATGCCTAGGACTTACGCACTTGCCCCAAACCCTCAATACTGGGGGCTTTAATTGACTCGGTTCCCCCAGCATTGGGGGCTAGGGGGCGAAAGACGACCGCTTTTGCGTAAGTCCTGATGCCTTTATCTAGTTTTCGTTGAGTTGGGCGCGGTTCAGAGGCACCTAGACGGCGCAAAGCTGTTCTAAAGTAGCAACAAAATCTGGATAGGAGACGGCAACCGCTTCGGCACGATGAATGGTTGTGGAGCCAGTTGCTGTGAGTGCTGCGATCGCCAGACTCATGGCAATACGGTGATCGGTATAACTGTCTACTTCAGTGCTTACAAGCGGTGTGCCGCCAACAATCTCCATGCCGTCTGGTTGTTCCGTCACGCGAGCGCCCATTTGATTGAGTTGGTGAGCCATGACGGCAATGCGATCGCTTTCCTTCACGCGCAGTTCTGCCGCATCGCGAATAATGGTGGTGCCTTGAGCAACCGTAGCCGCGACAGCCAGAATCGGGATCTCATCGATCAACCGAGGAACGAGGTCTCCTGCAATAGTGCAAGCAGAGAGAGGGGGGCGATCGCCTGTACCCGCATAGCGCACATGCAGATCGGCAACTGGCTCTCCAGCTACCGTCCGAGCGTTTTCCTGGGTAATGTCTGCGCCCATGAGGAGCAGCGCTTCCAGTACCCCTGTCCGAGTCGGGTTGACACCCACGTTTTCGATCGTGAGATCGGCACCGGGCACGATCGCGCCAGTCACAAGCCAGAAAGCCGCCGAGCTAATATCTCCAGGCACAACTACTGGTTGCCCTTTCAACCTGGTTGGCCCAGTAACGGTGACGCTATGGGTTTCTGGATCGACCGTTAGATTGGCTCCAAATGCTTTGAGCATCCGTTCGCTGTGATCCCGTGAGAGGGCAGGTTCGGTCACGGTTGTTTGACCTTCAGTCATCAACCCCGCCAGCAATAGACAAGATTTGACCTGAGCAGAGGCGATCGGTGAGTGGTAATGAAAGGGCTTAAGCGATTGGCCCTGGATGGCTAAGGGTGCATAGGCTCCTTCTTGCCGTCCCCATAGTTCGGCTCCCATTTGCCGCAGTGGCTTTACAACGCGCGACATGGGACGCGATCGCAGGGATTGATCCCCGGTAACAGCAAAAAAGCGGCCAGGATGCGATGCCAGAACCCCTAGCATGAGCCGCAAAGTGGTACCAGAGTTTCCCGCGTTCAGAATATCAGACGGTTCTAACAATTGCCCTAAACCGATCCCTCGTACCGTCACACGTTCTGTATTGAGGGTAGAAATCTCTGCTCCCATCGCTCGAAAGCAAGCAGCCGTGCTGCGGGGATCTTCCCCCAGCAGCAGTCCGGCGATCGTCGTTTCTCCTTCTGCTAAAGCACCTAACATTAACGCTCGATGAGAGATTGACTTGTCCCCCGGTACTTGAATCCGTCCGTTAATGGTCAGCCCGGTTGTGGGCGGTGCAATGATGAGGTCTTGGTGAGGTTCAGCAGCTTTGAGGGAAATCACGTTCGGCGACATGGGGATCAGATAGACTAGGTGGGCATTGCGTTAGCGATCGTACCGCCTTTATGCAACTCCATCACCGCAAACCTGTCAGCCTGTTGCTGACTGCAACCGATTTACCTATGTGGTCAGGGCTTGAGACGGTTGGCACGCTCTACCAGAAAGATCAGGAACAGTTTCATCTCCTCATGACCGAGCCAACGGTAAGCGATCGTGAGTCTCTTGTAGGCAGCCACGATGTGACGACAGCGTCTCCAATTACGACACCACGCTTACTGTGGCTAGAGTTTTCGCCTTACCAAGTCACGTTAACCATGCAAGGCCAAGGGCAGTTTAGCTATCGACACGTTTGGCGACAGGGGCTATATGGTACAAGTCGCTACTGGTTGCAGTCTGACACGATGAAGCTGGAGGATGGACACTTTCAGCTGCGCAACTTCACTCGCAGTTTGACGTTAGAAGCACATCCACTACCCACTTTTCTGCGCGTGGAATATGAACTGTGGACAGCTAACATGTTGCTTGGACATTACGTTCTGAATCTTGATATTCGGCACTAAGCGATTCAGTTGGAGTTGTGTTTATTGTTGAGGGATAGCTTTCAGCTCTCGGCGGTTAGCTTTGGTAGCTGTGCAAATCTCAAAATAGAGTGCTGAGGATTGAGGACTGTAGATGCTTCAGCGTTTACCAATAGATGTGTAGAATTCAATCAGTACTTGCAGCATGGCGATTAAGCTTGTCTTGCACCAACCTCTTACATAATCTCAACCCTAATCAAGCTGATCGCTAATAGCTGACGGCTGATGGCTGACCGCTGATAGCTGGCCGGAATCAACGATCCCAATCGCTACACCAAAGGCAGCAAGGCCTCAACCAGTAACTGGTTTTGCTCGTCAGTGCCCACCGAAATTCTAAGCTTGTCGCTTAAGCCCGCTTGCTTGAAGTAGCGCACCAAAATACCGCGTTCCTTTAAGGCAAGGTAGATTTGTTCCGCATTGCCTTGGGGTGGCTGCGCCAGGAGAAAGTTTGCGTGCGATTCCCACAGGTGGAAGCCCAGTTGCTTGAGGTCGATCGCCAGCTTCGTTCGGGATGCTTTCACTTTTGCGGCACACTCGTTTTTGTATGCCTGATCGCGCATAGCTGCGGCACCCACTGCGTTTGCGATCGCGTCAATGTTGTAGCTGTCTTTGACCTTAAACAAACCACTCAACAGCGAAGGCTGAGCAATCCCAAAACCCAGCCGCAGCCCTGCCAGGGAATAGCCCTTCGACAACGTGCGCGTCACAATAACGTTTTCAAACTCCTGCACAAGGGGCAACGCTGAACCTTCGGCAAAATCGACGTAGGCTTCATCAATCACCAGTACGCCTGTGAGTGCAGTTGCCAGTTGGCGTAGTTCGTCGATCGCCACGACATGTCCAGACGGGCTATTGGGTGAGGCGATAAACGTAACGGCACCATTGGTCGCAATCAAATCTGCGATCGGCAAATGGTAATCGTCCCCATAGGGAATTTCGATTGTCTCGGCGGGCTGCATCGCGGTCAATGTGCGGTAAAGCACGTAAGTTGGTACTGGATACACGACGTTTCGCTTGGGTTCAGCACAGGCGCGAATGATGACATTGAGAATATCGTCACTGCCGTTGCCCACGATAATCCAATCGAGCGGTACCCCTAACGCGGCACTAACCGCTTGCCGAAATTCGTTGGCATAGGGATCGGGGTAGCGCCGCAGCCATTCGCCCTGGATGTTTTGCAGTGCCACGATCGCGTCTGGAGACGGCGGATACGGATTCTCGTTGGTATTGAGCTTGATGATCGTAGTATTGGGCTTTGGCTGTTCACCGGGAACGTAGCCCGTCATCGCAGCGATCGCTGGGCGAAAATAATGAGTCACGGCTATAGAAAAATACGTGCTGAGATAAATTGCAGACTGGAAAGTAGCTCATTGAGACAAAAATCCTGTGAGCAAAAGTGGCAGCAAGATCAGTGCAGAGACAATGAGCAAGAGTGTGCCTGCATCCACCTTAACCACGTTCACCTTTGGATCAGACATCTCATACCTCCACAAGCTCCGATCAATTACCTTAGCCTAAAGGATCGAGCCGTCTTTCTCAATGGCCTTTCCCAATGCGTGCTCATTCCACAGGAATACAGATTTGAAATCACCGTAGAGGCGTAGAGAACGCAAAGCGTTTCTGTTACTTCTGCGTCTTGGTGGATAATCGTAAGTTAACTTCAGAGGGTGTTTGAAATGTTCGGGACGCAGCACAACTTGAACAATCCAACGACAATAGGACTTATGCAGTCGCCCCTTTTCTTGTATACCCAAAGGGCTTTAAGCCCCAATTCTGGGGGACTTTAAGTTCTTGCTCCCCCTTTCTTGTATGCCCGCTAGGGCTATAAATTGGGGGCTGGGCAGGGTGGTTTCATATAAGAAAAGAATAAGCTGGACTCCTGATTTTTTCGCTGCGGTTCGCTTCAAATTGCGATCGCAGAAACAAGGCAATCGGGCTTTTGCTTTTTTCTACTGGTGTATGAAGCTACTCTGCCCAAATTTGGGGCTGGTAGGCTAGTTTTGTGAGAATTTGCGTAAGTCCTAACCTTTCTAGAATGAAGAAGGCTATACAAAACTCAAAACTTCCCCCACTCTCTACTCCCCACTGCCAAACTGATCGCTCATAGCAAAATAAGTCCCTGTCGTGCGCCTAGAATTACGGCTTCGGTGCGGCTAGAGGCATGAAGCTTGCTGAAAATAGAGCCGATGTGAAATTTGACGGTGTGCTCGGAGAGGTTAAGGCGACGGGCGATCGCTTTGTTGCCCAGTCCTTCTGCCAGCATGGTGAGCACTTCTACCTCGCGGTTGGTGAGCGCTTCGCCTTGTTCTATAGGGGTAGCACGAGTGCTGGAGGGCAAACTGCTGAGTAAGGGGCTGAGCAGGTCGGGGTGAATGACGGTTAAACCTCTGGCTGCCGCGACGATCGCGCCCACAAACTCAGTGGCGGTGGCATCGCTTGGTAGAATACCCCGCACTCCGGCATTGAGAACGCTGGCAATTGCAGGCGGTTGCCAGTCATCCACCATAACGACGATCGCGGGGCTGAGGCTCTCTATACTCCCTCCCTCCATTGCAGGCGCAGCGTTTCCTTCACCTAGATCGGTAATTATTACCGCTGGAATACCGTCTGTCTCCGCATCATTCCATTCCCACAGCACAACATCAGGCTGCGATCGTGCGATTTGCTGTGTCAGCGTTTCTGTCGTCGTAGGCCTGCTAACAAGGTCAATGTCTGAGCTGGAGGAAAGGAGCGCCTCTAGCCCAGCCTGCATCACCACCGAGCTTGCAGCGACCAGAACGCGGATCATGCTGCCTGTGGTTGAAAGGTTTTGCTGCATAGCACCACGTCCACTGTAAAGCGCCGATTCTGCCGTAAAACCTCCAACGGCAACCCGTCACCTACGTTTGAATTTTCTAGTAAATGGAAGAGTTCGTTGGGCGATTGAAAGAGGTTGCCGCGAACGCCCAGTAGCACGTCTCCAGCCTGCAATCCGGCGATTTCTGCTGGGCTCTGAGGCTCGATCGCCGTTAGCAAGAGACCGATCGCCAACTGACGCGCAAGCCGCACGCCCACTGGTTGGGCAGTAATCCCTAAGAATGGTTCGTCGCTGCCCTGGCTAAGGAACTGCTGCACGACGTGACTCGGCACCGCAAAGCCCCGACCGTGCACAATCATAGTGTTGATGCCAATAATCTGTCCTTGCGCGTTTGCCAACGGACCACCCGAATTACCCGGAGCAAGTTGAATATCGGCTTGAATCCAGTGCTGGTTGCCATAATGGGGCTTGAAGCTGTGGATGATGCCCGTTGTGAGCGCTCCCACAACGCCCCACGGATTGCCCATTGCCACCACGACTTCGCCCACCCGCAGCCGGGTTGAATCCGCGATCGCTCCTGCGGTCAGCCCTGTTGCTTCGACCTTTAGCGCGACCAAATCCCGCTGCCGATTGCGTGCTGTTACCACTGCTTCCAACACCTGCCCATCCGCAAGTTCGACCGTAGCGCTGTTTCCCGTGACCACATGGGCATTGGTCATAATGACCCCATCGGCACTCCAGATCACGCCTGATCCGGCTCCCTGGCGCTGGGTACGTACCTGTACGGTAGACTGACGAAGGTGTTTGGCGATCGCAGCGATCGCCCCCGCAAGGTCTGGCTGAACGATCCCTGGCTGAACAAATTGATTCTCTTGCATCCTTCTACCCTCGCGTTTGGTGTGGTCGTTCGCCAACCGTAATCGTGATTTCAATTAACGCGCCGCCACGAATAATCTGTGCTGTAAGCGGTTGCCCGACTTGTTCTGGGTCTAGTAAATTGTGGACATCGCCGACATCGCTAATGGGTGCGCCGCCCAGGGCAATGAGAATATCACCCAATAAGACACCTGCCTGCTCCGCAGGGCCATCGGGTTCGACGCTGACGACAATGACTCCCTGACGGTTAGCCAGGTGCAGTCGATCGAGCAGTGCGCGGGGTAGCTCCACGGATTGCATCCCCAAACCCAGAAAGCCACGTTGGGAACCGCCACCTTGCAGCAGGCGATCGACCACTCGGTTCACGGTAGAAGCTGGAATGGTTAGCGCCATGTGTCGTGGTCCCGCTGTATTGATGCCGACCACTTGCCCCTGTGTGTCAACTAGAGCACTCCCTGAAAACCCTGGATATAGCATGACCGACGGACGAATGAACTGGTCAATGCGCCCACCATGCCAAGAGCGCCATGTACCACCGATCGCGCTAATCACACCAAAGCTGGCACTCACTCCACTATCACTACCGCGTGCGATCGCCAGCACCAGATGGCCGACTTTAAGCGCGGCAGGGTCGCCAACTGTTGGGACTTGTAAAGCGGGTGGTGAATTTTCACTGAGCTGTAAAACCGCTAAATCGGTTCCTGGGTCGCGTCCGACCAAGGTTGCAGTCACGGTGCGATCATCTGGCAGCGTTACTGTGAGTTCGTCATCTCGACCGATCGCGTGTTCCGCTGTTACGATGATGCCTGGTCGCCAGTAAACACCACTGGTCGATCGCCGTCGTCGTCCATTCATCGCTACCACCGATGCGCCTGCTTGTTCAACGATCGTTGCCAGTTGATCCGAAAACGCGATTAACGATCGGTTTTCCTCAGAACGTAGATTTGGGGGTGAATTCGTCATGTCATGTCTCCATAAAATTTAGCGTTTAACGATTAGCGCTTTGTGCATCTGCTAATGGTTGCCTCCGCCTATATTCAGGATGCAAGCTTTGCCTGTTCAACCACATCGACGAAATGGGGAGTAAGACCCTGGAAAAATGGCTAGGCTTGTGGCTGCAATGTGCAAGGTGGCAGGAGAAAGCATTCTCACTTAAAGAAAGGAAAGCATTCTCATTGCTGTTCTACCGCTGAGGTGCTGAGGCCGCAGAGACCTCGTTTTGCAGTCTTTGTATTTTCTGCGATCGCGTGTTTCGTCTTTTCAATCGCGGCAACATTGGCTGAACGTATGGTTTTGATCCGTTGTTTCAAGTGGTAGTATCTGAGCGATCGCGGTGTTTGTGCGATCGTCCTAATATGCATCGGCTTCAGGTTCACAAATTAAGCCTCCACTCAGCTTTACTTCAAGGGTTTCTTAGCTTCAGGCGCGACACTTTCAAAAAGCAGTTCCATCAAGCAAACGTCTCAGGGAGAGCCATACCGCATGGAAACAGCAGATTTAATTGTGATTGGCAGCGGTCAGGGTGGCATTCCACTGGCGGCTGACTATGCCAGAGAGGGGCGCAATGTCGTCTTGTTTGAACGCGATGCGGTGGGCGGTAGCTGCATTAACTATGGCTGCACTCCCTCCAAGGCATTTCTGGCAGCGGCTCATGGGGCAGGACGAGCGCGTCAGGCTGAAAAGTTGGGCATTCATACCCATGTTGAAGTTGATTTTCCGACGGTGATGGAACGAGTACGCGGGATTCGCGATCGCTTTAACCAGGGTGCCCGCAAGCGCTTAGACGGTGCAGGTGTGAGAGTGGTCTGTGCCGAAGCCTCCTTTGTAGGTGAGCGCACGGTAAAAGGTGGGGATGTCACGGTACAAGCGCCGTTAGTCGTCATCAATACGGGCACTTCATCCTTGATCCCCGATGTACCTGGTCTGGCAGGTACGCCCTATTTGACAAACCGAAATTTTTTCGACTTGAAAACCTTACCGTCTCGTTTGTTAGTGCTAGGTGCAGGCTACATCGGACTAGAACTGGGTCAAGGATTAGCGCGCTTAGGCAGTGAGACTCATCTCATCGTGCGAGGCGATCGCGTGTTGGGGCAAGAAGAACCCGATGTGAGCGATGTTCTGGCTGATGCGCTCAAGCAGGATGGCATGCACCTTCACTGTGGCGTAAATGTCGAGCAAGTGGCGCATGAGAACGAGACGTTTACGCTCACCTTGAGTAATGGGGAACAACTCCAAGGCGATGCATTGCTGGTGGTGATTGGACGCAAACCCAATACAGACGCATTGAACGTCGCAGCCAGCGGAATTGAACTCGACGATAAAGGCTTTGTCAAAATTGACGATCAATTCCATACCACCTGTTCTGGTGTGTATGCGATCGCCGATGCGGCGAAGCAGCCTGCTTTTACCCATGTGTCTTGGGAAGATTATCGTCGTCTCAAAGCCATTCTTAAGGGTGAACAGCGCACCCGTGACGATCGCGTTCTGGGATACGCCGTATACACCGAACCGCAAGTAGGACGCGTCGGCATGACGATCGAACAGGCGCAGAAAAAAGGCATCAACGCGCGTAGCGTTACCCTACCCATGAGCCAGATTGCCCGCGCGATCGAGTGGGGGCACGATTTCGGCTTCTACCGTATGGTAATTGACCAGGACACCAACAAAATCTTGGGAGCCACGCTGGTTGGGTATGAAACCGCAGAGCTAGTCCACGTCTTTTTATCGTTAATGGAAGCCGGAGCCACCTGGCAATTGCTAGAACAATCGGTGCACATCCATCCCACCTACGGAGAAGCGTTACCCAGTCTGGCACGATTGCTGATCGACAGTCCCTAATATGGCATTCGCCAGTGGGCGATCGTGCGTAAAGCCAAAAGCTTTGCACCTGAAACAGGATTCATGCTGCTTCAAGTAGGAACATTTCTGTTTTAAGCGAGAGTGTTTCTGCTTGAAACAGGAACATTCTCATTTCGGTAGTGCTAAAGAGGTAAGGATGCATTGTAGTGGTGAATGAAAAACCAGATCGCCCCAATATGATTCTCCAGTTTTTTGGAGAACGAAAGGGTCTTGCGAACCAAGCGTGAGACGCGTTGCCGTAA
>JAHHIE010000040.1 GCA_019358945.1 Stenomitos rutilans HA7619-LM2 | reverse complement strand
CGAATCGCTTGTTGGCGTAGATAATCTTGAGTATTGGGGGCGAGTACGCGAGCATCAGGTTTATTCATGCTTCCATTGTACTAATTGCCTCTTTCACTCTGCATTCTCTTAAGATGCCGGGTTAATAAGTTGAACTTGGTTGAGTACGTGATTCACTTACTGCGCTTGCGGTTCCTGCATCATCTTCCAATTGGGACAACACTTAAGCAGATTGAGCAGCAGTTGGAACAATTTCTGGAATTCCATCAGTTTCTCTCAGCGGAGCAGGTACAAAAAACGCTCAGCTTTATCTTCTCATCAGTTACATAATCTTTTGCCGGGAAGGGAGTAAAAGCGAAGCATGACCGTGCTTGCGGTAGACTAATATCAAGACATTTTGACTAACTGTATTGAGTCTTATTCTCTTTTCCACACTTCAGCAGTCATGTCATGTCCATTTCCACCAATACCCACTAGCGTTTGAGCATCCTTGCTCATTGAAACTTTAAATATATTGTTTTGCTCCTGGATTGTGCCGATGTGTCTCCCAGTACCGACATCCCAAGCTTGGATCAACCCATCAGTCCCAGTACTCAGCAAAGTCTTGTTATCAGGGCTAAAGACGAGACTATAAACAGTATCAAGGTGTCGATGTAGATGAACATTTTTGAATTTATCAACTTTTTGAATCTGTTGCCCCGTCTCAAAACTCCAAATCCGAATATCATCAATCCTACCACCTGCTAGTAATCGTTCGTCAGAACTCAGAGTAAGCCCCCAAATTACAGTTGAAATACCTGTGTTCTCAAGAGTCCGCAGAACTACCCCTGCCTTCAAATCCCAAACTTTGATTTGGTACTCCCAACTCTTTGGACGAGTTCTATACAACGCATAATCTGCACTAATTAAGTATTGGCTGTCTGAAGTGAATATGAGCGGAGCAGAAACAACAGCAGGTAGTTTATATCTCTTCTTACCTGTTTGAAAATCCCAGGCAACGAGCTTATCAAATTCAGTAGCAAGAATCGTCATATCTGGGCTGAGAGATAATCTATTTGCCCAGCCTCCACCTTTAAAGGTACGAATTTTTTTACCGCTATCTATGTGCCAGGCTTGAATTAGACTCCCACCGCTGATCAATGTCTTACCATCAGAGCTAACAGCTAGAGAATAAATTCGATCTACATCACTCTGACCAAATAACTCCGCAATCATCCATGCTCGAACTTGCTGACCTGTTTGCAAGTCCCAAACGCGAATCGTTCGGTCTTCTAATCCGCCAGTAATTAAAATACAGCCGTCTGGACTGATGGCATGCGACCATTGACGACCTAAGTTGATAGATAGTTTGTGCTTGAAGAGGGTATGGAAATCTAACGTCATTTTCGCTCAAGTATTGAAACCGTTTACTTATAATGAATGGGTTTCCTGGCTCGTTTATCAAGTCGCTCGTAAGCTGCCTGAGCGGTGGGTAAGCTTTCGTAGGTGACAAAGTATTGAGTTGACCATTGGGAGATGCGATCGCCAAACCAAACTGATTCTGGGATCAAATCATGGGCATCTGCCTGACCGTTATTGTGGCTCAGGTGAATTGCGCCCACTGGATAGTTTTCGAGCAGAGCTAAACAGGTTTCCTGGGTTCGCTCTGGATCGCCATGATGCCAGATCAATACATGCGACACGTCCACGAGCAGGGGATAATCCACAAGCGTATCGAGGCTGGAATACCAGTATTCGGGTGAGGGCATGACTTCCAGAAATACAGGTACCTGCAATGTTTTTTCCATTTGCGCCAATGCCGTTTCGAGGTGCGATCGCTCACAGTCGCGCTGCAACGGCGGATGAAGCGATACCGCTCGCACATCATGATCCGCGATGAAGGCTGCATAGGGTTGCCAGGTTTTGGGTAAGAGCGGATTCAACCGTAACCGCATTCGCTCCTGATACAAACAAGCATCATGTAAAATCAACGGCATATTTCCGTAATTAACTTCTACCCCACAGGGACTCCCGATCGCCAGTTCCAAATACTGCAACTGCATCGGTTCGCGCAACGTTTGGAAGATGTCCAGACATTGATCGATTGAACGCATCCCGATCGCTGTAATACTAAGTCCCAACATTCAAGCCACTCCTAAACAATAGCGTCCATGTCGTTAAAGCTTCAGATATTGAGATTCATTCATGGTTTCCTCCTGTACAAAGGCGAAACTACCGATACCATCCCGCCACAATTTTCCAAGCAATTCGTAATTGTCTGCTGCCTTCAGTTCATCGCTTAGTTCATCCCAGTAATCGTATCCACCAATGTATTGAACCTGATTTGCTTCACACCATTCATTAAAAACAAAGTCTGACTTTTCTTCAAAACAGCCTGTATATTCCCATTCGCTTACCAACTTCTGATGAAGCTTTTCAGCCGCTGCTTCTGCTTCCGTTTTAGTCAAATAGCGGGCAACTCGTTTAGGAACGTAACTGCCAATCTCTCCTCCGCTATAGTTATCCCGTCCATTTCTACAAAAGTCTTCATAGTCGGTATGACCGAGTTCTAACCAATTGATTTCATCTAAAAAATCTAGATTCTGATATTCAGGATCTAGACTAAAAAACTCATCATTAAACTGAATGGCTGATTTAAAGACGCTGTAGACCAGATCGCCCGGACTCAATAAAATACCATTTGCGATCGCTGCTTTTGCTTTTTCTGAGTCTATCGATTGCAGCAGTTGATACGCCGTTGCTCGAACTGTTAGAACAGGATCATTATTTAGAGTAGCAATCAGTAAATCAATGCCTGCTTCACCATAGCTCAGTGCAGTGCTGAGAAGTTGCGATCGCTGTTCGGGTGGTGCGATCGTCAACCGCTGCTGGAGTCCTTCAATACCACCCAGCGTGGCGCTATTAATGGGTGGTGGCGTTTGTCCACCTAAAATGCCATCGGTTACTTGAGGGTGTTCCATAAAGTTGGAGATTTAGAGCGATCGGGTGACTTTGAAATAACCATTGCGCTTGATAGTTTGCTCATGAACGACTGCCAATGCACCTGCGGTATCCTTCCAAAGCTTGCTCAGTAGCTCAATCTGCTGCTGTGCTTTGAGTTCCTTAACCAGTTGACATCCCATTTCCCACCAATCGTCCTCTTGTTGTTGCAAAGGCAAGCCATTGTTAGCACGCCAACCATTCACATCAAATTTCATCGTGCGAACCCATTCAAATTCAAACAGGTTAGGGGTATCACGATCAAGGATGAGCCTCTCATGGATTAGCTCTGCTATCTCCTCTGCTTTTTCTCTTCGCAGATGTCGTGAGATCAGCCTGGGATTTTCCGTTTCCTCCATAAGTGCATCAAATGCCTCTGAATCTAATGAATCCCAATTAATTTCTGCAACTAGAGGACGTTCGACAACATCTGTGTAATCTCCTGCTGGATGAATGTCTTCAGGGATGGAATCACAGCGATAGAATGTTTCGTCATCGTATCCAACAGGAATTTCATAGATGCAATAGAGGGTGTCATTGGGCTTCAAGGGAATACCTGCCACGATCGCGCTTTTTGCTTTCTCAGAATCGATGTCCTGTAAGGCTTGGTATGCCTGTAAGCGAACCGCGATCGCATCATCATTTAGAATCGTAATCAGTAAATCAATCCCCGGTTCTCCAAGCTCTGCAATCTTTGGCATGACGGCAAGTTTCTGTTCTGTGTCAAGATGCAGAAACCGCTGTTGCAAGCCTTCCTGTCCACCCAGAACCGCTCCTGTGACAGGTGGGGCAACTTGACCACCCAGAATGACATCCGTAGCTTGGGGTTGTTTGGATTGTTCTGCCATGTGGTTTCACCAGCTCACGCTCTTGCGGTAAGGGTTCCCGTGACGGGGAAGTAGCCATCGCGATCAACGTTTTCTTCATGGACAAAGGTAAATTTGCCCATGCCAATCAAATTGCAGAATTCCTCTAAAAGCGGGTAATTTCGCTGACTCTGAAGCTGCTGCAACACTTCCTCCTGTGCCTCCCACCAGTACTCGCCCTGATCATCGTCTTCAGGAATATCTTCATCAACATAGTCACTCAGATCAATACTAATGTTGTGCGCTGTACACCAATCTCTAATGGATTGATTAAAGTTGCGATAGAAGCTACATAAATCGCCTGCAATATCTCTTAGATGATAGTTTCGAGGATTGAGATTAAGTTGATGACGCTGATTAAATGTTGCAAAATCTCCATTTGCTAAAAAAACTCGATGCAGGTCTTGGGCAATGGTTTCAGCTTGCTCTCGAAAAAAATAGCGCTCTACTGGATACAGCAGTTCTCCGTCATAACAGAAATCATGCGCTTCATATGCCTGTACAGAGTCTAAGAGGGTGTAATATTCATCGTCGTAGTCGATCGCCGAAATATATACCCTGTAAAGTCGATCGCCCTTCTTGAGGGGAATGCCTTTGGCGATCGTCTGCTGCACTTTTTTAACCGTTGTGGTTGGTTCAGCGATTGCCTGCTGCAACTGTTGATAGGCTGTTGCCCGAATCGTTAAGACTGGATCGCTGTTCAGTGTCGTGATGAGCCATTCTACGCCCGCTTCGCCATAGGCTAGGGCAGCCGTGAGGAGGTGCGATCGCTGTTCCAAATTGCCAGCCATAAAACGTTGTTGCAATCCTTCCATGCCACCCAAAACCACACTGGCATTAGGAGATGGAGCTTGACCACCGATGACTGCATCAGTACTTTCAGGATGAAGATTTGCGCTCATGATACAATTGTACTATAAATTTTCTACGACTTTAACATAAGTTGGCGCGGTCACAATCTCTTCATGAACAAACGCTAAACAACCAACCGCTTCCAGCCAAAGCTGCCCCAACAACTCGTACTGCTGGCTTGACTTCAATATTTCCACAACCTTACACTCCAAATCACGCTGTATTTCCCACCAGTCATCGATTTCGTAGTCGTCTTTCTCCCATTCCTTCCAAATAGACTGTTGTTCCTTTCCGAGTTTCAAATCATTTTGCAGGCTGTAGAAGCTGTTGATTCGTTGCTCGAACGCTGAACGGCTTTCACCTGGTAAGCGCACCAAAACATTGTTTGTTTTACACCACTCAATGAGGCGAAAACTTTCATTTTGACCAATATCAGAGATGTTTTCCTTTAAAGCTCGCCATTGATGATGTACTTGAGCCGCGATTTCTGCATTAGCTTGAGAAAGATGCTGAGAAACTAAGCCATGCTGATATTCGTTGTAAAACTCAGAGAGCGAATTTACGCCATCATAGGCGCGACAAATTTCTTCTACAGAATCGGCTAGATAATACCAGCAGTCGTTATAGCCAAGATAGGATTCGTACACAGTGTAAATGCGATCGCCCGGATTGAGCAATAATCCATCAGCGATCGCTTGCTGTGCTTTTGGAGAATCAATTTTTTGCAATAACTGGCAGGCAGTTGCCCGAACAATTAGGACTGCATCATTCACAGCTTCTACTAATAGATCAATTCCAGCTTCACCGTAGCTAAGGCTTTGTGGTAGCAGTTCTACTTTTTGATCAGGTGAAGCAACTTCTAATCGCTGATGTAATCCTTGAATGCCTCCTAAGATGGCTCCACTGGTAGGCGGATGTACGTGTCCACCTAAAACCAGATCGCTTTGCTGTGGCTGAGAGTCGTTAGCCATAATGCTATGTTTCCAGTGCTGTCAGGCGAAGATAGTAGGGGCGATCGATTACATATTCATGAACAAATGCCAGTGGTCTGTAGCGTTTTTGCTGCCAGAGTTCTCGTAGCAAGCTGAATTGCTTCTGGTTCTGCAAACTCATCAGCACTTGAAATTCGTATGCCCAATCTTCGTCTCCCCAATTTTTAGGTATCTTCGCATCCACAACGACTTGATTAGCTGCAACCCAAGCCTTCAAATTAAATCCCGCAGGTGTGTTGCTTTGAGAAATGCCACCAGCATCAAAGTCCTCATCGTCTTCCTCCAAATCATCCTCATCTGCTTCAATGTACGAATCAAGCTCATAGATTTCACAACCCAGGTTGCCAAACTTCTCCTCATAAACGATCTGGGCTTTTACTGCTGCGGCAGAAGGGTCAACATAATAGGCAATCAGACTCGGATCGTAGCCCTCGTCACAAGGATCTCGTTGATTGTCTTCTGGGGCATCTGATATGTATTCAAAAGCGTGACCGTCAGAATCTTGACTGGAGTGGTAGAGGGGATACTCTTCCAGATAATCCTCGTCCTCTTCCTCGTCAATTTGAGCGCGAATATAGTAGAGATCATCGCCAAAGGATACAGATGATTCGTATACGGCATAAATACGATCGCCAACTCTCAATGGCAATCCACGCTTTAATTCGAGATCGTTTGGTTTAAGAGACTTGAGCGGCAAGTAGGCAGCCATGCGAACCTGCAAATTGTCATCCTGCAATCCCCGCTGAATTAGCGGTAAAGCACTCTCCCCATAGGTTGCGGCTTCTGCCAGTGCTGCCAACTTCTGGGTGATGTCTGCCTGGTTAAAGCGGTGTTCCAGTCCAGCCAAACCGCCCAACACGGCACCACTGAACGGAGGGGGAAACTGCCCACCCAGAACAAGATCCTGAGCGTTGGGAGTAGAGGGTTGCGTCATAGAAGATCCTTTAAGGTGATGGCATTTGATGGGCGATCGGCACTCGTTCTAGAATGCCCATGCCAAACACTTTGTCTAACTCCAGGTAATCTAAATGCACATACCCAATGTGGCAATGGCAGGTTTCGTTGGTGCAGGGTCGTTCCACCAGAGCAGTTTCAAAGGCTGGATCATAGAGATTGCCGATCGCGTCCTTGATAAAATGACAGCGCCGCATGGTGCCTTCACCATCCACTGAAATGACTGATGCTCCGGCTCTACAAGCTTTGCCCAGACTGAGATAGTGATGAGTGTTCAGTTCATACAGCGGATCAATCGATTGAAAAAAAGCGCGATCGTCTGGGGTGAGTTGAGGCAATGCTGCTTTTACTGCATTAATCCAGAGATAAATGGATTGGGGCAGCCGTTGACGTAATGTAGTCATTGCTTCTCTAAATTGTAGAAAGCCAACAACACCAACGCTAAAGCGAATGCCATAATGCTGCAAATAGTTGCACTTTTCTAAAAACTGATCCAGCTTTGACCATTCGGGATGGAACGTTGTCCACAGTGCAAGGCGATCGGGATTTGTCTGCTCAATCCAATCAAGCGAACACGATAGATTCGTTTGAATTGCCACCTTCCGCACCTGCGGCAGATGGGACAACTGAGCCAGCGTTTGCTGATACCAGGAATGAATCAACGCTTCGCCCCAGGGTGTAAACAGAATCGAGAACTCATGCTGCGGATGATCAGCAATCCAGGCGGCAAATTTTTCTAGGGACTGGCGATCAACTGCCAACTCAGCAGCCGTTTGTTGTCGTTTCGCAAAAGGACAATATTCGCAACCATAGTTGCAGCTTACTAATGGACCACGATAAAGAATGGTGAGGTGCATGAGGGGAGGGATGAGGGATGAGGGGTGAAGGATGAACGATGAACGATGAAGGATAAATGGGTTAGGAGGGAAATGACGGTTTAATTCAAAATTCATCATTCCCTACTCCCTATTCCCTACTCCCTACTCCCTGGTTATTTCAATGCATATTGCGTCATGAGCGAGTGAACCTGATGGGAAAAGAGCCAGGGACCGATCGCATCCGATCTCTCAATCCCTGCTTCGGTTAACAAGAGTAAATCGGCTCGCTGGCTGGCTAGATGCCAATCCAGGAGCTGCTGAAGCGGCGGAAAATCGGCTAAAGGTTCTGTGTGGAAGCGATCGCGGTAGCTGGTTAAACTTAGTCCTTCATTGGATAGCAGGGAGAGTAGCAGGAAACGACGCTGTTGTTCCTCACGGTGGAGTTCAAAGCCGTAACTTGCTATGTCAAAGTCGGCATCCTCACGAGTCACATAGTGTTCCAGAATGTGACGCACCTCTTTGGCATTGACAGCATATTCATTGGAGTAATGCAGCGATCGGGTATAGGAACGTGCTCCGCAGCCTAAGCCAACCATGCCATCTGCCTGACAGCAATAAACGGGGCCAGATGTGGTAGCGGTATAGTTGGCGCGGAACATCCGCATTGAGATTTGAGTATAGCCTTCTGCATGCAGCAAAGCTCGTCCCGCCCGATAGCATTGTAACCGCACGTCATCCCATTCTCGATCCGTCAACCCTAAGCCAGTCAACGGACGCACATAAAGTGGGTAAAGATAAATCTCTTCGGGTTGAAATTGAAGGGCAGTGCGGATGGAATGTAGCCATGTGTCTACGGTTTGTCCAGGTAACCCGTAGATCAAGTCTAGATTGAGCGTGGGAAAGCCCAGATCCCGAATGCGTGTCAGAGCAGCCTGCACTTGAGTAGAGGTTTGGCGGCGCTGGGTTGCCAACACTTCTTGATCAACAAAGCTTTGCACTCCAATGCTGATCCGATCAACGTGGCGATCGCGCAAGAGCCGTAACTTCTCCGCCGTTGCTGTTTCGGGCGACACTTCCACCGAAATGGGAATGTTTTTAAGATTGGCACCCATTGTGTCTTCTGCCACATTGAGAATGGTTTCCAATGCAGCGATTGAGAGTTGAGTTGGCGTCCCACCCCCTAACGCGAAACGGGCAAATTGCACCGCTCCCAGTGCGGTTTTCACGCGCTCTGCTTGCCTCTGCACCGTGTTCACATACTGATTGACAAACTCATCATGATGATTGACGGTTGTAAAAAGATTGCAAAAGCCACAGCGCATCTCACAGAACGGAACGTGGATGTACAAAAACAGAGCATCCCGTTTCTCCGGTGACCAGATATCAGCGAGCGATCGTACCGGGAAGGGGAGGTATGCTGTTTTGTGAGGATAGGAGTAAACGTAAGTTTGGTAGGGCGATTGGTTAAGTAGGGGCGGGGGAGAGAGGGTGGGCATGGGAAGAAGGGGTAGGGCTAACTTGGTTTACTCGGCTGAGGTTTGCACATCTCGCACGGCTTGTTTTAATGTTTCAGCCGCTTGTTGTTGACGATCGGTTGCCGTTTGATCAATATCCGCATCGGTTACAAAGCCAACAGAGGCACGATAGTTATTCTTAATAGCTTGCAATCGATGCTGGGCCGCTTCAATGTCCTGATAGCTATTCATCTTCAGCGGTTGAATACCTTGTTTACCCAGCACCCGCAATTTTTCTCGATGACGCCTGAGAAGCGGCTCTATTGGGGTGTTATGAGGAAGTTGTTGACGTTGAACGTTCGGTATATCTGCTGTTGTATCCATTTCCAGAGTGTTTGATGTAATCAGGAAACTGCTATTCGACAACTCAGTTTCAAAATCGATCGCTTTACCCCCTTTTGGTGCTAGCCCAAACCATTGAAACAGCCTCACCAGCCAGGATAGGGGAAATTGGTAGCACGCCCCTACAGTGGTGCGATCGCCACTCAGTAGAACCCGGATGAATGTGCGATGAGCAGGATTAGTGCGGCTAACGGTTACATCTTCAATATCTGCGATCTGGCGGAACCCTAATTTCTCCAGCGCTTTTTGGGACTGCCGATAAAATGCCTGATTCAGGTTGTGGAAGGTTTTGCAATCCACCTGTTGAAAGATGTGCGGCTGCCCATAGAGCGATTGCATAGTTTGCAGTAACTTTTCAGCGGATGCTTGATTTTCTGAGTGTTCGTTTGACATAAATGTGCGGCTTCAGCTTTGGTAAACGTTCGCGGTATGCTACTTCTAGTATTCCCAATTTTCCCAGAGGATAAATTCTATCAGTGTTGTTGATTCTGAGTATGAAAAAGGTGCTGTATGCTTGAAATTTCGTTCGATTCATACTGCTTTTCAGCAACGTCATTCTAGCTTCTTACCGCTGTACTTCAGTGCAGTGGAATTGCTCTGATTCAATCAAAATTTCGGCATAGGGAACTGTCCAAACGTTAGGATGGGCAAGTCGATGTCCGGTGTAGCCATCTTCGCCGTAAGTGGTGCCGTGATCGGAGCAGAGGATGCCGAAAGTGGGAGCACGATCGTATAACGTTTTCCAGAGCGGCACGAGCGCACGATCAATGTATTCCAGGGCAGCCGCGTGAGTTTCAATGGAATCGGCGATCGCTCCAGGGAGATAGAAATAATTGGGTTGATGGAGCGCAGAAAGATTAATAAAGAGGAAAACGCGCTGGTCTTGGGGAAGATGATTGAGGCGATCGCACGCTAACGCAACCTGGTGAGCGGTGGAATTGCGATCGGTGACACCCAATGCCGGACTCCAATACTGCTCTTGAAACAATCCGGGTAAAACCTTTCCAAGCGGATTGCATTGATTGAAAAACCCAACACCGCCAATACAAATGGTGCGGTAGCCCCGGTCTGCTAACCCTTCTGGAAGACTTGCGCCATTGAGAACACAGGTTTCCGGCGCGATCGTGGTGCTGCCTTCAAACTGAAGTGCAAAGGGACGGGAATGGTTGCCAGGCGCGATCGGTGTGGGCAAAAACCCCGCGAAAAAGGCGTGGTGAGCCGCATAGGTAAAGCTACCGGGAGAATGGCGCATTTCCCAGCCAGTGTCGGGCAGAAGTGCAGCTAAATTAGGGGTGCGTCCTGCCTCCCATAACGATTGAGCGACATCATAACGTAACGTATCGAAGGTGAGAAAGATGATGTCATGGGTACCGACGATCGTGTTGTAATTCAGAATTCGGAATTCGGAATTCGGAGTATGCCATTCAGTATATTGAAAGTCAGGCATGTTTGGTTTGAAATTCGTAATTTAGCATTTGCAGTCTAATTTGCTCCAACTCAAAACTCTCTAGCAAAACTCAAAATCCAAAATCCAAAACCCAAAACTCAAAACTCAACTCCTTCCTGTTCCAACAGCATGGCAAGCTCGGTGGTATAAGTATCCCATCCTTGCCACGTAATCCCCTGAAGCAAATCACCAAACGCATTCAGTTCCAAAATATAGTGATCACGCAAATTGGGCGCAATTAACAAGTCAATGCCACAGTAAAAGCTGCGTGGGAAACAGGCAGCAGCACGTTCACAGGTGTGCAGCATCTCGTGCCAGTGATCGACTGATAATGCCTTTGGTAAAGCAGAAACGTCACGTCGATCGTTCCCCAAGTGTAAGTTGGTCATGGGACTATTTCCCACACGCAAAACCACCTGCCGCGCTTTGCCACCAATCACAACCACCCGCGCATCAAATTCTCGTCCTTCCAGCCGTGCTTTGGGCATCCACGCTTCGACCTGCGCCGACTCATTGAGTAAAAAATTGATGATATCGGCAATTTCATTGGGGTTAGAATACTGACGAATTTTGCGGGAGTTATAAAATCGCATGTCTCCCGCTTCCGTCACCCGCTCAACGGTGGTAGTGGCTCGTTCTGAAGTTCCGCGTCGCTCGTAGGCAACGACTCCAGAGGCAGACGAGCCATGTGCCAGTTTCACGAACACTCGCTGACAGTCCTGTACATTCATTTGTTCCACCAAATGCTCGTAACTGAGAATGGCAGCATCTGAATTCAGCGATCGCGGAGTTGGAATCTTGTGCTTCGCTAAAAGGCGCTGACACTGCACCTTGTCAAACATCGTGATGATGTCTTCTGGATGATTGAAAACGCTGCCCTGTATTTGTTCTGCCCAGTTTTGCAACTGCTGCCGCCAACCCAAATACCATTGACGAGGATAGAGAATGCGCCCCTTATCTGCGGGTAGATGGGAAGCGTTGATCGCCCCAATCCGCTGATGCTGACCTGTATCATCGACGTTCGCTCCTGCCGCAATCAACGCGCGATCGACCGTAAAATTTCGCTCTGGGGCATCAAAGCGAAACCAGAGATTCGGAGCCTCCCATTCGCTTAAGGAACACCGCCCTGCTAGCAGTTCCTCATAGGGCACCAGTGTAGCCGTTGGTAAGCCCAATCGAGTGAGCGCTTGTTGGAAAAGTGCCACTCGGCGAGTTTCAGGATTGGCGATGAGAACAAACTTGAGTCTGGAGCAATGGCTCATGCCGTTTCAGTTTATTCCTGCTGGTGACGGGCTTGGAGTTGTTGAAGCTCAGCAGTTGTAAATTCAGTAATGCGAACGATCGTTTCCAGTGGAATGTTCTCCTGAAGCATTTTTAGAGCCAGCGATCGTCGCTCTTCTTCTCTTCCTTCTTCTCTTCCTTCTTCTCTTCCCATCTGCTCGATCGAGGTGACGTAAGGCATTTGTTTCTCCTGCTCATACTGCTCAAGTTCAACCCGAAACGCCTGTTTCAAACCTTCCGGCAACTCCATCATCCAGTCCAGAAACCGGAATAAGTTCAGTATATCTTGCCGCTCATAGCCTTGCTCATAGAGTCGTGTGTCAACCTAAACTTCCATTCCTTGCGGCTGACCGCATCGTTACGAGTCTCCTTTGTTTTGAGATGCGCCATGACCGCAAGGGCAAAGGGATTCTGACTGACTTCCAACTCAGACCAGCGGGATGCATAATCCAGCAGCTTGATGATGGGAAACCGAAAGGTTGCTTCACAGCCCCAAAGTTCTTCCCGAAACGGTTGCGGTCGCCAGGTTGTTCGCTCATCTCCTAGAATGGCTAAACTTGCAATTCGCTGCTTATACCGATCGCGTAAACGGTAGTAGTACACAAACATCCGATCGCTGAAGCGACTCTCTTCCTGGTTTTGGATCTCAATATGCGCTAACACCCAGGTCTCCTCACCACTGAGTTTCCAGACTTTCACAAGTTTATCAACCAGCCGTTTACCCAGTTCCGCATCCCGCACGACCTGTCGTAACTCCTGATCCAGAAAGTCATAGCCTCGATTCCAGTCAATGTCGGCGTGAATCTGGGGAAAGAAAAACTGCATGAAGTCTTGAAAATAAACCTCCAGAATATCTTTCCAGGGGCTATCAAATTCATCCTGTTGCTCAGTCATCGGCTTGCTAAAAATTACTGCCTCAGTCGTGCTTTCAGAGAGATTCTGAGAGCGAAGGGAACTGAGACGGGTAACACGAACTACTCGGAAACCGCGCAATAGCGTTCTTCATACTCCTCGTATTCTTCCGTGCGTTGCTCGTCTGCAATGACCTGAATGCCTAAAGATTGCAACTGATCAATCATAGCTCCCGAAAGATAGCTCTCTGAAACATTGAGGATTTCCAGATCTCGAATGGCGTCACACTCCAGTAGTTTGGCGGCTCCTTCATCGGTGAGGGTGCCCATTGATAGGTCGAGCACTTGCAGTCCAGCCAGCAGGGGCGATCGCACCAATCGCTCAATCAAGTCATTGGTAAACTGGCTATTGCGTAAACCCAGATAAGTTAAACCGGGAAAGATCAACTCATCTAAGATCGGTGCTAGATCCTGTTCCCAGCAGTCGCCGCCATAGTTTTCGCTGCCGAACCAGAGTTCCAAATGCTCCAGTGCTGGAAAATCCCAGGCATAAATTTGCTGTACCGTTTCTCGGCTTAAGCCCCCAGTTTCGACAATGAGTGCTTTCAAATACTCATGGACGGCATTTTCTGCTGATGTGAACTGTAAGCCCATGCCGCCCCGCACTTGCAGCAGTTCTAATTGCGGATATGCCTGCAAGATTGGACTCATATCGCTTTGCATCAGCCAGGAAATCTCACACTCCTCAGAAGTGATATCGCCGATGAATAGAGCTTTTAGGTTGGGCAGGCGATCGCTTAGCGCTACCAAGCGTCCTACAAACTCTTGCGACGACGTATCTCCCGTACAGATCCCTTCTCCGTCATCCCATGTGCCAAATACCAACGCTTCAATTTGCTCTGGCTCTTGCGTATTGAGCAAGTCGTTGAGGCGATCGCTCATGACATCCTGCGTTTCATCATAATCACAGCGAAAGGCATAGGCAAGCTGTGACGGATTTAGCAACGCATCGCCCTGTACGCCCCCCTCATGAACCGTTCGATTGGCAAAGTGAGTGACATGGTTATACCGATAGCCAGTTAACCGTTCGGTCAAGTTCCATTGAGGGGAAGAGGGTGGCAGTGTTTGGGTGCCTTCGGGTTGTCGCAAGAGCCAACGGGCGCGTCGCCGAACCGTTTTGGAGCGATCGCTCAGTGCCTGTTCTAGACAAGCTCGTCCTGCCTTACCATAGCCCCAGGCTTGATCGAGAGCTTCTAAGCGAATCGTGAGATCAGGATTACCAAGTTTTTGCTGAATCCCTTCAACGCCGCCAAGAATTGCGCCCTGAGTTGGTGCGGGATTTTGCCCTCCCAGAACGGCATCTGAGGAGTGAGGCTCGGAGTTTGAGTGGGTCATAGAGATCCAATACGGCAGATTTTTTGTAGAGTTCCCCAAGATGCTAACTCAACATCATTTAGTATCCTTCAGTAAGGTTAAGAGCGCATCCAGCCATTACTGGTCGGCTTCTGGAGAGCAGGTGAAGGACATTAAGCGGGCATAATTCAGTCGCAAATCGTAACTGGCACGATCGACCTCCAGCACTTTCTACTTCCTGATTGTACTCAGTGCTCTTCAATCATTCGCTTCTGAAGGAAGTCCCCAAACCTGAATCGTGTCGTTTGCACCCGTCGCTAAAAATTGTCCATTGGGGCTGAAAACAGTGGATGTAATATAAACAAGACCGTGTCCTTCTAGTGAGTGGAGAAGATTTCTTGTTTGCCAGTTCCATAGCTTGATTTGACCGGAATGATAGGTTGTAGCCAGAGTTTGTCCATCCGGGCTAAAGGCGGCACTGCGAGCACCTGGAATATAGTCATTGCGAGCACCGACAGGGCGAATGTATGCGTTGGCGGGTAGCTCTATCGTGTTGAGCACGTCCCCGGTTTGAAGGCTCCACTGGTAAACAATACTCTTTGTACCTACACCAGCAATGGTCTTTCCATCTGGACTGAAGTAGACGGCGTGGCAGAAAATATCCTGTTTACGGATCCGTTCTCCTGCCGCTGAGAAAAGAGTGTCATTAATCAGTACCCATTGCCCGTCGGGGCTAACTTTGACAGCTTCTATGCTGTGCGGCATCCTCTCAAAACGGTCAAAAGAGCGCGATCGCTTTTCTTTCAAATCCAAAGCTTTTACTCTGTCATCCTTGGTTCCAACCAACAATGTTTGCTCATCTGGGCTGATCGCGATCGACGTTAGACTAGCTTCATATCTTCCCAAGGTTTCGACTTGCAACGTTTCAATGGTTTGCCCAGTGATCAAATGCTTGATCCGAATCTGGTTGTCTGAGTATGCGAGGTAACAGGTTTGTCCATCAGGACTGATCGCGATCGCTCTACAAAAGATGAACCCGTGTATGCCTCGCTCGCCTTCGCCTTGAGACGACAGTAGGAGCTTTCCGGTGTTCAAGTCCCAAACGTTTAGTGTGTCAGCGTTGTGGCTTACAAGCTGTTGTGAATCTGGGGTAAAGGCAATATTTTGATAGCCAAAAGTGCTTCCATCAAAGGTGAAGAGATGCTGAAAGGAGCGATAGGGGTTGTATTGAGAAACGGCATCTGCGATCGCAGGTTCTGTTCTCTGAAGCAGTTCCCCATAAGCTGCCCATCGCAATTGTCTCGACTCTTTTTGGATGAGAGCTTGCAGAAGTAAATTTAGCCCTGCTTCACCGTATTGAGATGCGTTTGCAGCGGCTGCGATTTGCTGCTCCCAAACACCACTTGATAACCGTTGCTTAATGCCTTCCAGTCCTCCCAAAACCACACCTGTAGGCGGCACTTGCCCCCCTAGTACAGCGTCGTTTTGCTTGGGTTGGCTAAAATGGTCGGTCATTTTGGTTCAAGCAAAAGCCTGATTTATTGGTTGATTATGCAATTCGCTCATCTTCTGTATCATTTTGCTCTAATTTAACTTCGCGATCGCCTCTCGTTCCACCAGCATTGTTCCCGTTAACAAATCGCGCACCGTTGCCACCAAAATTCGGTGTTCGGTGACTTCAAACTGGACGGCGAGGCGATCGATGCCCAGTTGTCCGGGTGGGTCTAGCCGTGCCATGCAGACCTGTTCGTGATTGCGTTCGAGCGAGCGGTAGGCTTCTTGCTGCCGTAGAGGAGCGCTGCTCATGCGTCCCTGTGCGTCATAGGTCACTTCGGCTTCGTTTACATATGCCACTTCGCCAATATCTAGCCGAATTTCGGTTTGTCCTTCTAACGCCGCTTGCAGCATCAGTGGTTCTGCCCGTTGAGCAGGATATTTGGTTCCCGGTTCAAACAGCGAAAAGTAGCTGTAGGCGCGGGAGTAAGGTTCCCACAGCCGAATGGCATAGCCATGACGCAAATAATCTTCTAGTCCGGCAATTTGGGTTAGCGCCAGTGCCCCATGAGCGACGGCTTCAAAGGGTTTGTGAAGCTGGACTCGCTGCCGCCCAAAGTAAGAAATGAACAGTTGCTGAATTGCTTGGATTTGGCAGCTTCCACCGACCAGCAAGACCTGATCAATCTCTGTTTTTTGGATTCCCTTACGAAAACCCAGCGTCAGCACTTCATCGATCGCCTGTCGCAGTTGTTCAAGCAATTGGCGATTCTCTAGCAGAGATTCAAAGCGCGATCGGCTCAGGCTCAGATCGTGGTACATCAGTTGGTCTTCATCAAACCAGCTTTCTTTCGCCTCGTCGTGGCTGGAGAGACGAATTTTGAGTTGTTCCGCGATCGCCAGCAAATTCTGCCAGCCCACTTCCCCCAGCGATTCGCGCGGCGTGCCGATCTGCTGCAAGTAATCGTCCACAATCCAGCGATCGATGTCTTCACCACCAACGTAGCTATCTGCCTTAGCCACCACCTCGGCGCGCAAAATCTCCTGTCCGGTTGCCATTGCAGCGGTGCGAACCAGACTGAGATCCAGCGTACCGCCCCCAAAGTCTGCCACCAGCACGGTAGAACCCGGTCGCTGTACCGCATAGCCCAGGGCAGCAGCGGTGGATTCATCGACGAATTTCACCTCAGGAAAGCCCAATTTAAGCGCCAGATCTTGAAACCAGTTGAGGTAGCGCTCAAAGGCTCCCACAGGCACCGTGAAGATCAGCAGCGACGGTTCAATCTGGAGCGATCGGATCGCCAACCAGATCTGCGCCAGAAACTCAATAGCGACACTCGCCGCATCGTAAATCTGTCCATCCAGCGTGCGGGCAGGCGGCTGAAAATCGGTGGCTAAGTCTCGTTTGAAGGTGCGGAAAAACCGTTGGGGTTGCTGCAAGCCCAAGCGCTGCGATCGCACCAGCTCTCCCAACACCAAATCATCTGCCCCCCGCACATAAACCAGGCTGGGTACAACCGCAACGTCCTCTGTCCCGTTGAGACTACTCGTAAGGCTGAAGAGTCGCGACAAACTGGAAAACCGGAGCGTTTCGGGTGCCTGGGTATCGGGTTGCAGAATGCTGACCACGGTATTACTCGTGCCAAAGTCGATCGCAACGGCAGTCATGCGGTAGCTCCTAAAGGCAACGTGCGGCTGACTTTGGCGGGAATGAGAATGCGATCGCCCTGACGGTAGCCCACAAACCGAATGTAGATCGCCTCTCCAGGCTGAAGATCGGCAGTGTCTCCCTGATGCAGTTGGGGATCATACGCCACGGATGCCCACGGACTGCCGATCGTTTGATAGCCCCAGGACTGAACCAGATTATCCAGGGTCGTAAACATGGCTACGACATTACGAGCAGGCAAATCGGGCTTACCCTCCACCATGCGTCGCACGGTGGGATATTGAGTCAGCAATGCCTGCACTTGCCCAAAAGCGGCTGCTTGAGTATCTTGCTGCACCTGGGTTGCCTGCTGTTCCAAAGAACTACGAAGGCGAAAACACTGTTGCTTCAGGGCTTCCACCTGATCTTCTAACGCTGCCTTCTCTCGCTGCGTCGTTTGCAAGGTTTCGGTCGTCTCCT
This sequence comes from Stenomitos rutilans HA7619-LM2, assembly GCA_019358945.1. Taxonomy (GTDB): domain Bacteria; phylum Cyanobacteriota; class Cyanobacteriia; order Leptolyngbyales; family Leptolyngbyaceae; genus Stenomitos; species Stenomitos rutilans. Next base: position 43,762 of record JAHHIE010000040.1, on the reverse strand, counting down.
GCAAGCGTTGCTCCAGATCTTGCTGGATTTGTTGAGACGTTTGTTTGAGCGTTTCTAACTCATGCTGAAGTGCCAACTGAGTAGCTTGAGCGTTACGCTGCGATCGCCAATACAGCACACCCAAGCCAGCGATCGCGGTGATCAATCCCTCGCTCAAAATCCATGCCGTGTCCATTGGGCTAACCTTGCTGGAGCGTTTGTGATTGTTCCGTTACGGCATCAATGCCGACCGCGTTCTCGTCATTGTCGGAGTATTCCGGCAACAACTCGCGCGATTCGACTTCGCCGAGCGATCGCTCCAAACCTTCGGTTGCCAACATGCAGGTTTCGCCCTTGCCATTGAGCACCGTTTCAGTCACTTTTCCGTCTTTACCAATGCGATACTCAATCTTTTGATACTCTGCCATCGCGTTCACTCAACTGATTCTAAGGTTGCTAAGACTATGCCATGTGCCATGCTACTGCCAAAGCCGCTAAAGGCAGATAGGTTCTCCTTTTTCAAGCATGTGAAGCTAGGAGTGGTGATGCCTTACATAATGGATCGACTAACTGTTGCACCTCATACAGAAGATAGAATACCCAATTTAGTCATTGAATGGCTTCAACGCGATGAGTTACAACCAAACCCGCCCCCTGGTTCCAATTTTTGGGAAACCAAGCTTCCAAGGCTCTCCACAATATAGCTGTTGGTATACCTTATGAGAAGTAGCGAGAGCGCAAAGACCGCGCCTTTGATGTGTCTCAAAGCCAGGTTGGGACGTGTCTCAACCTGGCTGGCTACTCTTTTAGAGAGCCTTGCCTGCCTGCACTAGAAGTGTGGGCTAACAGCCATAAACCCTATTCAAAGGACTGAAAGGAGTTTGCACCTGTTAAAAGAGGATTCGCACCGTTAGCCATAAATTGCAACCTACATTGATTGCATCCCACGTTTGTAGCCCTCATCCTTTGCTTATATGCCATCGCTTGCTCCTCGAAGAGTAGGCTTTAAAACCTTGCAAAACTGGGTGCACCCACTCAATCTCTCTTTCTTATCTGCCAAAGATCTCTAGAAAGCTTTGAGCATCTAGTTCCTTCAGAATTGGCACTGAGAGGCAGATTAGTCGCAACTCCCAGTTCTTATCAACGCAGCAATCAAAGATCTGACATCAGTTGTAGTCAGCAACAGCATCACGCGCCGAAACAAAGATTAAGGGAGCGTTACGGCGATATCTAATACATCCTACGACTATGGCTGTAGCAGCTTATTGTCCCAACTTGTTGACGCTTATTAAAAAACTTAGCAATCTTTAAGGTAGCGTTCACCCAGTATTCAGATGCGTCACGCATGATGAGCTTTAGCCGAGTAAACCACTCCACAGTTGAATTCACTGGCAAAGGAAACATGAAAAGACGCTATTTTTTATGGGCTGGGACAGCTATGGTTGGCACTGTTTGGCTATCACACCATTTTCCTGGAAGGTCAAAACAAGAGATGGCAGCCGCAAGTCCGAAACCAATCCACAGTCGCTTTGAAATTACCAAAACAGAACAGGAATGGCGCAAGCTCTTGACCCCAGAACAATTTCAAGTGCTACGTCAAGAGGGCACGGAGCTGCCCGGTTCCAGCCCACTCAACAAGCAACACGGTAGGGGAACATTTGCCTGTGCAGCGTGTGATTTGCCGCTGTTCACATCAGAGACAAAGTTTGATAGTGGAACAGGTTGGCCGAGCTTTTATGAGCCGATCGTGGGAGCCATTGACACCACGATCGACACTTCCTTCTTCATGACTCGTGTAGAAGTCCATTGTCATCGCTGCGGTGGGCATTTAGGGCATGTCTTTGACGATGGGCCTCAGCCAACAGGTAAACGTTACTGCATGAATGGCGTGGCGATGAAGTTTGTGCCAGCGCAAGCCTAAATCCAAATGATGTTGCAGCCATTGGCTCTGATTGATAAACCCGTAGCTCTTTATCCAAGCTGCTGCCACACTACGCCTTGTTCAAGCGACGCCATACCCACAAACCAATCCTGTGATAACCGATTCATGTTGGTTATTCCGACAGAAAGCTAGCAGCATGAAAGCGCCTTTGGTTTTACTGAAGGCGCTTTCATGTCTTCAATCCATCACTAAAAACGCTTAGCTTACGATACAGGTAGCTTTTCATCGTCTTCAAAGATCTCGGACAATCCATTTAGCTAAAAGTCTATGCTTTAGCCGCAGATGCTGGGAATTTCAACGATCGAACGGTTCATCCCAACCCCTCGTTACCAACTCATTCCAACAGCAATCTTTCTGTTGCGAAGCCAGGGTTGACCAGCAAACACCCAACGAAAAGCGCTAAAAAGTCATTTACTGATCGATGCTTCGATGATGGAAGTGTAGAGTAAGATGAGAAAAATTAACCTGTAGGAATTTTGTTGTGGCTAATTCTTATGTTTCTTATCTGCAAACGTTAGCGAAAGAGGAAGCGATCACCTTTGTAGAATCATTGCAGAAAGTGAAAGAACACTTGAGTCACGAACTTCAATGGATGAATGGACAAGTTCAGCAGAAAACCATTCAGCTTCAAGGGATTGATCACTTGTTATCCGAAGCCGTTGGGTTAGGGTTACTCGCCCCCCAAACGGCTTCCACCGCCGCTATAGAGATTGAACCAACCAGCGGACAGATAACTCCATCTGTACCTGCCGCTCTTGTTGAAACGAACGGCAATCGTTCAGTCGAATCTGTGCAGACTCCAACCGCTCCGCCCAAACGGGGTAAGCAGCGACAAGCAAGCAATACGACTTCATCCAAGCCTAGTGGAAAGCCACCCACCGCTGGCAAGGTCAGTGCCGCAAAAACGACGACAAGGGCAACCGCGACTCAACCTAAGAAACCAGGGCGACCCCCACGATCTGTCAGTGAATCAGGTAAAGGTGCTGACTCTGGGTTCCAGCAATTTTTGCAGTCCAGCTTTCAAAACAAGTCAATGACCGATGCAGTTGGTCAGATCTTGGCGGATGCTAAAGAGCCACTAAATACAGATGCCATTATGGATCAGTTGTATACTGGCTTGTCTGGTGAACCGTACCAGCGGGCAAAGAGTTCGCTTAGCAATATTTTGTCGGTTGGTAAGACCAAGGGTAAGTGGAAGAGTCCAGGACGTGGGCTGTATATCGGTTCCTAAACGTCGTTGAGCTTTTATACCCGTTCTACACAAGCGCGAATTAGCGCTGAGTGCTGTAGCTTGCTGCGAAGGGTGAGAGGCGTCAGCAGCTTCCCGCCCAACGTGCTAAGTAGTGATACTGAATCTAGCGTTGCAAACAGGGGTAGGGTACTCAAGGAGTGAGCCACTAACCGCCCGTTTGTAACCGTCGCTCAAATTCTTCACGAGTCCGTTCTAAAAGGACGATCGCGTCCTGGTAGACAGCATCATGTTCTTGCTTGAGCCATCCTAAGAGATGGGTTAACTGAGCATTGCGCAGCTCTAAGTCAGTTTGAAAAATTGCGGCAGTCGCCATATGAGTGGCGTACTCTGTAGGGTGCCCTTGCGTAATGAATGTGGCGGTTAACGCAGCAAGCGCATGTTGGCGAACGGGATCGGGTGTCTGTTCAGAAAGCATTAGAAGCAGGAATCGCTAAGAGGAACGTCATTTAAAAAGCATTCCCCTTGACTCAGAAAATCAGAACCAAGGGGACGCATGGAGAATCATCAACAGAAATCATCAACCGAGAACACTAAACTGACTGACGTTGTTTTGACAGTAATTGGTATGCTGCCAGAAAGTCATCCGTAAATATGTGGATACTGGATGGATCAGTGGAACCTGCGGCTCGGTAGCGCCGAATGGCTTCTAGAGCCGCTTGATTGCTGAGAAGCGCCAAATCTGCCCCATTCCACCCTTCGGTTTGGGTTGCCCAGTTAGTTAGATCTACGGATGACAAGGGGCGATCGTCGTTATGAACCTTAAGAATTGCCAGCCGGGTTTGTCGATCGGGTAGATCCACTTTGAGTTGAAGGTCTAACCGTCCAGCACGGAGTAAGGCAGGGTCGATCGCATCCGGGCGATTCGTTGCGCCAATCAGCAGTACGTTGAGACAGCCCTGAAGCCCATCCAACTCGGTCAAGAGTTGTCCAACTACGCGATCGCTCACGCCTGAATCGCCGTTAAACTTGCCACGCACGGGCACCAGCGTATCGATTTCGTCGATAAAGACCACACAGGGAGCCGCCTGCCTTGCTTTAGCAAATAACTCACGCACTTCCTGTTCCGCAGCTCCGACCCAACGGCTCAACAGTTCAGGCCCATTTACAGCGATGAAATTGGCTCTTGCCTGCGAGGCCACGGCTTTTGCTAAAAGCGTTTTACCCGTCCCTGGTGGCCCCCACAGCAAAATGCCCCGTGGCGCTTTGGCTCCGGTGCGCTGGTAGAGTTCGGGATAAAGCAAAGCACCTTCCACCGATTCTTGCAGCGTGCGCTTGATCTCCTCCAAGCCGCCGATTTCCTCCCAGGGCACGTTAGGCGACTCAACTTCGACCGATCGCAGCACCGAAGGCTTCACCTCTTTAAGCGCCTGGAGAAAGTCTGCCTGACTCAGCGTCATGTTCTCTGGCACCACACCTTGTAGAGACGGCACCTGACGACGCAGGGCGCTGTAAGCGGCTTTCTGACAAACGGCTTTTAGGTCTGCGCCAACCATACCGACAGTCAAATCAGCCACGATCGCCAAATCAACAGAGGCATCCAGCGGCATCGTGCGAGTGAGAATGGTGAGAATTTCCAGCCGACCGTTGCGATCGGGTACGCGGAACTGCACTTCGCGATCGAACCGCCCCGGACGACGCAAGGCGGGATCAAGATGATCCGGACGATTAGTGGCAGCCAGAATAATCACGCCATTGGTTTTGGCAAAGCCATCCATCAAGCCCAGTAGCTGCGCCACTAGCCGCTTTTCGACCTCGCCTTCTACCTTGCTACGATCGGGCGCGAGACTGTCAATCTCGTCAATAAACACGATGCAGGGAGCCGCTTTTGCTGCTTTCTCAAAGATGCCACGCAGTCGAGCCTCTGCTTCTCCATAGTATTTGCCCATCACTTCAGGGCCGACGATCGCAATATAGTTCACGCCTAATTCTTGCGCCAGACCTCGTGCTGTCAGCGTTTTCCCTGTACCCGGTGGCCCCACCAGCAGCACACCACGCGGTGGCTCTAGACCCAGTTTTGCCAGCAAATCGGGACGCTTAAGGGGAATTTCTACCAGTTCCCGTAATTCTTTCAGCACCTCAGAAAGGCCACCCACCTCACTGAGCGGAGCCGACGTGCCGCTATGGTCATCTGGCGGCGTCACAGGCACGTCCTCTGCTCCCCCTGCCCCACCAGCATCCGTCCGCATTCGGCTCACCCCCATGCTACTGGGAATATTGCCCTGTCGGGGAATACTGCTCATACTGCGGGCATTCACTTGAATGTTTGTTTTTAGTTCGCCCGCCTCTGCTTTTTCTTCCAAGGCTTTCGCCAGTTCTAACAGTTGCTCAAAGCCTTTAAATAGGTCGCTCATCTGATCCTCCTGACCGTTGCAGGATAGCTGCTGTCTTGTTGTGGGTAGTCTGTGGGTAGCGTCATTGAACGAATGCTATAGACGCTGACCCAGTATGCCCAAAACAATGAACCAGTTCGACTCTCTTCATTTGGCAATGTTTAGCGGCAAAGGAGGTGTAGGCAAAACGACTCTCTCCTGTGGCTTTGCGCGACGATGGGCACAGCAGTTTCCCAACGAAACCATTTTGCTGCTATCCACTGACCCAGCCCATTCTCTGGGTGATGTGTTGCAAATGGTGGTGAAGGATGAGCCTCAGCCGATCGCAGATTTGCCCAATTTGCAGGTGCGATCGCTCGACGCAGAAACTCTCCTGCAAACCTTCAAAGCCGAATACGGCAAGGTGTTGGAACTGCTGGTCGAACGGGGCAGCTTTGTCGAAAACGAAGACCTCACCCCCGTTTGGGATCTGAGTTGGCCCGGACTGGATGAACTCATGGGTATTTTAGAAATCCAGCGACTGCTGCGCGAACATGAAGCCGATCGCGTGGTCATAGATATGGCTCCCAGCGGACACACACTCAATCTGTTCGGCTTAATGGACTTTTTGGATGAGTTTCTGAGCGCTCTCGAACTCTTTCAAGAAAAACATCGCGTGATCAGCCAATCCTTTACCGGACGCTATACCGCTGATGATGCCGATACCTTTTTAAAGAATATGAAGTTTGATCTCGCAAGCGGACGGCAATTGCTGCAAGACCAGGCTTTCACCGCGTGTTTGGTGGTAGCGATCGCCGAACCCATGAGCCTTTTAGAAACTCATCGCTTCCTGGATGCATTAAAGACGTTGAAAATTCCGGTGGGTGGGGTGTTTGTGAATCGGTTGGTGGAATGGGGAGTGGGGAGTGGGGAGTGGGGAGTAGGGGGAGCAGGGAATGTAGGAGAAGCGGGGGGAGCAGAGGAAGCAGAGGGGGCAGGGGAAGCAGGGGAAGGTTCTGACTTCCGACATCCGACATCTGACATCCGACTCTCGACTCCCGACTTTCTCGATCGCCTTGCCGAACAACAACAACTTCTCACCAAATTCCTCCTGCTGGCTGGTCAATTGCCTGTTTTTGGCGTGCCTCAGCAAGTGCAGGAGCCAGTGGGTGCGATCGCGCTGGATGCTCTTTTGACTCAGGTTCAGCAAGCCACTGTAGAGGCAACCCTCGTTACTGCGCCTCATATTCAAATACCGGACAAGCTAGTGCCAGGTTTCGGAGATTTTATCGCAGAAGGGCGGCAACTGATTCTGGTTGGCGGGAAGGGGGGTGTGGGTAAAACAACGGTGGCGGCGGCGATCGCGTGGGGGATAGCTGAGCGGTATGGCGATCGTAATGTTCGGGTGATTTCGATTGATCCCGCCCATTCCCTTGGTGATGCATTTGGGCAGTCGTTAGGAAACGAGCCTGTCGCGCTGACCTCCAATCTGAGTGGTCAAGAAATTGCTGCGGAGCTTGTGCTCGATCGCTTTCGGCAGGACTACCTGTGGGAACTGGCAGAGATGATGAGCGGTGAGACCAGTGATGGCGAGACGACGCTGAAGCTGGCTTACGGCCCTGAAGCGTGGCGAAAAATCGTGGCGCAGGCGCTACCGGGCATTGATGAAATGCTGTCGTTGGTCACTGTGATGGAATTGCTGGAGTCTAAAGCGCAGGATTTGATTGTGCTGGATACAGCACCCACTGGGCATCTACTTCGGTTTCTCGAAATGCCAACGGCGATGGGTGACTGGCTTGCCTGGATCTTTAAACTGTGGATTAAGTATCAAAACGTGCTGGGGCGCACTGAGCTAATGGGACGGCTACGAACCTTGCGCCAACGAGTGATGCAAGCACAAAAGAAATTGAGAGACCCTGAGCATACGGAATTCATTGGGGTGATTCAGGCGCAAGCTGCCATTACTGCTGAAGCGCACCGTCTCGCTGAAACGCTGAAAACAATGGGTGTGGCTCAGCGCTACATCGTGCATAATCGCTTTGAGCCAGGACAAACGCTAACAGAGGACTTGTTCCCAGACCAGACGATCGTCCATTTGCCAGGTTTACCTCGCTCGATCGCACCCGTTGATCGCATCCAGATGGCCGCAAAATTATTGTTCTAACCGCAAGCAAAGACAGTCTGCACAGATAGAATACTGGTACTAATCCATCGTGCATGGGTCGTCTGTTCAACGTTTGTAAGGAAAGGAGCAATGTTTTTTGAGGTTTTGCCACTCCGGGCAGTGGCGTTTCAGAGTTTGTTTTTGTTGATTGCAATCGCGCTCGAAGGGCCGATTTTTTACCGCACGCTGGATCTCGATTACAAAGCCAGTATGCAGTCTGCGATTAGCGTTAACTTGCTTTCAACTTTTATCGGTTGGCTCTGTTTCTTTATTAGTCAGCCCTTCCTGCCTGTAGAGTGGCGTGTGCAGCTCATTAGCTTTATCTTTTTTGAAAATTTTTATGCTGACCCACTACTTAACGTCGCACCTGTTCTAGTGGTTTTGACGCTAGGGATGTTTTTAGGCACGTTTCTCATCAAGCTACAGGGGTTAGAGTTTTTGGATCTTCTTTTAGAACGAAAAAAGGAGCCAACTAGCGCGATCGCAGAAAAATCAACACGCTTTCGTAGCAAACAAGCCCAGTTAATCGGGTTTCGAGCAAATAGCCGCATTTATGCCGTGCTTGTCGCAAATGCTGCTAGCTTTAGCGCGATTCTGCTGCTTCTATTTCTGCGTTTGCTCGGTCAGGTTTACGTTTCTTCTTAGGCAACGCACGTCGCATGGCAGATATTTTAAATTTTTTAGGCTCTGTCTTAAAGGTCTTAATCCCCACCAGTATTACTTCCTGGCAGGCGATCTTTTGGTTTGCTGTGCTTATTTTTGTTGTGGGTAATTTAGGGCTTAATGCAGCCGTCAGAAATATTGTTTTCTCCGTTCTAAGCATTGACGAGATCTTTAAGCAGTTACGCAAAACGTTAACCCCGCCAAAGCCAGATTCCTGGCAAACGCTGCTTTGGATCAGCATCTTTTCTTGGGCAATGTCTCTATTACCAGAGAGCCTTTTTATTCAAGGGTTTATTGCGACCTGTGCCTGGTTTTTTCTCATTCCAGGTATCCATTGGTTTATGCATGAGGAAAAGTTTAAGGTCTTTGATCTCACCATTAATGTTAAAAAAGGCTTGACGGTGAATGGCATCTGGCTAGGGCCCTGGGTTACAGGCGCGCTAGTTTGCATGCTCCTGTTTTCAGGATTTCCAGAAAACCGCCTCTCCACCGCATTCCTTTTGTGGCCTCCGCTTTCGGCAATCATTGCAGCCCTACCCAAATTTATTGCAATGGGTCCCAAGTACAAAATTCCTGACTCTGCGGCGCGACAGGAACTGGTCATTTTATTGCTGACGAATCTTCTATTTAGCTGCTGGTTTCAGCTCTTTTTCTTAACTCAATCCTGGCTGGTTGATTACCCCAGTCTCCTGTCACAAGATTTGAGCAGAAGCGCCTTTGTGGTGAAGGTGGCTAGTAATCGTCCCTCTTCTCGCGGGATTGTGATTTTAGATCAGGCAGAGATTGCTTTAAAGGAACAGTTAGACGGTCGATCGTGGTCGCAGGTGGAGCGGTGGCTCTTTGACCTGAAACCTCAGATGCAGCAACTTGAAGCCACGGTGATGAGCCGCTTGCCTCCGCTAAAGGAGAATGGACTGTGGCATCTGAGCGGCGAGGTTTTGCCGAGAACAGAATATCAACTGCAATTGATGGCGCTTTGGCGAGGGCCATCGGCTGATGGATCTGGGTATTATCTAATGAAGCCATGCCAAGTTACGCGCATCCCAGATACGCGCCGCGCGATCGCGCGCACGGTGGCATCGACTCAGATTGCTCAAGTGTCATGTGATATGACGACGGATATCAAAGCAGGACAACCAGATATGGGGCTATGATGGCCTCTGCAATCGTGCGCCCTCTTAAGCCTGTCCCATTCCACTCTCCTGTATGAACTCTACCTATGAATGCTGCTAGAACGTTGGTGATCACAACAAACGTGTTTCGTGAGGTGATGCGCGATCGCGTCCTCTATCTCATCGGCTTATTTGCGCTGTTTCTGATTGCGTGCGTGCGTTTGCTGCCAGAAATTGCGGCCACAACTGAAACCAAAATTCTGCTAGATGTGGGTCTGGCGGCTATGAGTTTACTCGGTCTAGTGATTGCCATCTTTGTTGGCACGGGATTAATCAATAAAGAAATTGAAAAGCGCACGGTGCTGGTGCTGATGGCTAAACCGATTAGCCGCACAGAGTTTATTGTGGGCAAACATTTGGGACTATCGGCAGTGTTAGCGGTCTTGGTCGGCGCGATGACGGTAATTTATATGGCCGTTTTAGTGGTCGATCGTGTCTCCTTTCCCATCGGCAGCATTCTGGTATCGTCGCTCTATCTCTTTCTTCAGCTTTCGCTGGTGACAGCCGTGACGATCGTGTTTGGCGTGTTTACAAGTTCACTACTGGCAACGCTACTCACCTTTGCGGTCTACTTCATGGGCAACTTCAGCCGCGATCTGGTGACATTAGGCGCATTAAGCAAGAACCCAGCCGTCGAAAATCTGACGCGCAGTATTTATCTAGTGTTGCCCGATCTAGCGCGACTAGATCTGAAAAATCAGGCCGTATATGGTCAATTGCCCGGTTTAAGTTTGTTGCTGGAGAACGCTGCCTACGGCATTCTATACATTGTGGTGCTGCTGGCGATCGCCACCTTCGTCTTCTCCCGCCGCGAATTTTGATGACATGCAAAGGACAACGGTAAGTTCAAAACTTTAAGATAGATGCAATCCAACTTGACGGAACAGCTTATGTCACTTGATGAGCTTACGCCCCTTCTCAAGGAGCTATCCTACGCCGATAAGCTTCTGCTGCTGCACGTCCTGGTCGCTGAGTTACTGAAAGAATCTGGTCTAACCCCATTGGGGGCTCAAAGCAACATAGTGAGTCAAGGGTTACATGATTCTTTTGAAGCAGCGGCTGTTTTAGCAAAAGCACTGACAGAAGAAAAAGTGGCTACACATGGTTGATAAAGTCAGATTTGCCTTCACAGAGGTAGACCCAGATCTGGGTGCATTGAGTACACTGCCTTATCTACCGATCGTTCTGACGTATCAAAACCAGTCTATCAACGTCTCAGGTTTGTTAGATACAGGTTCTAGTGTGAACGTCTTACCTTATGAAATGGGCTTGAGATTGGGTGTTGTTTGGGAACGCTAACGGCTCTCTGTTTCGTTGGGAGGCAATTTGTCCAAGTTTGAAGCGCGTGCCCTGGTTTTGACTGCAACTGTTGAGCATTTTCCCCCGGTAGAATTGGCGTTCGCCTGGACACAAGACAGAAACGCTCCCTTGATCTTGGGTCACATGAATTTTTTCCTTGCCTTTGATGTGTGTTTCTACAGGGCTGAATTGCTGTTTGAAGTCAGTCCTAAAAGATTTCAATAGAAGGCGATCGCTCAATCTTTCTTATTACGATCGCCACCGTCGTCTTCTCACGCCGCGAGTTTTGACCACTATTAGTATGGATCTAGCTTGCCAGTTTGCTCCAGGCTACATAAGGCAGATGTGATGCCGTTGCTTTGACTTGCTCTGCTTGTGCCACCAGCTGCCCACATGCATCCCAGGTGCCACTAAGCATCATTTGGCGCACCCCTTCTCCCAGCGTGACGGGAATCGATGTAGTGCCATACTCGACCGTCAACGTTTCTAAATTGATGGTGACAGATAAGTCAGGGGTAGCCGCGATCGCCTCTTGCAACTGCTTCACCGCATCGGGAGTTGCTGTCACACAGGGAATGCCCATCGCCACGCAGTTCCCAAAAAAGATTTCGGCAAAGCTCTCACCCACGATCGCGCGAATGCCCCACTTAGAAATCGCCTGCGGTGCATGTTCCCGCGACGAGCCACAGCCAAAATTGTTATTCACCACCAGAATGGTTGCGCCCTGATACCGCGGCAAATCAAAGGGATGCTGCCCATTCGCCTGCTTGCGATCGTCCGCAAAGACTTCGGCACCCAGCCCATCAAACGTCACGCAGCGCAGAAACCGTGCCGGAATAATGCGATCGGTATCAATATCATTACCAACGACCGGAATACCGCGCCCCGAAACCGCTTTGACTTCACTCACCATAGAACGTACCGCTAATTAAGAGTATCTAGTATAAAACGAATTAGCTCATCACTTAAAGTCGGTTAAGCGCTAAGTGTTTTGAAGCTTAGCGTGACAACATTGCGGCCCAGACCATAAAACAAAGTGAGCAGATAAGAGAAAGTGCGATCGTTGCCTTATACTTATGTCTGAATAATGGCTGATGCAAAAGTAGGTGAATGCTAAAGAATATCGGGAGTAAAATACCCATTTCAATCAGAAGGTTACGATAGAAATAATAGTTTGAGAAATTTATGCTGCCTGCACTGGGTAGAAGACCAAAAGGCAGTTTAAACGTATATAGACTAAATGGATAGAGCAAAGGTAAGCGCATCGAACCAGTGAGCATATCAAAAACCAGGTGTGATAAAGCAGCAAGGACTAGCTGAGCTGAAAGAATGGCTAATTTACGCCCTCTAATTCGTAAAGATATCAGGATTAAAATTGTATAGCACGGCAAAAGTAAGCTGCCAAAAATGGAATGCGTAATTCTTAAACCCTGATGCGCCGAGGCATGAAGCGACGGCACAAAATGATCAAGATCGGGAGTCCATGCTATGAGAACTAACCAAATTAACCATAGCCAACGATAGTTTGAACGATAGATCGAAAGTTGATACAGCGATTTTGCTGAAAAATAGAGGCTAATAGCTGGAATGCTGTGACCAATAAAAGAAGACATTTGACGTTCTAAATTGATGACTGTATTAGAAGGACTGACTGATAAAATTCTCAAGACCTTGATGCTTACGCAGGTTAGGCAAAGTCGTTTCTCTATCTTTAATAATTTGAAATATTTCCTATCGGCTGTAGACCTGAAAACAGATCCAATATGGTTCTTGTTGAATTCCATATACGGCCTGAATAAGACGCAATTAGGACTACATCGCCATTCTGAACCATGAGCGGCTTCGTAGCCTCAACTTTTAGACGTGTATTAATGTTAGCTAATTGATGTGTGGTAGAACCGTTGGCATTGAGGTGAATCACTATTGCAACATTTTCTCTGCGTTCTAGGTTCTTCAAGCCGCCTGCTGCTAAGATTGCTTGATTCGAGGTTGCCCTTGCTGGCAGAATGAAGTTGCCGGGATGAACAACATCACCTAAAACTGTAATGTTGGTCGCGGAGGTAGTAGACGTTTCTTGAGGTGTCTGTACGAAAGCTGTGTTCGTCACCGTTGGGATCATAACGGTATCACCATCTTGCAGCAAGAAAGCTTGAGTTAAACCACCAACTTTTAGGAATTGCCAGAGATCAACGTTAATCGTTTGGCTAGTATGATTGGCTTGAAGGCGACGAATCAAAATTTGGCGTACATTTGCTAGTGGTGTGACTCCGCCTGCAATTTGGATCGCTCCAGTGAGCATTGGGCATTGATTGATACGTTCAAAGCTATTGTCTTGGTAACGCTGCCTTAAAGATGCCTGATCACAAACTCCAGGCGTTACAGGCGCTACGAAATAGGAGCCAGGACGCTCTATAGCTCCGAGTATCTCAATCTTTAAAGGGAGATTTGGTTTCACCAAGCTTTGCGCGATCGCAGGAACCCCTAAAACAACTTCAACAAGAGCTAAAAAAAGGAATTCTGTAATCGCTTGACTAATGCTTTTATACATAGGTGAAAATTGGTTTTTAATCAGTTTTAGTCAGCATGATTCAACAAATCACTGCGTTGTATCAGGCGATGAGATATGATCTGCGGCGGCGAGGCTGAGGTCGTAGTCGATCGCGCCAGATGCATCTGAGACAATGACAACCTCATAAAAACCAGAATCCATGAGCTTGCCCGACCAGCTTGTTTTGGACGAGTCTTCTAACAATGCGGCGGCTTTGCTGGTGGGTGGATAGATCGAGAGCCGCATTGCCCGACTCGCCTGCAACGTGATTTGAATAACCTGATCTTTCGTTAGCTGAGCGATGTATGCCTTGCCTTCACCGGGTTTGAGCGTACCACTGACCTGTTGGCTAAAGCGACCTTCGGGAAATTTGATTGTCTCTAACGCTGTGCCAGCCTTGACTGCACTGAGTTGCTCAGACGCGATCGCTTGCCACACCTGACCGATCGGCTTATTCAACAAATTCTGATTGCGCGGCTGATCAGGAAACAAGTAGAAAAATTGCACATCCGTCAGGTCATTGAGCGCTCGGCCGCTGAGATTGAGTTGGTTCACCGCCGCCTGCCGTGCCTGCACATCTGCATCGGTATAGCTGCCCAGGCGCGATCGAGCATCGGCATTGAGCGGCTTGAGTTGGTTTAACCAGTCACTGGCGATGCGATCCCATTCGGCCCGGAGGTTAGCATCAGCAGAGTCAGCCGTAAGTTGTCGGCCCACGCGATCGGGATGCTTGTCGTAAAACGTGGCATTCACCAGACTGGTGAGAAACCCGGCATCAATTTCCAACTCCTCACGACGGTTGTTCAGCGCTTGCTTGCGATCTTGTTCTGCCTGCGAAAACTGCGGAGACGCGCTATTGTTCGTGCTGGGCGTGCCTGGTTTGACAGGTTGGGGTTTGGATGGTGTGGGCTTCCAATCGGCGGCAACCCACCAGGCACCCCAGATAGTAGCACCTGTGAGGAGAAGTAGCGCGATCGTGCCCACAACCCCACCCCACCCATCAACAGGCCGTCTCACACGAGGCAGAGGTGAGTAAGCGGTTGCTCCCTGGGTGAGCGCTCCTGATTGGGCAGGCGAAACGGCTAGAGTGGCTAAATACAGTGCTGAGGGCGATCGCTGACCATTGGATAATGGGCTGTTCTGGCTGTAATCTGGACTGGCACCCAACGCTTGCATCACTTCCTGAGCCGACTGATAGCGCTTAGAGGGATACGGATCCAGCATGCGATTCAGCATGTTAGCCAACTTGGGACTCACCGTGACCTGCCGCTGCCACTGACGACGATTGCCTACCAGTAGATCCTGCGGTTCTTTGCCCGTCAGCAAAACCAACACCGTGGCAGCCAGCGCATACAAATCACTGTGTGGAGACACTTCACCGTGATCCATTTGTTCGCTGGGCGCATAGCCCGCTTTACCCAAGCGAGTCACATTTGCAGGAGCCGCGATCGCCCGTCGCAACTGAGAATTCACCTCAGCGGCAGCCTGCTTTACGCCCCCAAAATCGATCAATACAGGCAGACCATCTGCACTACGCAAGATCAGATTGTCGGGCGAAATATCTCGATGGATCACACCGCATCTGTGGATGTAGTCCAGCACGGGCAGAAGTTGCACCAGCAGTTGTATCACCTCTGCTTCTGTGAAACCGTAGCCCTGAGCCTGGCGCGATCGCAGCAATGCCTGGTACGTCTCACCTTCTACATAGTCCTGCACTAGAAACAGTCGCCTTTTGCCCTGCCAGTCTGCCTGAAACAATTCCCGAAAGCGTGGAATCTGCGGGTGTTGCAGCTTATGCAGAATGCCCGCCTCCCGCTCAAACAATTCCTCTGCTTTGTGTAGCGCCTCTGTTCCCTGCACCTGGGGCGCAAACTCTTTCAGCACGCAATACTCATGAAACCGATGCGTGTCTTCTGCCAGATACGTCCGCCCAAAGCCACCATGTCCCAACTCGCGTATCACCCGATAGCGCAATCCCAGGGTTTGACCCGCCATACCACCCGCTGGCGATCGTGGCACAGTCGGCAGCATCTCACCGCATAGACGACAAAAACGATTACTGTCAGGATTATCGTGCCCCTGACTGCAAAAGAGAGAGTTCATCGGATTTTAATGGGTAGCGGGTAAAGGGTGTTGAATATAGAGAGGGCGATCGCACAGTGGGCTTAATGCAGTCTCCATCATACTCATCGCTAAAGTAGTCTAGAAGGTGGCAGGCAAAAGGATGAGGAATGAAGGCAGAAGGCAGAAGGCAAAAGGTCAAAGACTGACCGCTGACCGCTGACCGCTCAATCAACTCTCAACTCAAAACGCTTAACTCAAAACTCTCTCCCCTCCCCATGACCTTCCACATCGGCTGTGCAATTTGGGCGTACAAAGGTTGGCTGGGAGACCTGTTCCCATCGGATAGTCGCGCGGCTGATTTTCTGCATCTCTATAGTCGTCGCTTTACGGCGGTAGAAGGGAATACGACGTTTTACTCCATCCCGGATGCGGAGACAGTGAAGCGGTGGGCAACGGAAACACCGGATGGCTTCAAGTTTTGCCTGAAGTTGCCGAAAAGTTTGACGCACAATGGTTTGTTGCAACCTGCACTGCCGGGTACGCTAGCTTTTCTGACAAAGATGCAGGGACTGGGCGATCGCCTCGGCCCTTTGTTCGCCCAACTGCCGCCCAGCTACAGCCCGTCAAGCTTTGCCGATTTAGAAGCCTTCTTGACCGCTCTGCCCCGTGACGCAGCAGATTTTGCCCTGGAAGTGCGTCATCTCGACTGGTTCAAAACACCTCATGCAGAGCGACTGACTGACCTGCTAGAACGATTGGGCGTTGGACGCGTTCTACTCGATACTCGTCCCATCTATGACGCACCCGACGACCCACAGTTGCACTCCGAGCGCAAAAAGCCGAAACTGCCCCTTCAACCAAGCGTCACGGCTCCCTTCAGCCTAATTCGCTTCATCAGCCATCCCGATCGCACCCTCAATCAACCGTATTTAGAGAAATGGGTTGCGCTGGTGGAGCAATGGCTTCGGCAAGGAACCCACATCTACTTCTTTGTGCATTGCCCTCTAGAGGAGCGATCGCCCGCCAACGCACGCTACTTTCAATCCCTACTTGAACAGCGTGGTACTCCTGTTCCACCGCTTCCCTGGAACAGCATTGATACACCAACTCAGTTGAATCTGTTCTGAGCGTCAGAGTGCTCAACACAACGCTAGAGCTTACACAAACCTCGGAGGTTTTAACCAGTCATGAAGATCGCAGCCAACGGTAGGCTTAAACCTCCGAGGTTTAGTTGAATAGCTCCGATGTTGTTTCGGATCGCAGGCACCACATTTCCAATGACACTGCATCCATTCGCAGTGTTATTGGAAACATTCGCAATGTATCACGCTGCAATTTGAATGTTCCCGATGTAATTGGCAATTGCAGGCAAACCATTCGTAATACAACCGCATCCATTCGCATTGACATAGAGAACATTCGTAATGTGTTGTGCTGCAATTTGAATGCACTCTATGACAGAAGCGATCGCAGCCGCAATATTCAAGATCGCAGGCGCGACATTCAAATGAATGAGGCAACCAGTCTTGAGGACAATCGCACGAGAAGCAGTGGCAGATGCCTATCGTTAATGCGTAGGATAGGAGAAAAATTCTGCTGCCTGGTTTTCTATGGCGGATGCGATCGATTTTCAGCCCTATCTCAAAGCGCTTCCTGATCCAGCGAATCACGACTGGGGCGATCGCTATACGCCAACTCAGGCTGAGTTGCCATTGAAGGTAAGGGCGATCGTCCAAGACAATCCAGGCGACCCCACTGCTCAACGTTCATTAGAAGCACAGAAGCGCGAACGCTTTGAGGTGTTGGAGGGTTTGCGAAAAGCAGTGCGGAAACATCATCAGGGGTTGCTGATTGGCAAACCGGGTTCCGGCAAATCAACTGCATTGCGCCGTCTACTGTGGGAGGACGCTCAAACAGCTTTAAAAATTGCTAATAGTGGACAGGGTAATTTCACAGTTCCCGTTCTCGTTGAATTGCGCGATTGCCGCAGCGGTTCTGTGCTGGAGTGGATTCAGAAGGCTCTACGACGATTGCGCCTGAGCCAGGAAACTGTTGAAGACCTGCTGTTTGCAGGACGACTGCTGCTGTTGTTTGATGGCTTGAATGAAGTGCCGACCTCGGATGCTTACTCAGCGCTGGATGAGTTTCGGCGGGATGAAGACTTCCACACCGTTCCCATCATCGTCACCACACGCGAGTTAGGTGCAGGAGCAGACCTGGGCATTGAGAAAAAGCTAGAAATGGTGCCGTTGACCGAACCCCAGATGCGGGAGTTTATCCAGAAGCGGCTGCCGGGGCAAGCCGATGAGTTATTGCGCCAGCTTAAGGATCGTTTGCGAGAACTGGCAGAAACGCCGCTGTTGCTGCAAATGCTGTGTGATGTTGTGGCAGAAAGCCCCGATGGACAGATTCCTCAAAATCGTGGGGAACTGTTTCGTCAAGAATTTGCTCGACGCTACGAGACATTTAAACCGCTGAAAGGAAGAGTATCAGACGACTCGCGCCGCTTTGCACTGGAACTGCTCCAGCACCTTGCCTTTGTGATGACGCAAGGAGACCCGCACACCACTCCCTTAAAGCCTACTCCCGCCTGGTTAACCATTCCTAAAGTGCAAGCCGAAACAATTCTGGAAGCTTATCTTACGAATCGCGTTGAAGCTCCTGCTCAAGCTGCAAAAGAGTGGCTGGAAGATCTACTGGAATTTCATCTGCTTCAAATTGCCAGTAATCCTGACGAGATCGAATTTCACCACCAACTATTTCAGGAATACTACGCGGCTGAAGCGCTACTGCAAAAGCTGCCAAAACTGAGTGATACCGAACTAAAGCAGAATTATTTGAATTATTTGAAGTGGACGGAAGCGATCGCTTTAATGTCATCACTACTAGAGAACGAAGTGCAAGCATTACAAGTCACAAAATTAGCGTTAGAAGTGGATTGGATGCTTGGCGCACGATTAGCAGGAGAGGTACAACCGAAATGGCAAGAGCAAACGGTCGAAAGGATAAGTACGCTGGATATACCTCCGAAATACAAGATGCAGCTTTTAGGTAATACTCACTCTGATCATGCTGTGCCGTACTTGATAGAGAGTCTAATTGACGAGCAAAATGCAATATGGGTTTTTGAAGCAGCCTTTGCTTTGAGGGAACTGAATAGAAAATCAGCGATTCCAGAGTTACTGAAAACATTAGATCACCATAATTCAGTTGTCGTTGTTGCTGCACTTTTCGCGTTAGGAGCAGTTGGCGATAGTACAGTAATCCCATCATTAAAACGGGCTTTAAATCACTCGAATGACAGTATTCAATCACAAGCTGCTGAAAGCCTGGGTGAACTATACATCCATTCAGCCGTTCCAGATCTACTCAACGCATTGAAAGATAAGACACGTGTAGAAAAAGTTCATATTCAGGTTGTTAAAGCTCTAGTTGCACTAGCGTCTGATTCAGCGATCCCAGATTTGCTAAAGATAGCTTTAGAAGATTCATCAGACTTCCTTCGTTGGGTTACAGCTGAAGCTTTAGCCCAGATCGATTATGATAAAGCGGCTAGGGAACTACTTAAAGCTTTAAATTCTGAAAATCATAATATTCGTGACAACGCCGCAGAAGCATTAGGCAAAGTAGGCAACGAAATAGCAGTCGAAGAGTTGGTTGTAGCGTTACGAGAGCATAGCTGGCAGGCTGCCATAGCGTTGAAAGAGATAGGAAGCACAAAAGCAACTCCATTGCTGATTACAGCCCTTCAAAACCCTTGTGCTGCTGAACTTGCTGCTTGGACATTGGGCGAATTAGGCGATTCAATGGCAGTACCAAGCCTGATTAATGTACTTGATCACTGGCATTCCCAATTAGTTGAAAATGCTGTTGAAGCATTAGGTCAGCTGGGCGATGAAGCTGCAATTCCAGCGCTAAGTGAACTTCTACAGACAAACCCGGCAAATAGCGTTCGTCTGAATGCCCTCATCGCTTTAGGAAAGCTGGGTGAAAAGCAGGTGCTTCCAGAACTAATCAATCTGCTGAAGCAGCAAGCTCTTGGTCGTGCTTCGCGCCGATCTGACTGGTGGGAAATTTTTGCCGCGTTGGAAAAGATCAGTGGACAGCTAGTTGTTTCTGCACTGATACAAGTGCTTAAGTCACCGATGCCTAACTTCCGTTGGAAGTCGGCTGAAGCTCTAGGGAATTTGGCAGATCCTTCCGTGATCGATAGCTTACTTGATGCATTAACAGACGAGCATTCTACCGTTCGGATGATGGTTGCACAAGCACTAGGTAAATTTGATTGTCAGTCTATTTTGCCAAAGCTAATTTCATTTCTAGAACCTGATAATCCAAATATTCAAGATCCAAATGTTCGAGAGGCTGCTATTCGTGCTTTCGGTGATTTGGCAGATAAAAAATCAGTCGAAGTGCTCATACAAACTTTGACCGATCCAGAGCTTGTTGTCCGCTACAGCGCGGCTGAAGCATTGGCTAAACTCAGCAATCTCGAAAAAATGCAACATCATGTTGCTGAAGTGTTAAGTCCTGCCTGGAAATCAAGTTTTGTGAATGATGGGTTTGTTTATCCACTCCGAGATATAAAAAATAACTGCAAGTTTTACAACTACAAAATTGCTTGGTCAGCGGTGGAAGAAGGGAGTGGGGTATTGGGTGTTGGGGGTGAAGATAAGAAAGGCACTACTTACGCAATTAAGGCTGAAGTGGTACAAATTATTGAGCAAAACCACGGTAATGTCATTGGGCAATAACCACCTAGGTCAGAATAAAGAAACCAGCAAACGGTGAGGGCAACGATGGAAATCGCATCTCATATCAGCGTCGATTCGGCAATTCATCACGGTACGCCTGTCATCACGGGCACTCGCGTTCCTGTATCCATTGTTCTCGGCTCACTCGCAGGTGGCATGGACAAAGAAGCGGTCATGCAAGAATATGAATTGACCCAGACTCAGGTGGAAGCAGCACTTGCCTATGCCACTGAGTTAGTCAAACAAACGACAGTGATTCCTCTGGGAGCCTGAGCGTTGAACATCCTCGTTGATGAAAATATGCCGTGTTCCCTCGCACCGCAAATTGCCGCGTTGGGTTTCTCCGCTCAAGACGTGCGCGATATTGGTCTCCGGGGACACCGTGATACAGAAGTGATGGATGCCGCCATTGCTGCCGATGCGATTATCATCACCCGCGATCGTGGACTCGCCGATCCGAGAGGTTGGGCAGAAGCATTCAGCGCAGGCGTCATCTTCGTTAACCTCCCAGACGATACGCCTGCAACCACCGTCAATGCCAGGATTCTCGAACTCCTATCAAACCGTTTACCCGTTTCGCTTCTGGGTGCTCTTACAACCGTTGAGCCTCGTCGTGCGCTCTCCCGTCCCATTCGTCGCAGATCTTAATCAGGAACGATCATGACTGAATCCTCTAAATATTCAATCAACACCGAAGTCAACCAGATCATTGAAACCAACACTGGCACTGTCATTGGTAAAGGCATTCAACACAACTATGCGACAAATCCTGAGTTAGCTGAAGCACTGGCTGAGTTCAAGCAAACTATTGTTGATCTACAGCAAAAATATCCCCAGGCAACAGACGCACAAATTCCGGCGATCGTGGATGTTGAGTTTCAAGAAATCAAGCGCACTCAACCCCAACGCTGGCAAAACTTTCTCAACTTGAAACGACAGTGGAACGGGGTCAAAAAAGGGCTGCTCAAAGTTGGTGAACATTTCGCCGAAGAAACTCCGTGGGGCAAAGGCGTAATCGGCTACCTTGAAGGCGTAACGGATGAAGTAAAGTAGACACTTTGACCGTAGAAGCGCCTCAAAACTAACATCTGCTCTACAACAGTTCCCTACAAAATTTCTACAGTGCCCTGCTGCCCATCAATGCGGACGCGCTGACCGTCTTGAAGTAACTGCGTCGCGTTGTGGATATCCATCACGGCAGGGATGCGGTACTCACGAGCGACGATCGCCCCGTGTGACAATCTGCCACCCACTTCTGCAATGAGTCCTCCCGCCCTTGCCAGCAGCGGTGCCCAACCCGAATCGGTGTAGGGCACGACGAGAATACTGGTGCGATCGACCTCTGGCAACTCCGCCAAACTCCGCACCACTTTGACAATGCCCTCTACCTCTCCCGGACTCGCGCCGATGCCCTGTAGCTGCTGCGATGACTGTCCTTTGTAAATGCTGATCGTTGGTGCCGGTAGATCATTGCCATAAATCAGAAAGGGTACTGCCTGAAGTTGACGATCGGCTTCCAACTGCGATCGACGCTGCCCCACTAATTTCTGAAACGTTACCCCTCTCTCTTCACCCCTCTCTCCTCCCTCTCGAATCTCTTCCCACTCTAGAAAAAAGATATCCCCTGACTCTGCCAGTAACCCTGACTCCAGCCAATGGTTTTCTAGAGCAACAAAGCTCCACCGCAATTCTGCCAGCAAACGACTGTAGATCTCTGTCACTCGACCTTTAAGCGTGAGGCGACGCTGTACTCGCTTGACGTTGCCAGTGGGTCGATCGATCTGAGGCGCGATCGCAGGTGGATGTTGACAAAACTGGACGAAGAGCGATCGTACAGGCTGCGGATCTTCTTTCCAGGTTGGCACCGCGATATCCGTCCCCACCTCGCTTAAGTAGCCGTATTGCTCGATCAGCACATCTAACTGTGTCAGGATGGTTTGCCCCTCGAACGTTTGAGCCAGAGAAGAGAGAGGAGTGGAGAGTGGGGAGTGGGGAGTGGGAGAGTTGTGCATTCTTACTTCTCCCTCTGCTTCCCCTACTTCCCCTGCTTCCTCCGCCCCCTCTGCTTCCCCTGCTTCCCCTGCCCCTTCTACTCCCGACTCCCTCTCTAAAACTTCTCTTGCCTCTTGTGCCAGCGTCTGAAGCGATCGCAAGGCCGCAATTTCTGGCGTATCACTGTTGTCTAATTGTTCATCCTTCACTTTCAGGATGCTTTTGCGTAAGGCGGCGCTGAGAGGAGCGAGAATGCTGTAGTAGGTAGCGGTTTGCAGCAGGTTGAGAATGCGATCAATGCGTGCCAGAAGCGCTGATGGCTCAAGCTCAGTCGCGGGTTGTCGAGAGAATTCTGTTAGAGCGGGTGCAAACTGATGGCGAGACGCTTGGCGAAAATCGTTTTCTAGACGAAATTCTCGATTCAATAAGCGTAAAAACCCTGGCACATTTCGCAGGGTGGATTGAAGCGGCGGTTTGCTAAATTTTGCGCCGCGTGTCAGAAATTCCAGGCTTTCGGGGGGCAGGCCCATGCGTCGAAACAACTGTCCTAACAATGAGGCGTTGAAGTAAGCGTAGGAATAGTGGAGCGTGGCAGTGTCGTTGAAGTCTAGTCCTTTGGCGCGATCGCCCAAAACAAGCGTAAACAGATTGCCCCACACGCCACAGGTTAAGGGACGATTGATTGACCAGGTGAGGGGGTGAATGAAACCAGGAATAACCTCAGCCGCAATCTTGCGCGTCCAGATGGGCAGCAGCGTGGTGATGGGTCGCGCCTGCAAGAGCCAGAGTTGCTTGCCATCATAGCTCCACTCAATATCCTGGGGAGTGCCTTGATTTTGAGCTTCTAAGTGTCTGGCGAGAAAGGCGACCTGCTGAAGCAACCGACCTGGAACAGAGCCATTGCCATTGATAGCTAAGGTCAGATCGTCTGGTAGTATCCAGCTAGATGGGGTTTGAGCCGTTGCGGGAGTGAAGTCGATCGCGGGCACAATCACCTCATACCGTTCTGGCGTTACCTGTCCCGATACAACCTGAGACGCACTGCCTGGTAACGCTTCGATTGCCACTGCATCTCCCTGCCTCGCCATTGGATCACGGCTAAAGGCAACGCCTGAAAAGGCTCCCCGCACCTGTTGCTGAATCAAGACCGCCATGGTGGCATCGGGTAAGTGGCGATCGCGCCGATACTTTACAGCACTCGGCTGATTGTAGGAAGCAAAACAGCGAGAAATAGCAGGCATCAATTGTTCGGAGCGGACGAGGCTGGGAATGGATTCGTACTGTCCTGCTGCCGATGCGGCTTCTGAATCTTCGCCTACCGCAGAAGACCGCACAATGAGCGGTGCTCTGGGCGATGGTTTGAGCCGTTCTAACAGTGGCTCTGGATCGTCACCAGGACTCAGCACCCAGCCCATCGGCACCGGATAGCCTGATCGCTTTAAGCGAGAGAGCGTTGCCGCTTTGTGCCCAACCTTACGAGCATCCACTGCATCATTAAGGGAACGGAGGGCACGATCGCCGCGAAAGAATTTGAAGGTTGATTGCGCGTCTGCTTTGGCGGTGGTGGAAGCCAGATCCAAATCATCAGGAATCTTGGTGTAAATCCAGCCCAGCATGATGGCAAGGACGATCGCCGCGCCAATCAGATCCTGGTTTAAGGGATGGCGCAACGCGGTGATGAGGGGAAAAATCACTAATACGCTGAGCCGTCCCTGCTGTCG
Source organism: Stenomitos rutilans HA7619-LM2 (assembly GCA_019358945.1). Classification (GTDB taxonomy): domain Bacteria; phylum Cyanobacteriota; class Cyanobacteriia; order Leptolyngbyales; family Leptolyngbyaceae; genus Stenomitos; species Stenomitos rutilans. The sequence goes on along the minus strand of JAHHIE010000040.1, from coordinate 19,903 downwards.
TTCGCGCAGAATCGTGAAGCTAATCGCGCTGATGAGGAAGACAAACCCTGCCGCGATCGGGTCATGAACGACATAGCCCCAGACGACATTCGTTGTGCCCGCACCCTTGCCAAACCAGTAGCGCCCCATAACCAATGCCATCAGCGCAATGAGTTCCCAAACTGGATCGACAGGAAAGAACGATCGCGCGAGCAAAACGGCTGCAATGCCCTTCAGGGCTTCTGATAAGACGGCAAGCGTGCCTACCACTCGCCCACCGTGATAGAAGGCAGCCGAAACGCTCACATTGCCTGTGCCGACTTGTGCCAGGTTACGTCGCGTAAGGGCAACCGTGATCCAGGCGATCAGCGGCAGTCCACCCAGCAGTGGACAAACCACAAAGATTAATAGTGCGCCCCAAACCTGTGTCAGCGTCATAAGCGTGCATCAATCATCCTGCGGCTGAGCTGCTTTGTTTAAGCATTACCACGCTTAAACAAAGCAATAATGACGATGAGAACATGCTTCACCTCTGTCTCATCGTATCGTTAGATAGGTGTTGACTTATAGTTGCGCTCAGGGCGATCGTCGCACATACAGGGCTGCGGTATCGAGTCCCAGTCGTGGTGAAAAAATTTAGAACCAGGGATCAGATCGCATCAAAACAATCGCAGAGAGCGATCTTTGTGACCTTCGCGTCTCGGTGGTCGTTTAAAGGTAAGGCAACTTAACTCTTGAGCGTAATCAGCCGCCTAAATTACCGCTGTACGCATCCCCGCTGCCAGCAAGTTCCGGTCTTGTTCTCATACCGGGTAGTGCTTTTGTTTCACCTGTTTCGATATAGCCCACGTAGAATGCGCCTTCTTCCACACTAAGCGCACTGGCATTCACATCGCCTTCTAACCGAGCGGTGCGGCTGAGGGTCAGTTTCCCTTCGACTAGCACTCGTGCCTTGAGAACTCCATGCACCGTCAGGTTTTTCGCTCGCACTTCTGGCCCTTCAATTAGCCCGCTCTCAGAAATCTGCATATCACCCCGCACTTCAACGGTGCCATGAATGATGCCATCAACCAGCAGATCGCCCTCAACGTGAAGCGTGCCCTGAAACTCACTGTTGGGAGCGATGTAGGTAGGTAAGGTCTTTGACGGTGGTGGCGTATTTTTTCTAAACATACCGTTCTCTGAGGGTTAAGACTCAACCATTTAATTCTTGCGAACGTATAAAAAGCACATGATGTGTGCTCAGTCCTCGCCGTCATCATGGCACACTCATTACTGAAAGTTAAGGCTTTGCAGGTAAAAAGTTGCGATCGGCGTGGAGGGGTGGAGGGGAAATTGAGCGGTCAGCAGTCAGCAGTCAGCGGTCAGCTTTTTTAGCTTCGCTAAGTTTAGGAGGCAAAAGGCAGAAGGCATGAGGCAGAACTAACTCAAAACTCAAAATTCTCTTCCCCTGCTCCCCCTGCTCCCCCTGCCTTCCTTACCGCTCCACTCCCTCCCTCGTGGTCACAATCAAGCGTAGGATAAGTGAAGCCTGGTGGATGAGGACAGAATCATGGTCAAGCGCTTGCGCTCCAAACATAGTGCGACACGTCATGTTGGTTCGTGGAGACTCGATCACCCACTACAGCAATTTGCCTTTAAAGGCTTGCTGACAGGGGTAATAGTCACTGCGATCGTGGGACTTGTAGCACCGCCACTGGGGGCGAACACGATCGCAGGCTTATTTGGCCTTCCCATTCCCAGCCTACCGATTCCGGGTGGTTCGGTGGAAGATCTGCTGAAAGGGGCGATCTCAGAGCAGGCGATGAAAGCATTGGGCAGTACGTTGCAGAATGAGGCTCCGATCGAGTCCAGTAGCCAAGCGACATTCCCAATAGTGAATCAAGTACCAGGCAAGGCATTTAAGCCGAACGCCATGCCAACAACGCTCATGGCTCAACTCCGTAATGCGACTGATGGCACCGTCGCGCTACAGCCTGGAGATTACCGCATTCCAGTCGATGTGTTTTGCATGAAAGTATCGGCGCACAGCCCTGCGGGGCATCGCTACTTGCTGGCACCACTGAAAGGAAAATGGGCGGATATCATTGTGGCGTTAAATGCGCGATCGGCCGGCACTGCCATTCCGCACAAGCAGCTACAGGTTTTGTCGTGGAACTTGCAGGCTGGAATGAAATATGAGGAATTGGCAACCGAGCAACGGGCGATCGTCGATCAACTGCTGCCCGACTACAAGCCTCGGCTATCGCGTAGCTTTTATGAACAGATTGAATCAACGTGGAGCCAGCTTTCTGGCACGGTTCCAGGGCTACCGTCGATGGATTCCGCTTTGGGACGGTTAGGAACGGTTGGGAATGCGATCGTCACGCTCCGCCAAACCCGCGAAACCCTGCTCCGCTATGGCAATAATTTCGAGGCTTTGTCAAACGCCTTTGTGCTGCCTGGACAGGCCAATACGCCTACCGATGGAGCCAATACGCCGTGGAGCCAAATCAGCCCTCGTGTTTATGCCCGGTTAGTAACTCAGGGCACCTATGCCGATCCGGGTGAACTTCAGGTGCGCGTCACGGCAGAAGCACCCGTGGGTATGGGCGATCGCCCCCTGGTAGCTACAACGAATCTAGCCGATTTGCATCTGGCTGCTACACCAGTCAAAGTACCCCTGGCTGGCTTAGTAGGCGATCCGCAAGATAGTAGCGTGCAGCCCCTATCAATGTCTCCGCGACCAGAGGATAAAGACGAGGATGAATCGGGTTCTGGAAACTTGCACATTGAAGAAAAAGGCTTTTCGGGGCCGCAGCCGCCAGATCCACTGAATCAGGTGTAGGGGCGGCTATGCTACGCCTCTAACGTCTCCGTTCACCGCTGTCGATCGCTCCTCCTACGGAATCTGGTCACAGGAGGGCGATCTGGGTGCGAACCAATCTATTGATGTCGTTTGGCGAACTCGGCGAGCAACGTTGGATAGTCTTCTGGCAAAGGAAACTTCTTAAAGCTATGGACGGCAGGGGTCGTTGTCCACATCAGTTTCTCATCCGTGTAGGTCTCAATGAAGGGACGAAAAGATTGGGCATCATCCATCATCGTCGCTCGGACATTCACAAAGTCATCCATACCTTCTGGGCGCGTGAACAGCCAACTCATGCAGTGGGCGCAGAAATAATGACGCGTTGCGCCCTGAAGGCCGCCAATGACAGGGTCACCTAACGTGACCTTAAACCCATTGCTGGGATACAGGGTGCTCAAGCTAAAGGCACTTGCTGTCATCCGCTGGCAACCCGTACAGTGGCAGGCCATAGTCAGTAACGGTTCAGCATGCACTTCAAATTGGACTTGTCCACATCGACATTGCCCTTTTCTGGAAGGCTTACGGTCGGTCATTATTGACTCCTTCGCACTTAGCTCGACAACAGTCTCCTTTGTACTCGTAATCTAGAGCAACGCTCCGATGCCTGCTATGAGTCGAAGGGAGAATACCGCGCGGTATTGGTTTCTAGCTAATAGAAATTCAATCTATGACCTACGGAAACACCGCACCCTGAGTTGCACCGTGCTTTGTGCTGGCATCGTAGGCTTTGTGCTTCTGCTTGAACGTTGCTTTGACGGCATCTCGTTTTTGGGTGGCAAGTTTGTTCAAGGCATCACAGGAGGGAGCAGCGGGCATAGCTTTCAGTTGAGTCAGCAGATCGTTTCCGGCATCAATGCCTAACTGCTTGTGGCCTTCTTCATGCGTTTGCAGGGCCGCCAGGTGCTTTTTCCAGCGATCGATGAGCGCTTGAGGAGTTCCGTTGGGTGGCGTCCATTCTGGCAAATTGAAGGTAGTTTTAACGGTGACGGTGACGGTTTTCAGCTTACAACTGCCTTTCTTACCACCAGAGGTAAACTGCGCATCTAAATCCCAGGTTGTGGATGCATCAAAGCGCTTGCCTTCATCCTGGTTCATAGGGCCCAGTTGGTTCATCTGCGATCGCAGCTCAGCCGTTGTTTTGCCCTGAATTTTGTACGGTGCCGTTGTGGGAGTTGCCACCACTAAATCGGGATCACCTGCCCAAGCGGTAACCGCATAGCCCACCATACAACTACCAATAAATACGGCTAAACCTTGATGAAACATAGGATGTTGGGATGCGCGATCGCTTAAGGGGCTGTAAAAATCATGCCATGTTTTTGCCGCCAGCCGACCCTGCGGAAAGTAAGCTAAAGCCATCCACGGTCAGCTTAGAAGTTTTGAGTTTTGAGTTTTAAGTTTTGAGTTGAAGAGCTATTAGCGGTCAGCGGTTAGCTTTCTGTTCTGGATACCAGGCTCTCGTTTGCTATCCGGCTTCAAGGAAGCCGGAACTTGGTAGCAAGCACTAGCTGAAAGCTGATAGCTAATCCACCGTTTGTTTTAAGGCTTACTGGAGCCTGGTTTGTCCGTCGGAATCGTAATATCGATCGCCGTTACCAATTGCCCTAATGTCTCCAACGATGGTTTGATCGTGTCTCGATTGCCAACCACCAGTGTGGCAAGCTTTTCTGGCTGTAAGTAGGTTTTGGCAACGCGCTGTACATCGGCGATCGTGGTGGCTGTGACGCCCTTTTGGTAGCGAAAGATGAAGTCACTTGGATAGCCAAAATACTCGTAGCGTAGGAGCCGAGACAGGGTTTGCTCAGGCTGCTGAAAGTTGAAAATAAAGGAATTCAGCACGGAGTCTTTGGCGAAGGCAAGCTCGGAAGGGACGATCGGTGCTGTACGAATTTTGTCTACCTCGGCTCTCACACTTTTAATAAACGGCACTGTTGCATCCGATCGCGTTTGCCCACCTGCTACAAACAAACCAGGATAGTCGTACTGCGGCCCCCAATAGGCATAGACCGAGTAGGCCAACCCCTGGCGCGATCGCACCTCGTTAAACAGCCGTCCACCAAAGCCATTCAGCACTTCATTCATGACTGATAGTGCCGGATAGTCAGGACTATTGACCTGTCCGCCGAGATGCCCAATTTGCACATTGCTTTGCGTTAGCTGCGGCTGGTTGACCAAAAAGATGCCACCCTGCTTCGCCTGCGCGACGGTTGGTAGCGCAGAGGATTTCGTCTTTGCAGGCTTCCAGTCACCCAACTTCGCTTCCACAAGCTGGCGCATGGCCTTACTGTCAAAATCACCCACAATGCCCAGCAAAATGTTATTCGGTGAGAAATATTGTTGATGAAACTGCACTAAATCATCACGCGTGATGTTTGCCAGCGTGGCGTACTCGGTGTAGCGGGCATAGGGGCTACTGTCACCATACACCAGCTTGCGAAACTCACGATTGGCGATCGCGTCTGGCGCATCATTGCGACGAGCAATGCCTCCACGCTCCTGATTTTTTGCCAGGTTTAACTTATCGGTGGGGAAGGTCGGTTGCCTTAGGGTATTCACAAACAGGTCAAACACGTCTGGTAAGTCTTCGGTGAGGGTATTGAATTCAGCATTACCCGCAACGTCGTTGATCGCGGTTTCAACCGAAGCGGCCCGCTGCTCCAAAAACTCGTTCATGGCATCGGCGCTGAGGGTTTGAGTGCCCCCGGATCGCATCACTGTGCCGACTAGCCCCGCTAGCCCGACTTTAGAGGCTGATTCCAGTCGATCGCCCGTGCGAATGAACGCACTTCCATTAATCAACGGCAGTTCGTGATCTTCCATCAGGTAAACCACCATGCCATTTGCCAAGGTAAATCGCGTGTAGTCCGGCAGCTTAATGGCAGGTGGCGGCGAAAAGGTCAATTCGGTGTAGTGCTTTGGCGTGGCAGCAGCGGCTGGATGCAGTGCCAAGAGCAATAGCAGCAGCGGCACCATCACAAAGGAAAAGACCAGCACAATGATTTTTGCCGTTCTCTGCTTTTTAGTTTCTGTCGTCGTTGACATCGCGTCCTCAATTGCTGGATTGCCCTCTGGTGGTCTAACTGACTTCTCTTTTTCAGTTCCTTGTGAATTGAGAACTGTTTTTTAGAACTTGTATCTTATTTTTAGACTCACAATACATCACTCAATGCAACGACAGGTAAATTAGGCACTTTGCGGAAATCAGCATCATTAGTCAGAAAAACAGAATACTTTTCACTCATTGCTGTTGCTGCGTGGATTGCATCTGGTGTTCTTAAGCTTGTTGCGGCACGAAGGTGAGCGGCTGCTTTAAGAACAGCCTGAGTGACAGAAATTGCTTGTATGTCTGATGCTAGAAGTAAGCTTTCGTAAATCTGAATCAAGTCAGAGTTTCTGTTCCTCAATGGAAGGACCCACGTTTCCATCAGCGTCAGTTCATTGCTAATCACTTTTAGTTTGTCAACATTTAGTTCAAGCCAAAGTGTTTCTAACAGAGGGAAATAATCTGGAATCTTTTCCACGCTGTAAATCACGATCGCCGTATCAACATAAACCAGACTGGATTCTGGGATGGTTAGCGTTCCCATAAGTCTCGCTCTTCTTTAAGGTAGCGATCAACCGCTTCAGCCGTTTTAAACTGTTGCTGACCTGGCAGCTGGTTGAGAATGTCGATCGCGGCCTGCTGTTTGGGAAGTGCTTCTGACAGCACAACAAAAACCTCGACCTCTTCACCAACCGAGCCAGGTGGTATTTGAATCTCAATCTTGTGTCCTGGAAGGACTTTAGTCGTAATGTGTAACGCCGATTGCATCGTTATCTTTGCTCCATGAGGGTATAAGGCATCGACAGTCGTAATGTGTAACGCCGATTGCATCGTTATCTTTGCTCCATGAGGGTATAAGGCATCGACTGGTAAAGCTCATAATCCTTTCGGCAAGAGCTTGCCGATCGTCCGATTTTGAGGCACAAACGTTGCTTGAGCGACGCGCTGAATATCCTGGGCCGTGACAGCCGCGATCGCGTCAATTTGTTTGAACAGGTTGCGCCAGGTACCCGTTTTCACGTCGTACTCTAACAGGGCTTGCGCCATGCCCATATTGGAGTCGAGTGATCGCAACAAGCCTGCCCGTGCCTGAGTTTTCACGCGATCGAGTTCCTGGGCCGAAACGGGTTCTGACTTCACGCGATCGATTTCAACGCGCAGTGCCGCTGCCACTTCATCAACGGTATGTCCCGGAGCCGTCAGCATGTAGAACAACATCAAATTGGGAAATTTATTGCCTGGGAAGCCGCTAAACCCAGCCGCATTGAGCGCCAACTGCTGTTTTTCTACCAAAGACTTGTACAACCGTGACGTGCGCCCATCGCTGAGAATACTGGTGATCATGTCGTAGATGGCGTCATCTGGATGTTTTAGTGCTGGACGGTGGTAGCCTTCCAGGTACCAGGGTTGCGTCTCTAACCGGAGCGTCACCTCTCGCAGTTCGGTCTGAGCAGGTTCAGCCGTCACAACTTCTGGCGGTGCAGGCTTGGCCTTGAAGCGTCCAAAGTAAAGCTGAGCCAGCCGTTTGACTTCGGTAGGATTCACATCACCGACAACGGCGATCGTCAAATTATTCGGCGCATAGTGAGTTTCAAAAAATGCCTGTACATCTTTGCGCGTCAGCCCTTGAATATCGTTGTTGTAGCCAATGACCGGGCGACGGTAGGGATGCTCCTTAAAAGCAACACCCGAAAAGGCTTCCACCATCTGACCGATCGGTGAATTATCTGTGCGCAGTCGCCGCTCTTCCAAAATCACATCTTTCTCTTTATAAAACTCCCGAAAAACGGGTTCTAGAAACCGCTCAGATTCCAGCGACATCCACAGTTCAAGCTTGTTTGATGGAAAGCTGTAGAAGTAGCGCGTTGCATCCGTTGAGGTGTTGGCATTCAGCCCCACACCACCCGCTTGCTCCACAATGCGTCCCATCTCGTTTTGCTTCACCAGCTTCCCTGCCGCTGCTTCCACCTGGGCAAATTCCGCCTGTAACGCTTTAAGCTTTGTTGTTTGCCCCTGTGCAGTTGCCGTTTGAATCTGCTCTGAAAGCCGATCGAGCTTGTCTAACAGTGGCGCTTCGGCGTTGTAATCGGCGGTGCCAATGCGTGTCGTACCCTTAAACGCAAGATGCTCTAAAAAGTGCGCCACGCCTGTTTTGCCGTTTGGCTCATCGGCTCCGCCCACATCGGCATAGGTCAGAAAGGAAACGACAGGCGCTTGGTGCCGCTCCAGCACGATGAACTTCAAGCCATTGTTGAGCTGAAATTCTGTGACTTGCTGTATCACCCGATCAAGATAGGGCTGAATCGACTGTGCAGGCGATGGCTTTGTCACGGGTGCCGTTTCTGTGCGTGCCCACACCGCAGCAGGAACCGTGCCCCAACTGAGCAAAAGCGCCAGGGTAAACGCCAGTGGTTTAGCCGTAGGGCGCAAGCACAACCGGATGGCAGTAAAGAAAGAGGAGAGCGATCGGCAAAACTGAAGCATAGATAACCACAAGTATGCAGTTCTCAGGATAACCTGCGTTGGCGGCCGTAACGTCAGTCGTTAGAGTCGCTTGTATGGCTCGAAACGGGACTGCTTGTTCAAGGCAGAGCTTCCGCACGCTTCGTAATGGCAAAGCCCATCAAGAGAAAAATTGCAGTTAATGAAGACAGTTTGTAGCGCACAGCACATCGTTAAAGCTCTGACATCCGTACTGTAAACGGTGTAAAAGCTTGATGAGTACTGTATACAAGCTAGGAGCCGCTGGGAGGGTTGCGGCTCTGTCAATTGTGCTATGGGTTTTGCCCAAAGCATGGCAGCGAAAGGATGCTATCGATTGGCAGCGGTTGGCTGGCGAAACGTGCTTCTACTGATTCGTTGCAACGTTTAAAGTTTACCTGTGTGAGGAGTTATGTTTAAAGCCACGATCGCTCAGACCACTTTACTGATCGCACCCTTCATTGTCTGGAGTTTGCCTGGTCAAGCCACCATTGCAGCAAAGGATATCGAAAGTCAGCAGCCGGCGGTTGAGGCGATCGCGGCACCAGTTATCGGGCCATCGATCGTCCAGCCTTTAACCGTTGCTGCAACACCCGTAGAGGAACCCTCCTCACCACCTGCTGCCGCGATCGCTGACTCACTGCTCTTGCCGGATGCCCAACAGCCTCAAAGCACTCCGGGCATGGAGCAGGTCACATCCATTTCACAACTAACAGATGTAAAGCCAACTGACTGGGCTTTTCAAGCACTTCAATCGCTTGTAGAACGCTATGGCTGTATTGTTGGTTACCCGGATAAAACTTATCGCGGTAACCGTGCTGTCACTCGCTATGAATTCGCGGCTGGCCTCAACGCCTGCATGGATCGCATCAATGAATTGATTGCCGCAGGTACTGCTGATCTGGTCAAGAAAGAAGACCTCTTGGCGGTGCAAAAGCTCCAGGAAGAATTTGCGGCGGAACTGGCAACCTTGCGCGGTCGAGTCACGGCTCTGGAAGCCCGTACTACCACCCTGGAAAAGCAGCAATTCTCCACAACCACCAAATTGAATGGGTTGGTGTGGTTTAACTTAACCGCAGCGGGTGCCGATCGTCCGGTGACCGCAGAACGGCGCTTTGCCAACAACGCCTTTGCTGCCCCTACGCGCAATCCAGTGACGCTGGTGCCATCACGGGTACAGCGGAGTAATCCGGAGACCACATTCAGCTACTATACGTTCCTCACGTTCACCACCTCATTTACGGGCAAAGATTCATTGATCACCCAACTCACCGCAGGCAACGGCAATTCCCCTGCCAATGAGTTTGTCTCAGCAGGCTTTTATAATTCCTGGGGCACTCCTTTTCTCGATCAAACGGGAACGCTCACGGCAGGTTCAGTGACCATTCGCGAATTGTCTTATACGTTCCCAATTACTAACAGTGCGCGGTTTGTGGTGGGGCCTCGCATTAACTTCTACCGCTATTTTGATGTGAATCGTTTTACGTTCTTTCTCACTGGAGCGAGCAGCTATAACTCGAACGGTAGTACCCTTTCCAATGCGGTCGATCGGGGTTCTGGAGCCGTCTTGATTTGGAACCTTAGCCCACAGTTTCGCTTTACAGCCGCATATCTGGCTGAAAATACCGAATTTTTGAATCCGTCTGGTGGCTTTAATACCTCTAGTAACCCCTCTGCGGGCCTGTTTAACAGCACCAATACCATTACTGGTGAACTGGCTTTTTCACCCAGTCAAAACTTCAATCTGCGACTGCTCTATACGCGCTCTAACATCAAAGCCTACAATGGCTTCATTGGTGGCTCGGTAGGAGAGCCATTGCCTTATGGCTATGCCGATGATGGTTTTGGAGGGCGAGTTAATGATGCCGATGCCGATACAGTGGTTGTCAACTTTGATTGGCTGATCACCAGTCGCTTTGGTATTTTTGGACGCTATTCCTATGGCAGTACGAAGATTGATCCGGTGAGCGCTGCGCGATCGGGCGGCAGTGTAAATGTGCAAGCAATTCAGTTTGGCTTGGGCTTTCCCGATTTGGGCAAGAAAGGCGCGTTGGGCGTCCTCTCCTTTGTGGTACCCCATGATTATTTGAGCGGTCGGCGTTTCTTGCTGTCGGGTGGCGGTGATGGAGGCACTCAGTATGAACTGGAAGCCTCCTATTACTACCCGTTAACCAGGAATATTGCGCTTGTTCCAGCCTTCTATGCAATCTGGAACCCGAATAACTTTGATAGCAATCCCACCGTTTTTGTGGGCAATCTTCGCGCCCAATTTAGCTTTTAACCGTCCGCTTTCTTTGCCAAGGGGCGCAAAACCATCATTCCTTGGGTAAAAGGGCTTATCGACACCGCGAACAAATGTATGACAGCAGCAGAAGTGTTAAAACCACTACTACTTATGTGCCAGAGACGTGTGCAAGATAACAAACAACTCCGCGATGAGGTCAACATTTTGTAACGTCATACACACCAAATTAGGAATGGTTTGCCTATTGTATACAGTGTACAACTTGTGCGTATGCAGCGACCCTATCACTACAGCCCTGTGAGCAACTTGCCTAAAATTGACACCCTAGTAAACGCTGAGGCTAACGCATGACACACGGAGAAGTTCACGCTGAGGACAGACATTTGTCCGCAGATTCACCCAAATTACTATATGGCTTACACGACAAGCCGCCGTTCAAAGATGCCCTCTTTGTTGGTTTGCAACATGTTTGTGCCATCTTCATTCCGATCGTGACGCCGGGACTGTTGATTACAGGCGCGTTGGGACTCGATCCAGCTAAGGCGAGTTACATTCTGGGGATGTCTTTGTTTGTCTCTGGGCTGGGTACGTTTATTCAGGTACGTCAGTTGGGGCCGATCGGTTCTGGTTTGTTAAGTGTTCAGGGCACAAGCTTTGCCTTTGTCACGCCGATTCTGGCCGTTGTAGCCATCTCGTTGCAAAATGGTAAAACGCCTGAGCAGACGCTTTCACTCATTTTAGGACTGTGCTTTTTTGGGTCATTCATTCCCATTATTCTCAGCCGCTTTCTGCACCTGACGCGCAAGATTTTTACCCCGTTGGTGACGGGCACGGCTGTAACGCTGATTGGGCTTTGCTTGATTAAGGTCGGGATGTTTTACATGGCAGGCGGTGGCAAGGCAAAGGCGATCGCCGCAAAAGCGCCGGATAGTCCGCTTGCGTTTGGTAGTTTGCAAAACTGGGCGTTGGCCTTGACGGTTTTTGCGATCGTTGGTATTTGTAGCGCCAGCGCCAACAAGTATTTGCGGATGGGTTCCATCATCATTGGGTTGTTTGCTGGTTTCATCATTTCCACGTTCCTGGGCATTACTGACTTCAGTAAGCTGGGTTCGCTGCCAATCATCAATATTCCGATCCCCTTTCGGTTTGGGCTGGGGTTTGACTTTGTGACGTTCGTGTCCTTTGCCATCATCTATATCGCGCTAACGCTCGAAGTTTTGGGCGACATTACAGCCACATCAATGGTGTCGGGTGAACCGATCGAAGGCGCAACCTACTTCCGTCGGCTTAAAGGCGGCATCTTAGGTGATGGAGTGAACTCACTGATTGCCTCGATTTGTGGTACATTTCCCATCGTGACGCCCGCTCAAAACAATGGCATTATTCAGCTCACTGGTGTGGGTAGCCGTTATGTTGGCTTTTTCGTTGCGGCAATTCTGGTGCTGCTCGGTTTGTTTCCGATCGTGGGCGGTGTGCTTTTAGCCATTCCCACGCCGGTCTTTGGTGGAGCCGTTATGCTCATGTTTGGTACCGTTGCCGTAGCTGGGTTTAACATCCTCCGCGCCGTCAGAATGGATAACCGTGCTTTTGTAATTCTTGCCGTTTCGTTAGCCGCAGGCTTGGGTGTCACCTTCCTGCCAGAAGCACTGGAGCATTTCCCCACTGGTGTGAGAAGTGTGTTGGAATCTGGGATTGCGACCGGCTCCATTTGCGCCCTGGTATTAAATATTGTGATGCCAAAGCCAAAGGAGGCTTCGATCGCGGAGAGGGAACCAATCCAGGCAGAGGCAGGCGTTCCCGTAAAATCAGAATAGGGGCTTTGCTCAGGCGTTCGTTTGACCCTTATGCTTTGTAAGTTGTCATCGGTGCGCCTGCATCGGCCGTTAACCCTGATCAATGCATGATCAATAGTAGTCATCCTTTAAAGAATGGAGAGAGCAATGCTCAAGTTTCTTACCCGTCGGTTTAGCGCTCTAGCGCTGTCGTTGGTGCTGTTGTTTAGTGCGGTTGTAGACTATCCCAACGTTGCAACACAGCCCGCGATCGCGCTCACTCCACTCAGCAGCAGCGCTGGTGAACTGGCTGTTCTTTTAGCGGATGCCGCTGTAGTGGCTGATCCTGAAGTAGACGCAGCCGCAGCCGCAGCCGATCCTGAAGCGGCCAAGGAAGCTGCCGAGGACGCGCTTAAGGTGGAAGCCAAAAAGCTAAAAGAAGCGGAGAAAGCCGAAGCGAAAAAGGTAAAAGAAGCCGCTAAGCTGGAGGCCAAGAAGCTGAAAGAAGCGGAAAAAGCCAAGAAGGAAACCGCTAAGGCTGAAGCGAAAAAGGCAAAAGAGGCTGCTAAGCTAGAAGCCAAAAAAGCCAAGGAAGCCGCTAAGCTAGAAGCCCAAAAAGCCAAGGAAGCGGAAACCGCTAAGGTTGACACAGAAGCGAAGTCCTAGTTTCAGTATGCTGTCAATCATCGTTTGGCACTGGAACAGGCTCCGCCGTTAAAGCGGCCTCACTCGCTGAATGCTTACCTGTGAATGGTTCAGTGAGTGGGGCTAGTTTGTCTGTTGAGTGGACAGCACCAAAGCAACGGTCTCAACTGATTAAAGCCTGCATTTGCACAAAGCCTGAATTTCGAGAGGGAGCGATGACTGTAGTTCCACGTCATGAATCACCGTTTAGCCTATCCGGGTATCTCATCAGTGATGGCCCCGCAGGCTTCTTGTTAAGCTGGGTCGCTGGGTTTGTGGATACGTCCGCCTTTATTATCTTGTTTGGCATTTTTACCGCTCATGTGACCGGCAACATTGCCCTTGCAGGGTCATCGTTTGTGGCATCCGATGAAGGTACGACCATTACCCGGCTCTTAATGCTGCCGACTTTTATGCTGACGGTGGCGTTAACGTCGCTGTTGGCACGGTATGCCCGTCACAAGCAGTGGTCTGTGTTTGCTGTGTTGCTCACGGCAGAAGCGATCGCGCTGGGCATCTTTTTGATCATCGGTACGCAACTCTCTCCAGCGTTACTGCTGGACGTGCAGGAAGAATACATTCTGCCGATCGGCATGGCAGGTGTGGTGGCAATGGCGATTCAAAATGCGCTGATGAAAGAAGCCAAAGGCGTGTTTAAGAGCTACATTCCCACGACGGTGATGACGGGCAATACCACTCAACTGACGATCGACCTGGTGCAGTTTGCAACCGCGAAGCTATCGCGCTCACCCAGCGAACTGACTAAACAAGAAGCGGCAGAAGCGTTAGAGCGCATGAGCCGCTTCATACCAGTCATTGCAGGCTTTGCGCTGGGTGGGTTTGCCGCCGCCTTTTTTGTCTTGCTGTCAGAGTCGTGGTGGAGTCTGGCCTTTCCGTTGCTGGTGATTTCTGCCCTGGCGATCGCGGCTTATGTCGAGCATACGCCAGCACCAGGCTTAGAAAACCATTGAAGGCGGCTGAACGGGTGGTGGTTTAACGTTTAAGGAGAATCTTAATGAAACGCTTTTTTGTGACACTTGCAGCCTGTGCTGTCTTGGCGCTGAGCCTTTTAGGGGTTGCTGGCTTTGCTCAGGCACAGCCCTTGACAACGAGCTTTGTGCCAACCCTTCTGGGTGCTGAAACGACTGCCTCTCCTGAAAAATTGATTGAGCAGGTGAGAGAGCAGATTTTGCCCCAGTTTGAGAGTATTTTGAGTCCCGAACAGCGCGATCGACTTCAGACTGAGATTGTGGACGCAAAAGTCAGCCTCCGCAAAGCATTCAAAAAAATCACGCTTTCCACCGATCAAAAAACCAGGCTGGCAACGGTGTTCAAATCCCTTCCCAAAAAGGATATCTTTGCCTCGCTGACCCCGGAGCAAAAGAAGGGGCTTTTCTCTAAGAAAGACTTTATGCCCACGCCTGAAGCCATCAGCGACAAGATCAACGCCAAAATGCAAATGGCAAAGGACAAAGGAGCTATGATGCCTACGCCAGAAGCGATTAGCCAAAAAATTAACGCCAAAATGAAGCTGGCGCAAGAGAAGGCTGCTACTAAAGCCGCACCAGCCCCAACCGCTGAGAAAGCGACTGAAGCGCTCAACGCGATCGAGAGCAAAGTAGCAGACTGACGCAATGGTTTCTTTTGTCTCAACTCAACTGGCTCATCTGATTGCGCCACAACCCATGAACACTGAGTTCTCACCATTCTTAAAGGCGATTATTTCGTTTGCGCACCCGGTGCTCATGCTGGGTGCGTTAGCGGCAACGCTCTATGCCCTTTACCTGGGCATTCTCGTTCGGCGTACCCGCAGTGCTGATGCGGAGGCCCGCAAGCAGATGATTAAAGCAAAATACAATCAGCGGCACTTTCAATGGGGTGCAGTGCTGTTAGCCGTTTGGGTGATTGGCACGGTGGGCGGCATGACAGCAACCTATCTGCTTTACCACAAGCTGTTTGTCAGCCCACATTTGGTCGTTGGCCTGAGTACCATTTGCTTTGCCGCGCTGGCTGCCATCTTTGTGCCGTTGATGCTCCAGGGTAAAGAGTGGGCAAGGCTGTTGCACATTACCTTTACGTCCCTGGTGCTGGGCTGCTTTCTCGCGCAAGCGGTTACAGGGTTACAAATCGTTCAAAAAATGATCGGTGAGATGCTTAAAACGGCGTAACGGGTTGCCCTGAGAGGTTCAATGATGATGAATGAATTAATGCGCGAACCGCTCAATCTGGTCGTGCTCCTCATAGCGATTTTGCTTGCCATCCCGCTCTTTAGCTGGCTTTTGACCCTTGTGCAAGCCACCTTTCGCGCTGCGTTTTCGATCGCGGCGATCGGCCTCATTGCCGCACTGGTTTTGATCGTACTGTTTGGTGTGAGTCCCGATCAAATCGTCCATCAAGTCAGTCGTGTGCCTCAAGCCTTACAACAGATGGTCACCGACGGTAAGGCTCCGTGGAAAAACATGTCGCAAGCCTACGACAAGTGGTAGCACGTGGTTGACGCAACAAGGCGCGATCGCTGGCTTTTAACTCATTCTGTCTGGACGTTACGCGCAGTTAAGCCTGTGCTGTTTTCAACCAATTCAAACTTCACGCGGTTTCCTGGCTTCACAGTGCGGTAGCCTTCTCCAGGAATGGCCGTGAAGTTGAAGAAGATGTTATCTCCAGTGTCATCTCTGGCGATCTCACCATTGCCAGATGGCAGATCAAACCAGCGGATTGTGCCTTGCGCAACGGGTAGCCCATTTGAGCCTAAAGGTGGAGCGCCATCGGCCCAGGTCTGCTGTGGAATACGAATCTGCTTTACCTGTGGGGTGTTGTAGGCTTCGTAGCGGTAATCCGATCGCTGTGACATTAATGTCCGCAGATCGTGCCGCAACTCCTCAAGGGTCGGTCGTCCCACAAAAAACCAACCATTGTAGATTTTGTAGATGCTGAGGTCAGAACGAAGGATAAACGTATAAGGTTGGGCGCGATAGGCATACTCCCCTTCTGTTTCGTCCAGAATCTTGATTTGTTTGATGAGTGACCGCTGTTCATCTGCTAAAAACGGCCATTGTGCCCCTAAGCCTGCGCGAAACGCCGCTTGCACCGGGGGCGGATCAGCGCCGATCGCCACGAGCTTGCCATAGTTAACCATCAATTCGTCTTGAAACTGCACCAGTTGACGAAATTGTTGACGATCGCGCGGGCAGAAGAACCCCCGGTAAAACACCACAATTAAGGGAACCCCATCCAAAAAACCAAGGTGTTGATCCATTAGCCCTGGCTGGGTGAACTGGGAAAGCTGAGTAGGTTCTTTTTGATGATTGGGTAATGTCACATCGGGAAAGCGATCGCCTACCTGAATTGTGGTCATGCTTATTGCTCCCTAAGTGCATAGCCAACACCGCGCACAGTATGAATCAACCGCTTTTCACCTTGTTCTTCTAATTTCAGGCGCAGGTAGCGGACATAGACTTCAATAATATTTGAGTCGCCCATGAAGTCGTAACCCCAGACTTTTTCAAGAATTTGATCGCGGGTATAGACCTGACGGGGATGGTTGAGCAAATATTCTAATAAATCAAACTCTTTTGCAGTCAGGTCAATCGATCGCTGCGCGCGGCGAACTTCACGGGTGCGACGGTTTAGGCTCAAGTCTTCAAACTGCAAAACATCTTCGTCCGCCTCTTGAGTACGCCGCAAATGGGCACGAATCCGCGCCAGCAGTTCTTCAATGCTAAAGGGTTTAACAACATAGTCATCAGCCCCAGCATCTAAGCCTGTGACACGATCGCCCACTTCATCCCGTGCGGTGAGCAAAATAACGGGTACTTTACTGCCCGTAGCGCGTAACCGCCGACAGAGTTCTACTCCCGTCAAACCCGGCAGCATCCAATCCAAAATCGCTAAATCTGGCTCCGATTCTCGCGCTAGCGACAGCCCCGACATGCCATCATGAGCGACACTCACTCGATACCCTTCACTGCTTAACTCCAGTTCAACAAAGCGAGCTAGTTTAATTTCGTCTTCAACTAAAAGAATATGTGCTTTCATCCCGTCTCTCCTGGGGCAGTCAAGGCAATGCCGATGCCTTGCTCGTCGATGAGTGTTACGCGGTCGATCGCGCTATCGCTTTACTCTAAGCGAAATCATTTACAAAGAATGAGTTTTTCCTGAGTTAAATCGTAGCTTTTGCTGAAATTAGTATCACCAGTGTAGATCTCAAACGATTGTTTACAGAATTGCTTAGACGATTATTTAGATTCATGATCAACGTGCGGCTAACAATTTGCGCCTGCATCGGCCAATAGCAAGCTTTGATCAAGGCTATGGTTCAAAACCAATCAATTCAAATCGAGTGAGATTCATGACCGTACTCAACAACTTGATTGCAGTCAGTCTAATTCGATCGATTTCATGGTTGTTGATAAATGACTTTTTTAGCTTTATCTTCTTAGTCTACATTCATTGGCTGGTCAGTTCTTTCTCATAAAAGTCAGTCAAGCTGTTTTTGTTGGCTCCTGACACCGTTCAAGCCAAAGGGCACATCAAATTGTTCCATTCGTTTTGAGGCTTCCAGATGAAAGGGTTACTTTATAGTGGTTTGACAGCCTTATTGCTCACAACAGCAACTGCCGCCACAGCGCAACAGGCAAACAGAGTGCAGGCAGAAATTGCACAGTCTGAACCATCGTCAATGATCTTTAATTTTAGTGCGCCCATCATTACAAACTCTGGGCTTCTGGGCAGCACCCAATTCATTCGCGTTGCGGTGATTGGTATGACGTTAGAAGACTTACAAATTGCTATTCCTTCCCAGATGGAACGCTACGATCGCGTTCGGGTCGTTGACCAAACGGGCAAAGAGGTGAGTGCAAAAATTAATGACAGCAAGGCACAAGTAGGGATCACGTTTGACCAGCCTGTAGCGCCTGGTGGCTACTTGCAAGTAGAATTTGTTGGCGTGCGAATGACTTCAGTCAACGATGGCATTTTACTGTACGGCGTTACGGGTAAGCGCGTTGGCACCAGGGGCAATATTCCCATTGGTACTGCAAGAATTCAGCTTCCTATTAGAGGTTAAGCGGTTATGAGCCGAGGTTCGTGCCGATCTTGCTTGCAGGGTTGGCACGGGAGGGTAATGATCCTGTATCGTCTGAGGCTGTAGTTCAGCGTTACTAGACACTGGGGCTGGCGACGATCGCGGTACAATTTGGCTCAAAATGGAGTTTTGTATGGTAACTGAACAAAACAAGGCGATCGTACTTCAGTTCTATAAAGCCTTTGACGATCGCAAGATAGATCAAGCTTTAGCGCTTCTTGCTCCAGACTTTGTTGCTCATATAGCAGGGATGCCAGAGCCATTAGACGGAGAAGAATTCAAGCGGTTTGGGATGTCATTCTATTTAGCTTTCAGTCAGGGACAGCATATCTTTGACGAGGTCATAGTAGCAGAGGATAAAGTGGTGACGTGTGGAACATTTACAGCAACGCATCTCGGTGAGTTTCAAGGTCTTCCACCAACAGGTAAGCAAATTAAATTATCTATCATGCACATTGATCGAATGGAGCATGGAAAAATTGTCGAACATTGGGGACAGGGTGATGCGCTTGAGTTGATGCAGCAATTGAGGGTTATCTTTTTGCCAGGTCCAACGCTACTTCCGCCGATATTAAAAGGTATGGCATCAAAACTGGTTGAGAAATTCGTGTAGAAGCGAGATTGACAGAGACCATCACGTTAGCCGTGAGACAGTGATGTCGATCGATGAAAAATTCAGATCTCGAAAGTAGTTCTAAATCTATGAGCACGAATCGGATATTCAATAGTGCTGATTTTTTTCAGTCATGCGATGGAGAACCTATTCGATCGGTCATTACCGAGTCTAATCATGCCGTTGTGGTTGCCTGGTGTATCAGGCCAGGGCAAAAAATTGCGGCGCATATCCATCCCAATGGACAAGATACCTGGACAATTTTGAGCGGCAATGGGAACTATTATATGGATCAAACGGGGCTGACACAGCCAATCACTACTGGGGATGTAGTAGTTGCACCGATCGGCTGTGTGCATGGGGTTTATAACAATAGTGATGAGCCATTGGTGTTTATTTCAGTGGTGACGCCCGCCGACGCAGGCTATCAGCTTGTCGAGTCAGTGCGGACCGTGCATTCTCAGCCATGTTGAGCAAACTGCCATGCGGCGGCGTCTGGTGGCTGCCAAACGTTGGGCTAAACCACGCGCCGTTGCTGGAGGCAACGCCTCGTACAAAGACGCTATTTCATGTCAAGGTTCAGCAGGATATTAGCGTGCTTGCTTTGGTAGGCAACCATCTTGCCTTGGGAAACTAAATCTTTGAGAGACTGTGGTTCTTTTTCACTCCAGTAGACAACAGAGCATTTTGGCCTGCGGTCGTTTCTGGAAAATTAGTTAGACAGCTGTTATGGTTTCAGAAACTCACAAAATTAAAGTTGACAGACCACTAGGCAATGGTTTAAGGATTTTTCGCTGCGTTACTTATCCGCGCTGAATTGCAAGTTCGCACTCGCAGAACCAAGTCTACTCAAGAAACTCGTTGTTAAAATGTCGCTCCACTGGCGATCGAGAATAACACACTGGCTGATCTTCATGAGCAATTTCTACAGAGCGATCAGGGTGCTCCTGCGATCGCTGGCTTGATGAAGCGATGTCAGTTGGGTAGAGACTGCTTACAGTTATGCGTGTAGCTAATCGTGTGTTCTATCTAACTTGCGTGCTGACGGTACCAGTTGATGGTGCGTTGCAACCCTTCCTCCAAGCCCACCTGTGCCGTAAAGCCAAACGCCTCGCGCGCTCTGGTGGTATCCAAACAACGTCGCGGTTGCCCATT
>JAHHIE010000039.1 GCA_019358945.1 Stenomitos rutilans HA7619-LM2 | reverse complement strand
GATTTGGCTGACTAGCAAATATTGGCAGTAGTCCAGCCGTGTCACGGTGTCTTTCATACCTTCACTCTAGCGATTTCCTCAAGTCTTATGTCACCTTTCTACGCCCCAACTGCGTAAGTCCTATTAAGGTAACTTAGCTCAAACGTGATGGGAAATAGGTATGCAAACCAAACAGACCAGCCGTAAAGCTTTAGACCACTACCTGAACCTTCGTTATCCAATTACAATTTACCCGGAGGCAGAAGGTGGCTATGTAGCGATGATCAAAGATTTACCGGGATGCATCACACAGGGCGAAACGCCCGATGAAATCATGGCAAATATTGAAGAAGCACGACAACTGTGGATTGAGACGGTGTATGGACATGGCGATAACATTCCACAGCCGTCTGATGATTTTGTGTAACGCCTAATGATGAATGTTGATCAATGCCCTCTTTGCAGCGGTGAATTAGTCGAAAAGAACATGCAGAAGCTTTTGCGCGGTGAGATTCACATGGCAATTGTGAGCGTAAAGGCTGAGGTCTGTTTGCAGTGCGGCGATCGCCTGTACTCCGAGAAAACTGTTCGACGCTTTGAGGACATTCGAGCAAAGCTGAAAAACCAGCAGACGGAAGAATTTATACCACTGGGTCGATCGTTCCAAATCAGTTAATTGCACGACCCCTACGCTAACCCTGGTCGTCTTGAGACAGATACATCTTCCCTGAAATCATGGGAGCTGTGCGGATTGAAACTGCGGTAGTTGATTCATCCTGGGAACAAAACAGGCGCGAGTATCATCTCTCAAGAGAGCGATCATGTGAGCTTGAATACTGAAGAACTCAGCAAGTTTTCGGAAAACCCTCAATAACCGATGATAATCGGGCTTGCCCTAATCAATTGTTTTTTTGATTAGTCGAACAATAACCGTAGCTGTAGGTTTGGATCACACATGCGCGTTTTACTTCTTTATCCGCTCTTTCCAAAGTCGTTCTGGTCATTTGATAAAGCCCTCGAATTGGTTGGACGCAAGGTTTCATTACCACCCCTGAGCTTGACGACTGTAGCAGCAATTTTGCCTCAAGCCTGGGAATTTCGTCTGGTCGATCGCAACGTGCGGTACGAGAGTGAGGCCGATTGGTACTGGGCCGATCTGATCATCATCTCCGGCATGATTGTGCAAAAGCCAGACATGCTTTATCTCATCGAATCAGCAAAGCGGCGAGGGAAGCGAGTAGCGGTAGGAGGCCCCTATGTCACCTCTGTACCAGAAGCCGTGCAGGCAGCAGGAGCCGACTTCTTAGTGCTGGATGAAGGCGAAATTACCTTACCCATGCTGGTAGAGGCACTGGAACGGGGTGAAACCTCCGGCGTATTCCGAGCTAACGGCGAAAAGCCTGCCGTGACTGATACACCCGTCCCCCGGTTCGACTTGCTGGAACTGGATGCCTACGGCGATATGTCGGTGCAGTTTTCGAGAGGCTGCCCGTTCCAGTGCGAATTTTGCGACATCATCGTGCTGTATGGGCGCAAACCTCGCACAAAAACACCCGCTCAACTGCTGGCAGAACTACAGGCGCTCTACGATCTGGGCTGGCGACGCACCATTTTTGTAGTGGACGACAACTTCATTGGCAACAAGCGCAACGTGAAGCTGATGCTAAAGGAACTGGCTCCCTGGATGAAGGCGCACGGCTATCCCTTTAGCCTGTCTACCGAAGCATCCGTCGATCTGGCGCAAGATCAGGAATTGCTTGATCTGATGATTGCAGCGAACTTCACCGCCGTCTTTTTGGGCATTGAAACGCCGGATACGGACAGTTTATCCCTCACGCAAAAGTTCCAAAATACTCGCAACTCTCTAGTGGAAGCGGTGCAAACGATTAATCGCACTGGACTGCGAGTAATGGCTGGGTTCATTATCGGCTTTGATGGTGAGAAATCAGGTGCGGGCGATCGCATCATCGATTTTGTAGAAGCAACGGCTATTCCCCAGGCACTTTTCAGCATGCTGCAAGCGTTGCCTAACACGGCACTGTGGCATCGGCTCGAAAAAGAAGGACGACTGCGGGCAGGCGATGGCGAAGCTAACATTCACCAGACCACGCTGACGAATTTTGTGCCCACTCGTCCCTTAGAAGAAATTGCCCAGGAATACGTCCGCTGCTTCTGGGAACTGTATGAACCCGATCGCTACCTGGCGCGCGTTTACCGTCACTTTCTAAACATGCAGCCCAGCCCGAACAAAAAGAAATTTAAGCTACCAGGGCTGGTTGATCTACGCGCCATGCTCATCATCTGCTGGCGACAAGGCATTCAACGCAGCACGCGCATTCAGTTCTGGCAGCAGTTCTTTGCGATCTTGCAAAAAAATCCCGGTGTCTTCAAGCACTACCTGACCAACTGTGCGCTACTGGAGCATTTCATCGATTACCGCGCCATCGTGCGCGATGAAATCATGGCGAAGCTAGCGGACTATCAACCAGAAGTGCTAACGGAGAAAGTCGTGGCGATCGCAGGTAAATAACGGCACTGCAAGCAGCCAAAATCATTCTGTAGGGACGTTACATGTAACGTCCCCACGGAGTGGTAAAGAGCGTTTCCGAGTTGGCAACCCAGCCGATCGCGCCGTTTTCACTTTGCACAACCTCGATCGCGGCTTGATGGTCACTGTCGCTAAAAGCCGCACAACAGTCTTCGAGCAGCAAACAGTAGAAACCGAGGTCGGTGGCGTGGCGGTAGGTTGCCAGTACGCAGCATTGGGTCGTGACGCCTGTCAGCAAGAGGTGAGTGATACTGCGATCGCGCAACTTAATCTCTAAATCTGTACCAATGAAGATGGATTGGGCAGGCTTGTCCAGTTGAAGTTCCGTCGCCAACGGTGTGAAAGCATCCAGCAGGGCAGTACCAGGTTCGCCTCGCACAAGAAACCGCCCCATGTTTCCCGGTGTGCCGACTGGATAACCAGCATTGCTATACCGGAGTTGCTTGCTGGGTGGAAGATCACCTAAATCTGCCTGATGGCTTTCGCGGGTGTAGACAACCCAAAAGCTACGACTGCGACACCACTCAATCACTGCCTGAATGCGAGGGACGATCGCGCTCACTGCTGACAAATCAGCCCCCAGATTATGACCACAGAATCCCTCTGGATGGCAGAAGTCATTCTGCATATCAACTACCAGGAGAGCAGTTTGGCTCAGGTCGATCGGAAAAGGGTGGGGAGCAGCCACCAGGGATGATGAATGATCAAAGCTAGCCATCTGCGATCGTGCCTGTAATTCGCTCTACATCATTTGGGCTTTACTTCATCGCCGTCACATACTGCGGTTCCAGCACTTTGGTGAGATCAGGCACCGTTTGAATTTGTCCCTGATCTTTCAAGAAAGAGGCCAGTTTTGTCATTGGCTTCAGCAAATATTGGTCACTGTTCGCATCGCCCAACATCGCCACATTTGTTGCCTTGTCGGGAATGCGAATCCCTTTAAGCTGCTGATCCAACTCTTCGGGCTTAATTTTGAGCTTAGCAGCACCAATTTCTAAGCCTTCCTTGCGGTTTGTCTTCAGAAACTCTACGCCCTTAAGGTTGCCTTCGACAAACGCCGCAATGGTTTTGGGGTTCGCTTGCACAAATTTTGTGCTGAAGATGTAAAGGTCTGCGATCGCCGTAGGCATTTGCTTCGAGCTATAAATCACGCGCCCATCTTTTTGAGCCGCGATCGCCTGATTGCTAAACGGCGAGTAAGAGTAGGCAATTTCCACTTTGCCCGTCTGAAACGCGGCAGCAGCAGCATCGGGCGGTGTGTTGACCAGGGTGACATCCTTTGCGGTCAGCCCTGCCTCTGCCAAAATTTGCAGCACGAAGAAATGACCAATGCCTCCCAGCTCTACCGCAATTTTTTTGCCCTTGAAATCCTTAATGCTCTTAATGCTGTTGCGCGCCAGGATGACATCGGCACCAACGGATGTATCTTCCACTGTCACAACCTTAAAATCGACCCCTTTGGAAGCCAACGTCACTGCTTCAGAGGTCACAGGTGCCAACCCATCCAACTGACCAGACGTAAAGGCTGGAAATGCCTGAGCCACCGTATCAAACACCTTGATCGTTAAGGCCAGCCCCAGATCTTTGAAAAAGCCTTTCTCCTGAGCAATATACAGCGGAGTGTTGCCAATCCAGGTGGTAATGCCCATTGATGCCGTTCCTGCTCCTGCTCCAGTCGATGCTGCCGGAGACGACGATGACTGAGCAGAGGGTGCTTCGGACGGTTTCGCACACGCATGAACACTGGCACCTGCGATCGCGCCAGTCATCATCCACAACGCCTGCCGCCGAGTCCAACGGGGTGACTTAGAGAAATTCATCAATTCTGCCATCCTTGTAGCTAACGCAAAATTTTTACATTTGTAACGAGTGGAGAATGCAACCACCAATACAGCAGACAGGAAAAGTTTAGCCAAGGAGTAGAGAGTTTTGAGGAAATAGCGGTCAGCTATCAGCTATCAGCCATCAGCTTCTTTCTAACAACCAAAAGCTAACAACCAACAACTGCTTTTGCCTTTTACCCTTTGCCTTTTACCTTCTGCCCTCTGCCTCAACCAAACTCATGCTGAATCGCCGCTGCAATACTAGCCGTAATTTGCTCTGCCATCAACAAACCTTTTGTAGCAGTGGCTCCCTGGGCTGAGGAAAGAACACCCGATGGAGGTATCCATTCTATGCGAGTGGGGTATACATCATAGGGTGGAAAGTTGGCAGGTGGATCGGTAGGAAGCTGATCCAACGCCACCAAATCGGGGTAGAAGTGCAGCATGAGCGAGGTTTCAATGACAGCCGCGTGTTCCAGCGCAAATCCTGGAAAGCCATCAGGAAAGACATGGTTGAGCGTGGCTTCGGTGCAAAAGTCCCAATATTCCAGGCGCATGATACGGAGGGGATTGGCGATTCCCAATTCCCGCAGCGCCAGATCAATCCCTTCCGTCAAAAACCACTGATTTTCGTAGTGTCCATCGACCACAACCAAGTTCTTGATCCCATGACGGGCAAATTCACGAACGACATCGCGCGTCATCTGACTCAAGCTTTGTCCATCCAGGCTGGTGGTACCCGGAAAATGCTGCCCGCCACCCGATTTGGGCTGCGATTTGTAGCCATAGCTCAGCGTTGGTGCCACCAGCCCGTTAATTCTCTCGGCTACGGCTTGCGCGATCGCCCCACTCAACAAGGCATCCGTTCCCAACGGCAAATGTGGGCCATGCTGCTCTAGCGCGCCACAGGGCAGCAGCAGCACCAGATCGTCCTTCTGCAATCGCTCCTGGTAAGCCACCCAACTCAACGAACTCATCAACAAGGCACTCATGCTCACACCTAAACGATCTAATTGGACTTTACACGATCGACCGCATAGGATGTTCAGCTAGCACCCTTTCCTCCCTCAGCACCAACCATATCTACGTCATAAAAAACGTCATAAAGGAAGTAACCGATGAGTCGGCTAAGTGGCAAAGTAGCATTAATAACGGGCGTTGCATCTGGTATTGGGCGATCGGCGGCAGCGTTGTTTACCGCAGAAGGCGCGCAGGTTTTGGGAGTCGATCGCAATGAGGTGGCAGGGCAGGCACTCGCAGCAACCTTGCAGGCAGAGGGGCAATTTCACTTTTTGGCTGCCGACTTGTCTACGGAAGCGGCGTGTGTGCAGGCGATCACGTACTGCTGTAATACCTATGGACGCATCGATATTCTTTATAACAATGCGGGAATTGCCATCATTGAACCATTTGTGAAAACGGATGCAGAAGCCCTAGAGCGCGTGATGGCAGTCAATTTCAAATCGGTGTTCTACCTCTGCCAGCAGGCGATCCCAAAAATGCAGCAGCAGGGTGGTGGAGTTGTGATTAACACTGCATCAGAACTGGCGATCGTGGCTCAACCCTTATACGCGGCCTACTGTGCGAGCAAAGGAGCCGTCCTATCGTTCACCCGTGCCCTAGCATTGGAGTACGCTAAAGAGAATATTCGCATTAATGCTTTGTGTCCTGGGCCGATTGAAACACCCATGCTACAAGGCGAATTCGCTCAAGCGGCTGATCCGGCTCAGGCCAAAGCAGAAGGCATTGCCACCATGCCAATTGGACGGCTGGGCGATCCCGCTGAGATTGCCCAAGTGGCACTCTTTCTTGCCAGTGACGCGCCTGCTTTGATGCACGGTGCCGCGTTGGTGGTGGATGGCGGCAAGACCATCCTTTGAGCGACTAGAATCTGAGCGGCTTGTAGGCTTTGCGATCGCAGGTTTTACAGCGATTTGTAACTAAATGAAGTACAGATTTGGGATTGAAAGCCTTACATTTAGCCTTCGTCATTCCTAACTTTTGACTCCTGAATTCTGCCGTAACGTATACAGGTGCCGCGATGAAAAAGATTATTCAAACGTATAAAGCAGGCAAGCAATGGCAACACAACCCACCAGGATTGGGTGATTTCATCAGAGGTACCTGCCACTTATTTGAACGATTAGAAGCCACTGGATGCGAACTTAGAGTCGATGTAAGCCAAACAGATTTTTCTACTCTCATTGAGTTTGACCCATCGTTTTTTCATCTGGGTGAAGCGCATAACATTGCAACGGCTCAAGAATTTTTTGAGACGCATGAACACCAAGAGATGTATGCCCAAGTTGATCGGTTTTTGAACTCCCAGGAAGAGGAGCTTTATCTGTGTACCAATCTGGGTGATTGGAACAGAACATCCCTTCCAGCGGCAACGCGCGCGTTTGCAAAGAAGTTTTACTGTTTTAATGAGAGTGTCACACGATCAATTGCTGAGAAGCTGACAAAGCCTGAATATGAAGTGTTGAGTATTCGGGCTGGCGATCAATTTATTGGTAAAGCAGATGGGGCTGTTGACGATGCGTTAAAGCAGCGCGTGTTTCAAATCATTGAAAAAAAGATTCTTCCTCGCTCAACATTCCCGATCGTGGTGATGAGTGACTCCTACGAGCTGAAATGTGAGTTAGCCGATCGTTATCACTGCATAATGTTTTCCCACGTGCCGCAACATGGCGCTTATGGGAATGCGTTACCTGTCGCGATCGACATGCAGCTTCTCCAGCATTCAGAATTTAATTACCACATTAATGCGTGGCAACCGTGGTGGTCTGGTTTTTCCCATTACACATCTTTAATTTTTCTGATCCCAAGCATTAATTTTAGAAGTCCAGCCTTTATTAAGGAGGAAATTACACGATCGGGAAACCTTCGCGTTTCATTTGAAGACAAACTTCTATCTAAACTGAAACGCTTAAAAGACGGTTTTAGCCTGTAAACTGAGGCACTTTAGTGCGTTCAATGAACGAGTGAAGTGCGGTAGTGACAGTAGCAAAACTGTCCCAACCAGTATAGGAGCGTGCCGCTGAAGAGAACAGGCGATAGCCAGTGTAGTCCATCTACATGCAAGCCGAGACGGGGCAGTAGCAGCAGTAGTGCATCATCCAAAAAGCTAAAGGCAAAGGGCAAGATTTGCTTGAGGCAGAATTGGAGAGGGCTAACGAGAGAGGTTTCCATGATGGGCGATCGCTCAGTGAGGCGATGAGTGCAAGATGCTTGATACTAGGGCTGTCAACAATTGTCGGCTCATTGCCTAAGAATCAAGGCTTACAGCCCCTAGCTGATTTATTGGGACGGGCGCGGCAAGGCTGATACCACAAGTTTTTGCCAAAGAATTGATGACGCGCCCTAGTGGTTCGTCAGTTTTGATTTTGTGCTTTGGGTTTAGTGAAGGTTGTTATTTTGTAAGTGAGAAACTCACAAAATAAGTCTTGACAGACCACTAGAGTGTGTTTCAGCCACCTGATTTACCTCTGAGTTGTCCCTGAGATACGGCTGGCCTACCAAGGTGACTATAGTGAATACACAGGCTGATTTATGCTTTCGGCAAATGGCTCAGCCATTCTTCTAGATATCTTCTGACTAAGAGCAATGCTGCATTTTATTTTGACTTGGCTGGCAACGGCTGTATCGCTAGTGATTACAGCCCACTTTGTACCGGGCTTTAAGATTGACACGTTCACTGCTGCGCTGATTGGGGCGGTAGTTTTGGGTGTAGTCAATGCGATCGTTCGACCCATCTTGACAATCCTCACGCTACCGTTGACGATTGTGACCCTGGGCTTATTTTTGTTTGTGATCAATGCCTTTACGTTTTGGCTGGTTGCCGCGATTACGCCAGGCTTTCACATTGCGGGATTCCTGACAGCGCTGATTGGGGCAGTTGCATTAACGATTGTTTCAACCATCGTTTCCTGGATTGTGAGAATGATTGATCCGACGGCATGAAGCAACTACTGCGTTCGTTTTTCGCGCAGCGGAGTTGGGTGAACCTGACGCGATCGCTTAGTTTTGGGGTTATCTCCAGCGCGATCGCCGCCTTACCCGCTACGGCTGCTGACCGTATTACTATGTTCTTTGGGCCACTTCAGTTCTCGCTGTCGGTGGATTCGTTGGAACTTTACGCCAGGCAGGGCAAAGTTAACGACGAGTTAGCGTTTTATACCAAGCGTGCGAACCCACAGCAGGTTGGTCAACTGCGATCGTGGCTTCAGCAACGGGCATCTGTCAGCCCTGTACTCATCTCCCAAATCACTTACACGCGGTTGGGAGAGGCGATCCTGCAACAGGCTGGTACGATCGTGCAGACCGACGCTGGACAAAACGGCTTTTATGCGCTGCGGGCAGCCTTTCTCTTAGCCGCTGCCGATCCCCAAGGCGTTACGGTTGTGAATGTGCTGCGCCACTATCCTTCACCCAGTGTGCGACTTGACCTCAAAGCGGGCCTGGCGCTGGTAAGAACATTCACAATGGGTATGCAGCAACAGCAGCAGGTGATCGCTGCCGTTCAACAAATCGCGATCGCAGAGGCAACTGCCCAACCCTCGATCGACTTTGCCCAGCGCCCAAAACTGCAACAACCAGGCTCAGTCCGCTGGCGGCGACAAACGTTTCAGTTGACCGAGCAAGCCCGCACTGTCCCCGTCGATCTGTATCTTCCAGAACGAAACGCTGGAGACAAAACATCGATTCCTCTGATCGTCTTACTACATGGTGCAGCGTCCGATCGCAATACCTTTGCCTATCTCGCCATCCATCTGGCATCACATGGGTTTGCGGTTGCCGTACCCGAAAGCCCTGGTAATAGCGCTCAACGGTACCGACAATTTCTGGCTGGACGAGCAACCGAGCCTGATGTAGCTGAGTTGGTTAACCAGCCGCTGGATGTCAAACGGTTGTTGGATGCACTCGAACATCGATCGCGTACCGATACGGCTCTTCAAGCACTCAATCTTCAACAGGTTGGCGTGATGGGGCATTCTCAAGGTGGCTATGCAGCACTGGCATTAGCAGGTGCACCACTTAACGTCGCGCAACTCCAACAGGATTGCCAAAGCGAACGATCGTTCAACCTTGCCCTGTTGGTGCAATGTCAGGCGTTAACCCTACCACCGACAGCGGAAAGCTTGCAGGATAGCCGCATTAAGGCAGTGCTGGCGGTTAACCCTATCACCAGTAGCCTACTGGGTCGGGTTAGTTTGAGCCAGATTCAGGTGCCTACGATGCTGGTTGCAGGCAGCGATGATGCAGTAACGCCTGCCGTGCTGGAGCAGATCCGCCCTTTTACCTGGCTGACAACGCCCAATCGCTACCTTGTGCTCATCACGCATGGTACCCATTTTTCCGTGCTGGGCGGTGCGCCAGATGATTCGGGTGTGTTGAAGATTCCCTCAAGTTTGGCAGGTTCCGATCCGTCGATCGCCCGTGGATATCTGAGTGCATTAAGTCTGGCGTTCTTTGAAACCCACGTTGCCCAACAGACTACTTACCGTCAGTATCTCAGCGGTGCGTATGCTAGGTATTTGAGCCAGGAACCTTTGCCTCTGAGCCTACTACAGTCGGGGAAGGGGTTGGAGGCTGTCAGCGGTCAGCCGTTAGAACTGTTTAGCCGATGCCTAAAAGCCCTCGATCGCCGTCTAATTGCGCCATGATGCCGACTGGGAGCGCTGCATTGGCTCCGTCGTGACCAAAGGGCAGTCCTGACACGATCGGAATATTCAAGTCGCTCAGGCGATCGCGTAGCACCTCTTCCACGGTGAAACTGGGAATATCAACTGGCGGATCACACTGGCTGAAACGACCGATCGCAATGCCTTTTACCTCCTTGAACGCACCGCAGAGTCTCCACTGGGTCAACATGCGATCGATGCGGTAGGGCGCTTCTCCCACGTCTTCCAACGCCAGAATCGTGTCGGCAAAGTCAGGTTGTACGGGCGTTCCTAAAAGATTAGTCGCCACTGTGAGATTGAGAGGTAACAGCACTCCCGCTGTTTGTCCGCCGCCCCAACCTACTCCTTCTAGAGGCGGGAGCGATCGACCTTCTACCCAAGCAAACAGCCGTTGCACTGACCACTCCGGTTCTGCTGCCAGCGTTGTTAACAGCGGTGCATGAACGCCTGAAACGCTCTGTAGACTGAGGCTCATCAGCAGACTGGTAATATCCGAGAAGCCGATCAGCCATTTGGGATCATGCCCTGCCCACGACCAGTCTTCGAGCAACCGCGCACCGCCATAGCCACCCCGCGCACAAAGAATGCCACGACAGTCTGGATCGTTGAGTGCGGTGAATAACTGCTTGCGCCGATCGGTATCCTTCCCTGCCAGATAGCCCCAGCGATCGTCGTAGCCCGGAGTCAATTCAACCCGGTAGCCGCGCGATCGCCAGATCTCCACTCCACGTTGAAACGCCTCAGACTCCCGCAACGTGCCGCTAGGGGCAATCACTCGCAGTAAGTCACCTGGTTGTAATGGTGGTGGCGGTTGACAAAGGTGCATTTGATCGGTGAGAGGCGCTCCTACCTGCAATCAGCTATGTCTAGAGCAATGCTGATGACTCAAAAATAACTGCTTGTTGTAAATCGCTAAGTTTTCCCAGTGCAGCGCTTCTACCCAAAAAAAGATGATACAGAGCGTTCATCTAACTGAATAAAGACATCCCCTGTCGTGCTCGTTGAGCATCATTAAACGCTAAACCAACGGGTCTTCCTTCATCACCCCGTTCCCTGGAATGGTCGCTCCTCATAGAACTAGTTTACTATGCTAGCTCTGAGTTGGGCAGGAGTGAGTTCAACCCGATCGCCGCACGATCGCTAGATCTTAACCCTATCCTGAAAGGACTTAAATTCTCGCAAAGTGCCACTGGGGCCAATCACTCGCAGTGAGTAACCCGATTGTAGCGATGATGGCGGTTGGTAGAGACGCATGGTTTACGGCATTACAGTTTAGTCAAAGGTTTAGAACGCGATCGGGTACTTAATTGTTCAAGCATGAAGCCAATAACTGATGAAACTGTTAATAGCTGCGGTGTTGAGTTCTAGCCGAATTTGAAGTTGCTGTTGCACCGCTTGGGAGAGCCGACGAAGTTTGCTCCATTCAGGAGATTCAAGACTATCCACATTACCAATCTCTTCAAAACAATCATCAACAATTGTATGGGCTGTGTTTAGGAGATCTTCAATGAGGCTGTTCAAAATCTCGGCTTCCTGACTTCTCGGTTCATCTGCCATAACTACAAGCCAATTGAGGAGATTATTCAGACAGTTTGTATAAGCAGTTAACAACACTTCAAGCGGGTTACTTGTGAATAGATCACCTTGCGAAAAATCATATTTTTGTTCCTTTGCCAGCGTCGGTAATACGTCGATTTGCTGACTCGCAGGCAAAGCAAAAAATACCATTGCAGGTGCCACCAAGTCTAGGTGGTCTTTCACTTCTTGACTCAAACTGAGCGCCATAGAACTTTTTGGCATGGCTAATTTGGGCTGACAATCTAGATCCCCGACTTCTTTACAGATTTTGACTGATTAAGTGCCCTTAGATCAGAAGTCGGGGATCTGACACAACGCAATTGTTTGCAAGTTTCTTGTTCAGCGATCGCCTCACACCGTTACGACAGCATTCGTTTCCTGTTCTTGCGTATCCAACCGTTCTAAAATCTCCAACATTTCGCGTTCAAAGGCAACCTGAGCACGATTGGTGAGACCGCCAATGTAGAGGTGTCCATCTTTTTGAAGTGCCCAGATTTGCGAGTGGGAGACGTAGCTCATCATCACGCCCAGCATGAGTAGCCCAAAGCCAGCGTAGACGATCGGAATGCTGGGATCGGCTTTAATTTGCAGTCCAGTGCTACCGATGAGTTCTTTCACTGCCAGCGTCACGCCATTCACCGGGGTAGACATGCCAGCACGAACGGTGGAAATCAGCTTACCAGAGGTGTCATAGACCAGCAGCATGCCCTGCAAATCTTTGGCGATAAGAGAGACCCCTGCGCTCAAATCTGGCTTAGTGGGAATCCAGGTGCCCCAGATGCGTCCACCTTTGCCACCTGTATCCAGTTGCGCCATTGGAAGCTGAAAAATGGGGCTGTTGTTGATGCGAACCTGAACCGCAGCAATGCCCCAATCTGCCTGGTACATCGTGACACCGTGATAACGGAGCGGCTCATTCACATGAATGGTTTTGCGTTGGACTTCCCTTCCCTCGCTGTCCAGCACCGACATATCGGAGTAGAACTGGTCGATCGCGCCTTGCGGGGTGTAGTCAATCCAAAAGCGGTTCACCTTCACCGACCAATCTTTGGGAATTTGCGATTCGGCAAACGGCCCCGCATCCACAATGTTCTTGATCTGAAACGTCTGACCACTGGGCACCATCTCTTGCCCCACAAACCCCATCAGCGCCCCGACGATCGCGCCGAGCAAAATCAGCAGCATACTCGCGTGGACAACGATCGGCCCAATGCGTCCCACAATCCCTTTGCGAGCGTACACCGCGTCATCTTGGCGAAACAGCTTATACCGTTTCTGCTCTAACAGCGGCCACACGTCATCTAACGACGTTTGCTTAAACTCGGCGCTGAGGGCAAACTTCTGAAACTGGCGCGGCTGACTGTAGAACTTACGCGACGTGCGCGAAAACCAGCGCAAGGCCGGAAGCTGCCGCGTAAAGGTACAGGCCGTCAGGCTCGACCCAAACAAAATCAGCAATGCCAGAAACCACCACGTCCGATAGACATGATCTAACCCCAATATCAGCAACACTTTCCAGGTAAGAAACCCAAACAGCGCCGGATGCTCTGGATAGTTGGCTTCATAAAACGCAGCCGATTGCCCTTGCTCCACCACCGTCCCTATCACGCTGAACAGCGCGATCGCCAGCAACAGGACGATCGCCAACCGCAAATCAGACAACACAGGCAGCAGTTCTCTCCTGAAGAAGCTTCGAGAAGCTGTTCCTAAACCAGATAGACGCGTGAAGAGCGAAGAATTTGCAAACATTTGAAGCACGTTATTAGTTTTGAGTGATGAGTTTTGAGTGATGAGTTTTGAGCAGCTATCTAACTCAAAACTTAAAATTCAAAACTCAAAACTGAACTCTTGCAAGCAGAGAGAAGACACCGAAGCCTACGAGCAAAACGCCGCTGGCTGGTGTAATCCAACCTGACCAGCGACGAAGCTCCAGCAGTTTTTTGATCGAGGCTGTGAACGTTCCTGCCAGCACGAGTGGTGCCGCATAACCAACGGTGTATGAGAGCAGCAGCACGCTGCCCAAGACTGGATCTTTCGTTGCAGAAATCCACGCCAGGATGCTTGCCAAAACGGGCGTGCTACATGGCGATGCAACTAAGCCAAAGGTCAGACCAATCAAATAAGCGCGTACACCGGGTGGCAGATCCTTGGAAATCCATTCCAAACCACCAAAAGAGGGTAGCCGTAAGGGCAATGCCTCCAGCAAGTTCAGACCCATCAAAATGGCGATCGCGCTCACCAAAATAGGCAATCCCAGCCCAATCTGACCATAAATCTTACCGACGACCGCTGCCACAATGCCTAACCCCGCCAGGGTTGTCGCCAGTCCCAGTGCAAACCAGGTAGATTGCGCTGCCGCTTGTAGCCGCGTTTGGGTTTCGTAGCCGCCGATATAGCCGATCGTAATGGGCAGCATCGACAGCATACAGGGCGTCAGGCTCGTCAGCAGCCCTGCCACGAAAATGATGCCCACACTGGCTGGCGTCAGATGCGCCAGTTGATCGCCCACTAGTGTGTTCGCAAAGTGTTCTAACTCGTAAAGCTGGGTTTGCAACGTTTCAATCATGTCTAGCCTAACGACCCTATCCAACAGCGCTGAGTCTATCTTACTGGAGATGGAAGGTAGCCGGGGATGAGACAACGCTGGCAAGAAGGTGCCTATCAACTGTGTTCCTTCTCTCCCCATTTGCCAAGAACCAGGAGCCTTCAGGACTACAACCGCTATAAGCCTTGAGAATTAGCAGGAGCTTGTACAGAAGGGGCTGGTCGTGGTGGCAAGACAGTCGAGGGAACAGGACTGGGTGACGGCGAAGGCTGAACGCTGGGGATCGACGAGCTAGGAGTCGGTATAGGACTGGACTCGATCGTCGCGCTGGGTGACGGTTCAGGCGTTACAGGTTCTGGTAATGGGCTAGGTGAAAATCTAACCTTGGGCAACGGTGCAGGTGCAAAGCTACGAATGGGCAATGGTTCCGGGAGAGGTGGCGCTGTCGATAGAGCCTCAGGAGCGGCTTGTAAAGGCCAATTTTGCACAGGTGGAAAGTCTTGCTGCGTCTGAAAGAATGTTGGACCAATGCCATGTGCTGCACTCAAGCGCAATGCCAACCCCAACCCCGAACCAGCCGCGATCGCAATGGCCGAAGCCAGCAGTAGCGCTTTGGGAAAGCGGCTTTTGACAACTATAGGGCTGGGGATGGATGGACGGCTTGGTGCTACAGTCGCGTGAGGGCCTGGGCTGTGACCTCCTAGAGCATGGGTAGGTAAGGTCGGAGGGAATGCAGTAGGAGGGCTTGAAGCTATCGGCATGAAGGGTGGTGCTGGAGGAGCAGTCGTGCGACCAGAGCCATTCGACGATGCCGTTGGATTGGGCAGGTCGAGCGCAGCACGCGGTTGATCTGCCCTGTGCGATGTTTCCTGAGTTGCAGGTAAATGATGATGACTTGATAAGAGCGAAAACCAGTCTGCAACGGTTTGTGGTCTCTCCTGAGAGTTGAGCGCCATACCGCTGAGAATTGCGTGTTCGATCATGCTGCTCAACTGTGGCTGTAATTGACGCGGCGACAGTAAGGGGGTTTGTGCACGACGTAAGGCTTCGAGCGGTTCCTGCCCGGTCATCAAAAAGTACAGCGTTGCAGCCAGTCCATACAAATCTGTTGCAGGCGTAAGCTTAATCTGTCGTTGATGCAGTTCCGGTGCGGCGTAAGGAGACACCGTTCCGGCGCTGTCTGGTACATCTAGCACTGCATAGTGTGCGATCGCAAGACCAACTAGCACGACAAACGATGCACCTTTTGGGCGTATCAAATTTTCTGGCTTCACATCCCGATGCAACAACCCCTGTCGATGCATGACGCTTAGCGCCGACCCAGCCTGACGGATGTATTGTACGGCCTCCGCTTCTGGTAATGGCCCCCGCGATCTTACCCATTCTGCTAGCGTCTGCCCTACAACATCATCCATCACGGCAAACGGTAGCCCACCTTCCTCAAACACATCCACTACACGCACTAAGCCGGGGTGCTGGCATTGCGCTAACCGCTGCGCTTCCTCCATAAACCGACGCTTTAAATGTGCAACATCAGTTTGCGGTTGCACTCGTAGTGTTTGCAGCACGATCGGCTGGTGCGATCGCGCTTGAGTTGCCTTAAAGGTAAGCCCCAAAGCACTTTGAGCCAGAGGACTACCAAGAACATACTTGCCCTGTTGCAGCGCTGTACCAGCCGTTAAGTTCATGGGCGATCGCTTCCAGAGGTCGTGACCATGCTAACGTCTCGACGTACCCGAAGGCTAGTTTGAGTGGAGAATGAGGGGAAGAAGCAGAGGGCAGAGGGCAGAAGACAGGGGGAGCAGAGGAGCAAGGGAAGCAGTGGGAGCAGGGGAAGTGGGTCGGGATACTGAGACTGATGGCTGATGACTGAACACTGGGTTCAACCAACGGTTCACTCCCTTCCATTTGTTGGAGAGAATTGTGCTTCTACAAACTGTTTCGCTTCAGTACGGGTGTGAATGATGCCGTCTGCGGTCGCAGCTAAGAGGGCATCTAAAATCGCTTTGAACTGTGGACCAGGTTTATACCCCATTGCCTTGAGATCGTTTCCATCTAAAAGTGGTTGGAGGGTGCTCCAACGAGTGAGATACTGCCAAATTTTGTGGCGGGGGGAGTCTCCTCGACTGGTTTGCGGGGTCGATCGCACGTCGCGTACAGCAATCAATGCTAAGAGCAGTCGATCATACGGCCTCAGCAACTGGATCAACTCACTGGAGCGATGACAGGTTGGTAGGACTGCCACTAAACGAGCTTGAGCTGCTTCTAACTGCTGCAAGCGCTCAATGCTGTCAGTGGGTAGCTGTAGCTTTTCTGCTACTAACCCCCGATATTCGGCTGCAAGGTGAGCAAGCAGAACTTCGAGCAAGATGAGCCAGGATGGTGGAAGAGGAAAGGATAAAGGATAAAGAATTAAATGTTGGGACACTGCTGACCGCTGACCGCTGACCGCTGACTTCTGCCTCCTCAACACTCGATCGACCAATAGCAGTTGCCGCCATAAGGTTGTATCCATCGATAAGGTTGGATGGATGCATTGCAGCGCACCCAGATCAGCCAGGTACTGCAGCGCAGGCTTCCAGTAAAGCGATTGAAGAATATACTTTAGTTCCGCTTTGAGGCGCGTTTGCAAGGCAGGGGCAGTGATGGGTGATTTGCTCAGGGAACGATCGTGGTTTTGATACGCTTGAGCGTAAACGCCACTAGCGATCGCGTACCGGATGTATCCTTCTGTTTGACCGTCTAATTGGAAGCTCAAGCGCACGGCAAAGCGCACAGCTCGGTAGATCCGTGTGGGATCTTCAATAAAACTGTTGGCATGGAGGACGCGGATCTGTTTTGCTTGCAGATCAAATGTCCCACCAAAAAAATCGAGCAGTTCGCCTGCATGGGGGTTGGTTAAGCGAATTGCCATCGCGTTCATCGTAAAATCGCGGCGGTAAAGATCTTGCCGAATTGAACTGGCTTCTACCTCCGGATTGGCGGCTGGGTAGGGATAGAACTCTGTGCGAGCTGTCGCAAAATCAACCCAGAGGGATTTCAGCATCGGATCATTGTGCCACAGTAAGGCAGCCGTCTGAAATTTACCGTGAACTTCCAGACGTGCCCTGGAATAGAGGGTTTGAAGCGATCGCGCCATTTCAACTCCCGCTCCAACATCGGCTGCTCGGTGAAACCCATCTACGACTAGATCCACATCTTCTAACAGGAGCGTGCCTGTGGTTGCCGTTCCCGCCGCGATCGCCAGCAACAGATCTCGCACGGCTCCCCCTACAAGATATAGATGCCATCCCCGTTGTTCGGCTTCTTCTGCCGCTGCCGCTAAGACTTGCCAGAGTTCAGAAGTAAGACACTGCCGCAGAGTAGTCAGGAGTAAAGAATGAGGAGTGAGAAATGAAGAGTGAGGAGTCAAGCCCTGCTCTCCCCTACCCCCTACCCCCTGCCCCCTATCTTCTGCCCTCTCTCGCCTCGCGGCCTGATGCAAGTGGCGTAGCACATCTGTGCGGGTCACAATTCCCACCAACTGATCCTGATCTAAAACTGGTAACCGACCAATGTCATAGGTCACCATCAACGACTCAATTTCAGGTAGCGAGGTGTCAGGCGTAATGGTTTTGAGGTTAGTGGTCATGTAACCCTTGACGGGGGCGTGGTTAAAACCATGATGGAATGCAAGATCCAGGTCACGGCGTGAAATCATGCCAACGAGCTGACCATTGGTTTCGACCACCGATAAGCCGGAGTGCCCATAACGTAAGAGCAACCGCTGCGCCTCTTCGATCGTAGTCTCAGGACGAATGGTGCGGACAGGCGATGACATTAGATCTCTCGCGGCGGGTGGTTGAGGAATTTGCGCTTTAAATTGAGCCATCAGTTGAGCAAGAGTTTCTTGTGGATCAACGGCATGGAGATTCACGGAAGCGGCTAAGGGATGTCCACCACCGCCGATCGCACTAAACAGAACGTTTAAATCGGTGCCATCAATGCGCGATCGCCCAATAACAGTCAGTGCGCGATCGTCGCTGTCATCCTCGCTCGTTCGACAGGCCACATTTTTGCAATAGTAGGCTGCCAGCAGCAATGCATCACTATCTGTCAGACTCATCAGGTGCGATGCCAGACTAGATAAGGCTGGAACAAAACGATCTAGCGTCAGCATCACCCAACTGATCGCTTTGCCGTATACGGTCTCTGTTTGTACCGTGTTGAGCGCCGTTGTCAGCAACGGTTGTAACTCAGCCGGAAGCCCCGGATCGGCATAATGGGCGATCGTTCGCAGGCTGGCTCCTTGCTCCATCAGCCATGCCAACGCGATGGCATCTCGTGCGGTTGTCTGGTCAAACGTCAGCGAGCCGGTATCCACATGAATGCCCAATGCCATCACCGTTGCTTCGGCGATCGTGAGCGTTACCTGTTGCGCCTGAAGCTGCTCTACAATCAGAGTTGTGGTTGCTCCAACCGCTTCTATCTGGCGTTTGGCTGGTTGAATGTCCGACTCTACGCCAAGGTGATGGTCGTAAACCGAAATTTCGACATCAGGCAAATTGAGCCACTCCGCTACCTTGCCTAACCGATCGCGAAATTGAGTATCGACCACGGCGATCGCCTGAATTTGGTCCGCATTGACCGATCGACGCTCGATCAGGGCATACTCATCTCGATGCAGCGCCAAAAAATCGCGCACGGCTGCATGCGCCCCACCTGCCAGCACAATACGAGACCCTGGCTGTAACCGCGTCAGCCCGACAGCAGCGCCCAATGTGTCAAAATCAGCAGTGGTGTGACAGAGGATGAGATCCATTAGGGGAAGAAAGGACGAGGGATGGTTTTGAGTTTTGAGTTAAAGAGCGATCAGCGGTCAGTGTTGAAGTTTTGAGTTAAAGAGCGAGCGATTAATAGCCACTAGCTATCAGCCGTCAGCCGACCGTAAAGCAGAAGCAAGCTACAGCTTTCAACACTCAACTGTCCAGCTTGCTTCTAACAACCAACAACTAAAAAACAACTTCTTTTGCCTTTTACCCTTTACCTTCTACCCTCTGCCTCCGACTGTAATCCCAAATCCCTCCATGAGATCGGTACAGTTTTCTGATAGCTTACTAATTGGGGCTGCATGCGATCGTCCGCATTGACGTCCCTATGCCTAATCTATCGCTGTATTGGAGAAGCGGAAATTATGACCATCGTCTTTCAGATTTCCCTGGCGGCTCTAGTGATTTTGTCGTTTGTGATGGTTGTTGGTGCGCCTGTCGCTCTCGCAACACCACAAAACTGGGATCAGTCCAGACGTCTTATCTTTCTCGGTTCGGTTGTGTGGACAGTGCTGGTTCTGCTGGTAGGAGGACTGAATTACCTGGTTGTTTAGTCGTCTCTAGTCTACAGATTACGCCGCGATAAGAACACTCGCTTAAGATCATCGTATGCCCCATCAGCAAAAGACGTTCATTCCATAAGTCCTGAGCTGGTGGGGAAGGTCTTTAAATTTAGAAGCACATGGCAGTTTTTGAAGGAACGTTCACTCAAACAGACCAGATGCGGTTTGCGATCGTGATTGGTCGGTTTAATGATCTGGTCACCACAAAGCTTTTAGAAGGTTGCCAGGATTGTCTTAAGCGTCACGGGGTAAATACCGATCCCAATGGAACACAGGTTGATTATGCCTGGGTGCCGGGTAGTTTCGAGGTGCCCCTGGTTGCTCGGCAACTCGCTCTGACAAACCGTTACGATGCAATCATCTGCCTGGGTGCCATCATTAAAGGCCAAACGCCTCATTTTGACTACGTGGCGGCAGAGGTCTCCAAGGGCATTGCGGCCACTGGTTTTCAAACAGGAGTGCCTGTAATTTTTGGTGTGCTCACCACAGACACGATGCAGCAAGCGCTGGAACGAGCAGGCATTAAAAGCAACTTGGGTTGGAACTACGCCATGAGTGCTTTAGAAATGGCAAGCCTGATGCATCAGGTAAAGGGCCTTGGTGTAGAACCGCAGGGCAATCACCTGAGCGCTGGGGCAAATCCAACACTCCCAGCAGCAGCCATGAAAAGTGCCGCCATTGATGAAGCGATCGGGCAGGAAAAATAGAGCCATTGCCCTCAACCCAGCTTCAGTCGGGATCAATGCCCACTGCTCTCAAACGGATCGCCAACTGTTCCGCGCGCTGCTGAGCTTCAAAGCGTTGTAATTTTTCCTGTTTAAGCTGCGCTCGGTTTGTGCTAGCGTCTAGCGTTCTTGCTCAAATTGCTGTGTTGCTGCTGCTACTGCCTGTGCTGCTGCCTGTTCTGTTTCTACCATCGACTGCGCGATCGCTTCTGCCAGAGTCGGTATTTTCTCGCCCTGAGCATTGAAATAGCGCAACTGACTAGCCTCTACACCAAGATACAGTTCAAGTTCTTCACTCCAGCGCTAGCCATGCTCGTTGGGGTTGATCGCTTCATACTCGTGCCCGACTAGCCGAAAGCCCTGAAATTCGAGCGTTTCTGGCGAAAACCAAAAATATTCTGGTGTCCGAAAACGATTTTGATACAGGTCTTTCTTGA
Organism: Stenomitos rutilans HA7619-LM2; assembly: GCA_019358945.1. GTDB lineage: Bacteria > Cyanobacteriota > Cyanobacteriia > Leptolyngbyales > Leptolyngbyaceae > Stenomitos > Stenomitos rutilans. Next base: position 41,291 of record JAHHIE010000039.1, on the reverse strand, counting down.
GGGTGTGATCGACCTTGGCGGTGAACGTTGACAGCAGTTCAATGATCAAATCGGGATAGCGTCCATCTTCCTCCCAAACAACCCAGGCGTTACGCGATCGCGCCTCAGTGCGCTTGACGAGGAAAAAGTCGGGGCCGCGAAAATCCCGGTTGCGGAGTTGCTGACGGCTGAAGTAAATGGTGAGATTAGCGCCAATAAAAAAATCTGGTTGGTTGCGCCAAAGCCATTCCAAACAGGCAACCAGGAGTGCCAGTTGAGCATAGTGAAGGGAACTTTCCATCTCTGGCTCATCGCTCAAAAGCTGGGTAGCATCGGGCATCATAGCTTCTAGCTGTTGAGCAGTGAACACCATTGGTTTTGTCTCACAACGTTGATTCTGATGAGCTATTCCCATTATGGCGGCGGGATGACCGAAATTTTGCGCGATCGCCACTGACGAACCGCTACCCTGTTTCTTACGACAGCGAATGAGTATGTTTTTCGCTTGAGAATTTTATGGTGACATGTCATGCAAGAACTAAGAGCCGATGTTTTAGTCGTGGGTGGAGGAACCGGGGGGACTGCTGCCGCCATTCAAGCTGCTCGACGGGGAGCAAAAACGATCCTGGTAAGCGAATTTAGCTGGTTGGGCGGCATGTTGACCAGTGCAGGTGTAGCTGCCCCCGATGGCAATGAGTTACTTGCCTTGCAAACGGGACTTTGGGGAGCCTTTCTGCACGAACTCAGGCAGCGACAGCCAGAAGGGTTAGATCACGGGTGGGTTAGCTTCTTCACCTACGATCCACGGGTTGGCGCTCAGATTTTTGCCGATTGGGTGGCAGCATTGCCCAATCTTCAGTGGATTGCTGGACAAACGCCAGAAGCAGTACTTCGGGAGGGGAATCACATTACTGGAGTCCGTTTTCAGGAGTTTACGATCCACGCCCAGGTGACGATCGACGGCACAGAATTGGGCGAGGTGCTGGCGATCGGTGATATACCGCACCGTTGGGGTTGGGAGTTCCAGTCAGAGTTTGGTGAACCGAGCGCACCTATCAGTCCTAACCAACTGACGCAGCAGTATCCAGTGCAGGCTCCTACCTGGGTGGTTGTCATGCAGGACTACGGTGAGGGCGAAACCGCGCCTGAGATCCCTGCGCCACCCAACGATGATCCCGATCGCTTTCTGGGAGCCTGGGGCAACTATGGGGGCGATCGCTTTCTCAATTACGGACGATTGCCCGGAAACCGCTTCATGATCAACTGGCCGATTTATGGCAATGACTATGGTGAAGGGGTTAATCGCCTTTTGTCTGCTGAGAAACGGGGAGAATTTTTGCAAGAAGCGCGGTGGCATACGCAAAGTTTTGCCCGCTTTATTCAGAGGCAACTGGGTTGTCGGTATGGGTTAGCAGCGGAGATTTTTCCGCTAGAGGACAGGGGACAGGGGGTGGGGGACAGGGAAAATTTGGGCGGTGGGGCGTATGCGCTGCACCCATACTATCGGGAAAGTCGGCGGTTACAGGGCTTAACAACCGTGCGGGAGCAGGATATTCTTCCGATAAGTCATGGGTGCGTTGCGTCGCTACCGATCGTCGTTTCGGCACAGGGCTGCACGCAGGCGGAGAATGTCTGTGATGCGATCGCGATCGGCAATTACGCCAATGATCATCATTACCCCAACGGCGACATCACGCTCAAACCGAAGTCGATGCGTTGGGGCGGACGCTGGACAGGTACACCCTTTACCATTCCTTACCGATCGCTGGTATCGGTCAGCACAGATGGGTTCTTGGTATGCGAAAAAAATATTTCGGTATCCCACATGGCGAATGGAGCCACGCGCTTGCAGCCTCTTGTCCTGGGGATCGGGCAGGCAGCAGGAATGGCAGCAGCACTTTGCGTTGAACAGGGATGCCAACCGCGAGAGTTGAAGGTGCGATCGCTCCAGGAGGCTCTGTTGAGCGATGCGATCGCGCCTGCCGCAGTCATCCCGCTGCTAAACTTACCCTTTAATGATCCCGACTGGCTCTACTGGCAGCGTTACTATCTAGACCACCCAGACGCGTACCCTGCTGATGGCAATGTTCCACTCAAACGAGCGGCACCCAAACAGGGCACCAAACCACTGTCTACACTGGTGCCGTCCCTGACGTTAGCTGCCGTACAAGAAGCACTCGGCAGCTTTCAACGCAACGGCAACCAGAACTACACCATGCTAGTTCTGGAGCCGCCAGAGCTGAACGGCTTAACGTTGAAGCTGGTGACGCTTGATGCCAACATCAATCAGCAGCTAACGACTATAGCCCTGGAGCAATGGCTAGCTGTATCAGGCACCGTCAACATGGCTGGTGGCTGGTTGCTAGTGGAAACGATTGCATTCGTTACAGATGACCTGTAGCTGGTTGCGATCGTGCCCTGAGAAGCCAAAGGAAAAGCCAAAAGAGCCAAAGCCAGAAGGTTACTGAAACTGCCCACGCAGCGTGTGTGCAACTCCCTGGCTAGACTTCTCCCCCAGGTCATCACCCACGGTCAGTTTGGTAGGCTTCAACCGTTTTAGCGTGGCTCTAATGCCCTGAGCGCCCTCTTGCTCCAAATCTTCCACATAGCCACTCTTAGAAGCGGCAGCAGCTTTCGCGCTGAGAAATGGCCCGAAGTAATAGGTACATACAGGTGTTTCCGTGACCACTTCAACCCACCAAGCAAGCCCAAACAGATTGAGCAGATTTGTCAAAAGGTCTTTCATTCAGGTCTCTGCTGATTTACCAATGGTTGATCAAGAGAACGCGGCGGCATCATGTGACTGCTGTCGCAATAGGTTCTTTACACTTTGTATACTACTTGCGGCTTACTTTTTCAACCGCATTGCCTTTTCCACTTTATCCAGATGCAACGTATTCGACCAGCGCTGGCGGAAGATTTCATACAATGCCATTCCTGTCGCGACAGAGGCGTTCAAGCTAGGGGTGTGGCCGCTTAAAGGAATGGAAACTAGGCTATCGCAAGCACGCTGGGTCAGCACACTGAGTCCGTCGCCCTCTGCTCCCACCACTAGCACGACAGGTCCTGAAAACTGCACTGTATGTAGCGCCTGGCTGCCGTTGCTTGCGGTACCGTAGATCCAAAACCCGGCACTCTTGAGCTCTTCCAAGGCGCGGCCCAGATTGACCACCCTTGCTACAGAGAACGTTTCTAGCGCTCCGGCAGCAACTTTGACAACCGTGGATGTGACTCCAACAGCACGGCGCTGAGGGATCACTAAGCCTTGCGCACCAAGGGCTTCGGCAGTGCGAATGATGGCACCCAAATTATGGGGATCAGTAATGCTGTCTGCTACGACTAGCACAGGTTGATCAGAGGTCGCTTTTGCCTGCTCAATCAAATCGGTCAGTTCCATGTAGGCGTGGGGTGCAACCTGAGCTACCACACCCTGATGGTTTGCTCGAAAGGTCAATTGGTCTAATCGCTGTGGTTCAACTTCATCAACGACGGTACCATTTGCTTTGGCTTGACCGAGCAAATCGTGAAAGCGGTGGTCATAACGGAGCTTGGCGGTGATCCAGATGCGGTTGAGCGATCGCTGGCTTTCCAGTGCCGCTAAAACAGGATGACGTCCATAAATTAAATCAGCTTCTTCAAAAGATGTTGGCGCTGCATTAGCGAGATCAGCGCTAACGTCTGCTGGTGGGCGTGATGCTACAGGTGGCAGGGATCGCTGAGAGCGTGATTGAGACGGGCGTTCATGTCGAGGGGCATGCCCTTCATGCCGAGAAGCATGCCCTGACCGTCGCCTTGGTTGTACTGTATCGCCATCTCTAGAGGGGCGGATGCGATCGGCTTTCCAGTCAGCTCTCGGTTCACGCGAGGAGTTTGACGCGCCGTTGGTGCGATCGCCTGTAGGTCGATCGCCATGGCGTCTCCTAATCCTTGGTTTGGACGTATCCCGCTCAGATTTAAATTCAGAAGCCCTAGCGTCACCGCTTGCTTTACGGGCTGGACGTGGTTTGTCCACATGAAAGTCAATACTTGCTTCGCGTGACAGCCGTGGTTTGCCAGCTTTCACAGGCTGAGATCGCCCTTTTGCGGTTGCTGGTTTGATGCGGGCTTTCGCAGCACGGATGGGCAAGGCGCGCTCTTGGGGATCGTCGTGATGTCTTTTGGCAGCCATGATGTTACGGAAGTAATGCGAATAAAAAGCTCAAAAATTCTAAGCGGAGACTCAAGCAGCTTTGAGCGTAACTCAAGAAAAACGCAGGGTGAAATCTTAAGGCGCTAGTCGGACGAGCCAAGCTCAAGGTTGGCTAACAGTTGCACCAGCCGTTGCGGATCTGTGAGATAGAGATAGCCGATCAGCGTTTCCAGACTGGTTGCTTGCTGATAGAGCCTGGGATCAACTCGCTTGGGGTGTCTGGTCGCAGCGTTACGCCCCCGCTTGACCAGATCTAGTTCTGAGTCGGTCAACAATGGCATCAGCGATCTTAGATGCTTAGCTTGTTGTTCTGCCCTCACTTGAGCTACAACCTGATTGTGGTAAGACTGGAGCCGTTGAGGAGGCAACAGATACCAACGACGTACATAGAGTTCGTAAACAGCATCTCCTAAATACGCCAGAGCAGCGGGTGGCAGTTGTTGGGTAGCCCCCTCTGATAGAGGCACGTCTGCCAGAGGCATGAAGGGCACAAATGGTTGAAGTCTGCTAGACGGTGCCACATCTACCCTGGCGTGTAAGCAGTCGCTGTCCTTATCTGTTTCCGTAAGCGCTACCTCACGTCTAGCGGTTGCTGGGCTACTACCAGGTTGCCAATTTTAACAGGCACTCGTCAAATGCTGTCAATAGAAAACAACACTCTTATCTTAGCGGGATTTCTGATTGGGCAACAGGTGATGCGAGGTAGATCTAAAGCATCATTTCATGCCTGATAGCCCCGAAATCTCTCTTAAGAAAGAAGCAGATGAGAATACCAACGTATAAAATTGCACGTCAGTGCTCATCCAGCGAGTTAACAAAAATTGACGCTGGCCTAAGCCTTGTCTGGGGTTCTTTGCTTAACGCTTGTCTGCTCTTGACCACCAGTTCACGTTGTACCAATGAGTCTCTCCCTTTCACCCCAACCGACCAATATGAGCCAGACACCATTGACTCGACCGACTAGAGTCGATCGCATCTTGGTTGTGGATGATCTACCTGACAACTGCTTTTTGATTCAAACTTTATTGCAGCAAGAAGGCTATCACATCGATATCGCTAACAGTGGCACTGCCGCCCTTAGTTATATTGAAGCAACCCCGCCCGATTTGTTGTTGCTAGATGTGATGATGCCTGGTATGGATGGGTATGAAGTAACACGACGCATTCGCCAACATACGGGTTTACCGTTTCTACCCATCTTGTTGATCACAGCTCATGATCAACCCAGCGTTGTACGCGGTTTAGATATTGGCGCAGATGAATTTATTCGTAAACCGATTGAATTTGATGAGTTAGTCGCACGGGTGCGATCGCTGCTGCGACTTAAGCACAGTGTTGATGAGCGGGATTTGATTGCCCGTCAGCGCGAAGATTTTGTTTCTCGCCTGACGCATGATTTACGCACTCCCCTTGTCGCTGCCGATCGCATGTTAACGCTCTTCCAGCAGGGTGCCTTAGGCGAACCACCAGCAGCAATGGGTGAGGCCATCAACACGATGATCCGCAGCAATCAAAATTTGCTGACAATGGTCAACCTGCTGCTGGAGGTCTATCGTTACGAAGCTGGGCGCAAAACGCTTAATTTTACGGCAGTCAATCTGCCAGAGCTGGTTGAAACCGTGATTGCTGAGTTACAGCCATTGGCGATCGAAAAAAACTTGACGCTGACACTCGATCAGACAGTGTTACAGAGGCAGCAGGTGTTGGGAACTGTGATGGGCGATCGCATCGAGCTACGACGCGTGATTACTAACCTGCTTGGAAACGCACTCAAATTTACCGATATTGGCTCTGTGACAGTGCGCCTCTCTGTTAACAGCAGCAAGTCCATCTCCAACGCAATCGTACTGGAGGTTGAAGACACTGGCCCTGGGATTGCGATCGCCGATCAGCCCAAACTCTTTGAAAGCTTTATTACAGGTAGCCACAGACGGTCTGGCAGCGGTTTAGGGCTTCACTTATCGCGTCAAATTGTGGAAGCGCACCACGGTGAGATCACGGTCAAATCGGATGTTGGTAAAGGCAGCTTGTTTACTGTCTGTCTACCGCTACAGTCATAAGCGCTACAGTCATAAGCCATATGCTTTTGAGTTGCGCGAAATCTGCACACTGAAGAATTTGGTTGAATGAGCGCGAGGCTAACGCTGCTCGATCTAGCTTGTACGCCTATACAGCCTTGATAAAATAATGGTCTTCTTCAACGACCAGTGACCAACCATACTTAGCAAACGCTTCAGACACAAGCCTGAAAACTTCTTCTTTGGGTGTATGGAAATATGCGGATACATCAACGCTATTTTCTGAAGAAAACATCCCTGGATTTTCCCGCATAGACCTAGCAATGCCGTTATAGATAGCCTCAGCATTTGAAGCATCTTTTTCACTGACTAGCTCTTTTAATGCTTCAGGCGCTGGAACTGCATTCAAAGAATTGATGAAATCTCGTCTGGATTTCATTCCATCCTCACTCACACACATGCCTCCAAACTTCTAAGTTCTAGCCTCTACAAAAGGCTGGCTACTCTTCACAAAAACTGACAACAACAATTAGCTGTAGCGTTCTTCGGCCCAGGGTTCACCACGGCGATGATAACCATTGCGCTCCCAAAAGCCCAACGCTTCACGATCGAGAAACTCCAGGCCATTGAGCCACTTCGCACTTTTCCATGCATAAAGATGCGGCACGACCAATCGCAGGGGGCCACCGTGGTCAGCGGGAAGCGGTTCGCCAAATAACGTGTGCGCGAAGAAGTTTTCCTCACGCAGGAAGTCATCGATCGCAAGGTTCGTCGTATAGCCGCCGTAGCAATGCTCCATCAAGTGCACCGCATTAGGAGCTAACTCCACATGGCGCATAAAGTCAGTTACCTTGATGCCTGTCCACTGTACATCTAGCTTTGACCAGGTGGTAACGCAATGGAAATCGGCTGTGAAGTTGCTCTGCGGCATTGCCATGAGGTCTTCCCAGCTAAAGGCGGCTTCCTTCGCCAGCCCCCAAACACGAAGTTGCCAGCTTTGCACCTGAACGATCGGGGTATCGCCATAGGTTAACACTGGAAAACCTTTCGCAAGATGCTGTCCTGGAGGTACACGGTCTTGTAATTCCGGGTCTGGTTTCTGAAAAAACTTTCCAAGCATGGCGTTTTACGAGTGTTGCGTCAGGTTACGACTCTTCGTCTTCTTCAGCATCTGCTTGTGGGTAGATAAACCCTTCAGCACGACCCGTCAAGATCGATTTGCCGATCGACAGCGCGCGTTGTGCTTGCAGGTTTGCCTTACGCTTCCAGGTTGCCTTGCGCTGATCGCGCTTAGAGCTGGAGGTTTTCTTCTTAGGAACAGCCATGACAGTGGATGGATTAATTTGACAGCTTTTCTATTCTAGGGCATGAATTCCAAATCTATGGCGCGATCGCTGGCAATTAGCAATTCAACTTAAGCGATTCTAATTTGGTAGGGGTGTAGGGTATGAGGTGTAGGGTGTAGGCGGCAGTACATGAAGTTGACGTAGCATGATCAAGCTTTGGCACGCATTACAGGGCAATCGTCCCTTACGCCTAAGCCGCCTGCTGTTTGTGGCGATCGCGTTTGGCAGCGGTCTTTTAATGGGGTTAGCTCCCGCCCCGCTTAATCTCTTTCCATTGGCATGGGTTGCACTGGTTCCTCTGTGGCTCATGCTTTTCAAGGGTGAGCGTTCGACCACTCAAAGTATGCCCCTAGCGCGTTCAAAGGATTCCGCTTGCCGTTTGCCGCTGGTCGTTTGGCTCAGCCTTGCGTGGGGATTTGGCTACCACGGACTGGCGCTTTCCTGGATTAGGGGGCTGCATCCGCTGACCTGGCTGGGCGTACCGTGGCTGGCAAGTGTGGCGATCGTCCTCTTCTGTTGGGGCTTTATCACTCTTTGGGGCGCGGTGCTTGTTGCCCTCTGGTCATTGCTGATGCTGTGGGCTGAGCGTCTCACCCATAGAACACAGACTCCTCCTCTCTGGACAGCTTGCCGTCGAGTGCTGCTGGGTACCGCGCTTTGGTGCAGTCTGGAGTGGCTTTGGAGTCTGGGGCCGCTTGATTGGACAGTGCTGGCCTATACCCAAAGTCCGGGCAATCTCCCGTTGCTGCATGTGGGGCAATTGTCTGGTACATCTGGCATCACAGCGGCGATCGTGGCAGTCAACGGGCTTTTGGCCGAAGGGTGGATGAGCTACCAGCGGTTAGCGGTCAGCCATCAGCCGTCAGCCACCAGCAAAGCAAAACTCGCAACGGCTACGCTGCTATTACTTGCGATCGTACTTCTGGTCACGGTGCATGGACTGGGCTATGCACTCTATCGGCAGCCGTTGGCATCAGGAAATGTCGAGCCACTGCGAGTAGGCATTATTCAAGGCAATGTCCCCACGCGCATCAAGCTAGGCAGTGAAGGGATTCAAAGGGCTACTGATGGGTATACCAGTGGCTATCAGACCCTGGCGGCACAGGGAGTTGAGGCTGTGCTGACACCGGAGGGAGCGTTGCCCTTTTTGTGGAATGAACCGAACAAGCGCCGGAGTCCCCTCTATCAAGCGGTGCTGAAAAGAAGGATTGTGCTTTGGTTAGGAACGTTTACCACCCAGAAGGAGGGCGTTGCACGCAGTCTGTTGACGATCGCTGCCGATGGCTCGACCTTAAGCCGCTACAACAAAATTAAGCTTGTGCCGTTGGGCGAATATATTCCCTTTCAGCGCGTGTTGGGAAACATCATCAGTATTCTCTCGCCGATCGCCGAAAATGGCGCACCGGGAACGTTTTATCAGCAGTTTGAAACACCGTTCGGACGAGCGATCGCCAGTATTTGCTACGATTCTGCCTTCCCTGAAGTGTTTCGCGCACAAGCCGCTGCTGGTGGACAGTTCATTCTCACGGCATCGAATCTAGACCCCTACAGCGAAATACTGATGGCTCAGCATCAGGCCCAAGACATCATGCGAGCCATTGAAACCGATCGCTGGGCGGTTCGCGCCACCAATACCGGCTACTCCAGTATCGTGACACCGCATGGCAACGTCGAATGGCGATCGCAGCCACACCGCTATCAAATCCACGCAGCCACTATTTTTCGCCGCCAAACTCAAACGCTCTATGTCCGTTGGGGCGATTGGCTTACCCCTGTGCTCGTGGGATTAGGGGCGATCGCGGTAGGGTTCTCACAGCGGTTGGGTTAAGCCGTCACGTCCGGGCAGAGGGCAGAGGCTGACCGCTGAGCGCTGAGCCCTTTTCACCGCTAAGTGCGAGCCGGTGAGTTAGGATGAGTGACTAAGCAACGTTAGTAACTAGCGTTTTTCTGGTGATATCTATGACAACGACACTTCCGCTGGCTTCTTCTACGGCAGCCATTGCGCCAACGGTAGCTCCTTCGCGGTCTAGCCAGGTGACTCGCCAGCATTACCCCAACTTCAAAATTATTGTGCTGAACGATGATTTTAATACCTTTCAACACGTCACTGAGAGCTTGATGGAGCACATTCCAGGTATGACGCTCGATCGTGCCCTGGAACTCACCAATCAGATTCACCACGAAGGGCAGGCGATCGTATGGGTAGGGCCGCAGGAACAGGCCGAACTCTATCACATGCAGCTTGGGATGGAAGGGTTGACGATGGCTCCCTTGGAAGCTGCTTAGAGTGAGAGATAACTGTAAACTCATGCAAACCTACAGGCTACAATCCTTTCATCTTGCCGTCTTTTTGCATGAGTAATTCTTCCAGTGGTAGGCTCGTTCTTAACCATTCCACCCACATTCCAGGATTGATTCCGCTGTTAGAGCGACTGACTCATCAGGCTGGTATTCAAACCATTACGCCAGGTGTGATTGCGTCAGTGCGTGCCCATGCGCCCAAAATGGCATTAAAAATATCCGTTCCCATTCGAGGCGGGTTTAAGGTCATTGCACGCCAGGGCAAAACGGTGCAAGAAGTCTTCATTTTGACCTCTCTGCCGCAAGAGCAACTTGAAGCCGCGATCGAACATCTACTGAAACGACGGTAGCCATCGTCATGAAAATCCGCCTCGCCACGCCTGCTGATGTCCCTGCTGTACTGCCAATGGTGGCTCAAATCTGCGCTTTGCATGAAGCGTGGGATGCTGCCAAGTACGGTTTTTTGCCCAATCCGGCGCAGCGCTATGAGCGTTGGCTAGCGGAACAAGCAACGAGCGATCGCAGCATTTTTCTAGTGGCCGAATGCGAAAGCCCAATCAGTCAGCAACCTGGAGCCTTAGTTGCCTTTCTGGTGGGCACGATCGAAACTGAAATTCCCATCTATCGCCTGCAAGAGTATGGCTTTATTCACGATCTCTGGGTGGAGCCAGATGAACGCAAAGCAGGCCTGGGACGACAACTGGTTGAGCAAGCTCTGCACCTGTTTGCACAAAAAGGCATTCAGCAAGTGCGGCTGGATACAGCCATTGCCAATGAAGTGGCACGGCAGTTATTTCAAACGTGCGGCTTTCGTCGCAGCACGATCGAACTGCTAGCAGAGATCAAACCTCAGAACAGTTAACTCAACCATTCCTGGAGGTTTTGGCACCGCTCTAAAAGACCAGCAGTTGCCGGGTAAGCCATCTTGCATACGGACAAGAAGCAACTATGTTTGACTGATCCATTCTGGCTTAGCTAGAAGGAATCGGCGTCGCCAAGCTATGACGAAACTACTCTGGTTGCCGAATCGAAACGCGGTGTAGTGGCAAGCTTAGGACACAGGCGGCTGTTAGCAAATAAGCTAAAACGCCCGTCAGCTTCACGCTCCACAGCAGCACTTCCCATTGAGGCAAAATCAGGTGCTGCAAGCCAGCCGTCACGCAATAAACTAACCAATAGGTGAACGTCATCAACATCAAAACTCGATCGGTAATTTCCCAGTCGCTCTCATAGGCTTGGCTGCCACTAAAGAGAAGCGCGATACCAACGATCGCTGCAAAGAACGAAAGAACCGTTAAATAATCGTGCCAAGAAAGATGTGGCATGTATTTACCTAAGACGCTTAAAGCTCACAATGAACATTAGTCTAAAGGAAGAGGTGTTGTGAGATACAGCAATCCTTACAAAGAGCAATAATCCTGGTCAACTGACAAAGCTGTCAGCGATCGCCTGACCCGCCCCTGCACTAATACGGGCGAACAGCACAAAGTCCTCTAAAGAAGAATGCTAGGGGCTTTCGACCTATTTGAATGGGTTTCGCACCCGTTGGTCCAGATGTTTAATCACGAGCGGGTAGCCTCACTCCCTTCTACGCCCTATGCATCCTCGACTGTAAAACTACGATCGTCCCGTTTTAGGATTGTTGAGAAACCGCCCGTCTCGCCAAACGCCCTCAAGTCGCGTACCGTCCGCAAAGATATAAGTGCCTCTACCGTTTTGTCTGCCATCACGGAACTCACCCTCATAGCGATTGCCACTGGGGAAGGTACAAACGCCAGAGCCATTCAGCACCTCATTCCGAAAGTCACCTTCACAGCGGACACCGTTGGCGAAGGTAAAAAGCCCTCTTCCCTGACGGCGACCGTCTTGAAATGCGCCTTCAAACCGATTGCCGTCTGGAAACGTGCAAACACCAACTCCGTTGAATACGTTATTCCGAAACTCGCCCTCGCAGTAGGTCCCGTCAGCGAAGCGAAAAAGTCCTTTTCCTTCGCGTTGATTACGACGGAAATCGCCTTCGTACCGATTGCCACTGGGAAAGATGCAGATGCCTTTACCGTCGAGCAAATCATCCTTAAAGACCCCTTCGCAACGAGTGCCATTCGCAAAGCTAAACACCCCTTTCCCGTGTCGTCTGCTGTTACGTAGTTCTCCTTCGTACCGATTACCACTGGGGAAGGTGCAGACCCCTCGGCCATTGATTAAGCCATCCCGCGATCGCCCTTCGCAATAGTTATCTGTATCAGCCGCCTGTGCGATCGCTGGACGAAAGCGGGCATGATGAATGTCAACGACAGCATTGATACTGACAGAAGTTAGTACAATGATGCCGAATCGATAAACTAGCACAGGGTTAAATAAAATTTTCTTCATAAAGGGGGTGCACACTGTTGCGTGATGGTCGCCGTTTGCCGGGTCTTATCGGCGTGGGATGCTGACTCTGTTCAAGGCAAGTACTTGCTTGTCAGGATTCACACTTAACGAGAAACTGTTAAAGCTCCTGACGATCGTCTTTGCTTGGTGTAATCATCGATAACGGTAATGAACCTGGTCGTGATGCAGCGGCTTTTGCTATCAGCAGCACTTTGGAATGGTTATGGGTGTCAGAACTTAGATGTTATAGCGCACATTCTGCTTATGTCATCTTTCTACCGAGTCAGGACTTACGCAAATTCTCTAAAACTAGCCCCCCCCGCCCCCAAATTTGGGGGAGCAAGCACTCAAAGTCCCCCAGCATTGGGGGATTTAGGGGGCGACTGCGTAAGTCCTACGAGTGTCTCACACGACCTGAAGTCTCGCGCTATCTAAAGCCTGCGCTTCTAGCGATCTAGTGCTCTTTTAGCTTTTAGGACTTACGCGTTTGCCCCCAAACCCCCAATGCTGGGGGCTTTAATTGGCTCGGTTCCCCCTTTCTTATAGCTTGCTTCCCGAAGGGTATGCCCGATAGGGCTATGAATTGGGGGCTAGGGGGCGAAAGATGACCGCTTTTGCGTAAGTCCTAGCTTTGTTTCCCACTCTGCTTACAACCCTGGCAGCGTTGGTTATCACCGGGTTCGTCTAGCCCGGTCTCCGCACCTTCGCTTACGCATATCTTGCCGATTCATACCTTTGCTGTAGGATTTTTCGAGTTTGCTGATGCTTCCCTTGTTTTCGTTCCTTACCCTTGCACAGACGATCGCGGCTCCGTTCCCGCTTCCCAGCCCTTCAACTCCAACTCCGACCTCTCCCAAAGTACCACCTCCCCAGGAAATCATTCCGTCTCAAGACGAGCGACTTCCTCCCCAAGAGTCGCTACAACGCCAGGAGATCTTTGAGCCGCAAGAGCTGCGTCCCCTGCCAGGGCAACTTGACACTGTGCCAGTGTTTAATAGCAACAGCCCAGAGATGGTGCAAACCGAAGGCATCTTGCTCTCCACCTTTCCGCCTGAGGGAAAAGCAGTTCCTGCGGCCCATCTCAATTTTCCTTTTCAAGGTCGGTTTGACCTGTTTTCTCACCATATTGCCAAAGCCCGAAACCCCAGTGACACGCGCACACTTTTTCAGGGGGTGCTTGTTTATAACCCAACCTACCAACCTATTACGATCGACGTCCTCCAGGGTGCCAGCTATCTTACCCGTCCTGACGCCCAGTTTATAGAGCTACCCTCTTATGTGGATGATCCGACTGGTCGAGTGTATGCAGGTCCCGGTAGCCGCATTGTGAATGATGTGTTGCGCGGACGACGGCAGGGGAACTGGCCTGCTGTGATGGTCATTCCACCACGCCAAAGCTGGATGTTGATGAATCTGCCCATTCCAGTAGGCAACGTTGTTGCTGCATCAAACGGTCGCTCTACGTTATTGCGGTTGCGCAGCAATGGCCCCGTTTATGTGGCAAGCTTAGCCATGTTTGCGCCACTCAACCCCGATAAAACAGAGCGCAGCCCTTCTCTAGAAGAATGGCAAAACCTTCTAGTCAATGGAGGCTTATCAGGCCCTCGTGACATTCCACCCACCCCGATCGAGCGCTTGAAAGACTACGCACGCGTGATCTATGGTCGTGTAGCTGGTGTGGCGCTAGGGTCTGAATGGAAGGCAAACCTGACCGACAGCCCCAAGGCAGATTTTTTAAGCATTCCAAAGCGCGGGCATGCGTTTTCTTACGGGTTGAGCACGCTCTATCAAGGCACGTTTGGAACAGGGCAGGTACAAAGCGCATCCTTACTAGTCCGCTATGCTGATACAGCCTACCAGGCTCATGGCAACTATGGCATTCAGTACAGTCTGACCTTGCCGCTGCACAATACAACGGGGCAGCGGCAGACCGTAACGGTAGCGATTCAAACTCCGATCAAGCAAGATAAAGCGAAAGGAGGTCTGGTGTTTTTTACCCCTCCAGAAGATCGAATTTTCTTTCGAGGTCCTGTGCGGCTACGCTATACAGACGATCGCGGAGCACCCCAAACTCGCTATATTCATCTCATTTTGCAGCGAGGGCAAGAGGGCGAACCCTTGCTGACGTTATCCATGCCCAAAGGGGAGCATCGCCTAGTTCAAGTTGACTTTCTTTACCCACCCGACTCAACGCCACCACAGGTTTTGACTGTGAGAACCTTGAATGACCCCTGAGTCAATTAACAAGAACTGGTAAACAAAGGGCAGAAGAGGCAGAGGAGGATACTCGTTGACTCAAAAAACAATACCAGAGACGCTTGATCACGTTTCGGTTGTGCCCTGGCTTTACTGGCTGCTGTTGCCCATTCATCGGCTGTTTTTAAGCCTTTTCTTTGGCTCGATCGTGATTCGTGGGGTTAAGCATCTACCCACTCAGGGGCCTGTTGTGCTAGCACCCAAACACTACAGCCGCTGGGATCCATTTGTGCTGGCGCTACTCAGCGTCGAACCGCTCTGGTTTATGACCAATGCAAACCAGTTCGCTGGCATACAGGGCTGGTTTTTACAACGGTTAGGCGCTTTTCCAGTCGATGTGGAGCATCCTAAGATTGCCAGTTTTCGCTACGCGATCGAGCTGTTGCAAGCCCACAAAAAACTGATGCTGTTTCCTGAAGGCGGCATCGTGCGGGATCAGCCCTTACGCTCACTCAAACCTGGCTTAGCACGACTAGTTTTGCAAACAGAAGCCGTCATACCTGAGCCCATCAGTATCCCAATCGTACCGATCGCAATCCACTACCGCCCTACTCCAACATGGCGATCGCACATCACCATTACGATTAGGCCGCCACTTTACACGACAAATTATCGGCAGAGCGGCGATAAACAAACCGCGCAGGCAATTACCACTGCCCTCGAAGCCTCCTTGCTGGAAGGCTTGGCTGAGTGAGAAGGGGAGTAGGGTGGGGAGTGGGGAAGCAGGGAGAGCTTTGAGTAGCACCAGCGCTTTGAAAGCGACTTCGTATAGTGCGCCATACACTAAAGAGGTGTGATGCAGCCTTTCAGCGTTTATCCTTCTTATCTTTAGCCTCGCTCCCTCTGCTTCCCCTGCCCTTCAACTTCTCACCCTCACCGCAACGGCTTCACCATCCACAACGATTGCGTTTGAAAGCCCAATCCTTTGTAAAGGTTGAGCGCTGCTTGGTTTTTCTGAAAAACTTGCAGTCCAATCTGCCGATCGCCTCTGCTCATAGCCCATGCCTCAGCGTGAAGCATAAGTGCCTTACCAATACCTTTACGTCGATGCTTTGGCAGTACATAGAGCAAAAAAACGTGCGTGTGCTGATCGCCATATACCTGATCGATCGCAGTGCCTAACCAGAGGCATGCAATCGGCGGTTGTGATCGCACGGAAGTTGTTGCAGGCAGAGCGTTTAGGTTTGCCTCAGCTACAGGAAGCACCCACCAAAGCGGTGTTTCGTGCGACAAGTACTGCTCAACGGTATGTGCCAGATGGGCGTAGCTGTCGGCTGCTTCCACCTCCTGATACGTCCGCTGCATAAATTTCAACAGCAATGCGCGATCGAGTCCAGAACCCAAGCGTAAGCTGTAATCAGGAGGCAGTTGATGCAACACAAACACCCCAACCAATGGCTTAGGGCGATCGTTTTGAGCGATCGCTTCCAGAGTCAGAAAGGCAGTTTCTTGCGACTACTGCAATTGCAATAGCGCTGGATCATCTGGCAAGCCCTTTACCAAAGCCGAAAGCGCCGGAGGTAAGCCCGCGAGTGACTCTGCGCTGGGCATAGTCGCCTTCTGCGAACTAACGTCGCTCATGGGGGCAGGAGCAGCCATATCGGAGGGCAGAAAAATCCGAACGCTGACCGCAGCTAACGCCACAAAAAAGATGAGAAAGATGAAAAGCGGAGCAATGTACTGCCGAAAGAACGTCATGGAAGTAGCCGTATGAATAGTATTTAGTTCAAGTAGAAATTCTGAGACTTCACTCAAGATTTGTGAAGTTCTTAGTTACTATCGTAACGCGACATCGTTAATTTTCATCATGTGAATCGGCAAATTTCGATCGCAGTTTGCCCTCCCACGGAGCAAAAAAGGGCAGCAGTAAAAGCCCCGGCAAAGAAGCCGCCAGCGTGACTAAAAAGAAGAGTGCCCAACCTTGCTGGGTCGCACCTACTAGGTATCCATGAGCAAGTAAGGCAGGGTTTGCTTGAAGGAACGGTTGAAGCCGTTGCGCTAGCTCACCACTCGCAGGCCCCGCCATCAAATCTCTGCCCACTGCCATCAAACTGGACAGGAGTGCGAACTGCGTTGCTGAAAATTGGGGATTGCAGAGGCTCATCAGAAAGCCCAGGAAGCCAGCCGTACCTAAGCCCCCGCAAAAATTCTCCACGTTAATGGCTGCGACCATTGTAGGGTAGCTTTTACCCACTACCGCAAGAAGGTAATAGCCCAGATTACTCACGGCTTGCAGGGCACCAAAAATCCACAGCGATCGATGAATACCGATTTTGCTCAGCACGGCTCCCCCAGCCAGCGTGCCGACGATCGTGGCAATCAATCCCATACCCTGACGAATGTTACCAATATCGGCATCGGCAAAGCCAAGCCCCTTGCCACCGAGGAACGGCACAGCCATTTTGGCGACCATCGCATCACCCAGCTTAAACACGATGATGAAGATGAGCGTAAACAGAGCTTGCTGCCACCCCAGGCGACGAAAAAACTCCATAAAGGGCAGCACAACAGCCTGTCGTAACGATTCGGGGGGTTGATCGCGTTCAACAGGTTCAGGTGCCCATAGTGACGTGAGCAGCCCTGCACCCATCAGCAGCGCCATAAAGCCGTAGACCCAGGGCCAGGTAATACGGTCAGCCAGGTTGAAGGCAATCCACCCGGTAAGCAGCAGGGCAATCCGGTAGCCCAAAATGGTCATAGATGCGCCTGCACCGACCTCTCGCTCCAAAACCACGTCAGCACGATAAGCATCGATCGCAATATCTTGTGTAGCGCTTAGAAGGGCAACTCCCAACGCTGTTAGCGCCAGCAGTTGCAGATTGAACGATCGCGCCTGGGAGTCCAGCGTCGCAATAACACCCATCTGCAGGGCAATCGCCACAATCCCTGCAATGAGACCGACCTGTGCCAGCAGCATCCAGCCACGTCTGCGGCCTAAAAACGGCGGCACAAAGCGATCGAGTAGCGGCGACCAAATGAACTTCAGTGAATAGGGCAGACTGACCAAACTAAACCAGCCGATCGTACTAAGGTTCAGTTCAGCTTTGGTCATCCAGGCGCGAAAGGCATCATCCGTCAGCGCAAACGGCAACCCAGAGGCAAACCCCAACAGCAAAATAGCTGCCATCTTGCGACTTTGAAAGACCTGCAATAGCGATTGAGAAGGTTTCACGGCTGGATGAGAATTACTAGTCAAATTGATCTACATACTTGGCATCCAGCCATAATGCCATAGTTAAGTTCTAATTTCTAAAGCAAGTTCATTTTGGAAAAGATTGAACTGGCTTTTGTCGTTGTTTGCTTGAAAAAATAACTAGGGACTACACCAAAAAAACGGGCTTTCAATACAAGCACTATGGAAAAAAATATCACCTTTATTACTTAACGTTGTCGTGTCTGTATATTTTTTATATTGCTTGAATCTGAGAAACAATACCTGGAATATTCGCTATGCTGCTTTTGACTCCACAAAACAAATCTAAATTTGAATTTACATTCGTCTATCAAGAAAGTATCTGAAGCTGCCTCTATTATTATGTCGTTACAGTCTAGGGGCTGTCATCAGTCACTCATACATATGACTTGCAGCAAAGGTTCCAGCCCCTAGTCTTGTTTGTGAGGACGGGCGCGGTAAGGTTGATACTCAAGGTTTTTGAGCTTAATTGATGACGCGCCCTAAATCATCTTCGTTTATCTTTATCTAAAAATTTCTGTTCTTATTTAATTCCAAAAATCATCCAACTCATTCTTTAAATAAGACTCAATCGAGCGACTCAACGTCCACTTACTGCCTACTTTGACCTGAAGGGACACGCAGTATTGCGTCAACACTGAATTTTGTAGGGTGCGCTCTTAATCGCTATTAATCCGTTAGCTTGAATCCCTGCTAATTGGATATTGGGCAATCGTTTCTGCCGAAGCAATGCCCTCTGCATCACCCGGACTCACGTTTCCTAAGTCATTTGGTGATTAAAGTACTCAGACGTCATCAAGCCCGATCGACTAGAACGGCGCGTATAGTTCTTCAGCATATAGTTCAGGTCATCTGGCAAGAGAGATGCCGTCATCGCATCGTGAGGCGTAATCACTCCTCCTTCATATAGATCAAAGAGCGCCTGATTAAGGGTTTGGCTGCCGTCTTTGCCTTCCTCCATCAGTTGATAAATTTCTTCGATCGCACCCTTCTGGAGATAATCTCGAATGGTGTCGGTGTTGAGCATAATTTCTAAAGCTGCTGTGCGTCCGCCGTGAACGGTAGGCACCAGGGCTTGAGCAATTACCGCACGGAGGGCATCCACAATTTGAATGCGTACCGTTTCTTGCTCTTCAGGTGTGTAGAAGTTGAGCAACCGTTTGAAGGCATTAACAGACCCTTTGGTGTGCAGAGTACCTAAGACCAAATGCCCGGTGAGAGAAGCACGAATGGCAGTATCAACGGTTTCCCGATCGCGCATCTCACCAATCAGAATAATATCGGGATCTTGTCGCAACGCACCTCGCAGCGCATCTTTAAACTCCTGGGTGTGCAGCCCCACTTCCCGTTGAGTGACCAATGATTGGTTAGAAGTGTGAACATACTCAATCGGATCTTCGATCGTTACAATCTTGCGCGGCAAGGTTTCATTCACATGCCGGAGCATCGCTGCCAGCGAGGTTGATTTGCCGGAGTTGACCGACCCCGTCACCAAAATCAGTCCTTGCCGTTCCTCGGCTAGCACGCCCAAAATATCCGGCAGTCCCAATTTCTTCAGCGTGGGTACATCCAGCGAAATCAAGCGCAGCACCATTGCGCCGCCCATGATCGACTGCGAACAGTTCACCCGGCAGCGCACCATGCCTTCGTAGAGAATGGCGGTGTCCAGTTCTTGCCGTGTCTGAAACTGTTCTTGTTGCGCGGGCGATAGCACTTCTTGCAGGAACTCTTCAAATTGACGCGCGGTGATCTTGCCGTAAGACTCCTGCTTGACCATCTTGCCCTGAATCCGAAACCGCACAGGTTCGCCAACCTGTAGATGAATGTCAGACGCACGCTGCTTACACGCATCTTCTACCATGACTTGCACAGTTCCTTGACGCTGCACATCACGTCCTGGCCCATCGAGCGCGATCGCGTTGAGACTCATCGCCTCCGTTCCCTGTGCTGTTGGCCCACAGTTGATGCGACCCTGCATAAAGCCGGGAATGCGGACATCAACGTCTAGTTTGCGCACATCAAGGTAGTGCTTGAGTTGCTGAGGCGTCAGCACTTCTTGAAGGTAATGCCGAAATTGCTCTGGCGTCAGTGGCGCGAGATGATCTTGCGGCAGGAGTTTACCGCTCATGCGATAAAACGGTGGACGACCTGGTTGAAGGTATAGCGCAGTTGCTCCACGGTCATAAGCGTCTTGAATGACAAACCGGATGGATGTACTGGCATCAGGTTTCGATCCGGTAGAAGCATTAGTAGCAGTCATAACACGTGGCTTCCCAAGCGAGGAGAAAGTGAAGATGAATTTCAGGGACTCGTATCAGAATGTCGTGCTAAGAGCGATCGCGAGTGGTTGAACCATAGCACTGAGCGAATAACTGGAAAGAACGGCTTGAAGAATGACTGTATTGTATTTCACGCTGCCAGCCCATCACAAAGCCCTGACATTAGTCAGGCACAGCGCCTCGTCCTGGTATGACTGCACCTGATTACCCAAACGCTGTCATAAACAACCCTATCTAACCGATTCATCAGCATTTCTGCAATCGAAAGAGGTGATGAACTAAGAGTATAGTCTGTTAAAGGTGAGTCATCAGACTAGGAGTTGTTTCACGGGTGGAAGCGGCAAGCTGAGATCGCTACTTCTGCAATCTAATTTACCCTGCTCCGGTAAAGCACTATCACATAAGCTTTAGTGAAGTTTGATGAAATCTTCATCAAGCACTATGGATAATGACAGTTTTGATGACGGAATAGCTCCAGAGCCATCAATGACTCACGCCTTTGCCAGTGCACGCGTGGATCGCCCGTCACTCGCCTATAGCTATGCCACCAGCAGCACAACGGCATAGGCCGAGATACCTTCTTCACGTCCCGTTGCATCCAGTTTTTCGTTTGTAGTGGCCTTAATGCCGACTTGATTCGGTTGGAGCTTGAGAGCCGTAGAAAGACGATCGCGCATGGCTGCAAGATGCGGCTTTAGCTTTGGGCGCTCAGCTACTACCACAGAGTCAATATTGCCAATCTTCCACCCCTCCGCTTGAATCAAGCGATCGACCTGCATGAGCAACGCGACACTATCTGCGCCCTTCCATTTAGGGTCGGTCGGCGGAAAGTAGTGCCCAATATCACCCAGGCTCAGCGCGCCTAACATGGCATCCATAATCGCGTGCGTTAATACATCGGCATCACTGTGCCCCAGTAAGCCCAACTCATGCTCAATTTCAACCCCGCCCAGAATGAGTGGACGATCGCGCACCAGACGATGTATGTCGTACCCATTGCCAATCCGAATCTTCGTCATCAGCCTACAACGCTCAACCTTTCGATTATAGGGTGAGGCACGTAGTCAGCTAGCAGTGGAAGTCTGTGGGGGAGTTTTGAGTTTTGAGTTTTGAGCGGTCAGCCACCAGCGGTCAGCGTAGAAGTTTTGAGTTTTGAGTTGCAAATTGTCCCCCTGCCTCCTCTGCTTCCCCTGCCCCCGACCTCTGACTTCTTCTGCCCTCTACCCTAAGCGATCGGCACCAAGTCCGCATAATCTGCCTTCAAGTCAGCTTCAGTCAGACAATCAAGCGAGTCTTGCGGTGTCCAGAGGAGTTCAAATGCCAGCAGGAAACGCGATCGCACGAGCGAAATATCCTCCAGCACATCGCGCAGCAGTGACGTTGAATAAATCTCATTAAAAAGCGGTTGATCATCGGCAGTACCTAGCACCAGGGTCACGACAATAAAAGCTGGATCGGTATTGGCGTTTGGCGCTTCGGCTGGTTGTTGGCTAATCACTCCATTCACGTTGGTCAAGGTTTCGGCGCTAAATTTAGCGCGTTCTTGCAGCGAAAACTTGTTGAAAAGGGCTTCTGCCTCTTCGCGGCTGTCAACCGTCTGGGAACAGGCTAAAACGTGCGTCCAGAAGTCAGCGTTTTCTAGCAGGACAGTTGCCGTCTCTTGCAGCAGTTCAAACAGCCCCTCTGGAGTAGCCGTATTTGCCCGTAGCGCGATCGCTGAAAACTGGGTTTGAAGGCGCTTAGCACGCGATCGGAGTGCCACTTGTAGCCTGCTAACTGTCACAATGTCATTGACTAGTTCCAGGCTGTCAGCAGATTCTTGCTCTGACGGTTCTTGTAAATGGTTCATAGCACCCTGTTGCTCAGCGTCCGCTGACTTTAGCTTGGCGTATCTGCATGTCTGTATTTCTATAAAGTTGCAAATCTATAACGTTGCCGCATGAGTAAAAGGGTAGGTTTGCAAGCGTTGAGAGGCGATCGCGTGCGCTTAGCCAACCATCACGGCTCAGCCAAATTTAAGTGCTTTCAGCATTCCCTTTCTGCCCTCGCCACAAGCTTTTGTCTGCATCAACACGGCATACTTACAGTTGCACCATGTCTGTGTACTCGGTCAGCAGTTCATCGTAGGTAAGGCTGTCAGATGACTCTTGCGGGCTCCACAGTAGCTCAAAGGTCATCAGGTAATCAGACGGGAGTGAGGCCAACTGCTCTAGTACATGGCTCAAGTCTTCCTGCGTTCTCACCTGGTCAAACAGTGGCTTATCGTTAGCGGTTCCCACCAGCAACGTCACCACAATATAGGAGGCAGGGTCTTCTTCGGGGTCAGGCTTGAAGCGATCGCTCTGGCGCACTCTACCGCCTACGTTCGTCAAAGTCTCGACGCTAAACTTGCTCCGCTCGGCGATCGACAGCTTGTTGAATAAAGCTTCAGCGTCTTCTCGACTTTTGACTGTTTGGGACTCTGCCAGAACGTGTGACCAGTTTTCTGGCATTCTTAGCAGCGCTAAAGCCGCCTCTTGCACCAATTGCAGCAAACCTTCTGATGTCTCTGTATCAACGTCCAGGCTAAGTTCAGTCAGCTCTGTTTGAATCTCGCGGGCCTCTGCTAGCAGTGCTACTTGAACTTTGCTCACCGTGACAATGTTGTTGTCCAATTCGGTGTTGCTGGCGGCTCCATCTGAGCTACGCATGGCTTTAAACACGAAGAAGGCAATTCCAAAGCCTACGATCGCAACCACAACAAGGATGAAGAGTGCGACCATCCAACCCACAGCCGAATCGTCTGTTGAAGCCTGACTGTTGTTAGAACCGCTGCTGTTAGAGCCATTGTTGTAGCCGTTACTGTAGCCATTGTTGCGGTAAGGGTCGTTGTAAACACCTGGGCCTACGGGTACAGGCACAATCACAGGGCCGCTGCCGCCGTTATAGTAGCGATCGCGCTGGTAAGACGGGCTGTTACTGCGGTTAAAACTGCTAGACCCTGACGAGCTAGAGCCGGACGAACGCGACCCCGACGAACTAGAACCCGTTGAACGCGAAGGGGTCGAACGAAAGGAACCACCACCACTACGCCCACCACTGCTACGAGCGTCAGCGGCAGAATCAAGCGTCAGGTGTGAACTGGTGGTCTCTGTAGGGGGGTGAATGGTAATTGTGCTCGCCAGTAGCGCGCCTACCGCAATGGCACTATAGCGCCGAAAGCCTGAATGTCCCATGAGTTGAAGTTATGGATATATGTCCGATCGCAAACTGTCACGCCTGACCCTATGACACCATTGTAGGCAATCTGCTTTAGGCCATCTTGTCTTGCTACGATTCTTGACTGAGATGATCAGCCAGCCATTGATTGTAGAGGTCAGGGCGGCGATCGCGGGTGCGTTCAATTTGCTGTGATTTGCGCCATTGCGCGATCGCCTGGTGGTTCCCTGATAGCAACACGTCTGGTACACCCCATTCCCGAAACACAGGCGGACGCGTGTACTGCGGAAAATCAAGCAGCCCATCTTCAAAGCTCTCAGCCTTAAGGGATTCCACCTTGCCAACGGTGCCCGGTAACAGACGGATGACTCCATTCAGCAGTGCCAGGGCTGGAATTTCACCGCACGTCAGCACAAAATCTCCCAGCGAGACCTCGCGGGTCACTAGATGCAGCACGCGCTCATCCACCCCTTCATAGTGTCCACAGATGATGACAAGCTGATCACAGTCGATCGCTAACTGCTGAAACATCGGCTGTCGCATGGGTTCACCTTGAGGTGTCATCAACAGCACCTCGCGTCGGGGCAGGACAGGTAAGGATTCTACAGCCGCAAAAATCGGTTCTGGTTTCATCAACATCCCCACCCCACCGCCATAGGGTTCATCGTCTACGCGATGATGCTTGTCCGTCGTAAAGTCGCGGGGATTGGTAAGATACACCGTAGCGATCTGCTTCGCCAAGGCTTTGCCTAGCAAGCCCGAACTTAAGGGTGACGCAAAAAAATCGGGAAAGAGCGTGACAAGATCAAAACGCATTGCCGGGAGGAAGGGGGGAGGGGAAGGGATGAGTGATGAAGGCTAAAGGATGAGTGATGAAGGCTGACCGCTGACCGCTGACCGCTGACGGCTTGAATCTTAATTGACCGTTTTAACCCTAGCAGTTGGATGAAAAGATTGAATAAAATCCTAGTGTCAGTTAGCTTACGTTTCCACGATCTGGCATGATGAAGCCTGAGAGCGCGAAAGGCTTTAAGGTGCGGTTTGCACCTGTGACGATTGTGCTTAACGTCACTACTCTCAGTCCTTGCAATCGTTTTGCCAAGCAAACACTATGATGAGGACAATGAGCGAGGCACGCGGCAATATGGATAAAGGCAGCGTTTACACCTCAGTCGTGAAACTATGGGAGCGCTTTTTTCCGATTGCGCCCAATCTTGTAGCGTCGCAAATTGAAGCTACGTCACAAATTGAATTTCAGTTCCTTGGAGAGAACATGCCCCAATCTACGAAAACTGCCATCATGGTGATTGGGGGAGCAGAAGATAAGGTTCACGGACGGGAGATTCTGTACAACTTTTTTGGTCGTTCAGGGTCTACCGAGGCTCGCATTGCGATTATTCCGTCTGCTTCCCGTGAGCCTGCCATTATTGGCGATCGCTACCTGACAATCTTCGGTGAAATGGGCGCAAAGGGCATTGAAATTCTAGATATCCGCGATCGGGAACAGTGTGAAGATCCCCTGATGCAAAGTTACGTCGAAAACTGTACAGGCGTTTTTATGACGGGTGGCGACCAACTACGCCTCTGTGGGCTTTTGGCCGATACACCGCTCATGAAAACAGTGCGGGAACGGGCACGACGGGGTGAGATCACGCTGGCTGGGACGAGTGCAGGTGCAGCCGTCATGGGCCACTATATGATTGCAGGCGGAGGGAGTGGCGAATCACCCAATCGGGCGTTAGTCGATATGACGACGGGTTTAGGCATCATTCCCGAAGTCATCGTGGATCAACATTTTCACAATCGCAACCGGATGGCTCGGTTGATGAGCGCGATCGCAGCCTACCCTGATCGTATGGGCATTGGCATTGATGAAGATACCTGTGCGCTATTTGAGGGGGATGGTACGCTGCAAGTCATTGGCAAAGGAACCGTGACCATCTTAGACCCAGGCGAGCTCTGTTACACCAATCACGCTAAGGTAGGTGCAACTGATCCGCTTAGCATTGGCAATCTTCGACTACACATCTTAAGTCACAGCGATCGGTACGATTTTCAGAAGCGGATGCCGTTCTTTCCTGGCTGCGGGATCGTTTAGCGATCGTCCAGTGACGGTAATCACGTCTAAAACGGCTGGTTGTGATCCATGCTCGTTCCATTAGCGGCTTCTAATCAAGCAATGCCTGACCAAGCGAATCTTACAGAGCCAGATTAAGGATGCTTGTTTCCTTGCTAACACCTAGCGCTATTGATTCTGCCGCCTCTCTACACCTGACGCTTTCAGCCGAATCTCCTCATTTTAGCGCCAAAATGTTCGTTGCGAACAGTCTGTCGGCTTTTGAGAGTTTGAAACTGGTTAATCGTTCCCCTATGCCTTGTTCTAGACACAACCGATCAAGCGTGATTACTGATCTTGCAGTCAGCGAGATTTGAATCGGGTATCTCATCACATTTAATTCAGACACGTTTATCTAGTCAGACACGTTTATCTAGTTAGACACGTTCATCAGAGTCCCTCCTAAACCTTCAGTGTCATGAAAATACTCAAAATACAGACATTACGTGGTCCCAACTATTGGAGCATTCGACGCCAAAAGCTCATCGTGATGCGTCTGGATTTGGAGGATCTGGCAGACAAACCCTCGAATGTGATTCCCGGTTTTTACGAAGGGGTGACGGAGGCATTGCCCAGTTTGATTGAGCATTTTTGCTCTCCTGGGTGCCGAGGTGGCTTCCTTAGTCGCGTCAAGGAAGGCACGATGATGGGGCATATCATTGAGCACGTGGCTTTGGAAATTCAAGAACTGGCAGGGATGATTGTTGGGTTTGGACGAACCCGCGAAACAGCCAATTTGGGCACCTATCAGGTCGTATTTGAGTATCAGGACGAGCAGGCAGGACGCTATGCCGCCAGAGCGGCGGTGAGACTCTGCCAGAGCATTATTGAAACGGGGCACTACCCCAAAGAAGAACTGGAGCAAGACCTGCAAGATTTGCGATCGCTCTGGGCCGATGCCTCGCTAGGCCCCAGTACCGAAACATTGGTAAAAGAGGCAGACGCGCGGGGCATTCCCTGGTTTCAACTCAGCGCCCGCGCCATGATTCAGTTTGGCTATGGCGTGCATCAAAAGCGCATTCAGGCAACGCTCAGCAATCGCACTAGCATTCTGGCTGTAGAGCTGGCGTCGGATAAGGAAGGGACGAAGCAAATCCTGCGGGAAGCAGGCGTGCCTGTGCCGCGTGGTACGGTGATTAGCTACTTGGATGATCTGGAAGGGGCGATCGCGGATGTGGGTGGTTATCCGATCGTCATTAAGCCATTAGACGGCAATCATGGGCGAGGCATTACGATTAACATCACCAATTGGGATCAGGCGGAAGCGGCCTACGATGCAGCGAAAGAAGTCTCTAGAGATGTGATCGTCGAGCGCTTTTACCAAGGACGGGATCATCGTGTACTGGTGATCAACGGGAAAGTTGTGGCAGTGGCTGAGCGCGTTCCCGCTCATGTGATGGGCAATGGTAAAGACACGATCGAACAGCTGATTGAACGAACAAATCTAGATCCCCGACGGGGTGAAGGGCACGAGAATGTGCTGACTAAGCTAGAGGTCGATCGTACCACCTGGCAACTACTGGAAAAGCAAGACTATACGCTGGATACGGTGCTTGCAGAGGGAGAAATCTTCTACCTGCGTGCCACGGCTAATTTGAGTACGGGCGGGATTGCAGTCGATCGCACGGATGATATCCATCCTGAAAATATCTGGCTGGCACAGCGCGTTGCCAAAATCGTGGGTCTGGATATTGCGGGGATTGACGTGGTGACGGCTGATATTTCTCGTCCACTCTACGAAGTCGATGGCGTGATCGTCGAAGTCAACGCGGCTCCTGGCTTCCGGATGCACGTTAGCCCCAGCGAAGGCATTCCCCGCAACGTGGCGGAACCTGTCTTGAGCATGCTGTTTCCGTCCGGTGCACCCAGTCGCGTCCCGATTATTGCGTTGACTGGCACGAATGGCAAAACCACGACCACTCGTCTGACGGCGCACATTTTTAAGCAAACGGGGCA
This sequence comes from Stenomitos rutilans HA7619-LM2, assembly GCA_019358945.1. Taxonomy (GTDB): domain Bacteria; phylum Cyanobacteriota; class Cyanobacteriia; order Leptolyngbyales; family Leptolyngbyaceae; genus Stenomitos; species Stenomitos rutilans. The sequence goes on along the minus strand of JAHHIE010000039.1, from coordinate 14,087 downwards.
AGTGGTCGGTTATACCACGACAGACGGCACTTACATCGGTGATTACCTCGTCGAGCCAGGTGACAATACGGGGCCTCAAAGCGCTCGCCTCATTTTGCAAGACCCCACGGTAGAGGTGGCGGTGCTGGAGAGTGCTAGAGGGGGGATTCTCCGCTCTGGCTTGGCCTTCAACGCGTGTGATATTGGCGTAGTGCTCAATGTGGCTGCCGATCACCTGGGTTTGGGTGACATCAATACGATCGAGCAAATGGCACAAGTTAAAGGAGTCGTTGCTGAGACTGTGATGCCAGGTGGTTATGCCATTTTGAATGCTGATGATCCATTGGTGGCAGAGATGGCCGATCGCGTGAAGGGGCAGGTGGCTTACTTCTCCATGAAGCCCGATAGCTCCTTAATTCGATCGCACACGCAACAGGGCGGACTGGCAGCCGTCTATGAAAACGGTTACTTGTCGATTCTCAAGGGCGACTGGACGCTGCGCATTGAGCAGGCTGTGAATGTACCGCTCACGTTAGCAGGTCGCGCGCCCTTCATGATTGCAAACGCGCTGGCAGCCAGCCTGGCAGCTTTTGCCCAGGGCGTTCGTATTGAGGATATTCGCGACGCGCTGATGACCTTTGAGGCATCGACCGAGCAAACACCGGGACGGATGAACCTGGTCAACCTGGGGCGCTACCACGCCCTTGTTGACTATGCCCACAACGCTCATAGCTACGAAGCATTAGGTGGTTTTGTGAAAAATTGGCCCGGTGAGCGCATCGGGGTCATTGGTGGGCCTGGCGATCGCCGCGATGAAGACTTCATCACGCTGGGCAAACTCTCGGCGCAAATGTTCGATCGTATCCTCATCAAGGAAGATGACGACACACGCGGTCGCCCACGTGGGGAAGCCGCTGAATTAATTACCGAAGGGATCATACAGGCGAAACCAGACGCTCGCTATGAAACGATCCTTGACGAAGTGACCGCCATTCATACCGCTTTGGATGCGGCCTCGCTCAACGGCTTAGTCGTTATCTTGCCAGAAAGCGTGACTCGTGCCATTGACTTAATCAACGCTCGTCGTCCAGAGCCACCAGCTAAACCAGCACCTGTTGCTATGAAGTCAGCGGAGAATGTACAGGCAGCGAACCATGTAGCTCAACCACAAGCCGTTTCAGAGGCGACCCCTGAAGAATCTGTGGAGTACGTTAACTTCAGCCGCTAGCTTTTTGAAAAGAGGTAACGGCGGTAAACGAGACGGCTAGCGTTCAAGCCGCTGAGCTACTGTTCGCTCTGCTCCTAAACCGTGAGAACTGATGCAAGAAGCGTTCAGGTTCCCAACTTTTAGTAGAAGATGCAAGGCTGCAAAGCTTGTCCTACTACAGAAGTTAGGGCTTTTTGTGTAAGTCCTGAGACTGTTTATTTGCTTGAGGCAGTATGTTGATGGCGATCGACTGATCGACTGACAAAGGTTTTGCAAGGCTGATGGCTTCGTTGCTCACCGGCCCTGCACTCAAAGGCTATGGCTTACGCAACAGCCGGAGGAAACGGCCCTGGGCTGAGGGTTTTGATTGCCAGTTGCAGCCCTGCCATCCACTGATGCAACTTGCCCATGCTTCGCCAGAGGGTTTTTACGCCCGGTGTTTGTGTGAGCGCTGCCCCTGCAGCCACCTAGCATGGCAAGCCACCGCATCGCTTGGGCAAAATTTGGCGGCTTCTGCGACCGATGCTTCGGCTCAAACTTGCGAACCCTTACATAAGTCGCTAGAGCCTTCTCTAACCGAGTCGCAGTGGATCATAGCAAGGCTTCAATTTGACAACCTTGCTTAACCAGACGCTAAAAGCCCTATTCCGCTACACTGCTACCCACTTCTGCGTAATGCATCGCACTAAAGTGCGGGCGGACTATGGCGAGAGGTTCAAGACCTCAGTTAAGACGATCGCGTCGCATCAGGCTAGCCGCGATCAGACGGGATCACTTCAGGCTGTACATTTGCTTGTAATGGCTGAACGAGCACTTTTTGCAACTCTGCCCACAAATCGTCACGTCGATGTAATCCTTCTAGTCGATGCACTACATTGCCGCCCTCAAAGAGCAGAATGGTTGGCAGGGTAGTAATGCGATAGCGGCTTGATAGTTTAAGGTTTTCGTCAGCGTTGATGCCAAACAGCTTAAACCGCTTGCCCCATTCCTCCTGAAAGCGCGTCAGAAGAGGCTCGATCATCTTGCATGGCCCACACCACGGTGCACCAAAATGAACGACAACAGGGATAGGAGATTCCAAAACTTCTTCTACAAAGGTTTGCTCACCCATTGCAAGTCTATAGTTCCTTGTTATTTAAATGCTTAATATTTGCCTTGGGATCATCCTACCAGTGAACGCTACTTGTTGCACGGATCAAAAGGGGATGTGCCCACCAGAAAAGTAAAACGAACCCAACCACACCTAAGTATGCAGGACGCACAAATTCTTGCACATTAAGAGATTGGCGACCCTGTAGAATCGCCGCAAACGGCACCACAGATGTCCGTGCTTTGACCGCTTCAAACGCCTCACCATAGCGAGCAACCAAGCGACGATCGCCATGCCAAACACCAAACAAGTGATGGGCAATCAAGCCAATCGACGTAACGACCATAAACGATGTTCCTAGCCATAGCGTATGAGCAAGACACCAGATGATTTGCCCCACCATTTGTGGGTGTCGTGTAATACGAATGATGCCAGTTTCGTAAAGATGTACCGCTGGTTTTTGGATCGCCGCAATTTCTAAAAGATTAAAAGTCGCCGGGTAGAGAAAGAGAAACGAAAGCGCAGACAAAACCCAAACGATCGTCTGCATTCCTGGTAGTCCCTGGACTTGCCAAAGTTGTAGCCCATCGTAACGGTGATTAAAGAAGTAAATAATAAGGACGATCGCCAGACCCAAACTCACCAGTGCAAAGACAACTCGGTACAGTCGCGGGCCAATTCGCTGTTCGCCCCAGGGACGCAGCGCCGCTAAACCACTATGAGCGATCGCAAAACTCAGCAGCAAACCCAGCACAATCAAATGACTAGGTGTTAACCAGTCGAAAACCATAAGTAGGAGACAACCGTCGAAGGAAGTAAAGAGTACGAGGATAAAGCGTCGAGCAATAAATACACCGACTCCTTCATTATCTAATGCTTTCTCCGCTGTTCCTCATCGTTCCCCTCGTATCCTTGCTTGATTCAAAACCCAATCCCACTATCCTGACTCAAAACACCAGACCTGAATCGGGTTGCTGCAAATCGATCGTATACAGATCTCCCCGACCATCGTTCCAGGTCGCGACGAGTAAGCCATACGGCTCAAGCACCGCGATCGCTGTTGGGTGAGCCGGTCCAGCAATGTGCCCCAACACTACCCCATAGCGGTCTAAGACAATCATGTGTCCATCTGCTGCCACTAGAATGTACCCCCACGAAGCCGCTGCCAGAAGAATCGGCACGATCTCTAGCCCAATGCGGACGATTTTGAGCGGCTTGAGATCGATCAGCAACACCGAATGGGTTTGCCCTGGCTCCAGTGCCAGCAGGTTGTACGGCACCTTGCTGCTCAGTACCTGACGCAAGGGGATCGGTAAGCTGAAGCCATTCACGCGATCGCCTCGACGCGTAAAAATTTCCAGCAGCACCCCGGTAATGTAAGAATTGGTGCTCTGATCCACAAGGTGCGAGAAGGCAACCACATACCGTGAGTCTGGCATCGCCAGGTGAAACACCTGTGCGGTCGATCGAGGCGCTTGAGCTGCATTCCCATGACGACCACCTGATTTGATCGACTGCATCCGCGATAGCTTCCAGAAGCTTAGAGCGCTGGTGACGTTATCTGGTTCTAATACCGCGACCACCATCCATCGTCCTTTTGCCTCAATGGTGGCGAGAAAGTCTCGACTGAATTCAGCCACCAACTCTGGCACCGCAGGCTTAAACGAAGCAAGATTGTGACCATTCGGTGGTTGACCTTGCTGAGTCTGCCCCTGTTGAAAGAGATCAAGTGAGAGGCGATAGATCGATCGCTGAGTCAACGCAAAGCAGCCTTGAGGTCTTACCAGCAAGCTTTTCACCACTTTGGGTAACCGAACAGAGGCTAGCCGCGATCGTTTCCCCTGCTCTACTGGCGTTCCTTCTGATGTCAGCAACCCTTCTGGATAACTCCGACAACCGATATAGTGATTGCAAAGCTGATACACTCGCTCATCTCGCTCTGCTGAGGCAGGTGTAGAAGTTGAAACGACCGCCGCGATCGCCTCCATTTGAACCTTCATTGGCGGTAACGGAGGCTGAGAAACTTGGGGTACCTGGGCAGAGCGGGGCACCAACTGTTGCACTTCGGCCTGTAGTGCTTCCTGCTGAATGTATGTGCATACTCCTATTGGTGAAACGATGGGCGATCGTAGGAATCTGGCCTTTGACCAAGCCTGTTCAAATTCAGGCATGGCTTCTGCGATGGCCGCCTGAACAGCGGTAACCATTTGCGCCGCAGACTGAAAGCGCCGCGCTGGCAGCTTTTGCAACGCGGTCAAAAGCACCGAATGCAGCGCCGTTGGTACTGTGCTGGGGATCTTCACTGGGTTATTAAGATGTGCCGACATCATGGCGATCGGCGTACCAGAGAAAGGTCGATATCCCACCAGCAATTCAAACAGCAAAATGCCGACTGCATACAAATCAGAGGTCGCAGCGTACTGGCCGTAAAACCGCTCTGGAGCCATATAAGCAGGCGACCCTGTATTACCGCCATCGCCGTCAGCGCTTTCTTGGTGCAAACGGGCGATCCCAAAATCAGATACGCGAGCCGTCCATCCATCTGCCTGTAGCGTCAGCAGAATGTTTTCGGGCTTGATATCACAATGGACAATACCGCGACTATGGGCATGATCTAACCCCGATAACACATCAACTACTAGCTTTAAGCACTGTGCCGGATGTAAGCGAACATCTTCTTCCATCAGCCCGCGTAACGTACCGCCCTCGCAGTAATCCATCACGAGATAGCGTCCAGTTGGAGTATGTTCTAGAGCGTGACACGTCACGATGTTAGGGTGCTGCAAACTGAGTAAAAATCGCAGTTCGCGCAGAAATTTATGCGTTGGAAATCGTTGTTTATCAAGTTCTTTGAGCGCTACTAAACGACCTGTTTTGCGATGGCTAGCACAGTAGACGCGCCCAAATTGCCCCTGTCCAACTAACCCTAACAGCCGATATTTAGAGCGTTTTAGCTCTTTTACAAGATGTGACACATTGTGGAACGAGTAATCAGTTTCTAGTAATTCATGTGGTTGTGACTAGTTAGACATTACTGTTCGATCGCGTTAAGAAAGGCCACAGAACAGTAGAGTTAGTCGATTTTAGCTGCGAGTTGGTACCATACTAAATTTCCTCTTGATTAAAGGAAACGGTGAACGATTTTTCTGCAAAGTGCTGATAAGACACAGACAGGCTTACATTTATGCACAAATTTTTTGCATGATTGAATCATGGTCTAAATGATCCTCTACCATGATCTCAGCAGGCTGTAAGCGACTATTTAACCCTAAGAGAAAGCGATTGCAATCCGCATTTAACGATTCACAGGTGGTTTGAATGCAGTGTAGTTCGCGTCCCGTTAATTGGCTGAAGAATGCGCTTAGAACACCCGCTTCTAAAAAGCAAACGGGTACATCACCTTTAGGAGCCTGACTAGCAAAGGGAGAACCGTAGGTTTTGATGAGTAAAAAGCCCCGCTGTTGGTGTGCATGATCCAACTCGATCTTGCCCCACCCATACGCAGCCCAGCAAGACTGCAAACTATTGATGAACTCCAGCATCGACATATCTGCAAGCGCAGTACCGTAATAATCCGTCAGTTCTTCCCGGAAGCGGGTATAAAAGTTTTTGCCCCACCAGCGGCCACAGTTAAACAGCACCAAGCGCGAAGCTTGCCCTGTTTCTTTTTGTAGTCCTGAATAGATCGCTTGAATTAAGGTTTCGGGAAGTGCCAGAAGTCGATCGCCGCGACGATTCTCTAATAAGCCCATTTCCAAATCGCCCTTTACATAGGCATCGATCGCAAAATAGTTGCCAGGAACGCGATTATTTGTGAGTAGATCAGCAACAGAAATCATAGAGCAATACCAGAAATTGATTGATATAGAGAAGGCTGATATAGATCCAGGCAAACTCTGAAAGGTTGAAGAGACCAAGCTGTTAGTGCTAATTCGCTAGCGAGGTAAGCGGACGAATAACTGACTGCATTCTATGAAGCAGCCGTAGCGAGAGCAGGGGTTTGCAAAATAGCCGTTTGCACTTTGGCAATATATGGACCAACCAAATTAATCTGCTTCGGTGCAAGTGTTTGCATCAATTTCTGATTCAACAGGCGAAAAAGCGCCATGTCAATTGCCCGTGTATTGTGCAGGCTAATCGTTTTTGTCAGCCAATCTACCAGCCGTTCTTGCACAAAGGCTTCATCATTCAGCAACATACCCATTGCAGAATAACGCAGTAGAAGGAGTGCATTTTTAAGACTGCGCTCCAGGTTTTCAACAGTTTCCTGAGGCAGAGCAGCCTCTAACTGATCAGCGACCTGTTGCATGATCTCCAACTCATGATCGCGTAACGCTCGGTATGTCTCCAATCGCTCAGGCAACGAATTGACGTACTGGTTAACAACGCTTAGTTCTTCCGATTTAAGATACCGCAGCTCAGCTTCATCAAAAATCGTTTCAATTTGTGGGTGCATACGCTTTGTAGGAATGAAGGATGAAAGATAAAGGATGAAGATGAAATCAATTCAGCCTTTATCCTTAAGCAGTTAGCCTTTAGAAAAGCCCAGAAAAGTCATCTAAAGTCAGGTTATTGGTCGTAGACGTTGGAGCAGTCTGAATCGGAATAGGAGCCGCGATCGCAGTCCCTTCCCAGTTGACTGCCGCAAAGAACTGACACACGCTCGTTTTCAGACTGAGAGGCGCGTTGCCCCCTTCAGCGAGACTCTGTTTAATCTCTTGAATCGCGGGTGCATGATCTTCCCAATTGATGCCTGTGAAGAATGTTTTCACGGACTCCCGCTGCCACGGTTCAATCACAGAAGCCGCCTTAGCCCCATTGGTGTGAGGGAGAGTAAGAGCGCTCATCGCAGTAAATCTCCTGTGCGTAAGCGCTTCTCAATATCTCTAGCCGTTGCCCCTTCATTGAGCCAGAACGAGGCTGCATCAATCCGGTCTTGACCACCGAGCAGAAATTTGCAGTAGGTTTCGCCCATTGAGTAGCACTGGATTTCGATGCAACTCAGTTGCTTTTTCACCATTTCGGTAAAGAATCCGGCAAAGAGTCCGGCATACAGGAAGCAGACAGGTTTACCCACATCGCCCAAGCTGCGAGCCACAGCGGAGTCAAACACATTGATAAACATAAAGCCTTGCTTGCGATCGCCCATATCGACCTCCCAGCGCCCCCAGCCTTGAGAGGTAAAGGGCCACCACCAGGTTTCGAGCAAGAACAGCAGATTCGTTTGACGGAGGTTGCGATCGAATTCTTTTTCAAACCACTTTTCAAAGAAGAAGGCATCTTTTTGCCCCCATTCACAGCCGATCGTGTACATTGTGGCGGCTGAAGCATCACCCACTTCTTCTTCTAACCCCTCAACCAAACCAATGATAAAATCTTCGGTGGTCAGCACATTTCGACTACCGTTCCAATCGATGATCGAACCGCTATTTGGGTCAAATTGGAAGAAGTCTCGAAACCCATAATGATTGTGTTTCTTTGGGTTTCTCATTTTGATCGGGTTTTCTTGGGGCGTTGCAATCACCATAGTCTTTTCTCGGCGAAATCTAAGTGGGATGAATGTGAGCAGCCAGAAGTAATAAGCCATACTGCACACGGTCTCCTGGGGTCTTAACTCCACCCTCCACCAGGAGAAGATCGGCTTCAACCCAAACGGTTATTGCTGCTTCTGGTTTAATGTTCCCTGAGCCCAAAAGATCTAACCCACTACAGTCAATTGATTGAAAATTTTTATAAACAAGCGTGGTCTAAAGCGCGTCATTAATGAAGCTCAGGAGCCTTGAGATATCGGCATCATCGCGCCCGTTCTAACAAACGAGCCTAGGGGCTGGAATCCTTGCTGCAAGACATGTGTATGAGTCATTGATGACACCTAGCCTTTAGATCTGGCTACCTTTACGCCCTTAAATGTTAGAGAAGCCGCACAATTGACCTCAATGACTCTACAGTTCGCTTAAAACAACAACACCAGGCGATCATTTATACAGTTTTGAGACTTCGCGATCGCCCAGTATAGGGATGTCCTAGAGTCAAATCACCATAACTTACGCCTTCCGCGAGGGAGGCTTTTATTTTGTGCTGAAGGTATGCCCTGCCATTTGTCCTTTGCCATACCCAACTACACTCAAACGCAGGGCTGTTGCGTGTCTGTAAGAAGTATGCTGAAAAACCTGACAAACGCTCCGAAATAGGGTAGATCTAGCAAGGGCATTTCGGTTTGTTAACGCAGTGTTACGTCTGCCAGCCCGGTGGACCGCTGAGCGAAGGTCTAAACAAACGATCGTGACGAAGAATACTGCTGGCTGTCTATTCGTTTCAAGATGTGGGTTAGGTGGGGTCGTGCAAAACAAGCAGAAATTGGTGATGCGGGCTTTGGTCAGAGCAGTCGCAAGCGCTCAACGCTGCGATCGCGGCAGAACTCTGGCAATCAGCGGTTTAGCAGCACTGCTGCCGCTTTCCATCGGGTGCTTCAATCCAGCATGGGCGTATGAGTCTGGGACTGATGCTCCAACAGAGGTACAGCCTGGAGCCGTACCAACTACTAGCTGCCAACCGCTGCGGTCTGCCCAAGCAGGTGGCTTAACTCAGTTAGTGAGTAATGTCACCCAAACGGCAACGCTGATCGAGCAACCTGCGATCGGTATGGGAACGCTGCTTGAAAGCGTGGCACCCCAAATGCTGGCGTATTTAAATGCGGCTCCGTTCCCTGAGATTAATCAGCGTGCCCGATTAGCCAGGGTGCCTGTGATCATGTACCACGATATTCTGCCGGAAAAGCAAGTCTTTTTTGATGTCACCCCAGAAGAGTTTGAGCAGCGCCTTCAACTGATTAAGCAGAAAGGCTTGACACCCATCAGCATGGATCAATTAGTGACCCATTTGCGGACGGGGCTTCCCCTACCTGAAAAGCCGATTCTGTTAACGTTTGACGACGGCTATAGTGGGCATTTCACCTATGTTTACCCGTTGCTGAAAAAATATAACTATCCTGCGCTTTTTGCCATTTACACAGCCAAGGTGGGCAAACATATCGGACGATCGAGCCTGACCTGGGAACAACTGCGGGAAATGGCAAAAGACCCGTTGATTACGATCTCGTCTCACAGTGTGAACCACAAAGTGATGGCTGGGTTGACCCAGACGGAACTTGAGGTCGAAACCCAGGAGTCAAAGCGCACTCTAGAGACAGAACTGGGCGTGCCTGTGCGCTACTTTACTTACCCAGAAGGAAAGTTTGATGCTCAAGCTGTCGAGGCCGTGAAGCAAGCAGGGTATGCCGCCGCGCTTACGATGGATGACAACGATGAGCGGCTAGCAGGGCAATCAGACAATTTGTTTACGATCGGGCGCATTGGGCAATCGCGTCTAGCTGAGATGGTCGATCTTGCCTGGGGTGGCCCTAAGCTGCCGTCCTTTAGTCAGTCCTTTGACTTTACGTCTCCGGTTGTCCAAACGGAAGCGACGATTGACCAAACACCGTTCATTTTCATTTCCGGTGGTAAACCAATCACCATTCACGCCAAAACCCGTGACCAGGTACCCAAAATTTTAGAAGGAACGGAGGCGATCGCGGCTGTAGACGGAGGGTTTTTCTCACTAGAGTTTTTGGATTCTAATGAGATGTTAGGGCCAGTCCTGAGCCAGTCTGAGGGTACTTTTATTCCCGGTAAGCGAGGCGAGATCCCCTTCCTCATCAACCGTCCACTGGTATTGATTGGCCCTAACGCCGTTAAGTTTGTGCCGTTTGACTACATCAAACACAACACCCTGGAAGGCATTCAGGCAGAAATGCCCGATGTTACGGATGCGTTTGTAGCGGCTGGTTGGCTGGTCGAGAATGAACAGCCTCAGCCTATTGAGCGTTTCGGTCGCCTGTATAGCGTCAACGAACTACGCCATCGCGCGTTTTGGGGCATTAACCGGGCTGGTCAACCTCAAATTGGGGTTTCTAAAGAGCCGATCGGCTCTGTCGATTTGGGTGCTGCCCTTGCCAAAGCAGGCTTTAGAAATGCAGTCATGCTTGACTCTGGTGCCAGCACGTCACTTGCCTATAAGGGAAATTCGCTGGTGGGCTATACGCCACGACCTGTGCCCCATGTGGTAGCGCTAGTACCTCCTGCTACGACTCTAAATGCAAGCTGCGCGTTGGTGTCTTCTCGTTAACTGCTGCGATTTTAGCAGCCAGCAGCCAGCGGTCAGCTATCAGCTTTTGAAACCGTTACTGATTGGGTAAGCCAAAGCTCTGTGAACAGGAGCGTACAAGGTATCAGCTGTGATGCATGCAATGGAGGCAGTCGTAAGTCAGCGCCTTACCAACTGTTGACCGCTGATGGCTGATAGCTGGCGACTCTTACTGAATCGCTTTCATCAAAAATTCTGCTAATTCAATCAGTTGAGCTTTATTGAACGCTTCTAACAGCGCTCGTGCTGCCGCTCTTGGTTCGGCAGGAATGATAATTTGATTGGCTTTTGGTGCGATCGCCTCTCGTCCTGCGTGATGCGTTACCTCTGGAGCGGAGGAAGGCGCGATCGGCGGAGGCACTACAACGGGTTTGGCAGCAGGCATCAACTGTCGAAGCGATGGGCTGGGCACAATCTCGCTGGGTCTGCCAGCAATTAACAGGTCGCCCGCTAGCTTCAGCTCTTTGATGATGAGTGGAGCTATTGCTGCATAGGTGTTGCGAGGATTGGCAATGGTTGTATGTACCGCTTGTAGCAACGTGCGCCACTCTGAGGCACCATGCAACGGCACCATCCGGCTGCATAAGGTAGCGAGTTGCTGACGGCTGGCTGGCGTATCTCCTTGCTTGAAGAGTTGCAGCATCATCTTGAGGGCACCGTTGAGCCGATTTGGCAATTCTGGGTTGGCGGGAAGCGGCTGTACCAGGGCGATCGTAGGCTGGCTCTCCACCTGATTACCTTGTAGTAGGCGGTTGAGATAGTTTTGGAGTTCTGCAAACGTTGGCTCGGCTGCCTGAACGGTTTGAGCTGCATCTTCTTCGCGCAGGCCGTAGGGAGATTGCAGTTCTTCCACCAGCTCTTTGAGCAGGTCAAACCCTTGCAAAAACAAGTTTTCTAGATGCTGATCGATCTTGACGGGGTGATCGGTCAGCAGTTTGAAACAATCTTCTAGATAATGCCCGACCTTATGAATGCTGCTAAAGCCCAACATTGCAGCTCCGCCTTTGACTGAGTGAGCCGCACGAAACATCTCATTCAGCCGTTCAGTATCTGCCATCGTGGCTTGTAAATCTAACAAGCCTTGCTCGATCGTATCGAGGTGCTCCTTCGCTTCCTCAATGAAGTAACCCAAGATTTGCTGCTGTTTCGTCGCCTGCACGAGCCTATCCCTCAGAGTGCTAACGTTGTCTAAGTAAAGTGATCTGATGTGTTGCGGGCTTTGCCTCAGTGTTCCCATTCGGCATGAGACTCACGCATCGTTTGAGAGAATCTAGTCTGGAAGTGGGAAGTGGGGGAAAGTTTTGAGTTAAGAGTTTTGAGTTAAGAGTTTTGAGTTTTGACTCATTTGCTTCCCCTGCTCCCTCTGCTTCCCCTGTCCTGCCTCTTGCTAACAACCAACTAACAACCTCCCTCCTGCCTTCTGCCTCCTCTTAGATGTAAGCCAGAACACATGGGCGCGATCGCCGCGAATCCTCATCCCTTCAACAGATATCCTCTTTTTCTAAGGCTCTTTCTTTCAGCCCTTGCAAACTTAACCATACAGGCTCACACTAGACGTGGGAGCAGAGTGGGAGCAAGAGGTTTATTGTGAAAAAAGTTTTAGCCATTATCTTAGGCGGCGGTGCTGGTACTCGCCTCTATCCGCTGACAAAGCTGCGTGCCAAGCCTGCTGTGCCGATCGCGGGTAAATATCGCCTCATCGATATCCCGGTTAGTAACTGTATCAATTCGGACATCTTCAAAATTTATGTACTGACTCAGTACAACTCCGCTTCGCTAAACCGCCATATTTCGCGGGCTTACAATTTTACGACGGGCTTCACCGAGGGTTTTGTCGAGGTGTTAGCAGCCCAACAAACGCCTGAGAATCCCAACTGGTTTCAGGGAACGGCTGATGCTGTACGACAGTATCTCTGGCTCTTTCAAGAGTGGAACGCTGACGAATATTTGATTTTGTCGGGTGATCATCTTTATCGGATGGATTATGGCGATTTTGTGCGTCGCCACCGCGAGACAGGAGCGGATGTCACCATCTCAGTCGTACCGATGGATCATCGTCGTGCCTCTGATTTTGGCCTGATGAAGATCGATCAGGAAGGCCGCATTGTCGATTTCAGCGAGAAGCCTAAAGGGGATGCTCTATCAGCTATGGCTGTGGACACCACAATTTTGGGACTGTCCTCAGAAGAAGCGAAAAAGAGTCCTTACATCGCCTCAATGGGGATTTATGTTTTTAAGCGCGAAGCTCTAGTCAAGCTTTTGCGAGACTTTCCTGATCAAACCGATTTTGGCAAAGAGATTATTCCAGGTTCTGCGAAAGACTACAACCTTCAGGCGTACCTGTTTAACGATTACTGGGAAGACATTGGGACGATCGAGGCTTTTTACGATGCCAACTTAGCCTTAACCCAGCAACCCTATCCGCCTTTCAGCTTCTATGACGAAGATGCGCCCATTTACACGCGTCAGCGCTATTTGCCACCCAGCAAGCTACTGGAATGCAACGTGCGGGAATCAATCATCAGTGAAGGTTGCATTCTCAAAAACTGCTCGATTACCCATTCCGTATTAGGGGTACGATCGCGGGTGGAATCAGGCTGCACGATCGAAGATGCCCTCATTATGGGAGCCGACTATTATCAACCGTTTGCCGAACGCCAAACCGATTGTCAGACAAACCAGATTTCACTCGGCATTGGAGCCGATACCGTGGTTCGTCGCGCCATTATTGATAAAAACGCGCGCATTGGCTGCAATGTGCAAATTATCAATAAAGATCGCGTGGAAGAAGCAGAGCGTGAAAACCAGGGCTTCTATATTCGCAGCGGTATTGTGGTTGTTCTAAAAAATGCGGTCATTGCAGACGGCACGGTTATCTAAGCCAGCGTCATTTAAACCAGCGGCACTGACATGCTGAGTGAGCTTGCTGCATGCAAAAGAAGCGTCTAGATTGAAGCGTAATCTGTCATACGGTCAGCGCTTTTGTCTTACAGTCCTGATTCCTTATCATGCCCTATGAGCGAACCATTGGCGGTTCGGTTCATCCTGCTCGTTGGGCTTCCTGGCAGCGGCAAATCATCGTTTGCTACCGCTCTACTGCGGCATTGCCCTCAACGACGGTTGATTGCGACGGATGCAATTCGATTTCGCCTGTTTGGCGATGAAGCGCTCCAGGGACACTGGCTCAAGGTTTGGCACGAAGTAGGGGCAGTTTCAACAAACAACCCAACACATTGCGGTTGGGCAAGCATCAGAAGCGATTTACGATGCCACCAATGCGGTTCGTCGCGATCGCTGTCGTGCGATCGCCCTTGCCCGTGCTTGTGGCTTTACGACCATCATTGCTGTATGGATCAACACGCCGTTGTCAGTCTGCCTGGAACGAAATCGTCAGCGCGATCGACAGGTGCCTGAGGCGATCATCCTCCAGATGCATCGACACTTGATGGGCGCTCCACCTACGCTGGGTGATGGGTGCGATCGTCTCATTGAAATCAATGGATTAGGACTTACGCACTTGCCCCCAAATCCCCAATGCTGGGGGCGTTAATAGCTTTGGTTCCCCCAGATTTTGGGGTTGGGCAGGGTGGTTTCATACAAGGAAATGAAAAACTTGATGCAGTTGATTCG
>JAHHIE010000099.1 GCA_019358945.1 Stenomitos rutilans HA7619-LM2 | reverse complement strand
GACAGCAAGGGAGTGTCAAGGGCATGGCTACTTTAGAGGGCAACGTACTAGGTTTAACATTCCAGCCGCCAGCGCTTTACCCTGCTCAAGCTAGAGGTTAGCTATCCTTACACCTTTAGGACTACCCGATTTTTTACTAAGGTCCTAAAACCTGTTGAATCACAGTTCGTAATGGTTGCCAGACGACTTCGCCTCTAAAGTTTTCCCAAAAACTCGATGCCTTATTGTAGTAGAGCAGTCTCTGTTGACTCAGTTCGTACACTACAGGAATCTCGTACCACAGCAAGTCTACTCGGTGCCCAAAGGGGTTGGTTGTCTGGATTTCAACAGCCACTGTTTCCTCGACGTGATCGACCAGGGTGATCGCAAAACACAAATGAGTCGGCATCCGAAAGTTATAAAGCGCCTGACCCGCTGCCGCTGGGTTGACTCGTGCCCTTGCCCACTGTGAGGACTCATTGGAGAACGCTTTCAACCCCTTCATATTGATAAAAGCAAACTCAGAAAACAAAAAGAATGCCTCTCCGCGCACCCCTAATCCTGGCTCAAAGTCAACCATTCTGGCAATGTAGTTGAAGCGTCTCCCCTTGTAGACTTCATCTCTAAGGATTTCTGGACTCCCCAAACGCTCCAATCGTTGCAGCACGACTTCCAGATAGCGATCGCACTCTTGGCGATTGCGGCATCCTTTCGGCTGCACATATTGGCTCTGCTTCGGTTGCCACTGCTGCAAAATGCGCTCAAGGGCAATCGCGGCTTCCTCGGTCAGCAGAATCACCTGATTGTTGTCTCCAGTCACCATGACAGAATTTGAGACATTGCTGCCGATGGCGATCGAACGGTCTCCTGTGGCTAATACGACATCTCCTGCCCGAAGTGCAGCTGCGATCGCCTGCAAATCTGCCTCATCCCCTTCACCAGCAACGACTCGCTGGATAATCTCTTGCATCTTCTCTGGCATAGCCTCAGCTAAACGATTCTTCTGCTTCATCATGCTTGCATCAAGGATACTTGATCGGCTTTCTAAGTCTGAATGAAGACAACCGAATTCGTTCTGGTTGATCCTAAAAGCTTCATGGTTAATTCTAAAGGCTTCGCTCCTTACTCAGCCCAACTTTCAAGCACCTGCACATCCACTACCACAGGAATCGGAGCAAGCAGTTTCTGTGCAGGTTGCACCATACAGCGGTGCAAGCGTTGGCTCACCGCCTCAACTGCCGCTTCTGGGCACTCCAGGACAATCTCATCATGCACTACCGCAATCAGTCGGGCATTGCCCAACTGGGGATGCAGCTTGACCAGCGCTAGTTTGATGATGTCCGCATTCGTCCCCTGCACCGGATAATTGAGTAATTCCGTCAGACGCGGTTGCTCAGCCTCAGACCACAGACGCAAGCGTCCCGCAAGGGTTTGAGTGCGTCGCGTCTTGTTTCCATACAGATTACGCTTGACCCGTTCATGCCAATGACGCACACCTTCATACACCTCAAAAAAGCGTTGCACAAAGGTACGGGCATCCTGAAGACTCATCACAATGCCATACTCAAGCTGGGTTTCTAATTGCAGTCGCACGGCACTCATGCCATAGATCAGTCCAAAGTTAAGTTTCTTCGCAATGCGCCGCTCTGCTTCTGTAATGTCTGCAAGCGCTTTCCTCGTCACGATGGCAGCCGTGAGACGGTGAATATCTTCACCCTTTTGGTATGCCTCAAGCATGCGGTGATCGCCACTGATTTTGGCAACGATGCGCAGCTCAATTTGGGAGTAATCCCCTTTGACGATTTTGTATCCCGGTGCCGCGACAAAGCAGCGGCGAGTCAGGGCAAGATGTGGAATTGTTTGAATGGCGGGACGACGGCAGGTAAAGCGCCCGGATCGCGCACCCAGTTGAAAATAGTTGGGATGAAGGCGATCGGTCACTGGATGCATGTGTTTGATCAAACTGGCATCAAAGTTCGACAACACTTTGGCAAGCCGTCGGTATTCCAGGAGCGCCGGAATCGCTGGATGTTGATCCACCTGGGCAATCAGGGCACTTTGGCTGGTGGACTTCACCGCAATGCCCTGTTGCCCAAGCACTTGCTTCACCTGCTCTGGTGAATTGGGATTGGTGCCACTGCCCCCGATTGCTTGCAGTCCTGGCAAAAAGGAAGTCTGTTCCAGCACCGCTTCACCCAAACAATGCCGAAAGGTCTGCAAAGCCGTATGCAATTGCTGATGCAACTGTGTGACGGCTGTTTGCCAGCGATCGCGATGCAACCGCATCCCATTGAGTTCCATCTGAGCTGTGGCGGGGACACAGGCAGATTCTAAGCGGGCGATCGCAAATAACTTCTGGTGCTTCAACCGAACCGTCAGCGCCTCATGTAAAGCTAGCAGCACCTGAGCATCCATCGCAGCATAGGTCAGTTGTGTAGCCGTTAACTGGGGTTTTGAAAAGTCACTCTGCTGCTGCGCTTTATCCAGGTTGATGCCTAACAGTTTTTTAGCAACAACTCCCAGCGATGCCTTCCCTTTGCGTCCCGCTTTCAGCACTTGATAGGCAAGCTGCGTGTCAAAAAATGGACCCGCAAGTTGAAAGCCTGCCTGAGTGAGAAACTGCCAGTCGAATTTAAGATTATGGGCAATTTTGAGCATAGGGCATGCCAATAGCTTTTGAAGCAAGCTGCATTCATCAACTGAGATCGCAAACAAGTCAAGCACTAATACAGGCTGAACAGGAACCGCAATTTGCAATAAACGGATGCGATCAGTATGTGGATCAATGCCAGTCGTCTCACAGTCAAAGGCAAGGCGCTCTGCTGTGAGGAAAGGGGCGATCGCCTGCTCCAATGTCTCAATATCCTGAATCAACTGATACACCAACCGCTGTTCCAAACGTTCAGCATTCGGCTTGGTCGTATGTTTTACAGCCGTGTCTCGCAGCGTCTCTTCATGCGTGTAAAAATCATTGCCTTTCATAGTTTTGTAGATGATGCGCCTTGGAATAGATCCACCTGCACCACTTGTTCAGGCTGGGTTATGTCCTGAGCCGTAGACTTTATGGCTACTTCAGGCGATGTGACTTTCCCGTGGAAAGTCTGCGCCAAGGCTCGTTCCACCTTAGGGGCATGTCGTACAACCTTGCGGCGAATAGTGATGCTGATCGCTTGCAAAATGTGATGCATTGGCTGGACAGATTGTCCTCCTATGATTGAAAAGAAAGAGTCATGTCCCGCTGGCAAACGGTTGTGGCGTTGCAGCACCTGATCAAACGCCCAAAGGCAAAGCTCTGCATACTCATGCCGTAAGGGTGCTTCCAGGGTTAGAGGTTGTAAGGCACAGACAATTTCCGCAGGAGTGATGGCTTCTGTCACGATGCCTTGTTCAAACTCATCCAAAATCAACAGAAACCGTTCCTGCCTCACAGCCTGTAAGAGCCAAGCAGGAAGCAGATCGGACCAACTACTCGCACCCACAATGATGGGTCCCTGAAAGTACCTGAGATGGTCAGTTTTCAGTGGTAGAAGATGTAATAGAGCCTCCAGTAAAGTTGTCGGTGCCGGTTCCATCTGCGCCATCACTCGCATCATGGTTAATGCTTGCGTCCACGATGGAGAATCATCTGGCTGTGTCTCAACGAGTGCTGGAAAAAGGTCAATTTGATTCATGGTGGGTGATTGGGTGAACACGGTCGCACACAATCCCGAACCTGTAATTCTTCCAATGCCTTTTCTGCCAGTGTCAGAGCGGTTTGGATGCCACTTCATCAACCGAAATGCAGAAGCTACCATCGTTACTCACGCTGCTGAAGGAAGGTGATCCGGCTCTGTGCCGATCTCTACGGTGGAGCTGTTACAGCAACCGAGGTGAATCCGATGAATCCCGATGCATTAGAGACTGGGTTTGAATCCACAGGCTACGCTCAACCGGCTGATGCCGTACCTGCTGCCACGATTGATGCTGCCTGGGGTGCGGGCAACACACCCTGGCAACCAGATCAGTTTCAGGACGGCTATCAGGAAAACATCTATGCCGTCAATTTTGGTGACACACCTTATACCGAAACAGCGAGTCACCCTAACCCACAGCTGAGTGAGTACAGAGGCTCAGAGTACGGCAGCTTAAACGACAACGAATTGGAACTGTAAGGTTCGAGGACGGCGCTATGGCTGGGGCGGTAGCGCTACCCATCACTCAAAAAATTTGCACACGTTAAAGGTCATGAGTCATGGTGAATTCATCCGCCAGGCGCAAGAGCATTGTGCGCTCCTGCGTAAGTTGGCTATGGGCGATCGCGTGCCTTCTGCTCATATTAGGAGTCTGGTTGTTGCCTGCTCCCGCTTGGGCGCAAGCGTTACCGCTGACCGCTGCCCAAACGCCTGACTGGAGTCAGATTAGCTTCAGCCAATTTCCACCTGTAGCTTCCAGTGGTTCTGTGCCAACACAGGGTAGTTTTTCCGGTCGTCGCTGGCTGGCTGGGCAAACTCCAGATCAATTTCTGGCGCTGGGAGATGTTCAGGAACTACAGCCTCAAGCCTTTTCCCTCAACCAGATTGGACAAGTGCTGGGACAAGCTTTAGCCCAAACATCACTGTCCGCTTTTCCATTGGCAACCAAGCAGAGTCTGAGGCATCTACTCGGTGCGATCCCTTCTCTAGGGCAATTGCAGATCAAAGACATCCCACCGATCGCGGCTTTAGTGGGGGCACGCGCCGCAGGCATTGTTGATGATCCAGGGTTGGCAATAGGGCTGACACTTGATCAGGCGATGCAGCAATTCCCGAAATTGGGTGATTTAAAGTTGGATACCGTTGATCTGACGCAATTTGCGATCGCGTCCATTCCTGGTCTAGCGGATGCTGCCTTGGGCAACTTTTCGGGCTGGGAAACGACTCCAATTAACGGTGTACCTGGACTTAATCAGGTGCCGCTGACAAGCTACCCAAACCCACTGGCATCGGGTAACGGCATCGTGATGCGGGTTGATGCGGTCTATGGTCCCTCCGAAGCCAACCGCACGAACACGATTTCTGGTTCCGATCTTCAAGGCTTTGCGATTCCCTGCACTAAACAAAAGGGACGCAAGGATTGTGCTTACATCGAGCTGGACGATTTGGAAGCTTCAGGACGTTCGGCACGCGGGGCACTGGAAGGTAAACAGTGGCTTTCTGGGAAATATCAGGAAGTGGAAGGCGGCAAGGGCGCATTGCGTGCAGTCAATGGGGGCAAAGAACCAACGGGTAGATTGCCGTTTGGTCCCACCTTCAAAGTGGCAGTATGGGAACCGGATGAAACCACCGATACGGTCACAACGGCTCTCTTCTTCCGTTTTTGCCAGGGCACACTTGGTTGTACACCTTACTTTATTGGTCCGGTTCCCTTTCTGACCTACAAAGTTAATGCCCTCATTTTGGTCGGTGATCTGGCATCAAGTGCTAAGTCAGCCACAGCGCCTTCCACGCCGACCGGGGCAAGTCGTGGCAAAAGTGGCAGTAAGTATGGTGCATTGCCTGACACTGCAAATTGTTTGCTCTCTGGTCAAGGAGTGGGCGATCGCTCTGGACTCGATCTCAAGTCATTAGCTGGAGCCATTGCCAGTATTGAAAGTCAGGGTAGCGGTGATTATCAGGCAGTCGGAGTGCATACATGTGCCGATGGTGGCAGTCACTGCGGGCGCGGACTGGGACGTTATCAGTTCATGAACTACAACCCTTTCGCCGCCACGCTGATTGCGGCGAAATCAGGCGGACAGGCATTTCTGGATCGTGTGCAAGACGGCTACCAGCCAACAGCGGCAGATTTGATGCAGTACTTTCCACCAGAAGACCAGGAGCGGGCTTTTCAAAGTTCCCTGGCAGACTTGACCAAGCGGGCAAAGCAGCAGCTTGATCCCACAACTGGTAGATCCTTTACCGGAATGCGCCTTATGGAACGGGTCGCACAGATGCATTTTGGTGGACCCGACAGCGCGATCGATAGCGGCAGTGCGGATGCTTTGGGGCAGTTGAGCTTGCGAGATTATGGCAGGCAGCGCAACGCTATCAGGCAAGTGCCAATGTCTGTGCCCCTTTCAATAAAGCCAATACAGACAAAGCACCAACTGCTAGTGCCGCTAAAGGGCTTGGCAAGCAGATTGCGATCACCGCCAATAAAGCTGCTGGCATGGACACGTCCGCCGGTCCAGGCGGTGGCAATGAAGCCTGCGCCTGGGCAGTGAACCGGGTCTTACAGAAGGCTGGCGTTGCCCCGCTAGGAGACAATCCCAACTATGTCCCCTCTGTAGAAGCAGCACTCCGAAACGGGCGTGGTCAAGCTGTCTCAACGGCACAGGCGCAAGCAGGGGACATCATTATTGCTAAAGACCAGCGGCACATCGGCATCTGCCTGAACGAGGGTTGTACGCGTGTGCGCTCCAACTCCAGTTCCCGTGCCCAGTTTGCCTGGGTGTCCAGTCGCTCCTTCGATGGGTACTACGACCAGTATGGCGGCAGTGAGAAGCTTTACCGTGTCATTCAATAGTTAAAAGTTAAACGTAAAAGGAGGTTGTGATGCCATTTCTAAAGCGTTTTTGGGTGTGGTTTGTCATTGGGTTACTTGCCGTTACTACTTTCACTACGTTGGTCTTGGGTCGTTTAGATGCGCCTGCTCACGCGATCGCCCAGTCGTCAGAAGTCGCGATCGTGCGGCAGGTGGTGCAGCAGCTGGGTCGATCTAACCGCTTTTCGGTGCGAAAGGTGGCGGTAAGTGGCAGTTATGCACTGGTGTCCTGGAATGAAGGTGAAGCGGGTGGACAGGCGCTCCTGAAAAAGCAGTCTCACCGCTGGACACTGCTGACCCACGGTGGTGGTTGGCTGGGGCTGAGAGGGCTGACCAGCAACGGAGTGCCTCGGTCTAGTGCGGAACAATTGCTCAACCAGCTTGATCCCAATTGGCACAAGTACGAATAATACAGGAGGTTCACTATGACGGACACACGTTCACCCCAAACGACACCAGAGTTGCCACCACCACCACTCTGGCTACGGCAGTGCAGCCGCTGGTTTCGGCTGGGCTTGGGACTCTTTTTACTGCTGTCGGTGCTGCTGGGTACGATGGGCTGCTCTGCCGTAGCAAGTGTCCCCTGGCGTAAGGCAACCGACATTGCATCCAAACCACTCATTGCACAGGTGATTGCTCAGCAGACGGCGGCAACAGGACAGGAGGCTCAAGTATTGGCTGATACGATGCAGGCGTGGCAGATACAGGGTAAGGATGGCACGCTGCTGCTGTTTCACTTCAACATGCCCAATCTCTGCGGGACATTGGGTTGCCTGTATGTTGGGGTATGGGAGCGGGAAGAGCAAGTGCCCGTGCAGGTGTTGTCGTCCTACCTCAAGCCCAACTTGCCCCCTAACCAACCGCTGTTTGAAGTAGCCCAGCGACAGGGTGAGGCGGCGTTGCCCTGCCTACAGGTGCAACAGGCAGAGTCGGCGCGGTTACGGCGAACTACGCTGTGTCTGGTGGAAACCCGCTATCAGGTAGTGGATAGCAGGCTGTTGGAGTAACGGATTGATGGTATTTCTCCTGCCTCCCTCACCCATAAGGCACAATAAAGGCTAAGTCTGGCACCCCCAACTCTGACCATGAAACAGCGTTCTTACCCTGTACCGCAAATGGAGCCACCCCTCTCACCGAGGGAAACATTGCCAACAATGTATGATCTGCCCAGTGAAGACCCGGAGGAACCTGGTTTGCCGGATGAATTTCACGATTTGCAACCCCAGTTGCTGAGCGCGACGCTGCGCCTCAGTGGGTATGCGCGAGACCAAATTTTTACCGGGACGGATCTCAACCTTTACTATGATGTGCGCCAGCCTCAGTGGTACAAACGTCCGGATTGGTTTTTAGTGGTGGGGGTGCCCCGGCTTTATGATGGGACGGATTTGCGATCGAGCTATGTGATCTGGCAGGAGGGAGTTGATCCCTTTGTAGTGGTGGAGTTGCTGTCACCAGGCACCGAGAAGGAAGATCTGGGGGAGTACGCGACATTGGGGGAGGGCAGTGGTCTAGGGCTTTCTACTCCTGCATTGAGTCGTTCAACGGATGCAGCACCAGTAGTGGGAAATGGTCAGGCAACCAGAGACATGCCACCGCGCAAGTGGGAGGTCTATGAGCAAAGCCTGCGCGTTCCCTATTACATCGTGTTCAGCCGCTATACGAATCGGGTACGTTGCTTCCAATTGACGGGGGGACGGTATCAAGAACAGGCACTTGACCCAACTCAACCGCGCCTTTGGATTCCGGAGTTGGGGTTGGGGTTAGGTCTATGGCAGGGGGAGTTTGAGGGTGTGACGCGCCACTGGTTGCGCTGGTATGACGACCAGGAGAACTGGCTACCGACAGATGCGGAACGGGCAACGCAAGCAGAAGCCCAACTGCGGCAGGTGGCGCTGAATTTGTTGCAGCAGGGGATGACGGTGGCTCAGGTGGCTCAGATGACGGGGTTAGCGTTAGAACAGGTTCAGCGGATGGTTGATGATCAGGTTTAGAGTTGAGGAGAGCGCTACGGCTATCTGGAAGACTTATCTGGCTAAAGTAGCTGGGTATGCTACGATTGCGCTCAATAATGGTAACGACTAGCATTATCAGTGAAAAACTGAGTTTCTCAGATGTATATCCATTTAATAGTCATAAGAAATATCCGCTCAATTGAGAATTTATTTTGGAGAATTACGCCCCCGCAAGCGGCTGGCTGGCATGTAATTATTGGTGATAATGGCTCTGGCAAATCAACTTTTTTACGTTGTATTTCTTTAGCGCTTATTGGTCCAATTGAAGCTGCTGCTCTTCGACAAAATTGGAATGACTGGTTAAGCCAAAAAAAAACATCAGGCTCTATTCAGCTTGGTTTATTATTTGACAGGACAAAAGATAAATTCTCCGGGAAAGGGCGAACAATTGAATCCAACACTCTCCCAGTAAAAATAAGCTTCTCAAAGGCAGATACTGAAGTAAAGATAAAGAGCGTAAAGATAGAGAGAGTTGACCCTGAACGATTTATCTGGAGTGGTAAATCTGGTTGGTTTTCTGCTTCTTATGGACCTTTTCGCCGTTTTACTGGCGGAGATAAAGAGTACGATAGGCTCTTTTATTCCAATCCTCGACTTGCATCGCACTTATCAATTTTTGGTGAAGATGTTGCCCTAACAGAAGCAATACGATGGTTGCAGGATTTGCAATTCAAAAAACTTGAAAAAAATCCTGAAGGAAATCTACTCGATTCAGTTAAAGAGTTTGTAAATCAATCTGAATTTTTACCGCATAAAGTGCGATTAGAGAGCGTTTCGTCAGCAGGTGTAGAATTTATTGATGGCGATGGCTACAAATTACCTGTTGAGGATCTAAGTGATGGCTATCGGTCTATTTTAAGTATGACTTTTGAATTGATTCGTCAGTTAGCACAGGTTTACGGAGCAAAAAATATTTTTGACCCTGGCGATAAAACCAAAGTTATTGTGCCGGGTGTCGTGTTGATTGATGAAATTGATGCTCATCTCCATCCAACCTGGCAACGGCGCATCGGAATTTGGTTCCGCACACATTTTCCAAAGATTCAGTTTATTGTTTCCACCCATAGTCCCCTGATCTGCCAAGCGGCAACTGTTGGAACTGTCTGGCGTTTGCCCAAACCGGGTAGCAATGAATCAGGGGGAATGGTGACTGGGCAAGAACTAGATCGATTGCTGTACGGCAACGTACTAGATGCCTATGGAACAGAGGCGTTTGGTGCAAATGTAACTCGTTCCGAGGAATCAAAACAGCTATTACGGCGGTTAGCAGAATTGAACCAGAAAGAACTGTATGAGCAATTATCGGATACTGAACAGGAAGAACAAACGAACTTAAGGGCGATGATGCCAACAGCAGCTAGTGCTGTTAACTGAAGTTTGCAATTTATGTAGAATATGATTCAGCTTCCAGATTTAACCTTGCCTGAAACCACACAAAATCGGCTCAACAGATGGCAGATGATCGTTGATGGTGTTTCAACTTATAAGGGTAAAGTCTCGACAGGAAAATCGCTGTTTAGCTCTTATAACACTACAAGAAATACCACCTTTAAGCAAGTTCGTCAGGTTCTTACTGAAATGTGCTCTGGCGCAAGACGCTGCGCTTACTGCGAGGATTCTGTAGCTGATGAAGTAGAACATATAAAACCCAAGGATCTATATCCTGAATCCGTATTTGTTTGGGAAAACTATCTTTACGCTTGTGGACCCTGTAATGGTCCCAAAAATAGTCAGTTTGCTGTTTTCTCAAGCATGACTGCAAGATTTACCAATGTGACTCGTGGACGCAACGCTCCAGTCGTACCACCGGAATCAGGAGATCCTGTGCTGATTAATCCTCGGATTGAAAACCCACTTGATTTCTTTCATCTAGATCTCGCTGGCACCTTTTATTTTCTGCCCCGCTTTCAGCTAAATGCAAAAAATAAAGAACGTGCAGAATACACGATTAAAATTCTTAGACTTAACGAAAGAGATTACTTAGCTAGGGCAAGAGAGGAAGCTTTTAATTCTTATCGAGCAAGGCTATCAGAATACATCTCTCACAAGGTTTCGGGAGTGGAAGAGACTCAGCTAGATAACCGTGTCAAAGCCTTACAAAGAATGCAACATCCAACCGTTTGGAGAGAAATGCAGCGTCAGCAAGCACTCATTCCTGAGTTGAGCGATTTATTTGACCAAGCTCCTGAAGCAATTTTGTGGTAGGAAGTGATTACCATGAAGCGATCCGCGATCGCCCCTCACAATTTATCATTCAGTTAATTGCCAACGTCAGAAGCGTGATGCGTGCGCTGCACAGGTTGTGCCACCATCCCCACTCGATTGGCTTACTTCCAACCAAGTCAGCAACTTACTCAAACGGGTGAAAGCGAGCAACGTCTCGGTCAACGCTTCTAGTTGAGTTAAGGGCAGTGCTTTCACCCGCGATAGCAGCTCCAAGGGGATGAGCCAACCATCCCCGCGATCGCTACCCCCTACTCCTCATCGTCCTCATCATCCAGGTCGAAGTCATCGTCAAGGTCATCTTCCAGTTCCAGATCCTCGTCGTCCACAGTTTCTGCCTGCGTATCGATAAAATCCTCCTCCTCATCCAGGTCGTCACCAAGAGGCTCGGCATGACGCAGGTTGCGCTTCGGCTCCACAACAGCAGTCACCGCTTTCGTGCTACTTGCCTCTGGTAGAGCAGGCAGAGCTTGCGGTTCCGTAAAGCCTGCAATATCTTCATGAATGCCCCAAACCAGTGCTTTCGTTGTGGGCGCACCCAGAAAGAGCCTGGGTAAGTTGTCCGGTGCTGGACTGGTGATCACCTCCGTCTTACAACACCAGGATTTGTTCTTGCCCTCGCCTTCCTTAACCGCTTTGAACTCCACCTCCAGCACGCCCAAACTCCGCCACTTGTCACTCTTGCCGGAATACCGCTGCCCTGTAAACTCAGCAAAGGCTTTCTCCAGCTTGCGGTAGTACTCCTCACGGGCAGATTTGAAACTCCAGAGCGCCACATTCTTGAAGCGCACGACGATCGGTGTGGTGTGCAGCGGTTGGTTGTCATCGTCCAAGAAGACCAGCGCGTGTTCCGCGCAAACATCCATTGTTTTCTTGTCGAGGTTAGGACGATAGTCCTCATACGGTCCAACTACGGTGCCACCCATTTCTTCCACGTCAGATTTGTAGCGAATATACTCCGGCACAAACGCCAGGATCAACAGCCGCGCCTCACTGATAAATAACCCTGTGACCTCATTCTCACCAAACGTGATATTGCTCAATGCTTCTTCATTAGGGGTCTCCAGCCAACCCGCTTTGTCGAGCTGATCCAGCGGCAGGAGGATGCCAGCGGGTTTGTCATTCACCACAATGCCGTAGGGCAGCTGCGGACGGCGTACCTGATTGTAGGCTTCGTCTAGCAAATCAGCATCAATTTCAAACGTTTGTTTGCGTTTGTTTGCTCCATTCCCAGCGCTATTGCCTGCACGCGTTCTGGGTTGACGAGTGTTTGATGCCGTCTCGGTTGTAGCAGCTTTGCGCGTGGTGCTTTTCGCTGTTGTTCGGGGCGTTGCCATAAAAGATCCCTTTGAATGCTTCTCCCCATCCAGGCGATAGCCCTTCACCCCTATCCGACGATAGACGATCGGCACACTCCCGATGCTTGCAATAGGAGGGTTGATTCGCGAGGAAACCTGGAATGCTGGCATCGATCGATTTGGGCGGACTACTGCGGCAGTTTAGTAAGCCTGAAGGTTGGCTCATGGTGGGAATGCTGTTGCTGCTGCTGTTGCTCGCTCAGGTGATGGGCAAGGGCAAGGGCAAAATCACGACCGGACGCACCGTGGGGGTGAGTGAAAAGCTGGCAGCCACCAATCGGGCATTACAGCAACGACGAGCGATCCGGCAATTGCAGCGCCTGAACCAACAGGGCATCACCACCGCAGAAAAAAAAGCGACCAAGCGTCCGCCTCACAATCGAGTGGCGCTCTGGTGTGGCACGCCGCGCTACTGGATGAAAGGACGATGGCAGGGCTTCGGTGCCTGGACGCAAACCTTGTTGGGCGCTTCACCAACCGTCTGGCTCCCCGATGCCCAGCGGAGTGCCTTGGTGGTTGGTTCACCAGGAAGTGGTAAAACGGTCAGTGTCATTGATCGGGCGATCGAGAGTGCCTTTGTCCAGGGCATTCCCGTGCTGCTGTATGACAAGAAAGGATCACAGATGCAGCTCCATGCACCGTTAGCTGCACGGTATGGCTACGAGGTCCATATCTTCGCACCCGGTGAATCCTTTAGTGGCGTGCTCAATCCACTCGACTTTTTGCGCGATGCGACGGATGCCGTGATGGCAGGTGAACTGGGGTCAGTCATTAACCGCAATGCGGCGATCGGTGGCAAGAGCGATGAGTTTTTCTCGAAGGCGGGAGATCTGCTGGCAAAAGCCTTGATGCAACTGGCAAAAGGCACTGACTATCCCGATCTGGCGATGGTCTATGCACTGCTGCGACTGCCCAATCTGGTCAGCAGGATTGACTACGCGATCCAAACCAAGCGCATCAGTGAGTGGGTTGCCACCAGCTTTAATCAGTTCCTTAGCGCCAAAGAAGCGGAGAAGACCATTTCAGGGATTCTAACGACAGCGGCTGGCACCTTTTCGTCCTTCATTCAGGCAGATCTGCTGCGGGTGTTTATTGGACAATCCACCATCCCATCACGGATTGAAGGTAAACAACTGATTATCTTCAAGCTGGATGATGCGCGGCGATCGGTCGTCAGTCCTCTACTGGCAGCCGCTCTGCATTTGTGCATTGTGGCGAATCTTTCTACCCCGCGCCGTGACCCGATCGCCATTTTTCTGGATGAGTTGCCCTCGCTCAAACTGGACAAGTTGCCCCAGTGGATTAACGAATATCGCTCGAATGGCGGCTGTTTTATGCTGGGGATTCAGTCGCTAAACCAGCTTTACGAAACCTATGGTGAAAAGATGGGAGCCGCGATCGCGTCTGCGTGCAGCACCCACATTCTGTTCAACCCCGGCGACACCAAAACGGCGGAGGAATATGCCAAACGCTATGGCGAAAAAGAAGTCCTGATCCGGAACAAAGCCACCAGTCGATCAATGGGGCAGCACGCTAGTTACTCGACCAGTTGGAATGAATCGTTGCAAAAAGTCCCCTTGTTCACCGTTGACCAGATTCTGCGCTTTTCCGAAGGGCAGTGCATCCTTTCCAGCCCTGGTTATCGGGCAGGCACTGAAGGCTCTGTACCCTATCCACTGAAAATTACGATTCCCGGTGCCGATAAGAAACGGGCGGCGGAAAGTGAACCCTTATGGGAGCAATACCTGCGTCCGGCACTACAACAGCAAGTATCAGACATTGATCCAGACAGCCTGATGCACGGGCTATATGAGCGCATTCGCCTGGCAGAAGCACTGTTGCCGCTACCGGAGAACGGTCAGCCCTCTGGTGCATCCATGTCACAACCTGTTCCCGATCCAAAACGCCCCACCCTCACCAAACGCCCCAGCAGCGATGCCTTGGACTTCATGACCTAGGGCATCTGCCCTGGAGGAAGCAAGCTAGGAGAAGTGAAGTAGGATTGGATTGGTAGTTGCTGGCTCAGACTGCTTATGGCGACATCTCTCAACATCAACGAAGCCCTACTGCAAGAGGCACTGGCGCTGGATGACCAGGCAACCGCTGAGGTTCTGGTCGAGACCGCTTTGCGTGAATATATTCAGCGTCGCCAGCGGCTCAAGGTGTTGGATCTGTTTGGCACCATTGATTACGACCAAGACTACGATTACAAACAGCAGCGCCAGCAGGCATGAGCGTCATTGTCGATACGTCTGTTTGGTCTCTAGCTTTGCGTCGAAGTGCCTCACCCAATGCTTCTCCCATTGTCGCCCAACTACGAGCTTTGATTGCTGACGATCGCGCTATTTTAGTGGGTGCAATTCGCCAAGAAATTCTCTCTGGAGTGCGTAGTGCCGAACAGTTTGCTCGCTTGCGGGATTACCTGCGAGCGTTTCTAGATGTAGAACTTGTGCTCGAGGACTACGAACTTGCTGCAGAGTGCTTCAACACTTGCCGCCGCAATGGTATTCAAGGTTCAAATACCGACTTTCTGCTTTGTGCCGTTGCTCATCGTCGCAGCTACAGCATTTTTACGACTGACAACGACTTTTAAAGTTTTCAAACCTACATCCCTGTGCTTCTCTTGACGGTCGAGAGTTAGAGCACATCAAGTCGATGGGCGATCGCCCCTTGCCTCTCTACTTCAATCTATCTCATATTTAGTAGTACAAATGCTCAATCTCTAGTACAATTGTTTGACTGGTTAAGTATCATTACGCAAAAGATATACAGGTTCAAGCTGCATTTAGTGTGAATAGCATTTTTTTATTTGCTTTTGCCCTATTGCTGGGGTATTTTAGTGCAGATGTCTCTTGAAGAGACGGTCAATATTATCATCATAAAGCTGTGCAATACTTAGAACCTGCTACATCAAACACTGAGATTAAACAGAGTCGATACCGCACAGAAATTAATCGACTCTGTGTTGCGGATCGCTCTGCCCACGACTGGTATCGATTTGTGTTGTCCTATCCGCCCCATTTAGTGCGGGACTATTTAGAGCGGTTTGGGGTAGATCAGCATAGCCAGGTTCTTGATCCATTTTGCGGTACAGGCACCACGATTGTTGAATGTAAGAAACTAGGAATTCCTAGTGTTGGGGTAGAAGCCAATCCAATGGCTCATCTTGCCAGCCAGTTAAAAGTGGATTGGATTCCTGATCCTGATGCTCTGCTGGCTCATGCTGCTAAAGTCGCTGATGCTACCCAATGTGCGATCACAAAATACGGGAAGAAACGCTTAACACTTCCAGAAGAAAGCTTAAAGCTATTGCTCACTAACTCAATTAGTCCACTTCCCCTGCACAAGACGCTAGTTTTACTGGAGCAGTTAAAGCGGCAGGGTGACGAGCATTACTCCCGTCATGAATCACTAGCGCTTGCTAAAGCATTAGTTGCGACTATCAGCAATTTGCACTTTGGTCCAGAAGTGGGGGTTGGTGCTGCTAAAACGGATGCTCCTGTGGTTGATGCTTGGTTAACAGAGATCGAAATCATTGCCCAGGATTTGCGAGAACTTCAAAAGCTGCCTTTTACGCCTGCGATCGCCCATCATGCTGACTCCCGAGAAATTTCACAGATCTTGGAACCGTGTTCAATTGATGCAGTGATTACATCACCGCCTTATCCCAATGAGAAAGATTACACTCGGACAACTCGTTTAGAAACAGTTCTCCTCGGTTTTATTAGTAATCGAGCCGAGTTACAAGCCTTGAAGCGAGGCTTAGTGCGCTCAAACACCCGGAATGTCTACAAGACGGATGATGACGACAAGTGGGTGGCTTCTCATGCTGAAATTCAACAAATTGCAGAAACCATTGAAGCACGGCGGATTGAGCTTGGAAAAACGAGTGGATTTGAACGGATGTATGCCAGAGTGACTAAACTTTACTTTGGTGGTATGGCAAGACATTTGGCAGAATTAAGGACGGTTTTGCGTCCTGGTGCCCAGTTAGCCTATGTTGTTGGAGATCAAGCCTCTTATCTGCGAGTAATGATTCGCACAGGTCAACTCCTTGCAGAGATTGCTCAAGTATTGGGTTATGAAGTGGTCAGTATTGATCTCTTCCGTACTCGACTAGCAACAGCAACAAAGGAGCAGATGCGAGAAGAGGTTGTTGTTTTGCGTTGGTCAGGTGAGAAGACTGAGGGAAACAAGTAAATTGGCAAAGTGTCAATAGATGGCTAACCCAAATCGTTATCAGCAAATTATCGAACGTATCTTCCTGTCATATTATCAAGACGGAATGGAGGAAATTGATTTTCCCAGAGAAGATATTGTGCGTGTTGCTGAGGAATTAGGAATTAAGTTGCCAAAAAACTTGGGAGATGTCATCTATAGTTTTCGCTATCGCGCAGAATTGCCAGACACTATCAAAGTGAAGGCACCACAGGGAAAACATTGGATTATTCGATCAACCGGAAAAGCTCGTTATTGCTTTGTTGCAGTTGTTGAGCAAACGCTTACACCGACTCAAATGATGTCTGAAACTAAAGTTCCAGACTCAACGCCGGGAATCGTGATCATGTATGCTCTCAGTGATGAACAAGCATTGTTAGCTAAACTCCGTTACAACCGATTGATCGATATTTTTACTGGAGTTACTTGTTACTCACTACAAAACCATCTAAGAACGAGTGTACCAGGACTAGGGCAAATAGAAACGGATGAAATTTACATTGGACTGGATCGTAGAGGGGCGCACTATGTTTTTCCAGTTCAAGCAAAAGGTGGTAGAGATCGGCTAAGTATTGTTCAGATTGAGCAAGATTTCAGGCTTTGTGCAGCGAAGTTTCCTGCTTTAATCTGTCGCCCCATTGCTGCCCAATTTATGGAGAATGATTTGATTGCTCTCTTCGAGTTTGAGGAAAGCGAAACTGGTGTCACTATTTCACGGGAAAAGCATTACCGACTGGTTCCATCAGAAGAGATTACGCCAGTCGATTTAAGAACTTATCGCGATCGCTCACCGAATGACTAACATGAAAAGAGAGTATATCGTTCGATATCGGTCATGGTCACCAGCGCAAAGACTTCAACGATTGTACTGGCGTTGGGTTGAGTCAGTACTCGCTGTTGATGCCATTGATTGTAGGGAGTGTCGCGATCGTGCAGGAGGTAAGGCATGGTGTCAAAGGGGTAAGCGTCAAAGTAGAGAAACGATCAACCATCGCTCTTTGAAGCCGCCTCGGAGCCAACGTGATCGGTCTGTGAACCGTTACAGTTGCCTCGCTTACCAGACTTGCCAAACCCATTGGGTGTATCGTTGTCGCCAATGCCCTGACCAAAAATGAGCTTCAACTCTGTGGAGCGGAACGGTGGCGCAATTTTGTTCTTGACCACCTTTGCTTTGATCACAATGCCGTACTCGCACTCACCACGCTTGAGCGTTTGAATCCGACGCACGTCCAGCCGAACAGAGGCATAGAATCTTAAGGCTCTGCCGCCCGTGGTGGTTTCGGGGCTGCCATAGGTGACCCCAATGATGTACCGCATCTGGTTGAGGAAGAGAATGGTACAGATGGGTTGGGTCAGGCTGTTCAGCGTACCCGTGATTTTCCGCATGGCCTGACTCATCAGCCTAGAATGCTGACCCACATGGTAATCGCCCATTTCACCTTCAAGTTCGGCGGCGGGAGTCAGCGCTGCCACGGAATCCACCACAATCAAGTTCACAGCATTCGAGGCGGTAAGTTGTTCCACAATCTCCAGGGCGGCTTCGCCAGAATCGGGTTGCGCCACCAGCAAACTGTTGCTGTCAACACCCAGCGTTTGAGCATAGGCAGGATCAAGCGCATGTTCGGCATCAATGAAGGCGGCAGTGCCTCCCGCTTTTTGGATTTGGGCGAGTTTCCTACGGAAAGGCTACGCCAACGCGTGTAGTGCCAGGGTGGTTTTGCCTGCACTCTCCGAACCATAGATTTCCACCAGCCGACCCTTGGGCAAACCGCCTCCCAGCACTTCATCAAGTTGTGGAAATCCGGTTGAGAACGTTTCGATTTTCAGGTGTGTAGCATCGCCCAAGCGCTGGATGGAGCCTTCACCAAATTTGCGATTGATGGCGGTTAAGGTATGGGTCAAGGCTGGAGGCTGAGTCAAGGTTTTGCTCATAGCTATCCTGCAATAGAGAACCGACCCCAGTGGAGGTCGGCTAATTACAGCGATAGCTGTCAATGTGCAATTACTGGTATTTGGAGTCGTGGATTGCCTTCACTTTAGAGGTTTGCTTAGGTGATCGCCCTATTTTTACTGCTGTGAGTGCCAACCCAAGACGTTTCCGTTAACCTGTGAAGGAAGACTATAATCGACTCAGCAAACCTCATTCATCTCTTGCCGGAGAAGCCCGTGTCAGAGGAAGCGCTCAAGATCTTTTACTCGTATTCGCGCAAAGGCTCGCACATGCGGAATACGCTAGGGGATCACCTATTAGCGCTAAGAGAAGTAAACAAGATAAGTACTTGGCATGATCTTGGAATGGAAGCGGGGACGGGATGGGAGGCAGAAATTCTCAATAAGCCAGACATTATTCTGCTCTTGGTGAGTCGAAACTTTATTGCCTCTAAATACTGTTACGGCTTCGAACTGAAGCGAGCTATCGTACGGCATAACGAAGGAACAGCACGGGGCATTCCCATCATTATGCATCCCTGCGACTGGAACCACGTAGATGTACCCTTCAGGAACCAGCATGTTTTGCTAACCTATGCCGACCCGATTACAAGCTGGGCAGATCAAGATGAAGCGTTTACTATTAAACTTCTTCATGAATAAGAGAAAATACATATTTAATTATCTTGCACTAAGGCTATACCGTAGTGCTTTGATAGCTTTGCTAGTTACCTTTTTAATAGTCTTAACGTACTCTATTACTAGTGCAGAGGTACCCAAACCAAAACCACAGACGTGGCAGATAAATGGCATTTTGGTAGCTTTAGATGATAACTCTCCTAAAGTGCAGATTAATGCTTTAGAGCAATTAGCTAAATATGACTTAGAAGACTTAAAAGCTGCCTCTGCCAATTCGGAGAAAATTGTTCGAAAATCTCTTAATCTCCTTCAAGACCAAACGCAAGATTCCAATCTGCGTGGCAGTGCAGCTATAGCGTTGGGCAATTTGGGTGATGCTGCCAAACCCTACATCCCTGACATCCTTAATGTCCTTCAGGATCAAAGGCAAGATTCCAATCTGCGTGGCAGTGCAGCTATAGCGTTGGGCAATTTGGGTGATGCTGCCAAACCCTACATCCCTGACATCCTTAATGTCCTTCAGGATCAAAGGCAAGATTCCAATCTGCGTGGCAGTGCAGCTATAGCGTTGGGCAATTTGGGTGATGCTGCCAAACCTTACATCTCTGACATCCTCAACCTGCTCAAAGATACGAAGCAAAACCCCTCTGTCCGTGGCAGTGCAGCTATAGCGTTGGGCA
>JAHHIE010000057.1 GCA_019358945.1 Stenomitos rutilans HA7619-LM2 | reverse complement strand
ATTTGGGTGATGCTGCCAAACCTTACATCCCTGACATCCTCAACCTGCTCAAAGATACGAAGCAAAACCCCTCTGTCCGTGGCAGTGCAGCTATAGCGTTGGGCAATTTGGGTGATGCTGCCAAACCTTACATCCCTGACATCCTCAACCTGCTCAAAGATACGAAGCAAAACCCCTCTGTCCGTGGCAGTGCAGCTATAGCGTTGGGCAATTTGGGTGATGCTGCCAAACCCTACATCCCTGACATCCTTAATGTCCTTCAGGATCAAAGGCAAGATTCCAATCTGCGTGGCAGTGCAGCTATAGCGTTGGGCAATTTGGGTGATGCTGCCAAACCCTACATTCCTAACCTTCTTAATCTCCTTCAGGATCAAAGGCAAGATTCCAATCTGCGTGGCAGTGTAGCTATAGCGTTGAGCAATTTGGAAAGGCTGAACTTCAACAACAGTATTTTAGTGCTCAATTTACTTTATGGAGAGCCATTCGTAATCGGTAGCCAGGTATACAGTTCTAGCGAATGGCGGTTTTACACGTATTTTTTCAGCGGTGGAGATGAAGATGTCAAACGTTTGCTCGAATGGGTAGGGAAACCCAAGCAGTTGCCCAATCAACTCAACCATGACGAGGGTGTTAAAACTCTGACCGTGTTCCAGAAAGCCTGGGACGCATCAAAAGACCTCCTCGCACTGCGTGAGGATTTAGCAAACAAAATTGCGCTGGTTGCCAAGCTGGGCAAATGGCAGACGGGCGATATTACTCTGCTGCAACAGCACTACAACAATCTTAAAGCTGCCAACTCACCCAATGCGGACTCGGTGCAGGCAGCGATTGCAACGCTCAAGGTATGGCAATGGCTGCCTAGCCTCGGAACGACTATTCTGACTCATGCTGCCTTCTGGCTTGCCCTCGTCTTCGCCTACCCCAAATCGCCGCAAATTCAGGCAATTTTCTTCTGGAATCCCTGGGTTCGCACCATTCTCGGTTTTGGCTATGTCACCTTTTTACTCCAATGGGTTCCCTTCCTGCAGAGTAAGCTCTTTGAGCCATTTAAACCCTCTCTACTCGCCGACGCTGAACTCGATTACTTCAATCGCGATAACTATTTCTCAGAGTCCAACGTGAGAGCACTGGGAGTAGGGGACGAACAGCCTATCATGCAGGTCATTCCCGAAATCAAAGGGCAGGTGATTTTGGAGGGCGATTCTGGATTGGGCAAGACGATGTTTTTGCGGCATTTGCTTCAGCAATCCAAGCGCATTGTGGTCTATCTGCCTGCCACCAAATGCGCCGAGGGCGTGATTGAAGCGATTCAAAAAAAGCTGCACGGTGACGAGATCAAAGACACCAAGTTTTTGCAAAGCCTCATCTACGGCGGAGCCATTGACATCTGCATTGACAGTCTCAACGAAGTCAACCCCGACACGCGAGCCAAGATCACCCAGTTTGTGGGGAGTCACTTTAAGAGCAATATTCTCATGACCACCCAGCCGCTGGAATGGTTGCCGCCCTCCACGGTCAAAACGTATGTCATGCAGCCGCTTCAGTCAGAGCAAATTGAACGCTATTTGCGATCGCGTCAGTCTGCGTTGCCCAGAGCTGCACCTGTGCAGGGTATAGCCTATGAACAGGCGTGTCGCACCTTTTTGGAGAATATGCTGGGTGCCCAAACGCCCCTTTCCTCAGAGGAACTGAAGACCGCTCGCACCATTCTGTCGAACCCGATGGAGTTGACGTTGGCAGCGTGGATGCTGGCAGGCGGCGTGCAACCCGATTTATTTAATCTGCGTGAGCAGCAGTACAAACTGATGGCGGAAGAGTATCGCCGTACTTGGAATCAAGACTTTCCGCTGAAGCAATTTTCGGAAGCGGTTTATCAGCAGTGGTTGGTCGATCAGAAAGCGCTGCGAGCAGACAAGTTTTACAACGAACTGCTGTGCATGGAAGACGAGAAATTCCGCATGGTGGTGAGTCGGCAGTGGAAAGATGCACAAGGTGAGGCGAAGAAAGAATGGTACTTCCGCCATGACAAGATCGCCGAGTTCTTTCTGTTGAAAACCTTCTTGGGCAAAGGTGATGCCATTGAAGAGCGGCTCAAAACTCACGTCAGTGACTCTCGGTTTCGTGGAGTCTACTTTCTGTTAGCAACGCTTCTGCCTCTGGATGCGGCTCAACGCTTGCGAGAGGACTTGATCCAATACGCGGCGGATACCAAAGACCACACCGTTAGCGATACCTTTATGCAGTTATTGCGCACAAGAACAGATGTTCAAATAATAGAAGAACTTCGAGAAACTGTAGTTGCAACAGAGGGGGCATTAGAAACAAACAAACCACAGATCGTTAAAATCGAAACTGATAAGCTGACAAAACAATTTTGTAAAGCGGTTGAATTTAAAGCTCTCGAAGATGCAAAATTAGATAATAATCTCTACATACAGTTAGTGGACGCATCCAGTTTGTCTTTGAAAATCAACATATCTTCAAGGTTTCCCATCATTTATACATTTCGGAGCGAGTTTACTCAGAGCGATGTTACCGATATTTATCAGAAGCAATATCAACTTAATAGTAATCAAAATAATTTCTTTGCATTATTAATTTCATTTAATAATGCCGATAAGTTACGTCAATATGTCCATAAATCAGCTTACGCCAATGATTTTGTTGTTATTGATAGAGCTCAGTTTTTTGATATACAAACAGCATCTTCTCCAATTGATTACTTAAAAGAATGCATATTAAAACAAGTTGATTTAATTGCTATTTCGCCATATCAGTACGGTGGTCCAGTCTCCTCAAATATGTTTTTTGGTCGGGATGAAGAGAGAAAGACAATCATTCAAAATATATCAAGACATAGCTATGTGTTGATAGCTAATCGAAAGGTAGGAAAAACCTCACTAATCAGAAAAGTTGTTCAAGCACTAAACAAGCAAGAAGGATACCGCGTTTTTGACTTTGACTTGCAAAATGTTTATAGTTATGAGGATTTTTACGAAGTATTAACTGAGATTTTTCCGGAGTTTTCTATTGAGGTAAGTCAACCAGATAGTTTTTCAGCTCTAAGCTTTCAGAAGATAGCTAGAACCATTAAACAGCAATTACCACAACAGAAAATTATCTTTTCTTTTGATGAGGTCGACGAGCTTCTTGCTTATGATCTTGAGCATAACAAGGAGCAACTATTTAAAAGTTTTCGAAGCTTATCGCAAAGAAATGCTGACATTAAATTTATCTTTAGCGGAACTACAACATTAGTCAAGCAAATGTCGAACCCGGATTCGCCTTTCTTCAATTTTTGCACAGAATTACGTTTGGGACTTTTAGAGAGAAAACCTGCTCGCGACTTAGTGATAGAACCAATGGGAGGCATGAATATAGAGTTTGAAGATGAGGAGGTGATTAGTGAAGAGATTCTTTCTATAACATCGCAACACCCTAGTATTATTCAGTATGTTTGTGATCGACTTATCAGAAGAGTTAACGAGAAGCAAGAGCGTCGTATCACTAGAGAAGATCTTGATACAATCATTACCTCGGATGAATTTTTCACGTATTTTGAAAAAACCATGTGGTCACAATCCAAATCAATTGAGAAGCTCATCATATATGTCATGTTACCCTATCCAGAATTCACTGATTCTGATGTTATGGAAGAGTTTAAGAAGAGGGATCTGCCAGCAAAAGGGGTACAGATTAGCTTGAAAACTCTTTTAGCCTACTCTATTCTAAAAATGGTTAACAATAAATACTCTTTAAATTTCCGTGAGTTTGCAAAGCTGATAGAACAACAACGTGATATTCCTACGCTAATTTCAGAGTGTGTCAAAGAAACCAGGAGATGATGACAGATGAACACCTTTCAAGCAGGGGGTCCTCTGAATCCTAATGAAGCCCGTATTGCTATTATTCGTCGTGAGGAGTTTGATCGCATTATTAGACATGCTATTAATGAAAGCCTTTATATTGCTCTTAACAGCCCCCGTCAAACTGGAAAAGCGACATTGCTCAACCAAGTCCGTTGCGATCTACATGGTCAAGGTTATGGTGTAGCCTTTCTCGATTTTTCCGGACTTAACGATCTGACCAAATCGGAGTTTTATGCAACGATTTCCTCATTCATTAGAGAAGGGCTTGAAGATCTGATTGAGAGCACAGATGATAGTTTATGCCAGCAGGATATTACTGATCAAAAGGGGTTTTTTAGATACTTAGAGTGGTTGTGTAATAACACGCCAGGGCAGCGAAGAATTATTTTGATGTTTTATGGGATTGGTGAAATTCCTGAAGAAGCTTCGTTAAATTTATTTCCAACGATTAGAAGTTTCTTCACTAGAGGGGCAACGAGCCCTCAAGGAAAAAATATATACCGAAAGATTATGTTCATTTTTGCGGGTGATATCGATTTAGGGCAATTGATGCAAGGTAGAAATTCGCCTCTTCTAAACATTTGTGAGACTTTTAGCTTAAGAGATTTCTCTCTGGAACAAGTTCTTGAGTTAGCCAAGGGTTTTCAAGGCGCTATTCCTGAATTAGTTCCAAAAATTGCAAATTCTGTATACGATTGGACTAATGGTCATCCATACTTAACTCAACGCCTTTTCGAATTAATTGAAGAAACTGATACTCATAAGGGTATAGATGTAGCGCAGATCCCTGAGTTGATTAACCAATTAGTGAAAACAGAATTCATTTATGCCAACAACTCAAATTTGAATCATGTGTTCAATTACCTGAAGAAAAACACTAAATCCTATTGTGACTCGGTTTTTAACGTTCTAGATAAACCAGATCTTAAGTCAGTCTATCATGATCTTGATCTAATTACAGTTGGAGTTATTATCCGTAAGAGCGATTCATCTTTAGCCATCCGAAATAAGATTTATGAGCTAGCATTAAAGAATTTTTTTGAGTTAGAACAGTGAACTCCAATGACATGAAAAATACAAGATTACGTAGTCTTCTAAATTTATCCCTAATTGTAGTCAGCATTGTATTTATTTTCCATTTAACGACAGCAGTTGCTCAAGATCAAAATAAATTTGATTCTTCAGACTCCTTATCTGTTTCAGAGCCGCCAATCCGCCTGACTATGCTTCCTGATCAAGAAGTCGTAAAGGTGGGAGAAAAAGTTGCTATTCAAGTATTAGTGGAATCCAGTTCCATCAAAGCTGCTAAAGCGACCATCTCTTTCCCAACAACCAATTTTGAATTGCAAGGTAGCAGCTCTCAAACTTTTGATTTACCAATGGCATCACCACTTGTGTTTACATTGGTTAGCAGACGTCCTGGAAAATGTAACATGCTGATGCACGTTTCAGGAGTAAACCTGAAAACTAATAAGCAGATCTCTGTAAGCCAAAAGCTTCTAGGTCTTGAAGTGAAGGTCGCTAGCTTCTGGTGGCAAGGATTGTCTTCAAGTACTCTATCTGGAGTTTTTTTAGGAGCACTTTTGACTGTCTTAACTACATTCTTTAATGACTATAGACAGCGTCGTAAAGAAGAGGCTCAACGTCGGCATTGGTTAATAAAGATTTTGCCTACACAGCTTGAAGCAGATCGTCTTGCAATACTTGCTGAGCGAGAAACTATGACTGAATTATGGATGAGCAAACTGCTTACAGAAGGATACTACACTGATTTATGGAGGGTGGCGGAACAAAAGCAGCTTAGCTCTAATCCTGCTTCACTTCTCCTTAAGTTGGGCTTTGATGTACGAAATTATGAAAAAGATCGTGTAGATAAGCGGGTAGCATCAACGCAGCGAGAAGCTCTTGATGGGAAACTTATTGAAGTTATCGAAATACTCAGAGAGATCTGATACTGATTCTAAGTAGGGGCTGTACATAGTAGTGACTCCGGACTGAATCACTATGCCCTCTCAGTCATAGGCTCCTAAAGGGCTAAAAGCTCAAGTTAACCTATTTGAGTAGAAAGTTATCGCGCTCTTGATTCGACGAATGCTATATGACCGTTACCTTCTTCTACACCGGAAAGAAGACAACCAAATCTTTACCTTTACGTTTCAAATACCGAAACATTTGGGAGTCTTTTGCATAGTGAATCACTGCGCTTGAAAAATGATTTGATTTGTCTCCATTGCTCTTGTCCTCATTTATGCACGCCGCCTTGAATCATGACAGCATCACCAAGTTTGAGAAGTAGCTGCCGTTAACGCCGATATGATGCTTAAAAGGCAAAGATTCACTCAAAGCCTCGCCCCAAAAAGCAATAAGTGCTGTAGGCTCAATGAACTCTCCCTGATCAAGTAGATTATTAGCGCTTAAACAGATGAGCGATCGCGATCAACTTTGGCAGCACCAACGCTGCTCCCTCTCCCTGTTTCAAGGACACCTCCAAAGCCAGTAGTTGTGTCACCGCCTGAACGAGAGTATTTACAGACAGTTTGGCAACTTCCTGCCGCAGGTAGTAAAGCCGTTTGGGGTTGCCCAGTCCACAAAGGTGAGCAATTTCGGTGTCGCTACGTCGTGCGCGATCGCTGAGAGCACTTTTGACCCACAGCCAAGTGCGGCACTGTGTGAGAAGAGTCGCGACAATGACCAGCGGCACTTCTGCACGAGACATCAGTTCGTGGAGTAACCCTAGAACTTGGGACACATCGCCTTGCCGCATCGCTTCAGCCAATTGCAGACTGGTTTGAGTCTGGCAGGGGACTAGTTGCTGCACGGCTTGTTTGGTTAAGCGCTGACCTTGAGCAAACGTCGCGAGCTTTTGTAGCTCAGAGGCAAGCCGAGCGGTGTCATTCCCGATCGCCTCTACCAGATACAGCAGCACATCTTTCGGTAGAGTCAGATTGATGACTTTGGCTTGATGGGTGATCGCATCCGCAATCAAGTCCGTTCGCCACGGTGGAATGAGAACAAACTCCTGTAAGGTGCCATGTTTAAGCAGATGTTTGACAACTTTCAATCGCTTATCGATTGAAGCGGCAGTAAAAACCAGCGTGGTTGTTTCTGGTAAATGAGCAATGATTTGGAGTTGTGCAAGCTGCTGTGCGCCAAAGTGATAGAACTGGCACTGCTCAACGACAACAACTCGCAGCATATCGCCCAGAGGTGGCGTTTGAGCCGTCATCAACGCATCTGGTAGTTGGGCTGCACTAAAAGCATGGCAGTTGAATGCCTGCCAGGTTGAATGGAGCGATCGCTTGAGCTTTGTAAGCGCCTGGTTCAGAGTATAGGTATCGTCACCCACAAAGATATGTACTGGCATAAGCGTGACAGTTTAAACATCAAGTCATTAGTCAAAAGCAATTACCGAACTACCGTCATGGCTTTGAAAGCGATGGTGATCGGCTGGTTTGATTGCATTGCCTTTTGCAGCAGCTTGCTGATTTTGTCTGCATGCGCTTCAAACTTGCTCACGTCCGTGGGGCTAACCCGCACAACTGCCTGATTCTCCTTCAAGGTGACGAGGGTTGCTTTTTCCAGCAGCCGTCGAGCATTGGGTTGAGCCGTCACTAGAACCCTCTCCCAGACTTCCTTGAGATTTGAAGTACTATTGCCATGCGTTTGTTTGCCGTGAGAGGGCACAACTTGTGACGTTCCTTTGGAAAGGGGCATTCGCTGCGGCATCAGGTTCAACAAGCAAACCTCCAGCCAGACGTGAGCATTGGCAGTGTAACGTAACTGGTTTTCTGCTGTTTGCAGGTGTGTTAGTCCGGCTTGCAACGTCTCATCACTCCATTGGTCAGCCAGCGATCGCAAATTGCCCCGATTGATGGGGCTAGTGAGCAAATCTGCTTCGCTGGGTGCGGCTTTGAGAATCAGTAAATCGCGATAGCTCTGGAGCAAGGTGCTGAGAATGAGTCGTGGCGCTTTGCCAGCATCCAGCAAGCTGCGAGAAGCTTGCAGCAATTTAAAGGTATTGTGGTTGGCGAGCGCATCAAAGAGGTTGAGCAAATCGCTTTCACTCACGCCGCCTGCCAGCTCAATGATTTGGCTAGCGGTGACTTCACCACTGAGCAAACTTGCCTGTGCCAGCAGTTGCAGGGCATCGCGCATACCACCCTCACACAAACGGGCGATCGCTTTCAGCGCCACGTCTGCGATTGCAATGCCTTCAGCGTCTGCAATCTGCCTGAGCTGACTGGTAATGACTTGAGTGGCAAGAGCGCGAAATTCAAACCGCTGACAGCGACTGGCGATCGTCGGCAGCACTTTGTGTAATTCGGTCGTACACAAGATGAACACCACATGGGACGGTGGTTCCTCAATGCACTTGAGTAAAGCATTTTGAGATTGGGTCGTTAATTGGTGGCATTCATCCAGGATCACAATCCGGTAACGTCCCAATACTGGAGCTAGATTGACCATGTGAGTGAGTTCGCGTGCCTCATCAACGCCATTGTGTGATGCCGCATCAATTTCGGTCACATCCAGACTATTGCTCCACTCAATCGAGCGGCAGGACTGACAGGTGCCGCAGGGAGTGACGGTTGGTGCTTCGTCACTGAGGCAATTGAGCGACTTGGCAAAAATACGAGCCGTGCTGGTCTTACCTGTACCTCTAGAGCCGTTGAACAGGTAAGCAGGGGCGATCTGTTGATAGGCGATCGCATTGGTCAGCGCCGTTTGCACATAGGGTTGCCCGACCAGTGCTGCTAAGGTTTGGGGACGGTAAGCAAGATGAAGTGGTTGGGTCATAATTTTTTGGATCGCATGAATGGGTTCTTGGGCATCGCCAAACAACTAAAGTTGACCAAATCAGCTTGCTGCTTCAGTTTCATCGGCTGATGCCATTACTGCTGCATCAGTTACTTCTTTGGGTGCTGTTTGAGTTGCTCGTTCCCGGTCAAACAACGGCATGACAAAGTAGGTGGCTTCCAGATTGAGTTCTGGGACTTCCACAGCACCAGCAGAGCAAATCTTCACGGGAGTATTGGGCTGATCCAGCACCAACTTCAGAGCACTACTGCCCAGTGCTTTAATCACATTCAACAAATATTTGACATTGAACAGCAGTTCCATCCCATCCACATCGTCAGATAGTATGGCAGACATCATCTGTTGTCCCTTGCCATACTCACGCTCGATCGAGAGCGTCACCATTTGCGTTGCCTGGTCAAAGCATAGCCGCACAGCATGTTCTTTCTTGTCTGCCAGTACTGCCAGTCGATCCAACCGAGCCAGCAAATCATACTTGTCGAGCGTCACCTGTTTAGGATATTGATAGCGGTTCAGCAGCGCTTGGCAGTCGGGATAGTCGCCTTCTAAACATTGACACAGCAATTGTTTCGTAATACCACTATCAGTCACCGCAAACGAGACTCGATTCGATTCGCTGACAAACTGCAAAGGAGTATCGAGTTTAATTTTTTCCAAGGTTCGCGTCAGTTCTCTCAGCGCCTTGATCGGAATCGTGCAGCGAATGTCGTCAACTGGTTGTTTTGATTGGCGGCGTTTTCTCCCGATGCCACTGAGATCCAGGTTGATCATAGCGACCTGATGCCCATCGGTTGCCGTGCATTGAAGCGTTTGCTGCGTTGGCTTGAGTACCCAATGTAAGCCAGTCAGAATACGCTTTTCTTCATCCGTACAGATCGCAAACAGGGCACCCTGAATGCCTGCTTTCACCACTTTTGCTGGCAGTTCAAGCGGCTTGCCGTTGATAGCCACGATCGGTGGAAACTCATTCGCATCTATACCGCGCAGGTCGGTCACGCCGTTTTCCTCATCCACTAACTGAGCGTGGTAATCGATGGCATTGCCTGTTCCCTGAAGTGTGCTGGTTTGCGTGGTCAAGGTCAACATACCAGTCGGGCATTTACTCACCACATCTGCAAAAATCTCCGCAGGCAAGCTAATCTCACCACCATTAATCACCTGTGCTTCTAGAGCGGCGTTCAGGGTCAAGGTCAGGTCAGAAGCCGTTAGAGTCACCTGTTGCTTGGCTTCATTAGCAGACAGTAAGACATTGGTCAGCACGGGCTGATTGGTGCGGTTGGGCACAGCGGCTTTGACAAAGGCAAGGGCTTCGCTCAAAGTTTCCTGTTTACATACCAAATGCATGTGCTGTCTGATTTCAGGGTCAGCGGTTAAATTAGGATCAGCAGTCTTGGAACTGCGCCGCTTTGAGGCTGTTCGTTGGCTTGCACCGTTAGAAGATGTTTTTGTTGATCTGGTTCGTTTTTCCGTTGCAGTATTCATTCGCATCGGGATTTATTTTTGTTGCTACGTCCTGTTCTGGCGGCGGTAGCAGGAGCACATGCAACAAACTCAGCAAATCAGTACTCGTTGTTGAGCGCGGCTGGCGCTTACATACCAGAGCCGATTATGTTCCTTAACTTTGGCTTTGCGTTCTGCCGACGTGTCTGCCCGGTCCGGGTTCAAGCGTTTACTCAAGTCAGCCCCATCAATACCCACTTCTCGGAACGTCGAACCCTGTGAGTTATGGACGGTCAGGGCAAAGCAGGGGCGTACATTCGCAAAGGTTTCTAAATGCTGATAATAGCGCCGCCACAAGAAGGGTGTCCGTTTAGCGCTTGCCAGCAGTTGTTCAGCTTCCAGATCAAAGCGGGGTTGATCTGCTTCAT
Organism: Stenomitos rutilans HA7619-LM2; assembly: GCA_019358945.1. Classification (GTDB taxonomy): domain Bacteria; phylum Cyanobacteriota; class Cyanobacteriia; order Leptolyngbyales; family Leptolyngbyaceae; genus Stenomitos; species Stenomitos rutilans. Next base: position 32,627 of record JAHHIE010000057.1, on the reverse strand, counting down.
GAAGGGCATAAAGCTGTTTCTGCAATCCCTCATCCAACTCGACGACCAAACGCCACGCCTGATAGCCTGCATAACGGTCTTCGTGGCTTTCGCGCACCGTGAACTCCGTTGAAGTCTGCATGAGGATCGTTTTACGATCCGGGGCATAAATCGGGTCACGAGCAATCAGACGCTCATGCCTCATAAAGCGAGGTGAGTGGTTGCCATACAGATGCGAGCGAATTTGCTGGTTGTAATCATCCACCTGATGATTCGTCCAGCACAACACTCGAAAGCGATCGGGGTCTTGAGCAAAGTACTGTGTGATTTGTTTGCAAGCATGTTGCAGCAGGCGAGAGCGTCTCACGAGTAATGCGCCTTGATGTTTGTTGGGAGAAGCCAAGGCAAATGGTTTAAAGGGCACTTTCGTTTTGATGACTGCCTGACGACAGGTCGTGACGAACTCCAACAGTGGGTTATCTTTACCCTGGCGCACTACATGGGTCAGTACCGCCTTGTCAGGCACGTTGAAAGCAGGCGATCGCCCCTCATTGACTGGATTTAATTGCGCTGGGTCACCCATGAGAATAATTTTGGGACGCTTGGCAGCAAAGAGCTGAGGACTGGTGCCAGCCGCGATCTGCTCAATAAAGTGCCAAAGCTGTTGATCGACCATGGAACATTCGTCAATCACCACTAAATCAAAGAGTCCGGCATAGTTCACGCCGGTCTGTTGCAGGACTTTCTCTTCGCCTCGTCGTGCCAGACTCAGCCCCATGAGAGCGTGGACGGTCATAAAGTCTACCCCTGTAATGTCTTGCTCACTTGCCATTCGGCGCAGCACATTCACGGCTTTGTGGGTCGGAGCCGTCATCACAAGGCGCTTGCCTTGCAACAGTAGTTCCTTCACAAGCTGGAAAATGCAGCGGGATTTGCCCACACCAGCATAGCCAGCCAGTAGAAACAGATAAATGGAAGTCTGGTTCATGAACCAGGAGAGCTGATCCAGAGCTTTGACCTGCTGCTCCGTCGGCTGAAACTCCGCTTCCAGCGGCAAGGTTGGCACAAGCGGCTGAGACATAATATCCCCCTCAAAAGCGATTGCCGCACCGTGCAGCGGTAGCTGGGGCGAGGCATGAGATCAGTTAGAGTTTGGCAAGCAATTTGGTTGAGTTCGGGCACCCACAAAGCTCTTTCTCGACACAATCTGCCCTAAGACCTATGAATTTGTTTGTTTTCGGTCATTAAAAGCAAGGTGTAGCAAGGTGTTTTCTCAAGATGAAGCAGATTTATTTTCAAGGACGATCCTGCCAGGTATCTGTCGATCGCTATGCCAACGGAAATATTGCCTTGTATTTAGTTGGGCTTGACTACAACGAGCTCATCGCTACCTGTACGGTCGATGTCCCTGGTTATGAACTTTTAGAAGATGAATGCTTGATCAAGTCCCATGCAGAAAATACAGGAATGCTGGAGACATTAGTTGATCTGGGGATTATAAAGGCTCTGGGAATTATGTTGCCGTATACCCGATTGGGAGCGATTGCCCATCTTTGTCAAATTGCATCAATTCCAGTAAGGTCAAATCATCTAACAGAACTTAGGATTGTATAGTTTTAGTCTAGAGTGAATAAATTATAAGAAGTAAACCAATGGATGAAATGAACTCAACGGTAGTATCGAATCATTAATCTTAAATAACAAGCTCTCAAATGTTCTGACTGCTCTAGCTCACCGTTTCCAACAGCAGAGGATTGCAGGATACTTATCAGTTTCAGTGCTCCATCTCTCAAAGGGATGGAGCACTTCTTTGTAATGCTATGGAATATAACTTGACTTTGCTCTCCAAAATAAGATTTTACCCTTATGACAACTTACCGAGTGAATAAGTCTGTGCGGCTAAACCAATGAGTCAACAGGAGCTCGATTCAACGGCACTAAAGGAGAAAGCAAAATGTCTAGTTGCACAGCTATCAATCAATTACTCAACGATCGCTACAAAATCATCAAACCTTTAGGAAAGGGCGGTATGGGACATACATTTGTTGCTGAAGACACTCAGCGCCCCAATCACCCGGAATGCGTGGTCAAACAACTGAAGCCTGCAAGTACCGATCCGAACTTTTTGGTGACTGCCAGAAGGCTCTTCAACAACGAAGCGATGATTTTGGAAAAACTGGGTCGGGCAGACGACCGGATTCCTCAGTTGCTGGCGTATTTTGAGAAGGAGGAAGAGTTCTATCTAGTTCAGGACTTCGTTGATGGTCACCCACTAACCACTGAAATGCCCCTTGGAGAGCGCTGGTCTGAAGCTCAGGTCATCCAACTTCTCAAAGACGTGTTAAGCATCTTAGAAGTAGTTCATCAGCATAGTGTAATCCACCGTGATATCAAACCTGAAAATCTAATCCGACGGAAGGACGGCAAGATCGCCCTGATTGATTTTGGCGCAGTGAAGACAATTCGACTTCATCAAGCGGCGGCTTCAGGTTTGATTAGCGTATCAATCGGGATTGGCACCCCTGGCTATATGCCAACTGAGCAAGCGAAAGGAAAGCCCCGTCCTAACAGCGATCTTTATGCATTGGGAATGATCGCGATTCAGGCGTTGACTGGAATGCTACCAACCCAATTGAGAGAAAGTGATGATGGCGAGGTGATCTGGCGCGAACAGGCAGAAGTCAGTGAGGCACTGACAGTCTTCCTTACCCGGATGGTACGTTATCACTTTAAGGAGCGCTACGAAACAGCAAGTGAAGCACTACTAGCACTGAATCAACTCTCTGCTGCGGCACAATCGGCATCACCATCAAGTCACTCATCAGCCTCATCAAGTCCGGGTTATACACCAACAGAGTTGAACGGTAGCGATGAAAAGGCATCGAACCCCCGAACTAAGCATGAAGCTAAAGCAGAAGTTTGGGTCGGTGGAAACGGCTCTGATGCCTCTTCCAGTCAGGTTCAGACTCCAACCGAACCCGTCTCCCCTAAGGCAAAACTAACGCCATCTAATGCCTCATCGAAAAAGAACGTGCTCATTGGTGCAGGGGTTGCTGTTGCGATCGCGGGTCTGATCGCAGGCGTTAGCTTCATGTCCATCAAAAACCAACAAGAGCAGTCACTCCAGCAGATTCAGGCGTTGCACGAAAGCGATCGATTCGATGAATGCATAGACAAAGCAAAGACGTTTCCGGGCTTCCAATCAGAGCTTTCTACAAAAGCACAGGCGATCGCGGGTGATTGCCAAGTTGCCAAAACGCAACAGCTTGCTTTAGAGGAGATTCAGAAGCTGAGAGCCGACAACAAACATGAGGAAGTCATCAGCAAAGCGAAAGCATTTTCTGGACCACAATCAAAGTTCTCTAAGCAAGCACAGAATCTTGCAGACGAAAGCCAGCTAGCTCTTGCTCAACAATTGGCAAAAAAAGGTAGCTATGAGAAGGCGATTGCTGTTCTGACCCAAATTGCATCAGATGCTCCTAGTGCTGTAGTTGGAGAAGCGCAGAAATTAAAGGTAGAGTGGTCTGAGCGTATATACACACTTGCTGAGGAGAAATATCAAGCAGCAAGGAATGATGAGGAATTTAAGAATGCTTTAAAGATTGCAAAAGCAATTCCTCAAGGTAGCTCCGCCTATGAGAAAGCTAAGGTAGCGATGCAGCGATGGAATCAAGCTGAACAGCAAAATAGAAGTGACGCTTCAATTGCTGAAAATGCTCTAAAAGCTAAAGACTGGGAAACCGCTCGTGCCGCTGCCAATCGCCTTGTGAGTAGCCCTGCTAAGTATTGGCAACAAAGAGCAACAACAATCATTCAAGAAGTGGACAAAGCGACCTTACCTATTTTGAAGCGTGAAGGTGTTTTAGATAATAACTCTCCACGCCGAGAGCAAGATGGAACTTCATATCAGGATTACACGTTTGAGGGTAGTGCTAATCAAGTCATAACCATCATGATGGAGAGTTCAGACTTTGATACCCGCCTCTTTCTAGTAGGCTCAAATGATCAAGTGATTGCAAAAAGTGATGATGCATTCAGGAACAACTACGACGCTGCAATTCGCAGTTTTACCTTGCCAGCGGCAGGAACCTATCGTATTCGTGCAAATGCTTACTCTCAACAGGGGCGAGGACGTTTTCTTCTGACTGTGCTCAACAGTAAGTAGAAAGTTAGATCAACGTCAAACTTCATAACCAGGAGGATGTTTAGTCATGTCTAATCTCAGCACTGTAGATCAACTTGTTGAACAGAACGAAGCCAGAGTGCAAGCATTGTCTACCGAAGCCGATCGCGCCGTTAATTGCGTTAGCAACATTGAGCAACTAATTGCCAGCCTGAACTCAACCCTAGCCTCTACAGGTCAAGAGGCACAAGCCAAAGTTGAAGCATTCAATGCTGCTCTAGAGACGGCAGAGCAGACGCTAGAAAATGACCTGCAAACCGCAAAAGAAACGTTGGATAGCTGGCAGCAAAAAGTGACCGAACTAGATGAGCAGGTAGAGACACTGACGAATGAGGTCAAAAGCCAGTTAGCAGAGTTTAGAGATCACGTTGAATCGACACTGACAGAACTAGAATCTGAGGCGGAAGCCGTTAAGACTGAGTTCGGCGAGTTGGCTCAACATGTTCAGGAAGTAGAGACGGCAGCGAGTGAGCAGGCTGAAACGATCAAAGGCAATGTTGAAGCCGTTCACGAAACAGCTAATACTGCTCAGGCTGCTTTTGTGGAGCGCAAGACCGAATTGATGGAACAGTTTGAAACGCTGGAGACAGAGCTTCAGGAAAGGCTAGAGGACATTGCCCAGGCATTTGAGACTCTAACTCAGAGCAGCACTGAAAACAAAGAAGCACTAGAAAACACGCTCGATTCCACTGCCGATGAGGTTGAGGGCGAAATTACTCAGACGTTCGCTGAAGAAGTTCAGAGCCAACTTTCTGAGTCCATCGAAACATTGCAGGGAGCGATCGCAAGCCTGGGTGATGTGGGTGAGTCAGCCAATGACTTGTTGAACGGACAACTCGGCGATGTGGTCAACAGCATCAATGACGTACTGGAAGTGGTCAAACCCGTGCTGGATATTTTGGAACAGGCGAAGAGTGTCCTGGGTTAATTTCGCTTACAACACAGTGCTCACAACACAGTAGCAAAGGAGGCTTTTAATCATGGCGATCGCACAAGAAATTAGTCAATCCCTTGACCAATCGGCTGAGAATTTAACTCAACTTTTGAATGCTCTAGACCAAGCCTATGACCAACTCACCGCCGTTTGCGAAGAGTTGGAAGCGGGTGACGAAACCCTCAGCCAAGTGCCTGAAGCCGTCAACACTGCTCTGTCCCAGTTCGGCGAGGCTTTGCAAGCGAGTGAGGAGGAACTCCAGACTCAGCAAGAAGACGTTAGTTCAACGCTAAATGAATGGCAACAGGCAGTTTCGGAGATCGGGGAAAAGCTCGATGAAATGAATCAGACGATCGAGTCAGCTCAAACGACTCTGGAAACAGAAGTGAACAACCAGCAAACAGAAATCGATGGCGATCTAACAGAAGTCAAAGCCGCTCTTACTGAGATCAAGGCGGTACTGGAGGAAACTGGGTCTGAGCTGACTCAGGCAAAGGAAACTACAGAACAAACTTGGACGGAAGTCGCGGAAGCAATTTCACAGATCCAGGAAGACTTAACGGCATTGCAATCTACTGTTGAAGGAGACTTTGAGCAGGTCGCGACGGCGGTTGGGGAGACTCATCGATCGGCGATCGAAACAGTGATGAGCGAGTTTGGTGAACAGATTAGCCAAACTCAGGTGACTGAAGTTGAAAATCACTTCAGTCAGTTTGAGACGGAGTTGACGACAGCCTACGAAACTTACAAAACTCAAGCGGGTGAGTTGGGTAGCCAATTGCAGGAACAAGCTTCTGAAGTCTTCAGTACTGTGACTGAACATTTCGAGGACTCACTAAGCGATAGTCTTCAAACCGTATTTCAGGACGCGATGGATGATGTTGTTCAATCAATCGTTACTGAAGTCGGTGAATCACTGGCAATGATGTCGGTTGGCTCAACCATCACTGGAGCGCTGACTCCCATCCTGCCAGAGATTGCAATTGCGAAGGTCGCTCTGGAAGCATTCCAAGCATTGCCATTTGTGTAATTCAAATTAAGTGCAGTGCTAGGACACATTGATTGTTGTATTCACCAGGATTTGCTAATCCTGCTCAGGTCGTACTGTCCAAAATTTGATCATATAGGAGGTTAGAACAATGGATGATGCAAGTGCAGTATTGGCTCAGGTTGCCGCTCAAACACCAGAAAAACTAAACCAACTGGTTGAGGGAGCAACCGAAATTCAAACGGCTGTTGATGAACTGGAAACTCACTTACAGGAAAAGCAAACCGAGCTAGAGTCTCTGCTTGAACAAATTACCACTGCAATCGGAGAACTGAAACAAGAAACTTCTGCCTGGCAAAGTGAAGCAGAGGGGGCGATCACTGAATTAGAAACTGACGCGGAAGCCTTTAAGGACGTTTTTGAGCAAGCGCAAACAGAATTAACGACAGAAATTCAAGCGGCTCAGGAGCATCTCACCACTCTGAAGGACGCGATCGACGAAAGCAAAGCAGCTGTGGAAACGGCACATGAAGCTACCAGCGAAGGATTGTCTCAGGTGCAGGAGAAGCTGCAAACCGCTCAAGAGCAACTAAGCTCTGCTCAAGAAAACGTCAATCAAGGGATTGAACAGTTGCAGGAAACGCTACAAACGACTGAAACGACGACTGGCGAGAAGGTGCAAACCTTAACAGAGTCAGTTGGAGAAGTGGAGCAGTCGTTGTTAGAACAAATCCAAGCAATGCAGGAGCAGTTTACAGAGTTGCAGGACGGTTTGACAAGCAAACTAACTGAGATTGTGGAAAACACGCTTCAGACCGAAGTAACCAGCTTGCTCGATGAAACTCAACAGCAGGTGGATGGTGAAGTCAAAGACCTTGGAGAGGGTGCGGTTCAACAGATCACTGAAGTGATTGGCGCAATGTCTGAACAGGTGACTGGAGCTAAGGAAGAAACCGCCTCGGGACGGGAGTTACTCGACCCATTGTTTGATCAACTTGATGGTTTTATCAGTCCGGTCGAGGATGCGATCGAGGCTGTCAAATCGGTTGTGACCAAGTTTATTCCTTGGGGTTAGTTAATCAATAGTAAACAAAAGGAGGATTGAAGCATGGCTGATTTCAACACGATCGCAAACGATACCGTGACGAAATTGACTGAACTGTTAGAACAGACAGAACAGGTGCATTCGACTATGGACGAATCACGCGAACAGCTAACCACCATCAGTGAGCAACTTGATACCAACTGGGCAAGCTTGACTGAACGGGCACAGGCTTTGTTAGAAAAAGTTGGCACTGCCAAAGAAGAACTAGCTGATGGAGTGCAGCAAGGCACTGAAGCTGTAACTCAACTCAAAAGCAAACTTGAAACTGCCAAAGGTGAATTGGATCAGGAGCTTGAACAAACCAAAACAGCGATCGGTCAACTCAGCAGCAAGGTTGAAGCTGTGCCCGATGCACTGGAGGACGTTTTTCAGACGGCTGAGGAAGCTTTCACAGCGCTAAAAGAAAAGCTGGGCGAACTTGAGCCTGAGCTGGAAGAAACCGTTTCGCAGGCTGAGGAGTACCTGCTCAATGAATTTAGCAACGAGCTAGAAACTCATCAGACTGAAATCGACGATCGGCTGACGGCAATGACGGCTCAGGTTACGGATTGTTTGCCCCAGCTTGCAGCAAACGTTGAGGAGTTTGCAGGTCAAGTTGAGGAATTGCTGACTCAACTCACCGATAAATTGCAAGAGTTGGGCGAGTCAGCCGAGCAATCGACGCAGGCTGCTATTGAACAAGTCGGTGAGTTTCAGCGAGAAGGCATTGGTGAGTTATTGAATAGTGTGAACGAGTTATCCCAACTCATGGAACAGTTCGGCAGTGTGATTGAAACTACGACTGAAACGGTCATGACCACCCAAGATGCCTTAATGCAAGGGGTTGAAACCACCAACATGGGTCTAGAAGCAGCGATCGGCGTTTTTGAAGAGGTTCTAGATATTCTCCAGCTCTAATGCCAGGTCTACTGCCAGTGCTTTCAACCCTGTTAATCGCTCACAAATATTCTGACAATCTTATCCAGGTAACCAGCCATGTCTGCCAAAACTGACAAATTAGCCAAGGGTATTCAGGACGTAAAACAATTTGTGGTAGCTCATGCCTCTAGCATGGCTTTCAATGGCATCAGCAAGGCGCTACAACAGCTTGAGACTTCACTTAGCACGGGGATGCTGATGGTTCAAATTGTCAGCCATGAGCGATCACAGGCAGAAAGACTGCAATCTTTACTGGCCAAAACAATACTCATCGAAAAGTACCAGGTGAGAGCCGATATTTTACCTGATCTGCCAGCTTTGGATGCTCCACTACCGCCGCCCACGCTGATACTTCGCTCCAGTGGTTTAACCGGACAACCGCTCTGCTATGCAGTATCGCCTGCTCAGAAGCAAGTGATTGGACGCAATCCTAATGCCGCGCAGATTCTCTTGCCAGATAGCCTTAGCCTTGTCAGCGGTTGTCATGCAGAATTTTGGTACTCAGAAGATGGCAAGTGGCAAATTCGCGATCGCAGTAGCAAAAATGGAACGTATCTTAATGGTAGTGAGCAAGCATTGGAAGGCTGGCAGCAGCTAAAAGTGGATGATCGCCTTTGCCTTGGGTCTTCCAAGAACGCAATTGGCAGTGTTACTCTAAATGTTGATGTTTCTGATCAGGCAGCTACTGCGATCGCTGAAGCCCGTAAGCTCTTGAATTGCAACGTCGTGTGTTTAATTGTAGACTTGAGCCAACCGTTTGCAGAAGGTGATCAGCGCTTCGTTGCGCAGGCGGTTCAAACCTCGCTTACTAAAGTGTTCGTGATTGATGCTACTCCTGCTGTGACCTCTCCTGTAGTAGCCAGGAAAAACTTAACTAATCTGGAGCACTGGCTTAACAGTCAGCCTTATCGCGCTCAAATCGAGTTAGTTCCCCTATTATTGCAACCGATTGCTCCCATCCCAGGAGCAACTGTGTGGATGCCCCATGCTCAACCTAAATTCGAGCAGTTCTATCAGATTCTAGAAACTCTAGCAAACGACAAGGCAGAGGAGATGCTGCTTCAGCGAGTTACCACTCAGTTGCTGATGCAGATAGCTGCAATTGAAGCGGTGCTGAGCAATCAAGCAACAGAGCTGACTCAACAATTGCAGCAGGAGGAAGAAAAGCTGCTAGAGCTTAAACCCGCAGTCCTGAGAGAACAATTGAGGAAAACACTGGCAAAACTTAAAGAGGATAAAGATCAATTCTTTAAGCAAGCAAAGGATGACATTAGCCAATCCAAAACAGCATTGCTTAACGGTTTGATCAAAGGTAGCCTGACTCATAAAATTCAGCAGTTTTCTAAGGATTTGCAGCCTCAAGTGGTGAGCGATCGCTCTGGCTACCGTCAAATTCAGTTGCAAATTGATGATTCTGAAGATGTGCATACAGTTGCTACAAGACTCTGTAGATCTGAACTTCAGAGATGGTTCCATTCCGAATGGCACAAAGTCTGCAAACATCACAATGGAGATGGACTGCAAGGACTGTATCAGCGCAGTTATGCAACGCTAGGCTTTATTCCAAATTTTGATCTAGCAAGTATCTGGTTAAAAGATGCTTCCACCGTTGATGATCAACCTGTCTTAAGTACTCCAGTAGTAGAACTAGCTTGCGAATCTCGATTCAAGCAGCCCAGCCTATTCGGTTATCTGTTTAAGAATATCAAAGGTCAGGTTATATCATCGCTTGCAACCTTGATGCTGGTTGTGCAGATAGTTCCAGACGAAGTTCTTGGTAGCAAAATAAACCCCAATCAAAACAGCAATTCTGGTCAGGCTACTAATCCAGCTCAGGTAGTCAAAGAAATCAAAAAATCTCTACTGATTGCGCTGTTACCAACAGTTGCCATCCTAAGTTACGTCTCATACAAACATGACAGGGAAGTAAAACTGGAAGAAGAAACTGAGAAGCTTCAGAAAGAGACAGTCAGTTATTATCAATCACTCACAAAGAATCTGACTGAACAGTTGGAGATGGACTTGCGAGAGGCTTTAGAGGGTGAGGAGAAGCGATTTCGGGAGACACTTGAAATTGTCAATGAGCAGGGCATAGCTCACTTGAGCGAACTCGAAAAAAATCAGACCCAGGCAAAAGCTCAGATTGAGTCGCGTAGAAAGGCTCAACAGGTTGCTTTAGAGAAGGATCAGGCTGAACTCCAAAGACTGAGGCGCGATGTTTCTACCAGCAACAAAGTGGCTCAAGTCAAGGGCTAGTTACACCTGCCAAACTCTAACTGTGTTATGCTCACAGCCACCAGCAAGCCTCTGACCATCAAAGCTAAAGGCGATGCTCCCTAACTGCCAGGGTTGACCCGGAATCACTCGAATTTCCTGATTCGTTTGCAGGTTCCAGAGCCGAACAGTTTTGTCATCAAGAGCGATCGCCAGCAGTATTCCATCTGGGCTAAACATCAAGGCGTTTGCAGGAGAGCGAAAGACTGATATTGTTGAAGTTTCCTCTCCAGTATCAAGGTGCCACAGCTTGATGGTTCGATCGGCACTCCCGCTGGCTAGCACTTGGCTATCCGCGCTAAACGCCAGAGCAGTGACTGCCATCTTGTGCCCGGTCAGCGTTTGAGTCACCTCAGTTGTTACCAAATCCCAAAGCTTGATGGTTTTATCGGCACTGCCGCTAGCAAGCAGGCTCTCATCGGGGCTAAATGCCAGAGCATTAACACCCATGTTGTGACCAGTGAGTATGCGGACTTCCCCACCTGTATTAACATCCCAAAACTTAATCACTTTGTCCGCACCCGCACTGGCAAGAAGTTGGCGATCAAGGCTAAAGGCGATCGCGTTAACGGCTTGTTTATGCCCCGTGATCGTCAAAACTTCTTCGCCTTCATCGAGATTCCAAAGTTTGATGGTTTTGTCCGCACTTGCACTGGCAAGCAGATTTCCATCAGCACTAAATGCAACTGCACGAACGTCTTCTGAATGCCCTTCAAGCGCATAAATTGTACTATCGTTCGCTAAACTCCACAGACTCCTTTGTGCAGGTACAGTGGCAGCAGTTGCTGAACCACTAGAGGTGCTTGTCGTAATCAGACGAGGTGGTGACGTTGGAACACTTGCCGAGGCTGGTGGTGGGGACAAGGTCTGGCTTAGGAACGGGATTGGTTCAATGGAAGTGTCTGGTTTTTGAAGAGTTTGGTCGAACTGAGAACGTTCCTGAGACTCAAACAAGAATTCGGGTCCATCTTTGCCGAGCATGATACGATCGCCTGACTGTAAAACTTGACAGCCTTGCAACCGTATTCCATTGACATAGGTGCCATTTGCCGAGTTGCGATCGCAGAGTTCCCATTGCCTCTCTGCACCCGGTTCAATCGTCCGAATCGATGCATGGAGCCGAGAAACAGAAGGAGAGTCAACCATAATACGGCAGCTTAAATCACGCCCCAAGGTCGTTTCGCTGTCTGTCGTAAGTATATAGACCGCACCTTCGGCTTTGTTTGAATTATCTGCGGCAAAGCGCTTGAGTTGAGCAACCATCTGTTTTATCATCGCCAATTCGTCAAGCTTATCAGGTCTTTGTTTTGCCAGTGAATAAACTAACCTTCTCAGACCAATGAGTAAACAGAGGGATGAATGATTGAGATGCTGAGACCCCTCTGTTGTCTAGAAAAGTAGTCCGATATTCACTTTGAAGCAGGATGATAAAGCCCCATGAGAAAACTTCTGCGATCGCTACTCAACAAACTTTACTCCCACCAGCCACAGCTTGTTAGCCAAACGGCTACTCCAATGTGTCTATTTACATCGCTCCCAATTCTACACAGTAATGTCACGCAGAAACTAATTGATGACTCACTTAAAGAGTTGCAGATTCAATTGAAGGCGAAAAACTATCTTACAGAACTAAGCAGCAGCTTTGATACTAGAGTTGAAAAGGCAGTTAAGGATTTCCAACACGATAATGACCTACATGAGGATGGGATTGTTGGTCCCCTCACATGGGCTTGCCTATACCATCCACAGCTTTCTCCACATGAGAAGAAGATAACTTCAGAGAAACGAAAGGCAATTGAGGAACTTCATGTCTTACTTAGAAAGGAGGGCTTCTCAATTCGCGATCTTAATGGGCAATATGGCAGAGATACCGAAAGGTCCGTGCGCTCCTTTCAAAGAACCTATGGGTTAAAGCCTGATGGGATGGTTGGTCCGTGGACTTGGGCGATTTTGTTAGGAGTTCGCCACAAACCAGAGCAAGGATTTCCAGAGAGTGTTTACTTGTTACTGCGTCAAAACCTGCACTTGCTAGAACAAGTTGTTATGATTGGCTGCATTTTTGTAGGGATATACTTCAGTCCGCTTCCTGGTAACAAACCGCCATTGCCTGAAACATTAATTACTGCCTATGCACTTGCCTGCGTAACACCCGTAGTGCTGAATTTGCTTAAGATACAGCGATTTTGGAAAGCAAACCCACTAATTCTACAATACGCTCCCTATGCGTTGACAGGAATTCTTTGGAAACCCATCTTCAACGTTGTTCTAGCTCGTATAAATGCCACTTGACGCTGTAAATCGTTCCCATATCAGGAGTCAAACCAATGTTTCTTGCAGAACTTTTCACTAATCCCATCTTTTTTTTCAGATACGTTGCGATCGTCATTGTTTCAGTCAGTGTGCATGAATTGGCTCATGGTTGGGCAGCCGTTGCCCAGGGAGACGACACACCACAAAGAACAGGACACCTCACGCCCAATCCATTGGTTCATATGGGTTTGGAATCAATCATCTTCCTTTGTGTTGCCGGAATCGCTGTAGGACAGATGCCTGTAAACCCTGCGAAGTTTCGCTCTCCTCGTACGGGTAATATACTGGTCTCTGTCGCAGGTCCATTCTCTAACCTGGCATTGGGACTTCTCTGCATTATCGCGATCAACCTGATTGTAACAACATCCTTTGCCCACCTATGGAGCGTAAATTTCTTCCTCCTGGCAGCCCAAATCAATTTCGTACTGTTCCTATTTAACCTTTTGCCAGCGCCACCACTGGATGGATTTCGTGTTCTTTGCGAATTTTTCCCAGAATTTAAACAGTTAGATGACACGATCGGGTTATTCCTACTGATGATTCTGTTGCTGATGCCTAACACTGTTACTGGATTAGTCAGAATAGCGGATATTGCGATCGAGGCAATGACGGGACTGTAAATGGCAAATTTTTAGGCGAAAGCGATCACAAAATCTAACTACTATAGGCTTCAATCTTTTTAGATTGAAGCCTTCGCATTTTTGACTTTTTCCAAAGCAAATATATACTGTTACAAAATAATTTCCGATCACAAATAGAAGTTAAACGGGAAGATGCTTTAGATTTGTTTAGACTTAGCGCTGAAGATTAGACAGGACGGAAAAGCGAATATCCCTATTGGTTCTTAGCAAGTTCACTATTTTATGATTTGTCAGGTTTTTGCTCATAAAGTGTTTAAATGAGTAACCATGGCTGCCAGAAAATAATGCGAGTGCCGAATTGTTTAAAGGATGAATAAACCAAAAATATCCTACCAACTAATTGATAGAGAGCTTCAAAGTAAGCTATCAACTCACTTAAGGAGAAACCCATGAAGGCACAATTTTCGTTTCGTTTCATCAAATCTCGCAACTTGCTTCTAGCAGGTTTGACGGCTCTCATAACTTCAGTTCTAGCGCAGCCAGTTCTTCCAGTTTTCGCTGCGGACAAATCTGTTGATCAAAGAACATACTCTGACTATACGAACAACAAGTACTACTTGGTTTTCTGTGCTCGTGGTGGTTCATCAACAGGTCATGCGTTTGTTGTCTGGGGAATTCAAGATAGCGGCAGAGGTACATCTACTTATAAAGCATTTGGATTCTACCCCTCACAAGGAACAGGGGCTTTTGGTCAAGTTCCAGGACAAATTCGGAATGAAGCGTTTTCTGGGAAAATGAATAAGATCACGGATAGGCTCATCGTACAAGTAGACAAAGCTGTGTATGACCGCACGCAAAGAGCTATTTCTGAATGGCGTACAACAAACTACGACTTGTTCAGCACTAACTGCATCAATTTTGTGATGAGTGTTGCTCGTGACGCTGGTTTGAGAGTACCACAGCGGGATTCTACTACATTTCCTTCAGACTATGTGCAAGCTCTTATCAATGCGAATTGATGAGTTCTAATGTGTTACCGAATTGCCTCTAGCACTTTCTCTACTCAGGCAATTCATCTTTCTGCTCAGCTATCTAAAACACGATCGTTCACCCAATCTCTTTTGGATGGGCGATCGTGTTTTAATTTCTAGCCACGCGGTCGTCCTGTTCCATCCTCTTGATTAGGCGATCGCATTTTTTATGTGTGAATAAAGCTTGATTAATTTACCAATTAAAGAATAAGCGTCAAAGATAATTACTTTTGGAGACTCAACATGAATGCGAATTCTGTTTGCCTGACCATTCATCTGACCGACTGCACCATGACTGACGAAGAACGCAACGATGCTACGCGCCGCTTACTGCAACAGTTAAACACAATGGATGAGGTCAGTGCTGTCCATCGAGTTGCTGATCCAAAGCCAGCTCCAGGTCATAAAGCGATTGCGGGCACATTGATTGGTCTACTAAGCGCCGAGGCGACGGCTGGAAATGCCTTCAAGGTGCTAGCGTTTATGGGCGATCGCTGGGGCGACAAACCGATTGCACTAGAGATCGAAAGCAGCGGGCGCAAACTCAAAATTACTGCCAGTAGTCGGGAAGAATTTGCGATCGCCTTGAAAGCTGCTCAAGACTTCATTGTTGCCCAAGAAGCCATTCAAGCTACCACTCAAGTATCGACTCAGAAAGACCTGTCACTAGCATAAACCCACTTCAGAAGCCCAACTATTTAAACGGTTGGGCTTCTGGATAGTCTTTATCTCTCCAGCAATGTCATTCATACAGGAAGCCCGCCATGCAGAAACTTGCCCTGGTGATCGGAGTTAGTGAATACGAATCAGGTTTGCCCCCTTTGCCTAGTGCCATCAGAGACGTGGAAGCAATGCGGCGAGTGCTAGAACATCCAGAAATGGGCAACTTCAACCAGGTGAAGTCACTGCTCAACCCTGATCCAAAAACGATGGAAGAAGAGATTGAAATCTTGTTTTCAGGGCGTACTCGAGAGGATTTAGTCGTACTATTCTTTTCTGGGCACGGCATTTTGGATGAAAAAGACAAGCTCTACTTTTCCACCCGCACCACGCGGAAATTAACAGGGAATAACTTTGTTAAAACCAGTATGGTGTCTGCCCGGTTTGTTCAGGAGCGCATGAGCGATGCTGGCTGCCAGCAGATCCTGATCTTAGATTGTTGCTACAGCGGCGCGATCGCGGATGGTCTGCTCATGAAAGGTGATGAGATTCTGGATGTAAAAGTAGATGTAAAAAATCAGTTGAGCGGAGAAGGAAGAGCCGTTCTAACTTCTTCTACAGGAACCCAGTACTCACTTGCGGGTAAACAAGACGGCGAGTTGTCGGTCTATACGCAGTACATCGTTGAAGGCATTGAAACGGGTGTGGGAGACGCAGATTGCAATGGGCAGATTTCAGCCGTGGAACTGCACAACTATGCCAAACGGGAAGTGCTAGCTGCAACAGAGAACGCCATGCACCCTAAGATTTATTCCATTGGTGAAGGCTTTAACATTATCATTGCGGAAGCACTCAAAAAAGACCCCGAACAAATCTACTGTGAAGAAGTGCAGCGCTTTTGCCAGAAAGGAAAACTCTCGCTCATCGGCACACTCCGCTATCGCGATCGCAGAGTCCTCTGTGCCTTGAGCCGCACTCTCAAGTTAACAATTGAGCAGGCAACCGCAATTGAACGAGAGGTGCTGCAAGCGCACCGTGAGCGGCAGCAAAAATTGCGACTGTTTTGGCAAATCGTGGAACCGATTCTGGCTGGAAAGGAACCCGTCACCAGCGACACTCGCCGCACGCTGCTGCGCCTGCAACGGATGCTCGACTTGCGCCTGGAAGAAATCGATCCCGCCTTGGCTGGCTTGCTCAACCCAAATCTCGGTCAACCAGCTAGCCTGCGGAAACAGGTTCGCCACTATCCGAGATCGCGCCATTGGTGGCTACTGCGAGGCTTGCTTGGGGTGGGAGCAGCCTTGTCGATCGGTGCGAGTAGTTTACCTCTACGCCTCGATCAGTATCTTCCTGCTCCCATAGCCGCCACGCTACACACTGGCTATCTCCAACTGTCTGAGGTATCAACCCAACTGAGTACAGAGCTTTTTCCTGACACGTCAATGTCTTTACTCCCTGAAATCACTTGGCAGATGATGAATGGGATGCGTGCTGCAATTCACTCAACTGAGCAAGCCACTCACCAGACGCAGGCAGCAAAAAGATACGACCAAGTGAAAGCAGGAGTTGCTGCCTGGAAAAAAGCTAACGGTCACTGGACAATTCTGGTGCAACAGGTGCGGCAACAATATATTGCAGGCGATGATGCTACAGAGATCAAGGTACTAAAGGATATGATTGCCCAGCAGCGTCGAGCCAATTTAGAGTGGCAATCGGCTCGGCAATATTTAGCAGCCCTAGAGTTAGCAAACCAAGCTAATCTCGACCAAATCAAGCTTGAGCAACAAGGAGACAAAACCAAGCAAGCTTGGCAATCCGTTGCCTCGAAGTGGCAAGAGGCTAGCCATCGCATGAACTCCATCCGCTCTGGTGCGTCTGCTGAACGGGGACAGCAGAAGGCAAGGGAATATCAGAATTATGCCAAAGTTGCTGACAAACAAGCCCAAAGACTCTGCAAGCCTTTGGGAAGTTGCGGTAGGTAATAATTCAGGGAAGCGATCGCCCCCTCTAATCTTTTGGATAGACGCTTACTGAGGTCGAGCGTATAGAAAATCTGCAAGATTAACGTATATTTCTTCGTCTAAATGAATAGTCAATGTTACATTAGCTCATAGTCTAGCTGAAACGATGCAATTTGCTTTGACACCGCCTTAGCGGTTCTTAATTGAGATCATTTATGAGACTAGATCATGTGGCTTGGTTAACTCAGGGGTTTGTCGCCTGCTCTTTACTCACATTGAGAATAGCCCAAGCCCAACTTAAGCTTGATGAGGTATGGGGGACTCCACAAAAAAGGAGTCTTGTCGCACAAGCATCTGAGCAAAAGACCGTTAATGAGGGAAAACAATGCCCTACCCCAGTAGACCCGGTAGAAACTGGACCGCTTGATGTGGAGCTTCCTCCCAATGTGGTTTCTGTCGCTCTAGTCACGATTCAGGGCAATACTGTTTTTAGCAAGGCTGAATTTAGGCAAGCGATACAGCTAATTTCGCAGTCGCAGGCGGCACAGACTTTTACTTTGAAGCAGTTCAGCAAAGAGGTGGAAAACGCAGTTACTCAGCTTTATCTGAAGCGAGGCTACATTACTTCGTTAGCGTTCGCTCAACCGTTAGAAGACATGCCAAAAAGTCCTTCTCGCAGGAGCCTCAAGATTCAGATTATAGAAGGCAGGTTAGCGGAGATTCAGGTTGAGGGACTCAGGCGGTTAAGACCATCCTACATTTGTGATCGGATTCAGTTAGGGACGACAAGTCCACTCAATACGACTCAATTAGAAGATCAATTAAAATTACTTCGAGCCGATTCGTTATTAACAAATATCGAGGCTAGTTTACGGGCATCAGGAGTATCTGGTCAAAGTAAGCTTACAATTCGGGTAGTCGAAGCGCCTCCTTTTAGCAGCGGCTTTAGCATTGATAATTACTCTCCGCCTAGTGTAGGTTCTGAACGATTGGGCATTGAGTTACGTTACCGCAATTTAACTGGGATTGGAGATGAGATTTCAAGCTCTTACTATCACTCAACGACTGATGGTGTTGATAACTTTGATTTTGCTTATCAAGTTCCTTTAAACCGCATGAACGGAACCTTACAACTTAGAGCTGCACCTAATCGCAGTAACGTGACTCAGCCGCCGTTTAATGAGCTAGGCATTCGGGGAAAGCAGGAGCTGTATGAAATCAATTTTCGCCAACCTTTAGTACGCTCGATCGCCAAAGAATTTGCTGTATCCCTTGGTTTCACGTATCAGAATGGGCAAACCTTTCTGTTCGATCGATTGCCTAATCCCTTTGGCATCGGTCCCGATGATGATGGGGTCAGTCGAACCAGTGTGATTCGATTTGGTCAGGATCTCACGCTACGAGATACTCAGGGCATTTGGTCTTTTCGATCGCAGTTTAATTTTGGTACAGGCTTATTTGATGCCACGACGAATGAGTCACCCATTCCTGACGGGTATTTCTTTAGCTGGTTGGGGCAAGTGCAGCGAGTGCAGCGGCTTGGCAGTGCTCAGCTGTTGTTGATTCAAGCGGATGTACAACTGACACCAAACAGTTTGCTACCCTCTCAGCAGTTTGTTATTGGTGGTGGGCAATCGGTGCGAGGGTTTCGGCAGAATGCAAGATCGGGAGACAATGGGCTTCGGTTTCTCATTGAAGATCGGATTGCTATACAGCGAGATGATTCGGGAGTGCCCACAATTCAACTTGCACCATTTTTTGAGTTGGGAACGGTTTGGAATCAAGCAGATAATCCCAATCAGCAATCGGAGCAAACTTTTCTAGCAGGGGCAGGACTAGGGCTGTTATGGAATGAAGCATTAGGTCTTCCGGGTCTTAGCCTACGGGTGGACTATGGTATTCCATTGGTGAATCTGAGCGATCGAGGTAATAATGCTCAAGATAAAGGATTTTACTTCAGCGTTCGCTACCAACCCCGCTAGCAGGAAGCAAGGCTGATTATTATATTCTTCACCTACTCTTACCAGGGACTACCAACCATCGTAAAGCTCGCCCAGTTATAGGGGTGCTGGAAGAGTTGTTGTGTCTCAGGTACCTTCCCGCTCGGCAGGTTGAGAGGAATTGGTATCCTTCCTGGTAAGACCAACTGCTTGTTCTCAATCTTGACATCGCCTTTTAACATAGCAATTTGTGCTTGCTGAAGCGCTTGTGCCTTAATCGGTGCTGCTCTCAGCTGCCTGTAGAATTCGGTTGTCAGTGCAAAACTTGGCATATCTCCCACTGTCCAGAGACTTGCTAAAGCTGACTGAACGCCCGCTTTAGCCGCTAGCCCTGCAAAGCCCAGTTCAGCTCTTTCATCCGGGACAGCTGTCTCGCATGCACTGAGAATTAGCAGGCTAACAGGAGGATCACTGAGTCCTGCTGACTGCACCTGATCGAGCTTGAGCTGATTGTCTCGCCAAAATTGGATGTAAGCTTCGTTCAGTCGCGCTGCTTCAAACTTTGCATGAGTGGCTAAGTGAACAATGCCATAGCGCTCTTTTAACCGCTGCGTCTTCAGGTTACTGGGAGTAAAATCCTGATTTATAAGTGGTTTGCCAGCCCACAGATCTCTTGTAACGATTTCTATCCCAAGCAATGCAAACGGCAGTGGGTCTTGCCTTTCAAAAGTTGCTGTGCCCATTGCCAATAGTTGAGCGTCTTGGATTGGTTTATAACGAGTATCAGTCAGGCTAAAGCTAGGCATCAAACCGATGCTGTACTTTTCAACTAGATGAAACGGGTTTCCCTGCTTAGGCTGTTTGTTGTAGAGGGCCGCAAAGGGAATAGAGCGCACCTGAATGTCTGCAATAAAAATCAGATTGTTAATTCCTTGAGCGTCTAGCTCCTCTTCTAAGGGAGTGATGAGCCACTGGTAGAGTTCAGCACCATGAGTTTTATAAGAAGAGTCATCTGTAGCGGTTTTGACAGCTTTCAGAAACTTCTCGGCGACTTCTCCTACTTGAAATCGCGTAACCTCCCGAAACTGCCGACGAACAACATTACCTTTAGCGGTAACAACCACCAGTTCTAACTGATCGCTGGGTTGACGCTTCGACGTTGGTTGAGCTTGATTGTCGGCAACCCCATTAAGCGGCAATCCTTGAGAGTTAAATTGCCAGAGGACTTCTGCATCGCGTGAGGCTTGGATTTGTTTTGCTTGGTTAGGAGATGACGCTGGTGAGTTACCTGCGGCAGTGAAGCTGATGTAGATGACAGCAGGCTTTACGCCAGTTTTGGCTGTGATTTGGCGAAGTTCGCTCTGGATGTCTGCCACGGAGACACTGCGAGGCTTATTCGGGAGTTCTCCCAAATACTGCACATACTGTGAAGTAAAGTCCGAATCGGGACTGTAATTGATCGCTGCAAGGTCGTCTTTACCAGTTGCTGGGGAATTGCCCGTCCTGTTAGGTTGTTGGCAGGTGGAGGCTTCGCAGGTAACTTGTGGGGGCGTAGTGATGATGCGAATATTGTCTTGGATGTAGCTGCCTTGGAAAGAACGTGGGGGAAGAATGCTGTTTGCTCCAGTAGTGATGGCTTCAGCTGTACCGTTTCGAGCGGCACTGCCAACAACAAAGGGAGTGAAGGAGAATCCACCACCATGACGAATGGTGATAGCCCCGCCACCTTGCCCACCTGCGGTAGAGATGCTGGCAAGGAGGTTGTTGCGATCGACAAAGGAACCAATAGCGCGGAAGAATCTACCCGTGGTGATGTCTACATTGCCGCCTACTGTACCACCCTGAGTATTGATGCCAAATACCTGCACATCCCTAATCGGGTCAATGAACACATCGCCGCCCTTGCCAAGGGTAGAACTAGAATCTAACAAACCCGTTGTCACATTGGTACGAGCAATCAGAGTAATAGCACCACCATCTCCTACCGTGGAACTAGAGTTCAGATTTCCGGTACTAATTGCCCCTGTCCTGGCATTAAGGCTGATCCCTCGACCCGGATTAATAATGTCGCTTGTAATAATGTTTTGGTTGGCGAGCAGGGCAATTGTGGCATTACCGATGCCGTTGATCGTACCGCCCCTGGTATCAATAGTATTGGCTTGTAAGGTGACTGGGCTATTAAAGGTTGTGTCTCCTCTTAGAATAATGGCACCACTATTGAGAGCAATGTTGTTATTGCTAGTATTGATACGAGCTTCGGAAACGGTATTGTTGATATTCAGAGTAATGCTTTTACTAGCCGTTAGAGTAACTTGTCCACCGGGTGCAGGAAAGGTTGAATCAGAGGCAGCTAAACTTGTTTCTAACGCTATTTCTCCCGCAGTAAACCTTATATCTCCCCCTCTGCCAGCCGAACCCCCTGTCCCCAATACTCGACTGTACGATCGGATCAAAGTATTAGGCGGTCTAAATAACAGGTTAATGATCCCGTTTGTGGAGTCAGCGTTTAATGAAATTGAACCCCCATTGCCTGCCTGACTCGGATTGGCTGCACTAGGAGAATTAGCTTCGGAAAGAGACTGGAGGGAACTCACGGCGATGTTGCCCTCAGGTGCGTTCAGGGTAATATTGCCGCCGTTACCAGAACTACCAAAAGCGGCGATAGATCTGGCATCTAAGCGATCAGCAGAGATATTGCCGTTGCGAGACTCAATAAAGATATTTCCAGCATTTTGAGCGGTACCAGAACCTGTTGATTGAGAATAAGTCGATATTTGATCAAAAACCGCAACACTGCCGTTACCGGCTCTGACTGTAACGGCTCCACCATTGCTCGAATTGGTAGCACTTGTAGAAGCAGTAGAGATGGAAGTACCATTGGTGATGACACTGCCATTAGTAGAGAACAGCGTAACGTCTCCTCCATTCCCCAAGGTGCTAGTTGCAAATATATTGGCACCAAGGGTAATATTACCACCAGCATTGAGTGTGATGGCTCCAGCACTGCCCGTTGTAGCACTTGTGTCAAGCTGACCAACTGCGATATTGCCATTACTAGTAAGGGTAATTGGCTGCCCCGGATTGGTAATATTCCCAACTGTTATTTGATTTGCTTGAAGTGTGAAAGGAAAGTCTCCCGTCGTGGATAACGTTCCGCCTGTGTGGTTGAATCTTGCAACATTGAAGTTGACAGGTTCCGTAAAAGTGATATTGCCAGTTAGATCTATAACGCTGTTGCTATTTGGAACGATTGAGCCCTTCCCACGTAAGTCAATACCTTGCGCTCCCTGCGTCCCTGTACCCTTCAAGGTGATATTGCCACTTCCAGTCGCTTCAATCGTAGCCCCATTGGATAGGAAACCTCCAACAGTAATTCCAGGACTGATTCCTTCAGTTCCAGCGATTCCCTCTAGAAAAATACTGCCTTTACCCGTTGATATAATTCTTTGATTAACTCTTTGAATGTCACTGCTAAGATTAATTCCTGGACTAGGACTTCCAGTTCCCCCCACTCCACGAATCCTAATAGAGCCATCCTTTGAACTAAGAGTGCTGTCTCTGCCCAACCCGAAACCACCGCCATTGGCAGAACTAACTCCGCCAATCCCTTCAACTTCAATGTTTCCAGTTCCCTCCGCAGCAATTATTGCCGGAAGACCAGCGAGTACACCACTAATTTCAATACCTCCATTTTGTGCTCCCGCTGCAAAACTACTACCTTTCCCCTGTAGCGTAATGTTTCCTTTTCCAGGTATTATACTCGTGGTTGTAACCGCACTACTCTGAATTGAAATTCCTGTGTTAAAACCCTCTGTACCATTTGAGATCCCCCTGAGCGTAATATCTCCATCTACTACATTGATGGTGGAAAAGTAAAGTAAAGTACCTGTATTTCCTGAAAGACCAGTTCCAGAAGTCCCTTGTATACTGACAGAACCGCTGCCACTAGACCGAATCGAGTTACCTTCAGCGTTGAGTCCCAAATAAACTCCTACATTAAAATCGCCTGTACCATCTCCACCTCCTCGACCAGTAAGCTGGATACTTCCGTTTTGTGTAGTGATCTGCGATCGTGCCCTGGTGGAAATTCCAATACTCCTGTTTGCGCCCGTACCACCTGTACCAACCAACGTAATCGAACCGTTATCAACTGCTTCGAGAATGGTATCTGGATTGATAGCAATTCCATTGTTTGCATTCACAGTTCCGTCTGGATTAGTGGCAGTTCCTCCTACGCCCGTCAGAGTAATACTGCCATCCCTAGTATTGATAGTGCTTGCATTCAAAGTAATTCCATCACTGTTAGCAATGGTATTTAGCCCTTTACCACTTGCTGTAAAATTACCGCCGTTGGTTGTGATGATGCTACCAGTGATGTTAAGCGAACCACCGCCCGCATTATCAGCATCAGCGGTGAGAGTAACATTGCCTCCATTTGTCGTAATGTTCGCACCAGGGTTAACAGTAATGTTTCGATTTGCAAGTAGGGTCAAGCTAGAACGAGTATTCCAGGCAATTGGTGCATTTACCGTAATATCCCCCAACCCTGCCAATCCTGAAGCTGTGGTTACAGTGACATTACTCAAGGCTAATTGGTTTTGTAAATCTGTATTTGAGATATTTGAGGGCGTTGTAGCAGCATCCTGAAAAATAGCGCCACCAGTCACAGTGCCTGTTGTTGGTGCTGCACTAATAGTGATATCTGTTGGATCAAGTAATAAAGTCCCCTGCCTACCGTTCACGGCTCGTAAATCTGCTAACCCTTTGAAATCAAGCTGGTTTTTCCCAGATACTTCTGAGAATCCTCCATCTCCGCTGATAATTCCACCATGTGCTGAGATGCTGCCATAAAAACGAGTCGTGTTGTCTGCCCAGACGATAACTCTTCCCCCACTACCTGTTTGCAATGCATCTGCATAAATAGCAGAATCCTTACTAACAAACGTTTGAGATGCATTGGGGACACTACCTTTTCCCTGGTAATCACCCCCAATCCGAATAGAGCCGCCACCAGTGACTCCAGAGACATTGAGATTGGTAGAGAGTAGCCCGACACGATCGCCTAGAACATTGATCGTTCCTCCAATGTGCGATTGCGATGATGCATCAATCTTGCCAGAAGCAATTGCTACCCCTGCCTCAGCCGAAATACTCGTGTTAGAACTAGCTAGTTGAACCGTTCCATCATTACTTGCCGCCAGCCCTGTATTGATGCCTGCACTACCGACCGTCAATAAGCGCGGTAGCGCATCAATCGGCAAATTCCAGTTTTGTGGTTGATTGCTACCTGCTACTAGCGGCTCAATCTCCAAACTCAGCGGATTTCCCGGTTGGCTGATCCGCACCAGGTTTTCACCCGGAATTGCCGCGATCGTAATTTGCCCTCCTGGCGCAGAAAGTTGCCCGGTGTTGACAACCGTTCCTCCTAGCAAAGATAAATCTTTGCCTTGTCCTACTGCTAAATTGCCTGCATTGATGATCGCTCCAGGCTGACCCATCGTGAACGCAAAAGAACCCGGCGTTCCAATCAGAGATGCATAGTCATTAGAACCCAGTGCATTAAACCAGCGATCTCCGAGCCCAATTCCGTTAGCAGTGGTTGCTAAGAACGAACCGGGTACATTTAAGCTGGCGTTTGCACCAAACACAAACCCTGCCGGATTCATTAAGTACAGATTGGCATTGCTGCCTGTCACCTGAATCAAACCATTGATCACAGATGGATTGCCACCCACCACTCGTCCCAAAATATTTCGAGTCGCAGGATTCGAGAGAAAATTGGCAATCTGCTGTTGGTTTAGCCCAAACTGGGTAAAGCTATGAAACAAATTCGCCTGGTCTCTAGAAAGCTGCCCTCCACTGATGTCAAGTCGGTTGCCATTTGGAGCGATGATCGTGCCCGTTCCATCCGGTGCTGGTGTAATTGACTGCGCCTGCCCGTAGCCAACCTTGACACTCCATGCCGAAACTAGCGCGATCGCCAACAAGCTGATGCGTCTTGCCATGCAAACTCCCTCTATGCCAGTGAAGTTGAACAGAGAACTTTATAAAGCGGCTGGAAACCGAACGGGTTGCTGTTATTTTATTCCTTCAGAGGCCTAATCTCAACGACAGGTTTTGCCGCAACCTGCTCGAATCCCAATGATGTTAATAAAGCACGCCAGTCAGCCGCAATTTCAGCATCGCTGGGATTCGATCGCCGTAGATCTCCAAGAACCGTCAACGCCTCAAACTGAATGTTTTCCTTGATGTAGAGCTTGGCACGATCCCTTGGTTTTGCTTTCTTCAACTGAGCCGCAAGGTTAGCGCTGAGTTTAGTACGCTGTATCCAGCCCCTCACGAACAGGTCTTTGGAAGGATCTTCGCGATCGCAACGCACTGTAAACGTCCACAAATAGTTTTTGTTCACCTGAAGCGACTTCGACAACTGCAACCCAACCACTCCAGTTGATACATCCACAACGGTGACTGGCTTGGCATAGATTTGCTTACCCTGTTCATCCTGTAGCTGAAACTCTCCAGGTTGGTTAGCCGTAAGCTGGTAAGGAATGTGAAACCAGAGGGTCGGATATTCAGCATCCGTCAAGCCCCAAACCACTGTGCTCCCGGTAGTGGACTTGCCCAGCGGTGCTAACGCTGTAAGGGGAACGCGGACTGCTCGACAACCTTCGCCTGCTTTGCCTCCAGACTCAACATTTGTAGGCGGACTAGTCGGAGGTGGTACTTGTGCTATATTCTGAGCCACTTTTTGATCCATGGGTGGTCGTTTCGATCCGCTTAATTGCGCTTGTTTCGCTTGTGCTAGATATGAGCCGTTAAACGAGCTGCACAGTACTACGGTTAGTACAAGAATTGGCTGTATCCGAGTCATGTCTCGAACTCCTATCGTGATGAATATCGTTGAGCTTGCAGCATTCTGTAAACTAGGACGCTACCGCTTGTTAGTAGTAGAACAAACATTGACGGAACCAGTGGCAACCAGCCACCTTGAATAAAGAAAAAATAGCAGAGTCCGTACAATGCACTCAGCATGACAAACTCAGCCAATCCCAGGAGGGATGGTAACCTGAACCACCAAGTCACCATCCCTCCTACCAATCCCCAAGTTAAAACCCAAAGGGCATCCCCCCACCAGGGCAACCACCACAGGAGTGATCGTTCCTTAAGGGCAGCACTTAGAAGCTGGCTGACCATGTGCGCGTGAATGAAGACGCCAGACAGCATTCCATGAGGAGTTTTGTGGTAATCGCTTTTGCGATCGTCGTACCCAATTAGCACAATTTTGTCTTTGAAATACTCTGTGTAGCTCTTGTCTGTATTCTTTAAGACATTTAGGATTGTCAGTAGAGTTGTTTGTGAAACAATATCTTCAATATTGTGATAAGAGCGATAGTTTAAGAGTATTTGGTCTCCTCCCAAATCTTTTGTTGCATCTAGCTGATGATAGCCGCCAATGTGGGCTTGTACGGGCATTAAAGCCGCCTGACCCAGTGTTAAATATTGATTCTTTGAGTTATATCCCAGGTTAATTCCTTGAGGTTTCAGATAACGGAGAGCTAAGGACAGGCTCAGCGCAGACTGTGTTTGACACGGAGATGCTGGAGCGGGCATTGCTCGGAGCATATGACGACGAATTACACGATCGCCTGGATCGAAAACATTATCCGAAAAGCCAATGCGCTCAGCTGGCACCTGCGCTGGAGGATAATGTCTCGGTTTCGTTGGATCATTCATCGCTCCAAAGCAAATCGCAAAAATGTTATCGGTTTGCTGCAAATGCTTTAGGAGTTCAGCATGTCCTTTTCCTTGAGGTTGATCTCGAAAAATATCCAGCCCGATCGCTCGTGGTTGATAAGGCTTTAGTTGTTCTAAAAGCTGGAGGATAGTGCGATCTGACAACGTTGGCTCTTTTAGTCTCTGCAAATCTTCCTCAGTTGCTCGAATGACTAAAATTCGGTCATCTGGTTTTTCAACTGGACGCTGTTGCATCAGGAGATCAAATGCTTGAAGCTCCCAGGATTGTAGCTTGCCATGCCACCGCGCTCCCAAAACAAAACTACTGATCACAACACTAATTAGACAAACAATGAGCAGATCTCTACGGGATTTTTGCTGAGTTGGAATTAGCTCGAAATTTCGCGATGACGAAGCCCTCCCTTTACGAGTGTGCTCCTCCAACCCCTCCTCTCTCCTGAAGCGTAAGCTCTGCCAGGTCAATGGGGGTTGATTTGGATTTTGGAAAATAACTGGCAACCAGGATGCACAGGGATAGCAGTCTTCTAGGCTCTGAAGCTTTTCCCTCGCTTCCCGCACCGCCAAATAGAACCGCTGACCCTTGACCAGTCCAGCCAGCAAATACTTCAAAAAATCATGAGCCACACGATCGGGCACAGGTTGCCGCATTACCACCAATTGCGGTATCCCCAACTGTTCCAGTTCATACACTAATCCCAAGCCGTCGCAGGAATTAAAGATTGCCAACTGTAACCCACGCGCGATCGCCCGCTTTAAGGCAAATCTAAGATCATCGATCGTCAGGCTATCATTCGCATTGATAAAAATGCGCCCTTCACAGTCTTTAGTCTGGCTATGTCCCGCAAAAAACAGAATATCCCACGGTTGCTCCCAAAGCTGCTCGTTGAGTTGTTGGCGCAGTGGCTCAACTAGAAACACCACCTCCGCATCTGGCAGGGTTTCAAGTATGGAGCGATCAACGTTCGTATCAATGCCGTCGCTATCTCCGAGAATGGCGAGGATTCGCACCTTCTTTCTAGCTTTCAACGACTTGCCCAGTTGGTCGGACTTACGAGTGGGCAAACTAAACGCCACTTCCGCGTGGTAACGGTCAATAAAATCCCATGTATGCCAGGGCAGCAGATGTAACCGCCGATCCTGGCAACGCAGCACCACTCGAATCAGGTCATCTCGATTAACCGCTTCCCGCAGTTGAGTGTCAATCACATGAAACGAACCAGACCCTAACCAGGCTTTCAGCTGCTTTTGTAGCTTTTTTGCCTTTTGGCGACAGTCCTCCGCCTGCGTCGCGACCCCAGGTCGAACCGTAATGTTCCCCAGCTTGATGCGTGTCCCTTCTAAAAATGGATAGCTCTGTTGCCACTCCTCCAGACATTGGATAAGTTCTGGCGCAGGCGGCAAGCGTCCATCTTCTTCCGCCGAATGAAGACTGCCTTCTTCCCCTACCTCTAGCGTGACCCGACAGCCCTCTTCTAATCTGCCATCCAGCCTTAGCACCGCTCGTTTACTCATTGATGGCACCCTGACTAAATTTCAAAGGTCTCGGTGACACACTGGTCATCGCAGGTAACTTCCACGCTGAAGCGTTCCCCTGGCTGACCGCTGAACTGAAGCTGAATTGTCTCAGTAATGGCGGCGCTTGCTTGTCCAACCTCATTGCCACGCTCATCGAGCAAGCGTACTTGAACGGCACCCGGCAGCTGGAGGCGATCGCCTACCGGACTGATCTTAATCCCAACCGACACGTCCGTCTCATCCAGAGCAGAAACTCCTACCAGCAGAGCCACCTGGTCATTGTTCGGTGGGTTGCCAAAGTCCAAAACTTTGACTCGACTGATATCAAACACAGCATTACGCGACTGATCCGTTAGCCGATTTTCACTCCGCCCTCTTGCGGCAGCGCCCCATGCCGTTTCAACCTGTTGTGGCGACAACACCGCTGCCATTGGTTGCCAGACAGATGTAAACCTGCCCTGTAACCAATCGCTCAAACGGATCTGGAGCTTACCAGTGAGCCGCTGCTGATATAAGCGCTGCCGCCATGCCTCGTTTTCAATCAGCGCACCCCAAAGCGTAAACGGCACTGCTAGCCTGGGAAAGACAACAGATGCATCGCCCAGGCGTTGAATCAGATTACCCGCTTGGGCATTAGACAGTTCGGCAAGGGGCGCAACTTCAGCTTTTGTCTGTGCGTCTTGGCAAAACTGGATCGTTACCCATAGGGTACTCAAATCCCTCGTTAAGTCTTCGGCATTGAAGCAGTAGGTGCGATCGCCCGAATCATACCGACTCTGCGTTTTTAGCTCCTGATGCGTGGTGTAGCCCCATACTCGAACTGTGTTGGTATCCACATCAACCTGGGTTGCCAGATAATAGTCTGCCGCCCAACTAGGAATATCCACCCATTCTTGGGGAACATCCAGCTCATTTCCAGCAGTTTCATCGGTAGGTATCATGGCAAGTCGAACGGTTCCCGCCGTAATCGTAAAGCCATCGACAAACTCCCAATGTGAGTCCAACGCTGCACGCGATAAGCTGCTCGCGTTAGGCGCATACTCAGTTTTGATCCAGCTCAGAATTGCGGTCAAACAAAGCAGGTTGGTATAAGCTGCCCAGCTCCGATTTAAGGTGGAATGATGTTGGTTCTGTTGCCACTCTGCACGGGTTGGAGCCACCTCCAACCACCATTCAGTTGGTTCTGTAAATGTGAAGCTCATAGGTCATTTTCCTCTGCGTTTTCTTCAGAAGAGGGTTGTTCTGCATATCTAAGCCGAAGCCATTCTTCTAAAGCTGTCCCTCTGTCTTTTACTAGGTCTGGAGTCGGGGAAATATTCATCTCATCTCGACTCCATATCACCAATGTAGTGAGGAGGGCATCCCTGGCTCTGCTTAAGCGCCTTACCACAGTTGGCTGGCTGGTGTTGAGTTCAGCGGCAATCTGTTGCTGAGTTTGGTTTTGCTGATAGTAGCGGCGGAGCACATCTTGCATCTGCGGGTCGAACTGCTCAATAGTCGTCGACAGCAGACTAAACACTTGCTGTCGTTGGTTGAAGCGGTTTTCTAGGTCTTCCTCTGAAAGCATTACGTCCAGACCTGACACTGTTTGAGGATCAGGCAGGTCTGTTTCCTGCCCCTCCTGATTAACAAGGTTCAAAGAAGTGATCGGTGGATAAAGATAGCTACGCATATAGCTTGCTGCCTTTCTCATCCATTGTTCGATTATTTCTGGGCTACAGGGTGGACCCAGTACTGCTAATTGGTGCTGCCGCTCGGTGTTGTAGAGGTTAGCAGCAGCTTCCCACAGTAAGCGATCAGGTTCTGGTAAGCGTTTGATGCCTTCCTGCATCGGTGTGTAAACAGCTTTGAAGCAAACCCAGGCAAGCCAATATTGATCGATCTCTGTAGAAGCTAACCCAGCATGGTGCAACGCGTCGATTAACCCTTTCTTGCTAACCCGCCTGCGAAGTAACGTCCAGGTTGCAACTCCATCGATTTCTCGACGTTGGCGTAGAAGATCTCGCAGGCGGGTAGAGAAGGCAAGTTTGGCATAAACAGACAGACTGGAGCCGCGTTCAGGCTTGAAACCCTTTAAAATCAGATCGATATCGGCGATCGCGAGCTGGAAATAGTCAGAGAGTCCGTGCTGAAGAAGGGCGAATTTTCTGAGTGTTTCCTGAGCAGCCCAGTAGCAAGGTTCCTGCAAATACGCTGAAAGGTGTTTAGCGGCTAAAGTCGTCGTCTGGTCTTGCCAGTTCTTATGCCAGGATAATGCCCAGAAATGCTTTGAAACTGGGATGCTGGATGATTGCTTCAGGCAATTCTGCATGCTTTGGCGTAACCTGCTATCCGTT
This sequence comes from Stenomitos rutilans HA7619-LM2, assembly GCA_019358945.1. Taxonomy (GTDB): domain Bacteria; phylum Cyanobacteriota; class Cyanobacteriia; order Leptolyngbyales; family Leptolyngbyaceae; genus Stenomitos; species Stenomitos rutilans. Next base: position 2,157 of record JAHHIE010000057.1, on the reverse strand, counting down.
GCCCATCGGCTGAAACGCTCTGCTTCAAACTGCATAAAGGTCGAGAAAATCTCAGTGAGTTCCTGACGGGGGCGCATAGGTTCAAAAGGTGCGTAAGAAGAGGGCTATGTGCTGGTACGGTCAATCAAGTGGACGAGGTTTCCCTAACCGCCTTGATGGTGGGCAGGGCTTAAATCTCTGCTTAAAGTTTGTCACAAACTAACTGTGAAAGAGAATGATCGCCAGCTAATCCCAAAACTTGATTAAAGTGAGCAGCAATTCGCATCCTGCTCCGGCTCTGGAAATTAGTGGGCTTCTTTCCCTTCATTAGAACAGTGGCATATTGTCGCTATTCGCCAGCAGCAATGATTTAGCTATGGCTTAGGCATAAATTCGGCTCTGTTAGCTATGCGATGATCTCTAACCAAAGGAGTATGAAACTAATTCAGATCGGTTCCTAACTTGGGTCGCTATAGAAAGCAGTGACAACCGTTATGAACTATCAACGTTCTGGCACTTCTGGTAAACGTAGCCAAAAGACATATTTAACCAATCCAAAGGCGATCGCCCATATTGCCAGGAAAGTAGATGAAGCCATCACCATCGCCAGCCAAACTGGAGCCGTCAACTCCTTTGAAGACCTGAAGGATCTGGTTGAAGGTCATAGTCAGGCAACCAGCAAACATCCCATTGGGATGGAACTATGTGAGATTGATGGTGCTATGCGTGGGTTCCGCTTCTACCTGCAAGCTGACCCCGGCAAAACCATCAGCGGCAAGCATCTGGCAATCAAAGCAGGTGCCGAAACCTATGACTATACACCCTCTACACTGGCTGAACATCTGGGGTTTGACTCCCAAACTGAAGCAGACTTCGAGGAGGTGATTGAAACTGAATTAGAGTTCAATGATGAGTTTGGTGATTTGGATCTTGCCAATGATCTGGATACTTCCATGAACCTTGATGACCTTGATGATGACCTGGCTTTTGCTCCCCAACAGCGCCCCCAGAGAAACCTCCAGAGAAATCCACAGGCTGCCCAGGACAAAAGACAAGCAAGCTCAAAGCCTGCCAAACCTCAAAAAGGCGATCGCTATGGCTACCGACAACACCCGATGGAAAAGGTGGCTGACTCCGCCAGACAGACTGCCAACATAGGCTCTGAACTGAATGGCTTAAATGAGTCAGGATTGATTACTCAACTGGCTACTCTCGGTGTTGCCATCAGTGGTTTAGGGTTGCAACAACTGGCAGACATCCTGGAAGAAGCCAAGCGCAAAGGGCAGGAGCAGCGCCTGCAAGCGATTCTCGAAGCCTTACAGCACCAAAATGAACGGGTGCATGATCTGGGAGAACGGTTAACTGAGTTGCGATCGCCCGTTCAACCCAGTACGAATGACAAAGCAAATGAAGAAGAGGTTCTCAGCAGTGTGACCAACCAGGTCGGCGATCGCATCCATCGTCTGGGGCATGACCTTGATCCTGACCACAAGCCATTGCCACCCCTCAAACTCAATCCTGAAGCAGACATTAACCAGAAACTGGATCAGCTTGAGCGCTATCTCAACCAGATGGTTAAAGCGATTGATGGTTTGGAACAGCGTTTAGAAACTCTGGAAGCCACTGTTTATGCACCTCAATCTTCTGTTCAATCAGAGCCAAAAGTAGAAGCTGAAGCTTGGAGGGCGGCTACACAAACATCAGCTAACCATCAAGCACCTGTCAAAGCGGCATCCTTGGAGCAAAGGGCTGTTGCTGAATCTCTAGTTGAATTAGCAGCATTGAATCATCCTGTTGGAACAGAAGCTGACAGCCAGATGATTGATGTGGGTGAACAGCTTTTATTTGTTGAGAAAGCTGGTGAAATACTAGCCATCAATCTGGAAGCGAATGATGGTAACCGGCTCTTTGCTGCCAGTTACCAGGACGGTGCCTGGACGGTGCAAACACCCCTGCCTGAAGACGAGTGCGCCACCCTGCTCAAGCAGGTACAAGCCTTGAGCCACGATCGCACCCGCACTGAACCAGAAGTACGCTTAGCCAAACAATTTAGGCTCAATAGGTAATTCAGGGAGTTAAGGGAGAAGAGTGTCCAATAAAGCACTGAGCAAGGCTTTGCCTCGTTTTTTGGTATTGTGGACAAACTCAAAGAAAGCTAAATATAGCGGCAACTTTTCC
>JAHHIE010000038.1 GCA_019358945.1 Stenomitos rutilans HA7619-LM2 | reverse complement strand
AAAAGTGACAGAGGCGTTCAAGCAGACGATGGAGATTGTGTTTGATGAGTACCTGCCAAAATGGAACTACACTGCTAAGCCGCAATCACTATGATTTCCGGTTTTATTGAATCCATAATCCTAAGTGGAACTACTTAGCACTGGCACCTGTTTGAAAATGCTCCGAGTCGATCGCCCTTATGAAGGCATGAATATCACCAGCGCGATCGGCTTAACCCCAGCTCAGAGAGTGACACTCAAAGCATTGGGAGCCGTAGAATTAGCAGTACCGATTTAGTAACCCATCGATTCAAAGAAGATTCACCATGAGCGAAGAGACGCAACAGCCTGACTCGGAAAACCCAGATGTAGTCCGTTCGCTCAAAAACACCGGGCAGGATCTGGAGGTAGAAAGCGCTGGTAACACGGTTGATGGCTCTGAAACGGTGAGAGAGCTTGTTGTCATTGACGTTGAGGTGGATGATTCTCCTAAGAACGATCGACCGATTGATCTGGCAACGCTGGCTCAAACTGTCGAGACACCTGAAGTCGTGAGAAAACTGGTTGTCATTAGACTTCCTGCATGAATCAGATTTTGCCCCCCCATCCCCCCAAATTTGGGGGGCATCAGTTTTAGCTTCCCCCAAACTTGGGGGACGGGAGGGGGCTTTTAAGTATTCGCGCAGGAGGTCTAATGAAGATCAAGCTGACACTGATCAGGACGATCGCTCCCCTAAAAATGACCGAGATTTCAAAAGCTGATCGACTAGAGTTGTTGGGAAATAATAATGAATGAGTCACTGCTGGTTTTCGAGTAGCCTCTTTCTAAGCAGCGACCAAGTAGAAGTTCCATAATCCTGCTGCTGTCAACATCAAGTGATCATCAAACTCCTCGATTCGATTGCGATCAATCATACTGACGGCGTTGTAGCGTTTGACTCCCGCAAACGCTTTTTCACAGACAACACGGGATTGACTCAACGCCCGATTTTCCTGTTTTTGAGGCTCACTGAGTTCTCCTCCTCTCGGTTTCTTGTGCGGTAGATGGATGTTGTCATACTCCTTCTGCAAGCCCAGAAAGCCTAAGTCTACTTCGATAGGAATAGCATCTGGGACACTGCCTGCAATATCCTCTTGGTCATGAAACTTTTTGTCATGCAATTTACCTTCGCGTGCCTTGCTCCAAACCAGCACTCGCTTCGTTTCATCGACTGCCGCGAGATGTTTGCGGGTATGCCGCTTCTTCTTGCCTGAATAGTTTAATTGTTGCGCTTCAGGGTCTTGAGGGCGTTGGATGGGGCGTTCTGTCCCATCGATCATCACCCGCTTAACCGCTGGAAAACGCTCGAAAAAGACCTCAAGGCTAGCGAGTTTACGCTCAGGCAAAACCAGCTTTTCGCCCAAGGTTTGCTCCAGAATCGGCTGGAGACGATGCATCCACTCATGCGCTTGAGAACGGTGCAAATCGAAAATAATGCCAGCTAAATCAAAGGTGGGGTAGCACTTGAAGTAGAACAAGATGAAAAACAGCTTCTCTTGAGTGCTAAGTAAACGAGCTTTCCGTCCTCCACCGACGGCTCGTTGACGCGGTTGAGTCTGGCGAGTTTGTTCATACAGGGGAGCAAAGGCTTCCAGTAGGGCATTAAACGCCTTTCGGTTCAAGCCAGTGAGTGCCCGCAGCAATCGATCTTGGTTCAGCACCCGTGCAATATTCAGCATCGCCTTATTCTGTCGCTGCTCTCCATTCTCGCCTATTTCCCGACATGTCTAATTTCCAACTTTATTGTTTGTGATCAAATATGGGTGATCACTCGTTATCGGAGCCTGCCTGAGCGCAGAATACTCACAATCAGCCAGAGTCCGAGAAAGCTAGCCGAAAAGAAAAGGGTGCTGCTGACCCAAAAGAGCCGACCAGTGCGATCGTTCGCCAAGATCGTTGCGGCTCCCATAATCAAAGCACCGACCACAATACTAAACGAAAGACGATTGGCAGAGTCGTCTACGCTGCGACGGAGGGGATCGAGATCACGTAGATTCAGGTTCCATTGGAGCGTTTCAGAGGTGACGCGCTCAAGCAGCAGTTCCAGTTGGCGTGGCGACTGGAGCGACAAGGTTTTGAGATCCAGCGCAGTACGCAGGAGTGCTTGAAGGGGTGCCTCACCCACCAGTTGTCGTCGAAACAGGTCGGTCATGAGTGGCTTGATCTGGTCGGACAGGTTAAAGTCGGGGTCAAGCTTGCGGGCAACGCTTTCTAAATTTGCGAGCGTTTTGGCATAGAGTCCCATATTGCCGGGAACGCGGAGATGGTTTGCCCTCGCTCGCTGGAGAATTTCGTAAAAAAGCTGGCTGAAGTTGACCTGCGCCAGGTTGAGGTTGTAATAACGACGCAGGAGGCGATCGTAGTCGCTTTCGAGCTGCGCCAGGTTGACGGGCTGCACCGATTCTGCCAGTTGCAGGGTGAGTTGGGTACAACGCTGAGCGTCCAGGTTGACGATCGCCAGCAGCATTTCGGTCAACACTTGTTGAGTGCGAGGATCAAGGCGACCAACCATCCCGCAGTCTAACAACGCTACGCGACCATCCCTTAAGTAAAAGAGGTTGCCGGGATGCGGATCGGCATGAAAGAAGCCGTCGATGTAGATTTGCTGAAAGAAGGCGTTCACCAACAATGCAACGATCGCTCGACTTTCGGCTATGGCATCGCCGCCATGTCTAGCACCAGAGAACGTCCCTTGCAATAGGGGCACTCCATCAAGCCATTCCATGACTAGCAGTTTCTCTGTTGTCAGGTTCCAATAAATTTCGGGGACAACTAGCTGCTTGGGGTCGAACCAACGGCTGCTAGAGAGGTTACTGCGAAGCTGATCGGTGTGAGTGGCTTCTAGCATAAAGTCCAACTCGCCGATGAGTGCGATGGCGAATTCTTCTGCCAGCGCTTTGAGGTCGTAATACTTGCCGAAGTTGGTGCGCGACACCAGATCGGCGAGACTACGAATGAGCGTTATATCCTGATCGACGATCGCCTCAATGCCGGGGCGCTGAATTTTAAGCGCAACTTCTCGCCCATCCGCCAGGGTTGCTCGATGCGTCTGAGCAATCGAGCCAGCCGCAACGGGCTGATGGTTAATCGTCGTAAACACCTCTTCGAGTGGACGACGCAACTGCTGCCGAATGACGACCTCGACTTCTTGCCACGCGACGGAGGGCACTTCAGCCTGAAGTGCGGTTAGTTCGGTAATGTATTCGGGCGGCAGCAGATCGGGGCGCGTGCTGAGCAACTGCCCTAGCTTGACGTAGACAGGACCTAGCTCAACCAGGATGTTACGCAGGACGGTAGGGGGCGGCAGTTGCGGTTCTTCGGCTTTGGTGCCAGTAAGCAGTCGCCGCATATAGCCCCAACCGTTGCGGAGGACAACTTCGGCAATTTCGCGTTGGCGAGCACTGGATTGGGCGATGCGGGAGAACATGCAGTTGTTAGTTGTTGGTTGTTAGCAGTTAGTCGGGAGGTCTTCTTGAAGACTCTACAACTAACCCCTAAAACCTAACAACTAAAGCAGATCTTTGAACTGCGGATCGGCTTGAATTTCTTTGAGTACTTGCTTGATCTCTTGTGTGCGGTCTTTTTTAACAATAAGGGTGACTTTGCCATCGCGCACGATTACCGTGTCTTCAAGGCCGATCGTAACGATGAGGTCATCTTGCTCGGTGGCATAGAAAAGTGCGCCATGAGTGTCTAACCCAATGTGGCGGGCAAGTTCGACGTTTGAGTCTTCGCCTTTGAGCAGGCGTTCGATCGCGTTCCAGTCGCCCAGGTCATCCCAACCAAAAGCAACGGGTAGCACATAAGCCTGCTGGGTTTTCTCCATCAGGGCGTAGTCAATACTCTTTTTGGGCAGGGTGGAATAGGCATCCACGCCCTGTTCTTCCAGTGGACTCAAGATTTCGGGCGCGTAGACTAATAGCTCATCCAGCGCCACCTCAGCACGGAAGACGAACATGCCGCTGTTCCAGCTAAAGGTGCCTGTGGCAAGGAACTGCTCTGCGGTGTCGCGATCGGGCTTTTCGGTAAAGCGCGTGACGCGATAGGCGGGAAAGCCTTTCTGCTCACCCTGCGTGCCAAAAGTGCCGATCGTTTCGCCTGCTTGGATGTAGCCGTAGCCTGTAGAGGGGAAGGTTGGCGTAATGCCTAGCGTGACGATCGCGTCTTCTTTACAAGCGAGTTCTGCCGCCGCATGCAATGTGGCCTCAAAGGTTGCGTTATCAGCAATCCAATGATCGGCAGGGAAAAAGGCAACGACGGTATCTTTGCCATAGCGTTCAGCAATTTGTAGGGTGCTCCAGGTTACAGCGGGAGCCGTATCACGGCCTTCTGGCTCGACTAGCAAGTTGGCTTCGGGCAGATCAGGCAGTTGCTCTCTCACGCCGTCTGCCAGATGAGAGGCGGTGACAACAAAGATGGATGACCAGCCATCCGCGATCGACAAGAGCCGTTCTGCTGTTGCCTGAAGCAAACTGCGACCGCTGCCATCCAGGCTGAGAAACTGCTTGGGGCGATTTCTACGGCTGAGGGGCCAAAAGCGCTCACCCTTTCCACCTGCAAGAATGACGGGTACGAGAGATGGAGTAGACATCGTTGGCATTGGCTCCGTTGCGATCGAGTAAATGGGCGTGTCTCTGAAAATTGCGATAGAAAATTGCGATATTAGATGCCGCCCAAAAGACTCCAACGGCGTGTCATCGTCTCAACTCATCGTTTCAACGCGGTATAGCTCTGGCAGCATCGCCCCGATTCTAAGTGAATGTTCACACGATAGCGGGCATTTCTGTACCTGCTTCACCGATTCTTTTCACTCTCATGCAGCTTGCAGAAAGACAGTAATTGTCAGCTGGTCTTCAGATGATTCCTCATCAGCACTCAACGCGGCTTCATCCTTCGTTGGAGCGTTTGTCAACAGACGCGATCGCGCTCGTACCACAGCACAGATCGAAAACGGCTGAGGAATTGAAAAGCGTCCTGACCGACCCCAATGGGTAAGGGCGCTTTACCGTGTTACTGATCCACTTGCTGATTCAAAGATTGCTAAAGATTGGCTTGAGATCTAACACAAACCCTGGTAGTACCTCCTCGCCTGAGAGCGTTGCTGGGTTTTGCAGCACTTCAACAGGCTGCCCTGGACGATAAATTTCCACTCGCTGGTTTTTGGGATCAATCAGCCAACCGAGACGCGCACCATTTTCAATATACTCCCGCATTTTTGCCTGTAGGGTCTGGAGAGAATCGCTTTCGGAGCGCAGTTCGATGACAAAGTCGGGACAAAGAGGCGGAAATTTGCGCTTTTGCTCCGGTGTAAGAGCATCCCATCGATCGCGGCTGACCCAGGCAACATCGGGCGATCGATCTGCGCCGTTCGGTAATTTAAAGCCCGTAGAGGAATCGAACGCAATGCCGCGATCGTTTGTGTTTTCCCAATTGCCCACTTGTTGAGTGAGTTTGCTGTTCCGCCAACCGCCTTCACCACCTACGGGAGCCATAATGAGCAGTTCTCCATTTGCAGTACGTTCGATGCGTAAATCTCGGTTGTGCTGGCAGAGATCATAGAACTGGTCGTCGGTCAGCTCCAGGGTGGGATGTAGGGTGAGGGTGAGGGCGGACATGGGGAGGAGAGGGATGAGGGATGGAAGAAGGATAAAGGCTTAAGGATAAAGGATAAAAGCTAATGGCGGACCAGAACGATCGTTAGGAGTCTAATTCTGATAATTCTAACCAGCGATCGGTGGCGGTGTCGATCGCGTCCGTTAACTCAGCCAACCGTGCAGAGAGTTTTTGTACTTCGGTGAAGCCAGAGGGCGGATTTTGGTACAGCGTTTTCTCAATCTGTTCTTTTTCGGCTTCCATCTTGGGAATCTGAGTCTCTAACTGCTCAAATTCGCGTTTTTCTTTGTAGGAAAGCTTTTGAGAGTTTTGAGTTTTGAGTTTTGAGTTTGCGGAGTTGTTGGTTTTTAGTTGTTGGTTGTTGGCTAGTGATGGCGATTCTTTGTCCCCTTGCCCCTTGCCCCCTTTTCCTTCTGACTCCTGACTTCTGACTCCTGACTCCTCCTCTGCCTGCTTATAGTCCAAATACACCGAGTAATTCCCCGGATACTGGCGCAGGGTGCCGTTGGGTTCAAAGGCGAAGATGGTATCGACGACGCGATCGAGGAAGTAGCGATCGTGGGAGACGACGATGACGCAGCCGTTGAAGTCTTCGAGGTAATCCTCCAGGACGGCGAGGGTTTGCACGTCGAGGTCGTTGGTGGGTTCGTCTAGAATGAGGACGTTGGGCGCACTCATGAGGACGCGCAGCAGGAAGAGACGGCGCTTTTCGCCACCAGAGAGTTTGCTGATGGGCGCGTACTGTTGATTGCCAGGAAAGAGAAAGCGCTCCAGCATTTGGGAGGCGGTAATGACGGTGCCATCGGCGATTTTCACCAGTTCGGCGACGTCTTTGAGGTAGTCGATGACGCGCTGGTCGGGGTTGAGGGTGAGGTCGTCGGAGTGCTGGTCAAAGTAGCCAATGTGAATGGTGGAGCCAGTTTCGACGGTGCCAGAGTCGGGCTGCAAGCGTCCAGTGATGATGTCCATCAGGGTAGATTTGCCCACGCCGTTGCCGCCAATGATACCGACGCGATCTTCAGGGCTAAATTCGTAGGTGAAGCCGTTGATGAGGGTGCGATCGCCATAGCCCTTTGAGACGTTCACCAGTTCAATGACCTTCTTGCCAATGCGTCGTCCTGCTGTGGCGATATCAACTTTGCCATGACCTTGTTTGAATTCAGTTGCCTGCATGGCGCGAATGCGATCGATCCGCGCTTTTTGCTTGGTGCTTCGAGCTTTGGGGCCGCGTTTGAGCCATTCCAGTTCGCGGCGCAATACTCCTTGATGTTTGCGCTCGGTGCTGGCAGCGGATTCTTCGGCGAGGGCTTTCTTTTCTAAGTAGTAGGAATAGTTGCCGCTGTAAGTGTAGAGGTCGCCTCGATCGATCTCTAGAATGCGATTGGTAACGCGATCGAGAAAGTAGCGATCGTGGGTAATTAGCAGCAGTGCGCCTCGAAAGCGATTGAGATAACCTTGCAGCCATTCCACTGAAAGGGCATCGAGATGGTTAGTTGGCTCATCCATGAGCAGCACGTCGGGTTCAGAGAGCAGTGCCGCTGCTAGAGCGATACGCTTACGGTAGCCACCCGACAGAGCGCTAATTGTGGCATCAAAGTCCTCAATGCCTAGTTTAGTCAAAATAATTTTGGCGTTGGTTTCCAGATCCCAGGCTCCGGTCGCGTCTAGCTGGTGGGTCAGACTGGAAAGCTTTGCCATCAGTTGTTCGTGATCGCCGTGTCCATGCGCCAGTTTGTCAGAAATTTCTTCAAACTCGCGCACCAACGCCATTTGATCGCCACTGTCGGCAAACACTTGCTCTAGCACGGTGAGATCGTCGTCTAGCTCTGGCTGCTGAGACAGATAGACAATCCGCACGCTGGGGTTAACCAGCATTTCACCACTGTCGATCGACTCCTGACCCGCAATCATTTTTAGGAGGGTCGATTTGCCCGACCCATTGGTGCCAATTAGCCCTACCTTGTCGCCATCATCCAGGCTGAAGCTGGCATCACGCAAAATCTCTTTGATCCCAAAGTCTTTATGGAGCGATCGCAGCGTAAAAATACTCATCGGATGCGTCTGGCGATTGAATTAATGAATAGTAGCGCCTCGCTCTATTCAGCACCGTTCTACCGTAGCACTCGTGAGGGCTAAGGGGAGCAGGGGGCAAGGAGAGTGACGGATCTCTTCTGCCGTAAGTCTTATCAAATTTTCATCCTTTAGCCTTCATCCTCACTGAAGATTGGGGCAAATTGTTTGCTCAATCAAATGTACAGGTGGGTGTTCCTGCCAACCAGAAAGAATGCCGTTGAGTTCTGTACGAAGGGTTTCTAGAGCCTTAATTTGTTGGCTGACGATCGCCACTTTGTCCTGAAGATGCTGCTTTACTTCGCAGCAAGGCAGTTCGCCTTCGTCATGCACCGTCAGAATCGCTTTGATTTCGGTAAGCGTTAACCCAAGGGTTTGTGCGCGCTTAATAAAGGCTAGACGATTCAATACGGTTTCGTTGAAGAGCCGATAGTTTACCTCTGATCGCTCAACCGTGGGAGTCAGGAGCCCAATCTCTTCGTAGTAGCGAATCGTTTTCACGGGTAAACCGCTATTGACTGCGACTGCACCGATTTTTAAGAGTCGTTTTGTAGAAGCACGGTTTGCTGCAGAGATCACCATTTTGTTACTCATCCTCAATCAACGATCGATTACCGAATCACTACAGACTTAGCGTTTACCGCTCGCTAGCTTACGCTTAGGCTTTAGCTCTGGGAGCCTGGGGCGAGCATCAGCGGCAGAAAGGGTATATACGGGTGCACGCTCAGTCCACTTGGCGACTTGACGACGCTGTTGCCAGAAGCGCAGTGTAATCGCAACGCCAGCAGTCCCTAACCCAAAGGTTAGCAGTGACCAGTGTTCATTCAACCCACCGATCGCGGCTTCCACGACTCCAGCCGTAAGCACAAAGCTGATAGCGGGATCTCTTTGATACGTCGATCGCAAAACGCGTGACCAGCCTGAATGCATGTTTACCCCCACTAGCATCTCTATGGGCTTCTCCTTGCCCTCATCTTCTATTCTAGGGTGCTAATAGAATGTCAACTTTGAGTTGACAGACTGCTAGTGTCGAAGCCATAAACTACCTTAGAGACGGCTCCGCTCTCCTGTAACAGTTGTTACTGAGCGTCTTTTTCCTCAAGCGGGTAACCCAACAACTGATAGCAGCAACTTTTCAATCCGTAATGCTAGTGCTAGAATCGCATCCCATTCACGCTTTTATTTTCTTCAAACAAAATCTTCAGCGCCTGTATCAGAACCAGCATGGCAGACCTTGTCGATCGTATTCAGCAGTTTAATCGAAACCGTAGACCAGAGCTACTTGCCCTCAAATATCAGACTATGCGGCAAAATGCCTTTGCGTTTCTGCGTGGCACCTGCCATCTATTCTACGAAAATTTTCCAGCACGCTCAGCGCTCAACGAGGCTCCCCCTGTATGGATTTGTGGCGATCTGCATCTCGAAAACTTTGGCACTTACAAAGGGAACGATCGCTTGGTCTATTTCGATATCAATGATTTTGATGAAGCCGCTCTGGCTCCTTGCACGTGGGATTTAGCACGGTTTTTGACCTCGATTTTGGTCGCAGCCCATAGTCTAAATATCGACGACACCGATGCTCAGGCGCTTTGCCAAAACTTTCTCACAGCCTATACCAGGGTGCTATCAAAGGGACAGGTTGGCATGGTCAACCGCGATACCTCAACAGGCTTAGTCAAAGAACTGATAGACAGTCTGAAGCTAAGAAAACGCAAAGAATTTCTCGATAAGCGCACAGAAAAAGTTGGCAAAACGCGGCGACTGTTGCTCAACGAAAAAGCCCGTCCCATCACCAAAACCCAGCGCAAACAAATCGAGATCCTCATACAAACCTGGGCTGCAAAACAGAAGAAACCAAAATTCTTTCGTCTTCTTGATGTTGCTTATCGCGTTGCGGGTACGGGCAGTCTGGGGCTTGAGCGCTACATTCTACTGGTTGAAGGCAACGGTTCACCCAACGCTAACTACCTTTTGGATCTCAAGTACAGCTGTACTTCGTCGTTACAGCCGTACCTGACTCTGGCACAACCTCAATGGTCAACCCAAGCCGATCGGATTGTAACTATTCAGCAACGCGTACAATGGTCTCCTCCTGCCTTGCTAGACACTGTAGAACTCGATGGGCAAGCTTACGTCTTGCGCGAGTTACAGCCAATGGACGATGAAGTTAACCTCAGCCAATGGAATGGCAAACTTCGTCGGTTACGCAAAGTCATCGAAACAATGGCAGAGGTTACTGCTTGGGGCCAACTGCTCAGTGGTGGAAGACAAGGCTCTGCGATCGCCGACGACCTCATCACCTTTGCTCAAACGGCTGTCTGGCACCAACCCCTGTTAGAGTATGCCCGCACCTACGCCATTCAAGTAGACGCTGATTATCAAACATTCTGCAACGCCAAACTGTGAGAGAAGGGCAGAAAGCAGGAGGGCAAAAGGCAAAAGGCAGAAGTTGGAAATGGGGAGTGGGGAGCGGGTTAACGGCTGACTGCTGACCGCTCTTTAACTCAGAACTCAACACTCAAAACTTTTCCATCCCCCAGCCCTCATCCCTCCCATCGCCGACAGCCCGTCAGCCCAAGCTCTGGCTCTTGTCGGTAGGAATCTTCTGGCACCCACACATTGATATCGCGTTCCAACGATATCGCATAAAGGTATTCGACGTTGGGGTCGTACCGCACGCCGACACGCAAATTGGAGAAGTCATCTTCACAAATTTCAAAACCAAAGCGGACGACAATTTGGGCGACCAGGCACTCAGGCGTGTTGCTAGTTTCTCCTGCTAAATCGCGCTCTTGCCAAAACTTATCGAGAAATCGCTTGAGAATCGGCAGCATACGATCCGGCGTACCGTTTCGACTGGCATAAATAATAGCAGGATTACCTACTACGACGATATGGCAAGGATGAGACATGGAATTTAAGTTTTAAGCAGGAGGCTAACTCGGTTCAACCCGGAATCGTTCTACGCCAAAAGGCTGAAAATGCGCGTTATCACGGTTTCAGTTGTAGTGCTACACCAGGCAGAATAAAGCCATCCTGGTGAAGTTTTTTTGAGGTTCTTAGAAAGAGCATCTCAAAAAGTGACCCTTTTGGAGCATCTATTTGAGGTCAGTTCATGCTAGTCCCGACGCACTCTCCACTGTCCGTAGATCCTTTGAATCTGATTCCTAAAATACTAGAATCTCGTGATCAATATCGTTCCTGCCACATTTGCCTGCCAGAAGAAGATTATCGAGTGGCAGCCGTTGTGGTGGACGATGAGTATTACAGCCTTGTCAAAGTGGTACAAGACCGTTCACGATCGCTCGAAGTTGCTACACGATTGACATCCGCAGGTAAAGCAGCCGTCATTACCAGACTGGCTAAAGGCTATGCCATTTGGCGGCTAGAGCCTGAAGCCTATGTTGATGCGTGTCCGCGATCGCCGTCTCAAGCACTTGCTCAAGTCACCGATGTACCTGCCTGCAAAATTCTTGAATCTCGCAGCGATTACAAAGCGTGTCACATCAGCCTGCCAGATTCAGATCAGCGTTTAGCCGCCGTGCTGTTTGAGGGCAGGTATTACGGCTTGCTGAAAGTAGTGACAACTCAACAGCAGGCACTTACGCTTGCTGCCAGGTTACAGCGCAAAGATGTGGGTGCTGTCATTACTAAGGCTGTTCAAGGTTACGCTGTGTGGTTTTTAGAACCGAATGCAATCATCAACAAGGATTAATCTGTAGTTAAAACCGCCGTCATTATACTTGCTGAACGGGGTCAAGCACTCAAACGCTTGCCCCCGTTTTTAAGTGTGCACTTCTCTCGATAGAAACTTTCTGTACGAATCAACCAGGAGTCACGAGTGGCTTTTATACTGATGGTTCCTACTAACTGATTTCTACCGACCGCATTTTCAGCAAAGATGTCTTGTAGGTAATAAAAAACCGCATCCTGGCTACTGGTTTCCCTGTCCTCAGTTCTCTAACTTGTTGGCCCCACTCGCACTCATGGTTGAATTTCCTCAAACGTTAGAAGCCGCGATCGTGCAAGCACAAAGCGCTACCCAAGCTGCGATCGCGGCTGGCTATACTCGTCTACAAATTGATTTATTGCTACCAGAGCTAAAGCCTACCCCTATTGCGTTTCAGTATCTTTCGATCTTTAGCAGCATGGGGGCTGGGCTAAAAGTGTTTTTCACGGATGCTGGGGCTGCTGCACTGGCAAGACGTGATTGGGGCGAAACGTCTTTCAACATTTGCAGTTTGGATGTGGCTGGATCACGGCAAACAACTTCTGTGGAAGAACTAGTAAGTCCCGCTGATGAATTGTTTCTCTTGATCGCACCTTCTTCGGTGGAAGTTTCACCAGTAGAGCAAGTTTGTACCGCTGCTGGCGATCGCCCTGTCGTCTTATTTACTCCACGCCTAGAGGATATTGGTGCCGTTGGTATTGGCTATGCCGCGCGTAAAATTCGTGAACGGTTTCTCAATACCTTTGAGCCGTGTTATTACCTACGTCCCTTCGATCGAACCGCATTATTGCGCTGTTATCCCGCACCCTGGCAAGTGTGGCTTGAGACTGACAATACCTATGCGTTGGTGGCAGAAGAATTGGAAAAACCGAGCACTGAACGGCTGGAACAATTGCTTCAAGCTGGCGGCGCACAAGCTTCACCAAAGCGGACTGTGATTGAAGAGATGCAGCGCTTTCTTAGAGCCTTAGGGCAGTAAGTTTTGGCTTGATGCCAGACCAGACCTATGTTTGGCTGTTTTGGCATCAAGCAGGACAGTGAACCTTTAGTAAATTTCTCACTGCTAAATGTAATCTTTAATACCTGACCTGGAACGGGAAAAAAAATCAGGGCATAATGAGTTTAGTGATTCAAATCACCTTAAAAAGAAAAGGCTCAGCCGAGGCTTTGCAGCAATGATTTGCCTGATTATCATTGTGTTATAGAGTACGGTTAAGCTGCTAAAAGATGGCTCAAAGATTACACAGAAGGCGATTGCATGAGTGAAGCTAATCATCGTCGTATCATCATTGGCGATGTACACGGTCACTACGAAGGTTTGATGACGCTACTGGAGGCGATCGCACCGGGTACTGGTGATCAGCTTTATTTTTTGGGTGATTTAATCGATCGTGGCCCAGATAGCGCCGATGTGATCAGCTTTGTCCAGGAGAATGGCTACAACTGCCTGCTGGGGAACCACGAACAGCTTTTGCTCGATGCGTTTCCCAATGGACGCGTGTTTCATCCTGCCTTGCAGGCTTGGCTCTACAGTGGTGGCCGCGCGACGGTTGCCAGCTATGGTGATGCGGGCATTCGAGCTGACCACATTGAGTGGCTGAGAACACTTCCCGTTTATCTTGATCTAGGCGATTTGTGGCTGGTTCATGCGGGTGTTCATCCCAACTTGCCCATTCAGGCTCAAACAACGCAAGAGTTTTGCTGGATTCGGGATGAATTTCACAGCAGCCCCAAACCATACTTTGCGGACAAGCTCATTGTGACGGGGCATACGATCACCTTTACGCTGCCAAACGTTGCCCCAGGGGAGTTAGCACGAGGTCATGGCTGGCTGGATATCGACACAGGTGCGTATCATCCCAGAAGTGGTTGGCTAACAGGCGTTGATATGACCAATCGTCGCGTTTACCAGGCGAACGTCTTCAAACGTTGCGTGCGGATGCTGCCGCTAGATGAAGCCGTAACTGAAATCGAACCCGCAAAAGTGTTAGCGCATCGCCAAGCCTTGTTTCTTTAAGTCCAAACGCTCGTAGCCTATCCGAAGATTGTGCATAGGGACATTACATGTAACGTCCCTACACATGGTTATGCAGAGGGTGAGTCTATAGCGGTACCTGGATGAATTACAGCCATTTTTCCTTGCATTCACCACACCCGACACTCTAAACCCCACACCCCTCCTCAAAGAACTGTAGCTTAACCAATCAATAACCGCTGTAGGACACATCGCCATCATCAAAACACTGATGGGCGCGGTTTTGCGTTCTGCCGTCAGCCTGCTGCCTTTTAGCTTACGCGCGTTCAAAATACCGCGCTCGTTCCCAACTGGTGACTACTTCGTCAAACTTGCGCTGCTCGGTGCGAAAGAAATGCAAGTAGTGTGTAACGACATCATCGCCGAGGACGCTTCGCGCCCAGGTACTCTTCTCAAGTTCGTGGATGGATTCATTTAAGCTGAAGGGCACTTGTGGCAGATCTCGTGCGGCATACACGTCTCCCTCAAACATGGGGGGTGGCTCGATTTTGTTTTTAATGCCGTCCAGGCCAGCCGCCAGGGTCACTGCAAACGCCAGGTACGGATTAGCATCGGCCCCAGGTGCGCGGCACTCTAACCGTAAGGAGGCTCCATGCCCCAGCACCCGAAAGCCTGCAGTGCGATTGTCATAGGACCAGGCGATCCCGGTAGGGGCGAATGATCCCGCGACGTAGCGTTTGTAGGACGCAGGGTAGGGGGCATAGAAGGCGAAGATTTCTCGGATATGGGTCATCCAGCCGCCGAGAAACCAGCGAAACAAGGGTGAACTGTGGACGGGGCCAAAGGCTTCATCACCAGGAAAGAGCGGTTTGCCTGCTTCATTCCAGAGGCTGGCGTGAATATGCATGCTGGAGCCTGCGTAGCGTTCATCCCATTTCGCCATAAAGGTGACAGCCGCGTCGTTTTGCCACGCGATTTCTCTAGCGGCATGTTTGTAAAGAACGTGCCGATCGCACATTTCCAGAAAGTCGGTATAGCGCAGGCCGATTTCTTGCTGCCCTGGGCCCCACTCACCTTTGGAGGTTTCAACGGGAATACCAGAGCGATCAAGATGCTTACGAATGGCACCAATCACAAACTCTTCTTTGGTGCCCTGAAAAATGTGGTAGTCCTCAATGTAAGCGCCGATCGGCTGCAAGTCGTGATAGTGCTTTTTACGGGCTGCTTCGTAGGAATCGGCAAAGAGATATAGCTCTAGTTCCGATGCACCCATGAGGGTATATCCCAGCGCTTTGGCGGCTTCTAGCTGCTTGCGGAGCAGATTGCGAGGCGCGATGTTAACAGGGATGTCTTCCTCTTCGTTCAGCACGTCACAGAGCACGATCGCGGTTTTCTCCAGCCAGGACGCAATGCGTAGCGTGCTTAAATCAGGCACCAAACGAAAATCACCGTAGCCGCTTGTCCAGCTTGTAAATTGGTAGCCCGGTACAGGATCCATCTCCATATCGCAGGCAAGCAGATAGTCGCAGGCGTGGACGTTCTCCTCCAGCACATCATGGACGAAATAATCACCTGTAATGCGTTTGCCCATCAAGCGTCCATAAATGTCTGGCATGACGGTGATGACGGTCTCAATTTGTTCATCTGCAACCATCTGTTTCAACGTTTCAACGTCTAACATGCCGCGTACTGTGGATTTACCCATGAATACTCCTTAAATTGCGATATGGCTCAAAGCTTGGCGTTACTTTTGTTAAATAGGTAAGCACAATGATTTGTAAAAGGTTCTTTGAGGGGGTTGCCCCCAGGCAGGGGGTTTTATCCCTCCACCCCCTAAACCATTTCTAGTTTAGTGATGCCTAGCTACTCAGTAGCACTGCCAAGACGAGCAGGATGCTTGCGTTGAGCTAGTTTACGACTAAGACGGTGAAAAATCAGTATCGTGTTTAAGCTGTTTTCTGTGCGAATGCCGCTTTTGGATAGTACGGAATACACTTGAAGTTTTGAATTAGTTGTGCCTAGAGCGAGAACTTAGAGTTAAATGATGAGGCTTCTCGTTCTTTTTGATCGATCGCTATGAGAGTCCAACGTTCGCCGATTCACGCAGCTGTATTTGTAGAATGCACGGTGCTATTGGCTTTGAGCTTGACGTTGCCCGTGCGGGCAGACAACCCAGCGCAAACGCAGGCGTTGCTGGCAACCAGGCAGTGTTCTGGCTGTGATCTCAGCAATGCGGGTTTAGTGTATGCCGATCTACGGGGCGCAGATTTACGTCAGGCGAATCTTAGTCAAGCAAATCTCAGTCGAGCCAATTTAGAAGGAGCCGATTTGCGGGGTGCAACGTTGGCAGGAGCGAGTTTGTCGGGTGCTAATCTGACCGGAGCCAACCTGGATAGCGCAAATCTGGCTGCTGCCGACCTGCGTTACGCTTACCTGACGAATGCCACCTTACAAGGCGCAAATTTAGAGCGTACCCAGTTTCGAGGGGCGATCGGTCTATCTAACGCGGTGGGCAGTCCAGAGGAGTTTTACCAATGGGCTATGGCAGATGCTGAGCAGAAAAACTACGCCTCCGCCGTTGAGAACTTTACCCAGACCCTTGCACGTAAAGCCGATTTTGCGCCAGCTTATCTAGGGCGAGGGTTAGCACGGCTCCAAGTAAGCGATCGCGTCGGGGCGATCGCGGATTTAAAGCAAGCAGATAAACTCTTCACAGCGCAGGGCGACACAAAGACCGCGTTAGACATTCAAAAGTCGATTAAAACGTTAGAAACGCCGCCCAAAGAGCCAAAAACGGGGAACGGCTTTGGCATTAACCTGCTGAGTGCTTTGGGAACGCTGTTGCAACTCTTTTTGCCGTGAGAGTAGAAGAAGTTGTTAGTTGTATAGCCCATTGGGCATTCAAGAAAAGTTGTTGGTTGTTAGAAGCAAGCTGGACAGATGAGCCTTGAAAGCTTTAGCTTACTTCCGTTTTACGGTTGGCTGACGGCTGATAGCTGGTGACTGCTAACCGCTGATTGCTCTTTAAATTCAAAACTCAAAACTTCTCCGCTGACCGCTCTTTAATTCAAAACTCAAAACTTCTCCACTGACCGCTGATCGTTCTTCAACTCAAAATTCAAAACTCAAAACTTCTCATCCCTCACCCTTCTCCTCCCATCCCAACTCCTGCCAATGGCGGAGCAACTCGGCGATCGTGATGGCACTGGCGATCGCGCCGCGTGGGGTGTGGGGTGCATCGCCATCAAAAATTTCGGCGATCGCATTGAAGCAGCCTTGCTCTCGAAAGTGGGTCAGGAGTGGCTGTAAATCGATTGGTAGGGGTTCTCCTGGGTAGAAACGGCTCCAGGCACGAATATACGGTCCAAGGAGCCAACTCCAAACGGTGCCCTGGTGGTATGCCCAATCCCGCTGGCGGGGAGAACCGCTACAGGTGCCTAAATAGGCTGGTGCGTCTGGGTCAAGGCTGCGGAGTCCATAGGGTGTCAGCAAACGATCGCGCGCTGTGGAGAGAATTTGACGGGATTGCTCGACTGTAAAAGCGGTGTGGTGGAGCGATAGGGCTAAAACTGCATTTGGGCGAATGGTGCCATCCAGGCGATCGTCTGGCTCAATGCGATCGTAGAGGTAGTTTTGCTGAGGATGCCAAAACGTTTGTAAGGAATCTTTGACCTGCTCTGCCTGTTGGGCATAGCGTCGAGCTTGATTGAGCAGGCGATCGGTGTTCTCACCATCAGGACGCTCTGCTAGCAGCGTTGCCCACTGACTTGACCAACAAAGCGCCGAGTACCAGAGGGCATTAATTTCAACGGGTTTGCCATGTCGCGGGGTTACAGCTTCACCCGCGACCAGTGTATCCATCCAGGTCAACGGTGTGGTGGCATCATCCCAAGTCACTAGCCCATCTGAAGCATCGACGCGAATATTATGCAGCGTGCCAGCCGTAAACCCTTTATAGATTTGCTTGACCACTTCGTACTGATCAACCAGAAAATCCCAATCCTGGGTGGTTTGTAGATATAGCCCCAGCATCTCGATCCACCACAGAGCGCAATCGAGGTTGCGGTAGACCGCATCACCGCGACTATCTGGCAACCAATTGGGGATTAGCCCCTGAGAGGTCGATCGCCCCAATTGATCGAGCATTCTTCGTGCCAATAAAAACCGCTTGGTGGTGAGCGCAAAGCCTGGTAAGCAGAGCAAAGTATCGCGAGTACGATCGCTAAACCAGTGGTAGCCAGCAATGATGGTGGGTGCCTTCTGCGCCGACTGATACGCAATAAATTGATCGCTTGCCCGCAGTAAGGATTCCCATATTGTTTGATTGCGATCAATGGTCGGCAAGTGCAAAAAATCACGGTCTAACCGCTGCTGCTGAACTTTTATTGCTTGCTCAACAGTGACTGAGTTTAGTGGATGGGGACTGGATACAGGGAGGCCAACCCGCGCTTCTAGCGTTACCGTTTCACCCGGCTGCAACGAAACGGTCAAATACCCAGGACTGAACAAATCTTCTAGATAATCTAAGCCACGGTTTGCTTCTTCTGGATAGTAATAGTTCCAATACCAGGTCTCTTCTGGTTGATAGTGTCCGTGGCTCCAGGAGAGTTCCCAGGGCGTGCCTGTCTTGCCAGCATGCAGCGCTTGCAGAAAGACCTGGTTGGCACCCACTAACTGAGAAAAGGAAAGCGTTGGTGATTCCTGTTGATGATGATGAAAGACTCGATCGCCCATAATGGGTCGCAAGCGCAATACGGCTAACTGGTTGCCTGTATAGCGGTATGCCACCAACACTCGATGCACAGGCTGACTGGGCAAGGCTGACCCTGGCGAAGGCTCCTCCTGCGCCAACCCGTAGGGCATCATGATCTGACGGTGTAGCTGCCACTGCTCTCCTAAACCCCAAACCCAAGTCGGCACAGGATCAATGCTAAACTCGCGCAATAACCGATAGCCCTGGGGATCAACCTTGTCAGAAGTCCAGAAGTTGGTGCCTAGCGCAAAGATCAAACCACTGACTTCCAGGCTAGCCTCTAGATGAGAGAACAACAGCGTTCGCTGCCGGGGTGGGTCGATCGCAGCCACTAACCAACCGTGATACGTTCGGGTGCGAGCATCACAAACCGTCCCGCTTGCAAAACTCCCCAACCCATTTGTCAGCAGCCATTCTCGCGTATCCAGCTCGTTCATGACCATGCAGGCATTGACAGCCCTTCTAGAAATTACTTTTAACGTTCCGGTTGGGCGGCGGCAAGTACTCTTTGAATCTAAACCGAGATTCCTCGCTAGTCCGCTCTAAGCGAATTGCTAGGCACACTGCGCCGCCAAGATATAAAAATCGAAACCCAATAAAAAAAGCCAAGCAAACCACCGCCATAGATAAGCCCTGAAGAAAGCAACGAGTTAAATGTGTAATCTGGGTGATTTTCCAATAACTTGTGAAGCCCAATATGAATCACAAGGAATGTAGCGAATGCAATCCGTGAAGAGTGCCGAATACTTGGAGATTCATTACTTGTCAACCACAGAAGTGCTGCAATCAAAGGTATGTGAATAACAACAAAAGTAAATGATGCAATTTGTTCAGGCAGACTTCTCAACCCAAGTAGCAATCTCCATTCAGATTGCGTCATTGCATCAAGCTCGTGGGTAATGAGCGTTGCAAAGCCTAAGTAAAAAATCAGGTTTTTCATATAGCATTAAACTCACTTTGATGAGTTTTACAAGGCATAATACTCCTTTATCAAAAACTCCGATGCCTAACAATATAAATTAGCCGTCAGCACCTTAGGAGAAGCACGAACGGTGCAACCTTTGCCGTGAATGAGAGCCGTTTTCATTTGCATTCACCACACCCTACGCCCTACACCCGTATTTACCAAACTGTAGCTTACGCAATCATTAACTGCTCTATGACAAGCATGGCTCGATCGTTGCCACCACCGATCGCCCGATCGCATCCAGGTCATAGCCACCTTCCAGGCCAAAGAGGATATGGTGAGTGAGCGTCAAACAATGGCGTGTAAATACTCCAAAATCTTCTGGTTTGAGTGCAATATCTGCCAGGGGATCGGCATGGGTGGCATCATACCCAGCGCTGATAATCAGCAAATCTGGTCGAAAGTGCGTCAAAAATGGTATGACCTGTTGCTCAAAAGCTGGTGCATAATCTGCCATCGTGCTACCAGCAGGCATCGGCACGTTCAGCACATTGTGATACAGTCCACGCTCGGTTGCTGCGCCTGTGCCGGGATACTGGGGAGACTCATGCAATGAGCAATAAGCAATTTGGGGATGCCTTTCGACAATCGCCTGGGTACCGTTACCGTGATGCACGTCCCAATCAAGAATGGCAACTCGATCGATGCCCGGTTGGGTGAGTGCATAGTGAGCGGCGATCGCGGCATTAGAGAAAATGCAAAAGCCCATACCCACGTCGCTCAAAGCATGATGCCCTGGTGGGCGCGCTAAGACAAAGGCTGGATTCGCCGTTTCCAGCACGCGATCAACCCCATCTAACCAGGCACTTACCGCTAACAACGCCACGTCATAAGTGCGCAGTGAAATTGGCGTATCGGCATCTAAATAGCCGCCGCCCCGCTCTGCCAATCGGCGTACACCTTCGATATAGCGTTGGGAATGCACCTGCGCGAGTGCTGCCATCACTGGACGCTGCTCTACAGGGGTAGGCGATAGCCACTCTAGCTGATCTGCCCAGGATGCTGCTTTCAACGCTGTTTTGATTGCCGTTAATCGTGCGGGTTTTTCAGGATGAAAGTGCCCTGTTTCGTGCAGCAAAAAGTCGTCTGAGTAAATGATTGGCAGCATAGGTCGTGCAAGTGCTGGCGATGTTTTTGATTGTAGAGCACCGCTAACAAGTGGAGTGTTAGAGCGCGTCATCAATTAAGCTCAAAAACTTTGAGGTATCAACCTTACCACGCCCGTCCTAATAAACCTTGTCATTACCCACCTTTTTGCAGTGAGCTAGAGTGTGGGCACGACCATCGACGCATACGGCAAGCTGGGACAGTGGGCAGAACAGCAATGGGGAGAAGCAGCGTTAGGCGATGCGCGCCGGACGCGACGAGCGATGAAGATGGGAGCGGCTCTGGCAGGAGATCTTGATGGTAGGCTGCCCGCACAACTGCTGCGTTGACGAGAACTCACAGCGGGCTGTCGACTGCTCGACGAGGCCGCTGTGACGCATGCGGTTCTGAGTCAACCGCCCTGGCAGCAGGCGCGAGACCGAGCCACCCCAGAGCCGTGCGGCGGTCGTGCTCTTAGTGCCAGCGACCAGCGACCTGGATGACAGCGCTCACGTTCCAACACAAGCGCTTGGACACCTCGGCAACGCTGGCGGTCGAGGCTGGATGTGGCACAGTTGGCTTGCAGTCATTCCGACGCCTGGAAACGCAGAGGTGATGGGACTGGCTGGACAACGGGTGTGGCGACGCACTGCGGTCAAAGCGGGAACGGAAACCCGGACACAACGTGCAGCACGCTAGCGAGAAGCCGAAGTTTGGGCAGAACGGCTCGAAGCGATAGGACGTGCGCCAAAGGGCGAGCAACGTTGGGGGAGTGTGGGCGACCGGGGCCGTGAGGTGTTTTCGTCTCTGCGCTGGCTCAAACCACGCTAAAACTGCGAGGACGCGATGGACAGCCGCAACAGACGGTTGCCCTGACAGGTTGCCTGGTTTGCACTGTCTGTGCGGCCTCTGGTGCCTGGCAGTGAGCGACACGAAGCAGCGCCGTCGGGTTGGTGCATGCGCGTGTGGCAAGGGACAAAGCGAGCCCAAGCGTTGGCATGGGTGTTGTTTACCACCATTGCACTCAGCGATGCAACCGAGGCCCTGATGCACGTGGAGTGGTACGCAGACGTTGGGTGTTTGAGGCGTCTCACAACTGTCTCAAGCGTGGCTGTGCCATGAACGCCGCCCATTGACCACGGCTGACGGCTTGGTGCGATTGTTAGGCTTGCTCGCCATTGGGGCAGTGCGACTGCCGCCACTGCGAACCTTCGCGCGAACCCACCCAGAAACACCCACACCCGACGCGATGCCTGACGCGATGATTCCGGTCTTAACGGCGCGTCAGGCATTGCCGCACCCACCCCAAACACTCGGCGAATTTTGGCGGTCTTTGGCGCAATAGGTGGCGCGATTGGGCGTAGAGGCGATGGCAACCCAGGTGGGCAAACTTTGTGGCGCGGCTGGTGCCGTCTCCAAGAGCGCTGCTGGGGCGCCTCGCTCGCAGGCAGGCTGAGGTAAAAAATCTGGGTAATGACAAGCACTCAAAGTGCAGGGCGGGGCAAGCGATCACGGGAAGATTTGTCAGCCAATCAAATTGCTAGCCTCTAACCCTACACAGAATCGGCATTTTGTTTTTTTGCTACCTGGCACCGTTGAGTCTTAGCGGAGAGGCGCATATAAGTACACTTGTTCTATTTTATTTCTTCCAGTAAGCTTGAGTGGTCCTATTGCTGACAAGGAGCTTATATGCAGAATGCCATCAACTGGTTTGAAATTCCTGCTGCCGATTTCGATCGAGCAGTCACCTTTTACAGCTCTGTATTGGGTACCGAAATCCAAAAAGCAGAATTTATGGGAGAGCCGCAAGCCTTCTTCCCCAGCGCTCAGACGGCAACCAGTGTGGGAGGCGCGATCGTCAAAAGTGATCGCCTGACTCCTTCCATGACAGGCACCTTAATTTACCTGAACCTGGGCACGGTGGAACAGTTAGAACAGGCATTGGGACGGGTAGAGTTTAGCGGAGGTAAGCTCTTGATGCCCAAGACCGATATTGGTGAGCCGGGGTTTATTGGCATCATTCAAGACAGCGAAGGCAACGGTATTGGTCTGCATGCCCCCAGACCTGTTGCAGCATAGAATTGCCTCTTGCATCCTTTCCTGCAAGTTGCCTGCAAATTGATATGGACGGTGTACGCGATCGCTTTTTCTATGGGCGCGATCGCATGGTAGTTGGAACGATCGCTCTACTTTGAGGGCAACGCTGGAAACGGGACGACCAGAAGCAAAATTGTGATGAGAAAGGTAATTAAATATGGCAAATTTGCCCAGGATTGGATTGCTTGAGGAAACTGTTCCAAAAATTTGGTCGATCCATCCGGTTTGAGAAAGTTCCCTTGCATCTTCTCAACCCATGCATCATCGTCACTGATGATGTAGCCACTGTTAATGCGAGTGAGGCGATTAAAGTTCTCGCGAAACTTGCGCTCCAGATCGAGGTAGTAAAGATCCAGGACACCAAATAAGGCAAAAGCGATGAATGCTAATAGAAATAAGGCGGTACTTCGATTGGCAAACCCAAAACCGACGATCGCGGCCCAAACTGTGATGCCAACTTTTTTCACTTCTAATGAATTATTTGCCATCCGCGCGATCGCAGCCTGCAACATCTCGCTTTGCTTGATCCAATAGTCCCGGTTTTCAGCGTAGGGGTTTGTCATGCAGCTTGGCATTGTTTGCGATCGATGCCCACCTATTCTACTGGAAGAGGCGCGATCGAAGCTTCGCGTAACCAATCTGGCAGGCGGCGTAGTCGCAGTGCTTCAAGTATTCAAAGGGATGCCACTCGTTGTGCCCGATTGATTCCATGTAGGTGCCATCTTGGAGCGCGATATCCGGCTCCACTCCAGTCACATCAGCATAGTAGAGATAACACATTTCATTCACCTGCGTACCGACGATGTACTGACCGAATGGTTGTACTGTCACTCGATACCCTGCTTCTTCGTAAGTTTCTCGCAGCGCAGCGGCTTCAGGCGATTCCCCTTCCTCCAATGCGCCCGTAATCGGACAGGGGAAGAGCTTAAACATCCCATCTACTTCTCGATTGTCGAGACAAAGATGCTGCTGGCGAATGAGGACTTCGTACTGCGGCGGGTTTGCACTGCTTCGCAACAGAAAAACGGCAACCGAATCTTTGCCCTTGCGTTCCAAATACTGAAATCCTCTAGGACTTTCTTTGACCACAATCCACTTCGCTTGAAAAATGATTCGATCGGCATCCATTGCTTTAGTTCATAGTTTGCGAGTCCCCTCCCAAATCATGACAGCATACTGAGCTTAAGAATGCTTCGTACTACCCGACACAATTGTCTACCAGCGAACCAAACAAGCTGACCGCTGACTGCTGATCGCTGATTGCCAACAGACTTCAAGCCGTATACGTTCGACCCAAGCCAAGCGCACCCAGCCCTTTGCGATAGGCGATCGAGGTTCGGTCTGCGCCAATATGCGATTCAGTAGAAAGTTCCAGCGGCAAATCTTCGGGATATTGGGCTTCCACCACTTCCTGATCTTCGGCAAACACCTGGTAGTTAAATTCGTACACAGGTTCCAGCGGTGCATCTTTGTCAAAATTGCGGCACAGTGGGACGAAGATACGCGTTTTGCGGGCAGACACTGGCGAAGCCGCATTGAGAATACACAACCGTCCCTCGCCAGGGAAATGCACCGTCAGGCGTGCGGTAAACGGGAAGAACACCTCGAAAATGCGGAGCCACTGAAAATTAGGCGGGGCAAGATCTTGCATGGCTTTGGGAAAATTGCTGACCGTACTGAGGTACTCAGCGCGAATCCCATTGGGTGTTTTTTCGACATCGTAGCGCGGCACCACCGGATTGTTGAGGTCGCCGAAGGTGTTGGTATGCACCCAGGCAAAATGCGCCACGTCAAGAAAGCCCTCCATTTGTCTGCCAGCCGCCGCATTGATATCGACCGCATTCGGCAGAATTTGCTGATAGTTAGGGTCATCCCACTCATGCAGGTCAGGTAAGGGATATTCTTCACCCCCGCCAAGCGATGTCCACACCAGCCCATACGCTTCTTTGACCGGATAGGTTTTGAGGCAAAGCTTAGCAGGAATGGTGGCACCAGGGTTTGCAGGTACTTCGACACAGCGCCCCTCGGCTGAGTAGTGAAAGCCGTGGTACTTGCAAATAAGCTGGTCGCCGCTAACCCAACCCATGCTTAGTGGAATGCCACGATGCAGACAAATATCGTTGGCTACAGAAATGCCCGCTGAGGTACGCCAAATCACTAACCGCTGATCGAGCAAAGTTGCAGAGATGGGCTGCTCTTTCACATCGCGGCTAAAGGCGATCGGATACCAAAAAGGTGCCAGTGCATCCCAATCTGATTCGGTAAAGGTGCAGCCTCTGGGATAAACCGTTCGACGAGCTGTATTAACCATGTGAACCACGACTCCTTGCAACAGCGTTTAGCGAACAACACGCTGGGGTATGCAGTATACATACTACTCATGTGCAGTGAGCGGGTTGCAGTCACACTTGCTACCAAACGCGGATTACTCAAGAGGGAATGACTGAAGGTAGACATACGATCGAGGCTGGTGATGGTTCTTGCTGCTGCTTGTCGTCATCAGTTGTGCAGGGTGTAATTTGCTTAAAGCTGATACACAACTTGTTACGCAGACAAAGCGGGAGGGAATGCTAACGAAACCTTTGAAACAGATGACAATCAGGTTGCCGCTTATGATTACGATCGCCGTTCCCACCCGTATCTCACTAGAAGACCTGGCAGGACAAATCCTGGGATCAGGTAAGATTACGCCTTCCAACCGCTATCAATTGATGCTGACCCTGTTAACTGATGGGCTGACTGAGGAAGATTACATCATTATTGATCGCTTGTTCTACGGGGTACGCAAAGGGCTACTGCGGTTGGATTAGTCTTGTTCCAGGTAAGCTTGAGCGCTACAAAAAAAGCCTGCATTGGCTTCTAAAATCGGCGCTAAGCCCGCGCGACACCATCCTGACGTGCTGCCTGCTGTACAGCCGCAGAGACAGCCGTTGCCACTCGCTCATCAAAAACGGATGGAATAATAAACTCGTGATTGAGATCAGATGGTTTCACGAGCGAGGCAATTGCCTGTGCTGCTTCGAGATACATGCTGATCGTAAAGGTAGAGGCACGGCAATCCAGGGCACCTCGAAAGACACCGGGAAATGCCAGCACGTTGTTGATTTGATTGGGATAATCGCTGCGCCCAGTTGCCATCACAGCGACATCCTGCGTGACCAGCTCTGGCTGAATTTCGGGAATGGGGTTTGCCATTGCAAACACGATCGGATCTTTTGCCATTGATCGCACCATCTCACGTGTCACGACTCCTGGCGCGCTAACACCCAGGAAAACATCGCTGTCTTTCATCGCATCAGCCAGCTTGCCGCCTTTCTCAAGGGCAAATTCACGCTTCTGATCATTGAGATCAGCGCGATCAAACGACAGGATGCCTTTGGAATCGCACATGGCGATATGCTCTGCGCCTGCTTTACGAAGTAGTCGAGCGATCGCCACCCCTGCTGCGCCTGCCCCATTAATCACAATGCGCACGTCTGCCATTGTTTTGTTCACAAGCTTCAATGCGTTGATGAGTGCCGCCAGTGTGACGATAGCTGTCCCATGCTGATCATCATGAAAAACAGGAATATTCAGTTCGCGTTGGAGGCGGGCTTCAATCTCAAAGCAACGGGGAGCCGCAATATCTTCCAGGTTGACGCCGCCAAAGACGGGCGCAATGTGCTTTACCGTTTCCACGATCGCATCGGTATCTTGCGTGGCGAGACAAATGGGGAATGCGTCCAAATCGCCAAACTCTTTAAACAGCATGGCTTTGCCTTCCATGACTGGCATCGCCGCTTCAGGCCCCAAATTTCCCAGCCCCAAGACAGCACTCCCATCGGTGACGATCGCTACCGTGTTTTGTTTGATGGTTAGGGTGTAGACCTTTTCTGGCTCTTCCGCAATCGCGGTGCAAATACGCCCCACCCCTGGCGTATACGCCATTGCCAAATCGGCCTGTCCCCGTAATGGAATACGGCTCTCTACGGTGATTTTGCCGCCACGATGCAAGTCAAAGGTGCGATCGTACACATTCAGCACTTTAATATCGGGGAGTGCTTTTACAGCTTCCACGATCGTCTCTGCGTGTTCTGTACTGGCCGCATCAATGGTGATATCGCGCAGCGACAACTGGCGAGTCTGCTCAATCAAATCAATTTGACCCATGTTGCCGCCCAAGCTAGAGACGGCTTTAGTCACCGATGCCAGCATCCCAGGGCGATTTGGCACCTGGAAGCGGATGGTCAGGCTAAAACTGGAATTAGGAGTGAGGTTAGTCATGGGCATTTGGCTTTACAACGGGTTTTAGTTGAGTTAACTAGACGTGGCCGCAGCAGTCAGCTACCAGCTTTTTTAGTAGTGCCCCAAAGGCGCAGCTTGTTAGAGCGTCATTAGCTTAAAGGAATGTCTGACCCGCAATTGTACCAAGTCACACCAACTGATTTGATGTAGTCATCGTGAACTGTCGGCATAAAAGGGAAAAATGAGGAATGGGATAGTGATTAGCTATCAGCCGTCAGCTTTTAGCACTCAGCCGTCAGACTGAGAGGTTTGAGTTGACCCAGTTGTTAGTTGTTGGTTGTTGGCTGTTAGTACATGAGTCGTTTTTGACTCCTTCTAAACACTAAAAATCAACAACTCCCTTGCCGCCACCGTCTGCCTTCACTTCGTTCAAACGTCTAAGCCAAACGTTCCTATGCCTAGTCTTTATGTCGAAATGGAGATCAATGCGTCCCGGCGTAGGGTTTGGCAAGCGCTTCTGCGTAAAGAGCAATGGTTGTATTGGAATACTTACCTTTATGACTGCGACCCCAAGCAACGCTTTGAGCAGGGACGGGAGGTTTCGCTATCACTACGGCGCATTCTGGGTGATGAAGAAACAGAGTTTCAACCCCTCATTACGCTGTTGCAGCCAGAAGTTTGCTTGAAGTGGGTGTCCTCAATTCCTGGCTTTGTGCATGAGCATGTGTTCCAGCTCCAGGAGTCAGGGCGCGACCGCACCAAATATGTTCACCAGGAAAATTTCTCTGGACTGCTCACACGGGTGATCTTCCCGTTCATCCGTCAGGACGAGCAGCAGGGTATTCGTCGCATGGCACGTGAACTCAAACGCTATGCCGAATCACCATCCAGCGCGACAGCCGATGTGTTTAGGCAACGGTGAGGGGTAAGGGGTGAGGGATAGGGCAGAAGGTGAAAGGACGAGGGATGAAGGCAGGAAGGGAAGCCAGAAATCAGGAGCCAAAAGTCAGAATCAAGTTAGATAGGACTTACACCTAAGGAATCGAAGTTCGCCCTTCAGTTCACAACTTTGAGCAGGGTGGCTTCGTATAGAAAAAGCTAAAAGTCACGAAGAGCCTGACGTTGCCCCCTGAATTCTCGTTCAAGGTTCGCTGTCTGGCACTGGAGCGATCCGGGTTAAAATAGAGCGTACCGTTAACGGGTTTTGCAAAAGACTGAGCGATCGACTTCGTTTCTGCTTGGTGCAGTTAGGCTGGTGGTACAACGCCTTCTTCGGTGAGGGTTTTGTCGCTAGTGATTCTGCTGGGTAGCCAAGTATCGGCCCAAGCGTTCAGCGCAGCGCTTCTCAGATCAGCTTTACAAATCGAAGGTCAAGAAAACTTTAATCGTTTGTCGCCTGACGTTCCCAAAAACTTGCTATCGCTTTTATTCATGCCTCTTTGAACGTGTTTGTGTAAGTCTCTTTGCGATCGATTGAGCGACGTTCAATCCAAATAAAGATTGCTGAGTACTTCACAATTTGTTACAACGTAGTGAGACAACCTTCGGGACGAAAGATCGCATGATTGGTGGCTTCACTGCACCCCCTACCGGCACCGACTTTGGTGAGCGCATGCTCAATAAGGTTGTCAGCCAATCGATCCGTCATCTGTTCTCTCAGAGTGAGTCAGTTGAGGTGGCTATCCGTTGCTCTCCTTCCAGCAAGCTACTGCAAGGGAGTATCGACAACTTCAAGATGAATGGCCGCCGTTTGGTCATTCGCAGAGACTTTTGGGTCGAAGAAATGTCCTTTGAGACGGACGCGGTTTCGATCGACTTCAGCTCTGTCCTGAGCGGTAAAATTCGGTTGAAACAGCCAACGCAGGCGATCGCGCAGGTTGTGCTGACCGAAGACGGTATTAACCAGGCGTTTATGGCTGAACTGGTTAAAAAACGCCTTTTAAATATTGATACGCCCGAACTCACCAATTTGTCAGGTGGTGAGCCTGTCTCGTTTACGGATGTTAATCTACAGCTAATGCCCGGTAGCCAGATCAAAATCTTTGCGAAGACGGAGCTACCCAATGGCTCTGTCCCGATCAGCCTGATTGCGTCTTTAGCGGTCGAACGTCGCCGTCGAATTTCCTTTCAGAACCCGCAGTTTAACGAAGACGTGGTGCCAGAGACCCTTAGAGGCGTCTCGCGCGTGCTGACGCTGGCGTTTGCCGAGATCCTCGACAATATGGTGGATCTCGATCGCTTTGACCTTGACGGCGTGACGATGCGCATCAACCGCTTGGAAACTCAGGGTAAGAAGTTGGTCTTCAGTGGCTATGCCCAGATTGAGCATTTCCCTGGTAATGGCTGATTTAAGGGCAGGAGGCAGAAGGCGAGGGGCAGAAGGCGGGGACAGAAGGTAAAAGTAGGGGTAGCTGAGGCTGAGGGCTAAACCGCTGCTAGTTGTCCACTACCTGTCCTCTCAACTCAAAACTTTGCACTCAAAACTGACTGAAGGCTAAACCACTGCTGGCTAACCTCTTACCGATTCCCTCAACTCAAAACTCAAAACTTTGCACTCAAAACTGACTAATAAGCAAGCTCAGCGGCCCAGGAAATAAGCACTCCTAGAATCGAGCCAGCGATAACCTGGACGGGAGTGTGACCGAGTAATTCCTTAAGGCGATCTTCGTTGAACTGCTGATCTTCCTGAAAAAACTCATCAATGATTTGGTTGAGAATGCGGGCCTGTTTGCCAGCCGCCTGTCGCACGCCTGCTGCATCATACATAACGATCACCGCAAAAATAATCGCGATCGCAAACTCGGAACTTGCCCAGCCAGCGGTTTGTCCAACACCTGTTGCCAGGGCGGCAACAAGTGCCGAATGGGCACTGGGCATGCCGCCTGTTTCTACCAACACCCGCAAATTGACTTTATGATGTTTGCCAAACTCAATGACAAGCTTCATGGCTTGAGCAACCAGACACGCGATAAGCGCGACCAGCAGTACCTGGTTGTGAATAATGTTGCCAAAGTCCTGCATGTGTTTTGCGGAGAGAGGAGGATAAAGGATGGATGCTAAAGGATAAAGGATAAAAAGTTCGCTTAGCCTTTAGCCTTTAACCTTTCTATTTAGTGGGTACGAGCGGTAATAAAGTCAGCGATCGCCACTAACGGTTTGGCTCGATCGCCAAAGCCTGCCAGTTCTGCTTTGGCCTTTTGCACCAGCGTGTGTGCCTGAGTTTTCGACTCTTCTAGGCCCCAAATGCTGGGATAGGTCGCTTTCTGCGCTCGCAGATCTTTGCCAGCCGTTTTACCCAGTTGCTCTTGGGTTGCTGTGATGTCTAGAATATCGTCCACAATTTGAAAGGCCAGACCAATATGCTCGGCATACCGTGTGAGGTGCTGCAAATCGGCCTCTGAAACACCTGCCAGAATGCTACCTGATGTCACAGACGCTTCGAGCAATGCGGCTGTTTTGTGATTGTGAATGAAGTTGAGTGTCTCCAGGCAGACGTCTGTTTTGCCTTCCGATTCGAGGTCAACCACCTGCCCACCGACAAGACCCGCCGCGCCAACGGCCCGTCCCAAAATGGCGACAATGCGGAGGAGGCGATCGTAGGGCACGTTTTTTGTTTCCATTGCCACGTGCTCAAAAGCGTAGGCAAGTAAGCCATCACCTGCCAGGATGGCAATATCTTCACCGTACACTTTGTGGTTGGTCAGCTTGCCGCGCCGATAGTCGTCGTTATCCATCGCGGGCAGATCGTCGTGGATTAATGACATAGTGTGGATCATCTCTAAGGCACAAGCGGTGGGCATCGCCATGTCAATCGTGCCACCAATGAGTTCACAGGTTGCCAAACAGAGAATGGGACGCAGCCGCTTGCCACCTGCCAGTAGGGAATAACGCATCGCGTCATAAATCTTTTCGGGATAAATGACTGGGAGTGCACGATCGAGCGCCGCCTCTACAAGCGTTTGCCGTTCTTGTAGATAGGCTGCCAGATCAAAATGGCTTGCCTTCTGGGACATATGCAGCTTGTCTGATAAAACCATTTCGATACTTCCCTCCCCGTTCTCACTTCAGTTACATCACAATCGCGTGACCCAATCGATTTCCCTCAATCATTCTTTATCCCCACGCTTCTCAACCCCTCAATCATTCTACGGAGGTTTCTGCACTCATGAGACATTGAGTTTCTGGACTTTTGCGTTCACGTCGGTCAACTTGGGGCTGCAAACAACTGTTTTAAGCCATGAGCCTTGTTCATCTCGCTATCACTGCGGCTTGGGCTACTTCGCTCGACCTCTAGCGTTCGATGTAGCTCTGCACCGTATTTTGGAGCAGCATGGCGACCGTCATAGGACCGACGCCACCGGGAACTGGTGTAATCAACTTCGCGATCGACTGCACCGAGGCAAAGTCAACATCCCCAACTAAACGCGCTTTGCCGCTGGCATCGGTAACCCGGTTCATGCCGACATCGACGACGATCGCGCCTGGTTTTACCATCGCCGCCGTGATGAGTGCTGGACAACCCACGGCCACTACGAGAATATCAGCAGCCCGCGCGATCGCGCCGAGGTCAGGCGTGCGGGAATGGGCGATCGTGACAGTGGCATCCGCTTCCAGTAGCATCAACGCCTGGGGTTTGCCGACTAAAATACTGCGTCCGATCACGACGGCGTGTTGCCCTTTGGGGTGAACGTCATAGGCTTGAAGGAGTCGCATTACACCTGCGGGAGTGCAGCTTCGTAAACCTGGTTCCCCTCGCACCAGTCGCCCCAAATTGACTGGGTGCAGCCCGTCTGCGTCTTTGTCGGGAGCAATTTGGTTCAGGAGTGCAACCGCGTCTAAATGGTCTGGCAGAGGGAGCTGGACGAGAATGCCATCGACGCGTTCGTCCTCGTTCAAGGCGGCGATCGCCTGTTCTAACTCAGCCTGGGTTGCGGTGGCTGGAAAATGCCGACCAAAGGATGCAATGCCCACATTGGCGCAAGCTCGCTCTTTATTGCGAACATATGCCGCGCTAGCAGGATTATCCCCTACCATCAGCACTGCCAAACCGGGCGCACGGCCTTTGCGAATTTGCAAGTCCTGGACTTGTTGCGTTAGCTCAGTTTGAATTGAATTGGCGAGGGCTTTGCCGTCAAGCAGTTGAGCAGTAGACATTAGGCAGAATCAAGGCAGCGATCGCTGCCGCACATATGGTCAAACATCAATGTCTGTGTTAATACAGCGTTAGGTTGCTTACCAGTTTCGCAGATCTAGCGTTCCTTTGCGTCTGTCTCTGAGAGGGAGAAATATCATGGGGTTTTTAACCGCTCCCATGAAAGCTCATACCGAGTGGTCAATGGTGGCTCTGCTTATGATGGGTCTAACGGGTTGTGTCTCGTTCGGTGAGGCACAAGGCAGTGGTGGTATTCAACCTGTTGAGTTTGCGATCGCCACCAATACGATCGCGACGCTCAAACAGACGCCTCATGTCAACGCGATCGTGAAGGTTAAAGGGCAGGTGGGTCAACGGGTGCCTCTCCTAGGCAAGACTGCTTACGAACTCAGCGACGCTACGGGAAGCCTCTGGGTGATTGCCACAGACGCGATCCCAAATTTAGGTGATGGCGTTGTGGTAGAGGGCAAACTGCTCTATCAAACTATTCAACTCAACGGCAGAGAACAGGGATCTGTTTATCTTGAGCAGCAGCGGCAACTTCAGCATACGCCTGCCGTCAAAAGCGATCGTGGCACGTCCCACGCTGAGAGCTGACTGCTCACCTACGAGCATAGAACTTTCTGCAAAAGCTTGACGTGGGAGGATAGAACACTTGGATATTAGTCAGGAGCATCGTCATAAAGTTGCGATCGTCATTCTGCATCAAAACGGTCATTTTTTACTCCAACTCCGTGACGATATTCCTGGCATTCTCTACCCCGGCCACTGGGCGCTGTTTGGTGGTCACCTAGAGCCTGGTGAGCATCCTGATGAGGCAATTCGACGGGAATTAGTGGAAGAAATTAGTTACGCACCCGCCATGCTTACCCCTTTCGGCTTTTATGAAGATATCCAGGTAGTTCGCTGTGTCTACCAAGGCGTGTTGGATGTCGATCTCAGCCAGCTTGTCCTAAAGGAAGGATGGGATATGGCACTGGCGAGTGTTGAAGACATTCGGCGGGGCGATCGCTACTCGCACCAGGCGAACCAGACGCGCCCGCTCGGCAAACCCCATCAACGTATCTTGTTAGATTTTATTGAGGGCAGTGCCTTAAGACCACATCACTAATGCCACATTACTGATGTTGTTTAGCCTATTTAACCTAACAGTTGTCTAACCCAGCGGTAGTTAATCTCTGCTTGAAGTGTCATGGAATCCTGAAGCTTTCGCAGAATGGCGGAAAGGGACACAACATAGCCTGGACAAGTGGAAATTTGGGCATACTCCTCGAAAAAAGGTAGCGTTCGTGTGATTGTATGGCTGTTAGGTGCAGATTCTCACCACGATCGCCGAGGGATGGCAACCCCATCCTGCTAAAGTTTACGGATGCTCTACCCTATATGCCAGTTCATAAAGACTCCAAGCGCTCAATCGTTTTCTACAAACAAGACTTGCGGAAACGTTGAACCTCCGTGTGTTTCTTTTCTTAAAGTGTAGATTGATACCTGAATATTCGGTGTTCTGATTCCGCCTGCCAAATGGTCTATGATGCATACTCTCGCAGTAGAAACCCCAGTACCTTAATAACGTATGAACCTGATTTTTAAACTAGGCTGCTAAAACGCCAATGGACGCTTCGATTTTGTTAGTCGGAGGTGATGACTTTCTGGCAACACTTCTGGTTCGTATCCGAAACTTAGTGAGTTGCACTGTAGAAGTGGCAACAAATGCAAGCGAAGCCATGCCGCTGGTTCAAGCACAGCAGCCCGATCTGGTCATTCTTCAGGGAAATCAACCGGGTAGCTTAGAACTTTGCCGCCAAATTAAAGAGCAAACGCGTCTTGCCTGGATTTATTGCTTGCTGCTCGATTATCCGACGCATACCCTGGCAGAAGCGTGGCGCGATCGCTTTTGGGAAATGGAGTGCCGAGCCGATGCGCTGGAGAGCGGTGCCGATGCCTATTTATGGTTTCCTAAACAGGATGCCAAAGGGGAGACACTGGATCTAGATGTGGTCATACAGCAAGACCGTTTGCTCAGCGCACAAATTGCCTCTGGGTTGCGTACCGTTAAGAATCACCGTGAACTGATGCGAACGAACGATATTCTGTCTGCGATCGCGCTGTCAGACCCGCTCACAGAACTGAATAATCGTCGTGCCCTTGATTGGGAACTGCCTCGTCAGATCCAAAATTCTCGCGTTCGCTCAGAGCAAATGAGCATCCTGATGCTGGATGTGGATTACTTCAAAAACATTAACGACACCTACGGGCATCCTGTTGGCGATCGCGCCCTGCAACTCATCGCCGGTCGGCTGCGCCACAACCTCCGGTTTCGCGATACGCTCTTTCGCTATGGCGGCGAAGAATTTGTCATTCTGCTGAGTAGTACCGATGAGCAAGAAGCTTTGCTGGTTGGTCGTCGCCTCTGTCACTTAATTGGTGACCAGACGTTTGCGATCGACGACGCCCTCACGCTTGACATGACCATTAGCGCGGGTGCTGCATCCCTAAAAGCTAGTGACGATCTGAAAGGAGCCAGCCTGCTGCAACGTGCCGACCAAAACCTCTTAAAAGCAAAAGCTGCTGGGCGTAACCGAGTGGTTGGCGGCCTGGAAGAAGGCTAGCCGATATGGTTACGTTTGGGGCTAAACAACCTTTTGTAGACTACACACCCTCTTTGACAGGAAAGCGATCGATCAAGCGAATGGCTTGATGTGCTGTATGTTTCAATTCGTTCGGCGCGTGCGGCACGTGCGGAATTTGCGAGAGAAAATCGAGCGTGCGGCGGAGAATGCGAACCACATCGCCCTCATCAAGGCTGGTATTCGAGCAGAGTTCTGTCCATTCCACGCCGAGCGCCCATTGCTCGACCAGGCCGACCAGTTCGTACTCTAGCCATACAGGGAGTACAACTTGATATTTGCGCTGAAGCTGAAAGAGGCGACGACGAATGCCTCTCAAGCCACCCAACGCTTCTTCGACTTCGCCAGAAAGGTCATAGCGTGTCCAGCTATCAGGGCGCGACACTTCGGTGACGAGTGCAGCACAGGCCGTTGCCAGATGGTGTGGATCCAGCACATCAAGCTCTCCAGACATGAGCGCTAGTCCCAACCAAAGCTCGTTATCGCCCCGAATCGCAGCAGTCGCTTGACCTAACGGTGTGGGAATTAAGCCTTCGAGACAGCCAAAATGTTGCAGAATTTCGATTAAGTCCAGAAATTCTCGCCAGTGCTGTTGAGCTTGCCGATCAAGCTTGGTCTGGCGATCGACCAGTTCAGTCTGTACCGCTGTGATGCGTTTTTGGCGCTTGAGAATGGTCACACGATTACCCCAACGGTTAACTGGATGTGCTTCAAGCTGATGTTGGACGCCTTCCATACGCTGAAGCTGCTCGTACACTTCGGGCGCTTCGTCGATTGGAGACGGGACAGCGGGAATTTGATTGGCGATCGTCGCTGTGGTGCTGTCCCCTGACTTCATCTGCCCCGGTTTGAGAGGCATTTCAGGGGGTGGCGTGAGATGATCCACACCACTGAGCCGGGGAATTTCGCCCCGCAGACCCACAACATCTTTTACCGTAACGACATACCAACGGTTGTCCTTCCCAATGCAGATGAGGTAAGGAAACTGTCCCGCACCAGGCACCTTCATCACCAGCGCGGCGGGTAGCGGTTGGGCGACAGGCACGTTGGCACCTTTGAGGCTGAGGACGGTGCCTGCGATCGCAAACGACAACGCCACGGGCAGATCGCTAGCCTGCACTTCCGCTGCCTGGTCTTGCAGAATCTTCAGCAGACGGCGCTCTTCCTTCAGTCGTTCTTGCAGCTTTTCGTACTGTGCCAGCAAACTCCAATCCACGCCCTCTAGTTGTGCTTGCAGTTGGGCAAGCTCCGCCTCGAGATGGGCGATCGCGTCCTGCTGAGGTCGTAAGTAGAGCGTGGAGAGGTATTGCCCAAAACTGCGTTCAACCAGTTCTTTTGCCTCCTCCAGCGTATGGGTTTGCAGCAGATTTAGCACCATGCCGTAGCTGGGGGTAAACTGGCTTACTAGTGGATCGGCCCCCACAGTGGTTAAATACGCTGCCTCGCGTGCACCTTCAAAAGGCGTTTGCACAGTAACGACATGCCCCTGGCTATCCATGCCGCGCCGCCCTGCTCGTCCTGCCATCTGCAAAAACTCAGAGGCGTTCAGCAAGCGATGTCCCAGATCAGTCCGCTTAGAGAGGCTCGAAATCACCGTTGTGCGGGCAGGCATATTAATTCCGGCTGCGAGCGTTTCGGTAGCAAACACAACCTTGATTAAGCCCTGCTGAAAAAGCTCTTCTACCAATCCTTTCCAGGCAGGCAAAATGCCCGCGTGGTGTGCTGCAATGCCCTGGTATAGCGGTTCAATCTGCCCTGCCCGTCCTGCTTCTGGGTTTTGTGCTAGAAAGGCATCGACCTGTGCGCGGAGTTGCGCGGCTTCTGCTTCACTGACCATCGATAGCGGTGCATCGCTGACAGTCGCAACAGCCTGATCACAGCCCCGCCGACTGAAGATGAAATAGATGGCAGGCAACATATCTTTCTGCCGCAATTGGCTCAGCACAAAGGCTAGATTGGGGCTTTCCTGGCGCGGGCCGCGTTTACTACCACCGGGGGCACCTTTCACACCTTTCAGCTTAAGGCGGGGGTTGATGCGCTTTTGGCTGTCGTCGAGTAAGGGAAAGAGGCCTTTGGGGTTGCAGAAGTGGAACTCTAAGGGGACGGGGCGAAAATCAGAATAAATAAGATCGGTCGGGCCGTGGACTTGATGAATCCAATCCGTGAGTTGATCGCTATTGGCAACAGTGGCAGACAGCGCCACAAGCTGAATTTCGGGTGGGCAGTAAATAATGGATTCTTCCCAAACGGTGCCACGCTGGCGATCGTTCATATAGTGGCATTCATCCAGCACCACGGCTTCAACGCCTGTAAGCGACGTGCCCACTTCGCCGATCGGGGTACCGTAGAGCATATTACGAAAGATTTCTGTGGTCATCACCAGGATGGGGGCATCCCGATTGACCGACACATCCCCGGTCAGCAGACCCACCTGATCGCTGCCAAAAAGTTCTCGAAAATCGCGCAGTTTTTGGTTCGACAGTGCTTTAAGTGGGGTGGTGTAAAAAACTCGCTTGCCGCGCTTAAGCGCTCGATAGATGGCATACTCCCCAATGAGCGTTTTTCCTGATCCTGTAGGCGCGCAGACCACGACCGATCGACCCGCCTCCAACGCGGCAATCGCCTGCTGCTGAAAATCGTCCAACTCAAAGGGAAAAAGAGTCGTCAGGTCTAGCCCTGACGCTAAAGGGGAAACAGTCACGCCCAAAAATCCTACCTGTAGTGGAGACTAAGCGATCGACTTACGCGATTCGATCAACGCGATCGTTCCATTCATCATATAGCTTGATTTTAGACTGGCTCTTCCATAACCTATACCCATGCTTTAAAGCGCTGATGGACCCTCTGCTAAGACTTGGGAGATAAAAGGTTTAAGTTCAAGCCCTGAATGCGATAGTACGGTAAACACATCGTTAAACTCTCCAAGGGAAGATAACCAATAAAGCTTCAGTGAGCTATATTGACTAAGGATGATTTAACTTGATCAAGCAGAGATGTGTTGCTTCTGTTTTAGAGATAGCAGTTTAGACCGCTTAACATGGTCTAAGTTAGCTTTACTGCACTGTGCTTTGCTCTTTTACAACACATTTGGTGACGATCAGACTCGTCCGTCAGTTGTTAGACAAGTGGGTAGCCTAATATGAGTTGATGCCTAAGCAAGGGCATGTATACAGCGCTTCAACTCAAGCGGAGGAACCAAATCATTGGGGCTAATCTCAGCGTTTTGAGAGAGACACCTTCCAGTCTTAGCCCGTCAGCTAACTCCGTCGGCAATGGGAGGAGTCGCCCAAAACTATTGCTTAAAAAGCTATGGTTATTGGAGTCTCCTGATAGATACGTCCTACCGCTCAGCAACGGTTTCGTATCTGTTACTGACCCACCTCTCGTACACTCTATTCTTGAGAGGTTCAACCGTGAATATTTTATCAATGCTTGCACGTCTGCAAGACGCGCTGGGCTGCCCTAATCTCGCCAAACAAATGGTGTTGGTGCCGTTTAATGGAGTGGAGTCCAGTTCTTCTAAACGAATCAACCTTCTTGTGGCCTACAATGGCTCTCCTCGTAGCCAAACGGCTCTGGATTTAACCCTGTGGATTGCGCACCAGACACGGTTGGCAACGGGTAAGCAGGTTACAGTGCAAGTTGTTTATGTTTTGGATGCAGCGGATGCCTGTTCTCCTGCTCCATCCTTGCCGCTTCAGTGTTCCACCCCGTGGGGCTATGACCAGAAGGAGTTTGACCAGCGGTTGTATCGCGGTGTGATCGACACTGACTATCGTCCTCTCGATGCAGGGCATCGCTCTAATAGCGCTGTCGCTGAATCACCGATACGGGCAGCAGCCTGCCAACTCAATCAGTTTGACCAGGCCGATTTAATTCTTTGGCAGGCGCGCCATTTGGCGGATGAATGGCGTGGTTCTCTCAAAACCCATCTCCGTTTTGGGCAGGTGGCTACTGAATTGCGGCGGGTGGCTCAAGCAGAATCCGCTGCCTTACTGCTGTTAGGGTGCGATTCGGCCACACACCCATTAGTACAACAGTTAGAGACGGAGTTCCCTTGTGCTATCCTTGGCATTCCGCCGACAGGGTCTAACATCTAGCAATGGCGATTGTGGTGCAAGCTTTCTTAATGTTGCAAAATTTTGCATACAGGGTTTTCTACAGCGATCTCTTTATAAATATTATGAATAGACTCTGAAAGCAGCCTCAAGCAACGACACAGATTCGATGCTTGAGGTTACATTTAAGCGGTGATTGAGATTCATCTTTTCTCTGTTGAATCTGTTTTGAGGTGCAGGCGCTTCTTGGAGAAGAAGCGTACCACTTTGGCTACTTTTACTGTGGTTACTGATTCTTGCAAATGTTAAGGTCTGAAGCATCATGCGCGTGGTTGAGAGGATGCTTCAATGATGGATTGGGCTCTGAATCTACATCGGCTGTTTTTGCTTGTCGTTGAATCTGATTGGAGCGGTGCTGATCTCCTACTGTTGCTGTGTGGTGGCGCGATCGCCATTCTTGGTGGGGTATCCTTGTGGCTGGTGTACCAGCTTCAGCAGCACAAGCAAGTGAGCAAGCAACTGCTTGAACAAACTCAGAACAAGCTCAAGCGTCAAAATGAGGATCTGGAGCTTCATGTTGAGCAACGCACCGCTGCGTTACAACACCTTACGGAGCAGCAACAGGCTCTGGCAGAGGTCATTGGTAAGATTCGTGCCCCACTTGGGCTAGACGCTATTTTTCATTTGGCAGCGACCGAAGTGCGTCAGCTACTCAATGTCGATCGGGTGGGTATTTTTCGGTTCTACCCCGACTCAGGCTTTGATGACGGTGAATTTGTTTCAGAAGCGGTACTCCCGCCCTATGCATCGGCTCTCAAGCGCCGTATTCATGACCATTGTTTTGGCGAACGGTATGCGGTGCATTATCAGCAGGGGCAAATTCAAGCGGTAGCCGATGTGCTCAACGCGGGGTTAGCCGATTGCCATATTGCGGTTCTCTCACAGTTTCAAATCAGAGCTAATTTGATTGTGCCACTTCTGAGAGGCAAGGTGCTGTGGGGGTTGTTGTGTATTCATCAATGTTCTGAACCGCGTCAGTGGCAAACATCAGAGATTGAATTTGTTCGCCAAATTGCCGTTCAGCTTGATGTGGCGCTTTATCAGGCAGAACTGCTTCAGGAAACACAGGCAAAGACTCAGGAGCTTGAAGCAACCTTGCATCAATTGCAGGCGATGCAGCTTCAACTGGTGCAATCTGAAAAGATGTCGTCTTTGGGGCAACTTGTAGCGGGTGTGGCGCATGAAATCAATAATCCAGTCAATTTTATTTATGGTAATTTGGCTCACGTTGACCACTACACACAAGATTTGCTCGACCTTTTGCAGCTTTACAAAGAGATTTATGTTGTGTTGCCAGCAGATGTGCAGGCAAAGATTGATTTGATTGATCTGGACTTTATTTTGGCAGACTTACCCAAGCTACTAGCATCTATGAAGGTAGGCACCGATCGCATTCGTGAAATTGTTCTGTCGCTCCGCAATTTTTCGCGCTTAGACCAGTTTGAAATGAAGCATGTATGGCTTCATGAAGGGATTGACAGTACGCTGATGATTTTGCAGCATCGGTTGAAACCGTCTCCTCAGCAACCGGGTATTGAAGTGATTAAAGACTATGGTGAATTGCCGTTGGTGGAATGCTCGGCGGGGCAATTAAATCAGGTCTTTATGAATCTTTTGTCGAATGCGATCGATGCGTTGCAAGACGCTCATGCCAACGATGACAAGGACGTGAATCGCGATCGGCCCGGAGTGATTACCATTCAAACTCAAAGGCTCGATACAGAGCACGTTCAGATTGTGGTGCGCGATAATGGGCCAGGGATGTCAAGTGCGACGCAGCAAAAGCTGTTTGACCCGTTCTTTACAACAAAAGTTGTTGGTAAAGGGACAGGGTTAGGGCTTTCCATCAGCTATCAAATTATTGAACGACACGGCGGTACGCTACGTTGTGTGTCTACCCCTGATCAAGGTTCAGCCTTTTATATAGAAATGCCCATCGTGCAGGCAAAAAAGGCTTCCGACGCTAAAGTTACGGTATTGGCATCAGAATGAGGCGATCGCTGCTCTTAATTTGTCTTGAGCTTCTGACGCGTAAAATTAGGTTTGTCAAAAATGTAAGTAAATGAAAAAGTATTCAGCATGAGCGACTGCAAGCGAACACATTATCAATCAATTGGATATGCCACGGCGATTTTCCTTGCCTTCAGTACCATTTCTGTCACGATCGCTCAGCCACCAGGCAAAAGCTTCTGGTTAGATCAGGCAAAACCAGCCAACTGGAATAAACCGGGTGCTTCCCTACCCAAAGCGCCTTTATCCAGCGTTGATCTAGACAATTTCCACCAGTGCAAGGCGACGATACGACCTGCCACGGCTCCTGAAGATAAAGCCGTAAACAGTGCTGGATGGAAACTTTTTGGGTCTTATCAGCGGTTTGGGAAAGTGTCGCTTGTCACAGGTTTTAGCGGTGTCGATGGTATGTGCCGTCCGTTGGGCTATCAGGATTTTGTATTTGTGAATGGCAAATTTGCTGGAACGCTTTCCCCACAGCCAATGGATTCACGGACAGATGGCGCGTCTGGTCGCACCTACTTGTTTGAAGAGACCGAGCTTTCGGCTGAATTTGCACGCTACAAAGAGGCTGATGCACTGTGTTGTCCATCGGCTGAAAGTAGTGTTTCTTACCAGATTCGTCAGCAAAAAGGGCAGCCTGTGGTGGTTCCGACTGATGTTTCGACTAACCCTACGGGTCCCTAGAGAAGGCAAAAGGTAAAGGCAGAAGAGGTTGCTTCGCGTGCGTTCTAGCCTATTGAGCGTACTGATACCAATTTAAGCTGCACATTCTGTAGGGGCACGGCATTGCCGTGCCCCTCCCGGCGATTGATCTGAAGTAATCATGCTTTAAATTGGTATGACATATTAGGCTTAATTGAAACGACGATGGTTCCTTGGGTGGCGATCGTTCCTAGCGATCGCACCTTAAGGAGCCGTTAGTTGTTCAATCGGCTGAATTTAGCGTCCGCCTCGCCTACGGAGTCGATCAATGGTGACGGCAACAATAATCACCAGACCTTTCACCACCAACTGCCAGAAGTACGACATGTTTAGCAGCGTCAACCCGTTGTTTAGCACGGCGATAATCAGCGCACCCAGCAGGGTTCCTGGCATGGTGCCGATGCCGCCTGTAAAACTCGTGCCGCCTAAAATGACAGCGGCGATCGCGTCTAACTCATACCCATTCCCCAACAGCCCAGTAGCACTGTAGAGACGGCTGGAACTCATGATGCCTGCCAAGCCTGCCAGTAGACCGCTGACCCCATAGACAAATAGCAGCACTCGGTTGACTTTAATACCTGTAAGCCGTGCCGCTCGTTGATTGCCGCCCACTGCATAGATCTGCACACCCAATACAGTGCGTCGTAGCACAAACCAGCTTGCACCGATCGCTAACAGCGCAATCACTACCAACCAGGGTAAAGGCCCCAGGTAGTTGTTACCAATCCAGGCGAAACCAAGGTCGCGGTTGATGACCGTGGTACCGTTTGCCACAAGGTATGCCGCACCCCGCCAGGCGGTGAGTGCGCCCAACGTCACGATAAACGGCGGCAAATCTAGAAAGGCAATGAGCGCACCATTTGCCAACCCCATCAGCAAGCCTGCTAACAGCGCCACGGGAATCGCAGCCCAACTTAGCGCAGGCAATAAGGAGACCAGAACAGCGATGACAGCCGATACGCCAAGAATAGAGCCAACGGATAGATCAATGCCACCTGTGAGAATGACAAACGTCATCCCGGTTGCCAGCACGATGTTAATCGAGGCTTGCCGTGCAATGTTGACCAGGTTGCCGGGAGTCAGAAAGCTGGGCGAAAGCACGGTAAACAGAATGCAAATGAGCAGCAAAATCGGTAGAATGCCTGCTACTTGCAGCCAGTTTTTGG
Organism: Stenomitos rutilans HA7619-LM2; assembly: GCA_019358945.1. Classification (GTDB taxonomy): domain Bacteria; phylum Cyanobacteriota; class Cyanobacteriia; order Leptolyngbyales; family Leptolyngbyaceae; genus Stenomitos; species Stenomitos rutilans. Next base: position 20,610 of record JAHHIE010000038.1, on the reverse strand, counting down.
TGCTGCTTCGCTGTCGCGCTTTGGGTCGATCGCCCGTGTTCCGCCCCAGTGGGGTTAACTCGGTTTGACTCATAATGCGGTAACCTCCGATGCTCCTGTGGCGTAACCCATAATGTTCTCCTGTGTGATTTCAATGCCTGTTGTGCCGCCCAGTTCGCCAACCAGTTGCCCTTCGCGCATGACGAGGACGCGATCGCTCATGCCCACAATTTCTGCCAGTTCACTGGACACCATGAGAATGGCAACCCCTTGTGCAGATAGGTCACTGATAATGCGATAGATCTCGCTTTTGGCACCAATATCTACGCCACGAGTGGGTTCATCCAGCAGCAGCACTTTAGGTTTAATGGCTAACCACCGTGCCAGCAAAAGCTTTTGCTGGTTTCCACCCGATAAATCCATCGCGCGGATTTCTAAATTCGCCAGCCGGATATTGAAATCGCGAACGGCATCTGAGGCAATTTTGCCAATCGTGCCAAAGTTGATGACGCCGATTCTGGCATCCTCCCGCAGTGAATTGAGCGCAATGTTTTTGCCCGAACTCATCTCCAAAAACAAGCCCTGATCTTTGCGATCTTCGGGAACGTAGCCAATGCCTGCCGCGATCGCGTCTCCGGGTGAGTTAATCCGTAGCTGTTTACCATTCAGAAACACATCACCACTGGTCTTTGGATCGGCACCAAAAATGAGCCGCGATAGCTCCGTGCGCCCTGCACCCACCAAGCCTGACAGTCCGACAATTTCGCCTGCATGAAGCGTCAAGTTGGCTGGTTTGACCTTGCGTCCGTCGCTGATGTTTCTGACTTCCAGCACCGCAGCACCCACATTAGTCTGCCGCTTGTGTTCATAGAAATCGCCCATCGATCGACCCACCATCATCTGCACCAGGCGGTCTGCGGAAATTTCATCCCGCGTCAAGCTACCGATGTATTCGCCATCGCGCAGCACGCTAATGCGATCGGCGAGCGCATACACTTCTTCCATGCGGTGGCTGATGTAGATAATGGCAATGCCATCGCTGCGAAGTTTGCGGATGACTTCAAACAAGCGCTCGGTTTCCCGATCGGACAAGGCTGCCGTCGGTTCATCCATCACCAAAATGCGGCTTTTGTCTTTGAGCGCACGGGCAATTTCAAGCTGCTGCTGCTCAGCGATCGACAGAGTAGAGACCACATCATTTGGTTCAAAATCAGCTCCCAGAGTTGCTAACACTTCTGCGGCATGACGTTCCATCTGTTCGCGATCGAGAAATTGCCCCCGTCGCAACTCGCTGCCCATGAAGATGTTTTCCGTTACGGTCAAATTGGGTGCAACGTTCAGTTCTTGATAAATCAACGTAATGCCTGCACGTCTTGCTCTGCCCGGATCAGCAATGTCGATCGGTTCGCCGTTAATGCGAATTTCGCCTTCATCGGCAATATACGCCCCCGCCAGAATCTTCATCAGCGTGCTTTTGCCAGCGCCATTTTCACCCATCAAGGCATGGACTTCACCGGGATAAATGGTGAGATTGACGTTTTGCAGCGCGGGTACACCACTAAACCGTTTGGTAATACCTCGCATTTCTAAAACGGGTGTTGCGATCGGCGCATCAGGCACTGAGGTTTGTGTATCAATTGTCATAAACAACTCCCAAAAAATTTTATTGTTCTATTTATAAAGATGGAAGTTTCTAGATGGCTTGCATTCAGCCTTTAGCCTTTAGCCTTCATCCCTCACTCTCCCGTCCAGCCTTTGTAGCTACTGACGTTGTCGCGGGTAATGAGCTTAACGGGAATCAAAATGTTGGGGTCGGCAGGTCTTTTACCATGCAAAATATCGTTACCCACCTGCACGGCTTTCTGAGTCATGCCCAGTGGGTCTTGAGCAGCCGTTGCAACAAAAAGGCTCTTAGGGTCTTCGATCGCCTGTTTTGCTTCGGGTGCACCATCTACACTCACAATGAAGAATTCATTGCGTTTCGCCTGTTTGGCAGCGAGTTCTGCCCCAATGCCGCTAGGGTCATTGATCGAAAAGACGGCATCAATTTTGGGAAACGAAGTCAGCAAATCCGTCATCACGCGTAACCCACCATCTCGACTGCCTTCCGCGTTCTGGTCTTTAGACAGCACTTTGATACCTGGATTTTTGGCAAAGACGTCTTCACAGCCTTTCACCCGATCGAGCACTGAATTGACGGGCGGCCCGTTGACGATAACTACATTGCCCTTACCCTTGAGGCGATCAACAATGTATTGACAACTGAGCTGTCCCGCTTGCACATTGTTGGACGTAATCGTGGCATCCACGCCGCCATCAGCGCCCGTGTCCACCGCAATGACAATCAACCCTGCTTGCTTGGCTTTGGCGACTGCGGGGGCAATGCCCTTGCTATCAGCAGCATTCAGAATAACGACATTGGTATTGGACGCGATGAAGTTTTCAATCTGGTTGAACTGTTGATTCAGGTCATACCCACTAGAAACAATCGTCGTTCTCACGCTGTCACCACCAATCTTTCTGGCTTCTGCCTCTGCACCCCGTCCCATCAGCACAAAAAAGGGATTGCTGAGGTCGCCAACGGTCACGGCGATCGATTTCAAATCACCGCTTTGCACCGCCTTCTGAACGCCTTCATTAATCTGATTGCCTGCGGTACAAGCGACAAAGGCACTGCTAGCAAGACCCACGATGCCAGCCGCAAGACTGCCTTGACGGAGCGCGTTACGAATTGCTACTTTTTTCACGGTCATGTCACCCATTCATTAACAGAAAGTCAGTTAAAGCAGACTCATGGACAAATGCAAATGATGTCAATACAAACAATAGTGAATCGCTAAAGATTAAATCAGCAATACACTACGATCGGCAGTGCCAGACTTGCAGTATCAACGTTTTACAACCCGTATGAGTTGCCAGCAAGGCGATTGTTTCAGATGGTTTAATGCCGGGTTTCGCTTGAGCCGTAAGCTTAAACGTGAACCAGGCAATGAGTTTGCGTTTCTAAAATCACTACTAGTTACGTCTAAAGTAGATGATATAAACAGTCTCAGTGAATTAAACAACTTTGATTAAACCTGCTTGTCATTAAACTTGCAGCTATTGCTTTCATTTCACTTCCCAGATTTCTATCCTACCGTGATGGTTTGCAAAATAAAATCCTCAGACAAGCGTCTATACCCAAAGATAGAGTGCAGATTCTTGTGTGCTAAAACCCTTTTTAGAAGGCAGTTTTAGCTTTTCTCCTAACATTAAAACCGTCGTAAGCTTAATAAAAAGTAACTCCTGGCTCTCATCTAACCCGTTGGTACGCTTATGAATGCACCACATGTTGTTGTTTTTGGCAGCATTAATATGGATTTAGTTGCCCGAACGCCCTCACTGCCAGTTCCGGGTGAAACACTCTTGGGCTACAGCTTTGCAACCATTCCCGGTGGCAAGGGCGCAAACCAGGCAGTAGCTGTCGCGCGATTGCATATACCGACCGTGATGGTAGGGCGTGTAGGAAACGATGGGTTCGGGCAAGCTCTACTTGCCGATCTTCAGTCGGCTGAGGTTAACACATCAGATGTGTTGGTTGATGAAACTACTGCGTCGGGTGTGGCGATGATTGCAGTGGACGATCGAAGCGAAAATCACATTATTGTCATTTCAGGGGCAAACGGACAGATTGAGGCGATCGACGTTAATCGCGTCATCCAGCGCCTACCGGGTGCTGCTGCCCTCTTGCTGCAATTTGAAATTCCGCTTCCGGCTGTATTAGCCGCCGCGCAAGCCGCACATCAGGCTAGAGTTCGTGTGATTTTAGATCCAGCCCCAGCGCGATCTGACATGCCAGCGGAGCTTTATGCCTGTGTCAACATCATGACGCCCAATGCCGTTGAAGCAAGCAAATTGGTTGCTTTTCCGGTACATGATCCAACGACTGCTGCTCAGGCTGCCACTGTCCTACATCAACGGGGTGTGGAGACTGTTGTGATTAAACTAGGCGCAACCGGGGTCTTTTGTGCAACGCCAGACGAATCCTTTTTTATCCCGGCTTTTGCAGTGAAGGCGGTTGATACGGTGGCGGCTGGCGATGCTTTTAATGGGGGAATGGCCGCCGCCCTGTCAGAGGGCTTGTCAATACGGCAGGCAATCGTTTGGGGCGCAGCAACTGGAGCGCTCTCCGCTACTAAAGCAGGCGCACAGTCATCCTTGCCCGATCGCGCCACAGTGGAAACCTTTCTCAAACAGCACGATCGCTAGAATGGAGTCGCGATCGATTTGATATGCGCTCGATTCATTAGTTAGTATTATTTACCGAATAGTTTCTTTTCAATTTTTAGGCTTCTCCAAGTTAATCATCAGGGCGATTTAAGCTTTTCACTGCTTAATAAATGAAGCTCACTTATTAGCGTCCAAAGGAAGGTTATGTGGGAAAGAGACTATTACTAGCGATCGCATTCATCTGCACTTCTCTGATCACAATTAGTGCCGTGGGCTCCAGATAGCATAGGGGAAGCTCCTGCTTGACTGACAAAACTAAGAAGCCGGAATACGGTTGAGGACGGTCGCGCTGCACCGGACGTAAAATATGGCTGCTGAGCTGCAAAGGTCATCTGCGTTCAGTGAGTGAGAATTTTATTATTAGTTGTTAGTTTGAAGCCTTTTCTCAAAAACACTCATCGAGTCATTGAAGCGAGGTTATTTCTATGCTGCTAGAGTCTCCACCTAAGCCGATCGGTGAAAAGCGGATTACCTTTCGCGATCTCGATTGGTCGTCGTTTAAGCAAATTCAGCAATTGTTGACTGAGCGTACTCGTGCTCGCTTCATCTATGACAACGGAGTGTTAGAAATTACGAGGCCCCTTGAAAGCCATGAGCGCTATGCACGGCTGATTGAACTTTTTATCCGTATTCTGGTCGTTGAGCTGGGTATGAAAATTAAGACGATGGGGTCGACGACGCTCAATCGCGAAGACTTACTGAAAAGCGCCGAACCAGATAACGGCTATTACATTCAAAATTACGCTATGGTTGCGGATCACGAAATTGATTTAGAGCGTGATCCGGCTCCAGATTTAGTCGTTGAAGTTGATATTACCAACACTGATATTAATAAAAATCGGCTCTATGCCAGTATGGGTGTACCGGAGTTTTGGCGATTTAATGGACGAGCATGGAAGATTTTGTGCCTGGTGGATGGTCATTACGTTGAGCGCGATCGCTCTTCCACCTTTCCCTCAGTGCAAAAAACAGATCTATACCAATTTTTAGAAGCGGCATTACTGGATGAAGTGTCTGCCGAAATCAACTTTCGCCAGTGGGTGCAACAGCAACGGTAAATGGCTCATACCCAATTATTTAAACAGTGGTAAAAGATCAAACTCTTGGCGAATCTCTAGAAGAGAGCGATCGAGCAACGGCTCAAACTCCAGAAAAGGAACACGATTATGGCGTTTACGGGTTTTGAACCAAATTGAGACTAGCGCTGGAATTAATAGCGGAAGCACCCTGATCACTGCTCCGTAGAGCCAAAGAACTCCCTTTTCTCTGATCATGTCGTCGTACATGACATCAACAGCAGGTGTATTTCTCATCTCACGGAACCGTTGAAAGGTACACTCACTTGTCCACCAAAACAACGGTAATATCTTTAATTCGTCATACATTCCTGTATCGCAACCATAGATAACATGACCAGCATCATGCGCCCGCAAAACTTTGGCAAATTCAGGTGGTTGCGTGTCCGGCGACGTCAGGTGCGGGTTTAGCGCGTAGTATTCCTCTAAACCTTCTCGAAGGGTTTGAGTGCTGTCTTGAGCCATGTAGTGAGAATATTGTTTCATCATTCTATTTCGATACGATACGGTATCGTTTTTAAGATAGCACTTATGACTGATGCAAGTAAAAAGCCGCCCGGAAGACCTCGGAGTGCCCAATCTCATCAAGCTATGCTGCAAGCCACTTTAGAATTGCTGGCAGAAGTTGGCTTTGAGGCGATGAGCATTGATGCGATCGCTGATCGCGCTGGTGTAGGAAAGACAACTATTTATCGACGCTACAACGGTAAAGAGGAGTTGACGGCTGATGCGATCGAGAGCATCCGCGAAGAGATAGTCATTCCTGATACAGGAAAGCTTGGGAGTGACATTGATGTCTTAATTAAGAACGCTGCACAAATGACGCTCAGTCCTCTTGGGCGACAAACAGTTGCCATGATTATTAGCAGCGCATCAAGCAATCCTGGGTTTGCCCAGATTTATTGGACAAAATACTTACAACCTCGAAGACAGGCGTTTGCTGTTGTCATTGAGCGAGCCAAAGCAAGAAATGAGGTTCCGATGGATTTAGATCCAGATTTAGTATTCGATGCCATGAGCGGCATTATGCTTTACGCCTTGATTTTTCAGCCAACATCAGAAGATTGGACGGCATATGTTCGTCGTGCCTTGAGCCTGCTTTTTGGAGACGCTTTGGGCTAACTTGAGGTGAAACACTGACAGTCACACTTCAGGTTGCCATCCTATATCCATGCCTCAAGTCGCTTAACAACTAGCAACGTTTCAAACTCTGAATAAGCTATGGTTTCTCCGCTCGATCGCCCCATCATCTTTGAGCTTGTCGTCCAATCCGGGCATCCCAACCTTTTGGAAGGCTTAGATGTTTGGTTGCGTTTGGGGTTGCTTTCGGAGGCCACCGTTTTACAAATCTGTGCCGATCATCTCACATGCCCCTTACCAGAGTTGATCGTGGTGCGATCGACCGACAATGATTTTGCCGCAGCCAATGATTTTGCGACTGAAGACGCACGTGTTCCTGTAGGGGCAAGTGTAGCGGTTGAACGTTCGCCTAGCCCAATCGCACGAGGCATTCAATCCTTTATGGCAGAAGTCAGTGTGATCTGGCTGCTGTTTCTGGGTGTGTTCATGGTGGTGGTGTCGTCTGGGGTGTTGGCAGCAACTCAGTGGCGCAATTTTTCTCCGATCGGGCAGTACGGGATTTTGTTTGCCTATACGCTGGCTTTTTGGGCAGCAAGCGTCTGGACGGGACGACAGCCCAAGCTGCGATTGACAGCAAGAATGCTTCAGATTGCTACGCTGCTGATTATTCCCGTCAATTTCTGGATGATGGATGGCTTTCGGCTGTGGAGTGGTGGGCTGGGCTGGGGGATAGCAGCGATCGCAGCGCTGGTCTTGACAGGCATTACGGTGCAGTTGCTTAAACCGGAGATGGGGAGTCGGGAGTTGGGAGTCGGGAGTCGAGACTTGCTTCCACTCGGAACCGAGATCGGGTTGAGTTGGCTGCACTGGGGCTGGAGTTGGGCAGGCTTTCCTCTAGTGGCGACTTACGTAGGGACGATCGGGGCGACGATCGCGCTGGTCTATCAGGATCGGGAGTTGGGAGACGAGAGTCAGGAGTCGAGAGTTAGGAGTCAGGAGCCAGAAGCGGTCTCTGAGGGGACGGAGGTTCAGGAAGATTTAGCGGATGTAGACGAACTTGCTCCCCTCGCTTCCCCTGCTCCCTCTGCTTCCCCCCAACCCCTTTCCACCATCACGATCGCAATCGCCACTCTTCTCCTCCTTGCTCGTGCTGTTTTAGCAGCAGGCGTACCCATCGACCGACTTGGTTTAGCGGTGGGAGTCTGTGGCTGGTTGCTGTGCTGGCTGGGGCGACGAGATGCCAGTCGCATTGGTTGGCAGCGGGGTGGTACTGGTTTATTGTTGATTGGCTGGCTGATTGCTGTGACAGTCACTCCACCCTGGCAGGCGATCGCCATCAGTGGGCTTAGCATATGGTTGTTGGCGGATTATCTGTTGCGATCGAGTCAGGGGCAGTATCTCATAGCAGGCTGGTTTGTAGGGCTGCAAACGGTTTGGCTGCTGTGGCGTGCCGTCCCTCCAGACTGGCAGCAGCGTGTCATTGAAACGAGTATTCAACTGGCTGGGCAAGCGGGAATGCCAGTGGCGCTACTGGGGATAGCGGTCTTTCCATACGTGCTACTCACACTAGGGTTGGCGGCAAGATTTCGCCGTTGGCAGCAACCCGATTTGGCGAAACGGGCAGAATGGTTGGCATTGGGGCTGGGGCTTGTTCTCACAGCCATCAGCTTTGGCAATAGCTGGACACGATCGCTCAATTTAGTGCTATTGACCGCTACGCTGATTGCTCTTTTGCGAGGGCGCACTCGTCCAACCGCTGCGCTGCTTTACCTGACGCATGGCACTGGGCTAGCCGCGATCGCCTCTCTCATACACCTGTGGTTGCCCAACCTGAACCAAAACACCTGGGCAGCGCTTTTACTTGTTGGTGCGATCGCTGAATGGAGCCTAAGCGCTAGTCTCCTCCTTCCCCCTCACTCTTCCTCCGCTTCCCCTTCCCCCTCCGCTCACCCAGCGCCCCCTGCCTTCCCCCTCCCAAGCTGGCAGCAAAGCACCTGGCATGCAGGTCTTCTCCTTGCTGCTAGCAGCTATGTACTCTTGTCTACCAAAGTGCTGGGTGGATGGTCGCTGTGGGAGCTTGTGAGCCACACCTTTGGAAATACCACAACCTGGGGCAGCATGTGGCTAGCAGTACCCCTTGCCTTGACAGTGTTGGGTAGCCGTAGCCGCCTCCCTCAACGTCGATCGGCGAGCGTTTTGAGCGTGATCGCCCTGTTTTTAGTGCAGCTCTTGATGTTCGATTCTGCTCCTGCACGGTTGATTGGGTTAGGGACGGCTACTGTGCTGATGTTGAGCAATACGCATCAGTTACGGCAGTTGCTGACAGCCGTGATCACTATTGGCTTTGGGCTTACGTTTGCGGCGGCTGTAGTCTGGGAGGTTTTTAAAGATTCGCTCACGGTTGAGCTAAGTGTGAATCTGCTGTCGATCGCCCTGCTCCTGCTGTGGCTGCTGTGGGGATGGCTATGCCGTCGTGAAACAGTGCTAGCAACCCTCTATCGACAGGCAACAGATGGATGGGCGATCGCGCTTGCAGTCGTAACCCTGACAGTCCTGACGCTCTGTCATCTAGTAGTCTATATACAGATTGAGTCTCCCCACTGGCAGTACTTAGCGGCTGCTGGCATTCTCTTTCTGGCTACCAGTTATCGCACCTGGCAACGGCCTCAAAACCCAGGCTTCTATGCGATCGCCTGGAGCCTGGAACTTATGATTACAGGCATCATCTCGCTAACTGGACGATCGCTTGATGCGGTGGCGATCGTGAACCTTGCCCTTGGTCTAGGAACGCAACTTTTGGGTGATTGGTGGCAAGTGCATCGGGGAGTCAGGAGTCAGGAGTCAGAAGTCACCAATCTGCGGCCAGAGACTCATTCCTCATCCCCCATCCCTCATCCCTCATCCCGTCCTTTCCCCCTTTCCAGTTGGCACCTCATCCCTCTTCTTTATGCCCTGATTGGCTTGCTTCTCCAACACCGCTCGTTTACCGCTACAACCGGGCTTTACACGCTGGCGGCAGCGCTCGTTGGGATTGGTGTAGGGCGAAGGCACCCCTTCAAACCATTGATTTATCTATCAGTGTTGGGGGGTTCGATCGCAGCGTATGAACTCTTGATTTACCAACTCTCGCAGGCAAAAGGCGGCGCAGCAGGGGATGGCCTTGTTCTGATGGCAGGATTGGCGGCGGCGATCGCGATCGTTGTTCAACTCCTGCAACGCTGGCTGGTGACCTATCTACGGCTTTCGGTTCACGAAGTAGCAGCGATCGCTCATTTACATTGGGCACTGGGCAGTGCGTTACTGCCACTTGCGTTCGTCAGTTCATTAAGTAGCACTGGAGAATGGCTGTGGACAAGCATCGCGGCGACCTTAGCGGCGTATGCATTGGCGATGGGGAGAGAGGAGAGAGGGGAGAGGGGGGCAGGGGAAGCAGCGGGAGCAATTCAGACCTCTACACCCTACACCCCACACCCCACACCCCATACCTCATTTCTCATCTGGACTTACGCAGGTATTATCGAAGCGATCGCCACGATCGCCCATCTTCTGCACCAGTTGCTTCCAGATAGCTTGCTGCTGGCGTGGGGCGGGACGATCGCGGCAGGGCTAGCTTTCTTGCTGTATCAATTGCCTTGGCGACGGTGGGGATGGCAACGCGAACCGTGGGAGCGATCGGCGGCGATTCTACCTATAGCGGTAACTGTGCTGACGATTGGCGCGATCGCTATTCAGGGTTTGTTCATTGTGGCAGCGTTCTACGCCTGGTTAGCAAAAGCGGAACGACAAATACGGCTTAGCTACATCGGTGTGTTGCTGGCAGACTGGGCGGTACTGCGGTGGTTACATAATCTGAGGGCAGAAGAACCGCTGTGGATTGCTGCACTGGTGAGTCTATCGCTGTTGTATCTCGCGCAAGTTGACCCCACATTTAGAGGGGCGAGCGATCGTGACAAACGCCATCTTTTACGGAGTTTTGCAACAGCACTAGTCTGCCTGACTGGATTTTATCAAGCGGAAGTAGGCATTGCAGGTGTATCGTCCCTCTTACTGGGCTTTCTCAGCATCAGTCTTCAGCTTGGGTTTATTCTGGCTGGCTTGGTGTTGCGTATTCGGGCCTTTCTGTTTGTCGGTACGGCTGCGTTTGTAATCCAGGTATTGCGACAACTTTGGCGCTTTATCGACAATTACTCGTTGCTGCTATGGGCATTGGGCATTTTGCTGGGATTGGTATTTATTTGGGTTGCGGCGACGTTTGAAGCGCGACGATCGCAAATTTCTGCCCTGATACAATATTGGGTCACTGAACTCGAAGCCTGGGAATAGCAGACAGCATCGATGCGTCAAAGGGGCTCAAATTTACTGCGGCACTTTTCAGTGCTTGGAGAGAAGAATGGTCTGCATTTCCTTCATTAATGCCTCTTGTTCCTGTCGCAAGCTCTCTAAGCGATTGAGAATTTCAACAAGCCGCTTTTGAGGCATTTGTTCCTCATTGAACTGAGTGAGTGGAAGATTATCAGTGCGCTTAAGTAACTGAAATACACCTCTAAACAGTGATTGAATTAATCTGAGTGGTGCTTGTAAAATCAACAAAAAAGCCTGTTGCGTAAATTGGGCGATCGCTCCCAACAAGCTCCAGGTTAGAAAAAGAGTCAGTAGAACTAGCGCGATCGCCCAAAAGGGATGAGCGACTAGCCAAGATACCATTGGATGTTCTTCTAACCATAACTGATTTGAAGTCACAACCAGATTTTGAATGCTGCTAGAAAGCATTTCACTGACTTGCCCTGTTTTTTGCCATGTCTCATTCAGTGAATTTTTTGTCTTTCCTGCTGTTTGAGTCAGAGAAGTTGCCGCATCGTTTAGCACCTGTACAGCAATGCTGGTAGCAGCATCGAAAGCTCCTGATGCCCGTCCAGTGTTTTCTACGATGGTGTTTGTAGCCTGATTGGTAGACTCTGGGATGGTGCCTATGTTGTTGCTAATGGCACCACTAGTTGTCTCCAAGACAGACGTTTTTAGGTTTCCTATAAATGCATTTAGATTACTGATCGATTGGCTTAGATGACTGGTCAACGTCTCGATCGAGTGCTTCGGCTCTTCGGCTAAAGTTCTCGCATTGCTAAGTGCGCTTTTTGCTTCAGCATTGGCTGAGTTTGTTGCGTTAGCTATAAAGCTATAAACGGCGGTCTTCGCACTTTGTATCATTGGAGATAAATCAATTGCCATAGTTGTTCTCTCCGTTAGTGGGCAATTTCCTCTAGGTAGCTTTAGCGATGCCTAGATGATTGCAAGCTGGTATTAGTGTATCTAAACGCTGAGGTTTCTAGATCGTGGTGAAACTAAGTGCAGCCGACATAACCTCTGCTTAAAGCTTTCTTGAACGATCATTTAATCAATGCCACTGCCTGGGCTGAAGCAGGTACAATCAGTTCCAGATTGGCAATCTGTCGCGGGTGAACTGAAGTGGTTAATTTCGCTGCTTCAGTTCACCCAATTATTATTTAGAACAAGTGATGGGACGAAGTACTATGAATCAGCAGTTGCCCCAGCTCATTTGTCATGTTGTCGACCGCTTGCAAGCCATTGAGGGAATTGTGGCAATCGCCTTGGGTCGATCGCTATCCTGGATGAGACTGAGCAGAAATTGAGGCAGTGGTATGGCGATCGACAGTTGGTCGTGTCAAACGCAACTAACTTTGACATTTCTTGCGTCTTATCTCTTCAACTCTAAGTTAATCGATGGATAGCAGACGCACTGCTTCGCCGAATGGAAACTGCTCTAACGCTAACCCGCCAGGCGTCACAACCCATAGCGTCGGTAGTTCAGGTGGCTTTGAAGGGAAGGTTCCATAGCCATCGGTCAGGTAAATGCTAACGGCTTGACTGTGTCTATCCCACTCCTGGTTGATCGCTTTAAAGAAGGGTACAAAGGAAGTTCCGCCGCCCCCCTGCGGTTTGGGTAAATTTTGCTGCGACTCTAACTCATAGGGTTCATACACATCGGCATCTGCGTAGTACAACAGACAGTGGAGATGTGGGTAAGCCGCCAAAATGCCATAAACTTCACTCAAAAATGCCTGGAGTTCTACCTGCCCGATCGACCCGCTTGTATCCACTGCCACAAAAACATTCACCGATTCGCCAATCAGCGATTCCAAATATAACCCCTGGTACACAAATCGCCATCGAACCCCTGAAAATCAGTCGGCGTTTGCATCAGATAGCGCCACAAATACGATCGCCAGTCCAGTTGGGGAGTGGTCACTACGCCTAGCTCTCGCTCCAGTCCTGCGGGCAGGTTGCCATGATGCACCGTTCGCGCAATCACCGTTGCCTGTTGAAGTGCGTTTTTCCAGTGGGCTTCTAGGGCTGCTTTCTGAGCTTGGGAAAGGCTATCAGACGCAAATGAGTTCGCGGATGCTGGCTTGGATGCATTGGCTTGAGGCTGGTTTGCATCCTGACTCAAATCACGCGATTGAGCTGCATTCTCTGTATCTTGACTCCGATCTCCGATCTGAGCGGTATTCTCCCTCACCTGCCCTTGATCGTTCGTCTGGGAACCACGGCCTTTATCCTGATTTTGACCGTCTGCTTGAGAAGTATCATCGCCAGTTTGTTCTCGATCGTGTCTCTGAGACCGATTGTCCTGGTTCTGGTTCCGATTGTTTGACTGAGAGATATTACCGGTTTGGTCCCGATCGTTTCCTTGAGCGTTCTTGCTGCTTTGCTGCACCTGCTCACTTGAGGGAGTCGGACTAGACTGATTTTGCTTCTGAGTTTGGTTAGAATCAGTATCCTCTGGCGGACGATCGAGCAAATCAGGGTTAGGTAAACTCATTTGCTCCGAATCTTGTTTCAGCAGCAGTTCATATACTTCTTCTACACCGAAATGTTCTAGTTTGGGATCGCATAATCCGTTGGGCGGTAATTGAAAAACACCTTGCTGAATAATCATGCCGTTCACGACAATATCAGCAGCAATATTCCAGAGTTTGGGATCGCGCACTCCTCGTCGCAAAGGATGTAGTAGAGCAGCGTGCAAGACTTCGTGCAGGAATAGCCCGTCCTGTTGAGCAGCAGGTAGGGAGAGTAAATAGTCTGGATTAAAGAATATATCCTTGCCGTCCGTTGCGGCTGCGGGAGTCTGCTGCGTAGGGATAAACTGAGCAAAGAGAGCCAGTGTGGCGAAGAAAGGAGATTTCATTCGCAACCGCAGGAGAGAGGCACTGATCAGGGTTTGAAAGTCCTTCACGAATCTTCAAATTGCCAGGTGTCAGGTTCTATTGTAAAAATGCCCTTAATTTCAGGGCAAACTAGCATCATTACTGCCTTACGGCCTTACGGGATACTGCTATGAGTCGCGCCACCCGTCTTGCTCTTGCTGATCATACCGCTCCTGATTTACTCAAGCAGCTTGCCGACGATGAAGATGCAGACGTTCGTCGGGCAGTTGCCAGCCATCCCAACACGCCGCAAGACGTTCTCCTGAAGCTGGGCAAAGAGTTTCCTGACGCGATCGTTGCCAACCCGATTTTCAACATTCTGCTGTTAGAGAAACCTGAGAGTTTATTTATCCGCCTATCTTTAGCTCGTAGCTCAACGGCTTCCGGTGAGACGTTAGCAAATTTGTCTACGGTGCCAAGCCTGGAAGTCTTGGGTGCGATCGCCCAGAAGCCCAACACGCCTATTTCAATTTTGGAGCAGCTTGCCCAACACCCTGAAACAACTGTGCGATGTCACGTTGCCAAGAATCCCAACACCCCAACGTCACTATTGATTGAATTGGCAGAAGATTCAAGTTTTGATGTTCTATCCGCAGTTGTCAAAAATCCCAATACACCCGCTGATATTCTCTATCGGTTTGCCAGTTGGCGGAATAATGAAATACATCGGGCAATTCTGCAAAAACCTGGTGTCCCAGCAACCGTATTAGAGAAATTAGCTGGAGAAGAGTCTTGGGAAATTCGCAGTCTGGTTAAGGCTCATCCAAATGCTTCAGAGATGGCGATCGCGCTTGCTGAGTTTATGGAGGAAAAACCGGGAACCCCTGTTCATTTCTTGGAAATGTTTGCAGCCGATAGCCATCCTGCGGTGCGTCGATTAGTGGCTGACCATCCCCATACACCCTCCCATGTGTTAGAAGCACTGAGCCTGGATGCCGATGAGGATATTCTCCTTAAAGTGGCAGAACATCCTAATGCGTCGGCTAGCACTCTAGAGCGCATCGCAGAGTGGCTGATAGAACTTTGCACCAGCCTGCTCAAAAATCCTAAAACCCCTGCCAAGCTTCTTGCACGGCTGGTTGACGCACAGACTGAGGACGTGCGTTACAGAGCTGCAACCCATCCGAATACGTCCCTTGAGAGTGTCGCAACGTTGGCAACCGATCCGAGCGGTCGAGTCCGAGAGGGAGTACTAAGACGCCATGATTTGACCGAAACTGTTCTTGAGACGTTAATAGAAGCGACTTTAGCTCAGACTGAGACGCAGGAAGGTGACTGGGATGATGAGGATATTCTTGACGAGATAGCAACTGAAACTCAGGAAGATGATTTGGATGGAGAGTGGATTCTCAGAGGGATAGCAGGGCATCCCAAAACGCCGCCCCACATATTAGAAATGCTGGCGACGAATCCGCCAGACTCGCTCCACCAACGCTTTAGATATGTGTTTGATCATATTCGCAGAGCGATCGCCAGCAATGTTAATACACCGACAGCCATCCTTGAAGAACTCGCTGGAAATTATCGATCGCAATCGACCGCCATCAGCGAAGAACTACCTGGAGATTATGATGAGAGTGTTATAAAAGCAGCTAAAAAAACGCTAAAGATAAAATTTAAGCCCAATTAAATCTAAATTCATAAACCCACCAATTGCTGAAACTCCTGCAAAAATTTCTGAAGTTGAGCATCTTTCTGCACCAGTTTTGCCAGGGTTCCCATCTGTCCTTTGCTCCGCATGACTCGAAACATATCGATGGCAAATAGCTGTACCCACTCCGCTGTCGCCGTTTGACTGAGCCAGGTAAAGGCGCTGTAGGCTTGATTTGCGTCTGCTGCCCGTACCGTCAGACCGATCGCTGTGGCATAGCGGGCAGACGGTTCAGTGGGAAAAGCCATGCGATCGCCATTCCCCTTCAGAATGGGCGTGAGATCCGGTAGGGTGCGGTAAAGTTGAAGATACGCCGCAAACTCTGCCTCTGCCGCCACTCCGACCGCTGGCGCAATCCCTAACCCTGCTGTGTGCAGCGCACTTGCCATCACCCACGATCGCGGCGAACACCAGGCAGGCTGCTGGGGGTCAAACTTATGCAGTAGCGTCGATCGAAACGAGAGAAACGCGATGGTTTGTTCGTGTACGCCTGTTTCTAGCGCATAGGCTTTGAAACTCTCAAAGTCTGGCTCCACCTGAAGATGTAGAAACCGATTTGCCAGGGGTGCAGGCATCTCAAATACCGCCGCCCGATCTTCTTTGCGATTCCCTGCTGCCCAAACAAACCACCCCTCTGGAACTGTGTAGGAACCCACCCGACGATCGAGAATTAATTGCTGAGCGACTCCCTGCATAGCTGGAGGAGCCATATTCAGTTCATCGAGAAAGAGAATACCCCTCCCCTCACGGGGCAAAAATTCTGGCGGATACCACTTGGAAATCCCGTCTATGGCAACCGGAAGCCCTCGCAAATCCGTGGGGGCCAGTTGGGAGAGTCGCACATCGATAAAGTCGATCGCCTTTTCCAACGCCAGTTGACCCACAATACTCGATTTGCCGATTCCTGGAGATCCCCAAATCATCGTGCTGATCTTCAAGTTTTGGGTGAGGAGACGATCAAGGTAGGCTTTCAGTTCAGTGGGAGTCATAATGAAGCAATCAATGACCAAATCGTGAAAAGAAGATTCAAAAATCGCGGAGCTTACTGCCAG
This sequence comes from Stenomitos rutilans HA7619-LM2, assembly GCA_019358945.1. GTDB lineage: Bacteria > Cyanobacteriota > Cyanobacteriia > Leptolyngbyales > Leptolyngbyaceae > Stenomitos > Stenomitos rutilans. The sequence goes on along the minus strand of JAHHIE010000038.1, from coordinate 4,280 downwards.
GTAGATTGGCTGAAGTAAACTTCCTGCCAGGCTTTCCTGGAGTCGGTGTCCTTTAAAGCTTTTTGTGCTGCATGACGGACATTGGAATCATGGTCGGTTGATAGCTGAATTAGGAAGGTTTCTGGAGTACTGGGATTTTCGGCAACTCCTGCACGAACCGACGCAGATGGACTTTTCAAGAATTGGCGAATGATCTCCTCCGGCATGGCAGGATTTCTAGCTAGGAGCGTGTGCTTGGATGGATCATGCTTGAGCCAATCCATCAAGATTGGCATGGGTGTATTTGGATGCATAGCCGCAAGCCATTGGTGAATCCGGTTTGAGCTTTTTGCTAATTTTTCTAATGCTGTAATGGGAAGATGGGGGTTGATTTCGAGCCGTGATCGGGTATCAAAATTATCCTTCTCAAGCAGCAGGAACACCAGTCGATCAGAAAGGTTGGGACTTAAAGCGACGGAGTTTTTGACATAGTATGGACTGCGATCGCCCACAATCAATTCCTCTAACAGATCTTCTGGTGTGTTGGGATTCAGGGCGACGGCACAAAGCAGCCAGACTTCTGATTGATCTTCCGCCAGTGTTCGGAGAAGATCAGCAGAGATTGGTCGTCTAGCAATTTCAATCTTGGCAGAGACGGCACCTCGGACTGCCAAAATTTCGATCACAGGTTTGGGTAGCTTCGGTCTAAGCATAAGCGCCTGATCAACTCTATCCGTCATTGGGTTTCGCAGTCTGTCATCTCTAGTCGCGATGACTTCAAGCACATCGTCAGGCGTATTGGGATCTTGAATGACACTTTCCAAAAACTCACACCAGGGTTCGCTTTGCTCTGCAATTGAGCGAGTTGCTTGTTCTACGAGGACTCGCTTGGGTGTTTCAGGCTGTTTAGCAAGCCACGTTGAAAAATCTATCCGACGCTGATTGATTGCCCAGTTTAGAAAGAAGGTCGGGATGCACTCCTCTTTCAAGATGCTGTCTACCGTCGGGCGAGGAAGATTATTAAAGAGATCTGGATTTTCTAATAACAAAAGAGATACCACAGGATTCTCTAATAGCTGCTTTGGAAACTCCTCACCTAGTTTGAACAGAACTTCTACAGGTACATTGGGATTTGCCGCAACGCCACAACGGGCTTCCTGATCTGAACTGGCGGCTAATTCTCGCAATAGCTCTGGATCAGCATAGGAATTTCGAGAAACGATTCGTGCGAGTTCAACGCTTTGCTGGACGAACTCCCGCAATTTCTCTACAGGCGTTGCTTCGTCTGCGGCTTGTTGTTCTGGCGTTAGCATAGTCAGGATCGATCGCGTCTTACCTCAATATGCCCGATCCGATCGACCCAGTTGTCAATTGAGAATGCTGGAGCTGGTCATAAGTCGCCTACCGTCGAGTTGTTCGTTGCTGTGGCGGAAAATTAAGGCGAAAACTCCCGTAATTTCGCTTTCAGAGCAACCGAGATATTAGGATTTTCAGCCACTGCTCGACGCACTTCTGGTCGGTCATCCTGCGCCAGTTGCTCTAGAACAGATAGTGGAGTCTTGGCATTCGCAGCAACCGCCGCTCGAATTGTGCGAGTTAAGGCTTCGGCTAGATGAGTCAGCGTTGTCTCAGTTGTGTTGGGATTGGCAGCAATTTTCAGAATAATGTCTCTTGAATTGCCATGAGATAGCATTTCAGTCAACGCTAACTGCTCAAGCACTAAGGCAAACGCATATTCAAGCAGTGAGGAGACGCGCGAGGTCGTTGTTGTCCCATCCTGCTTTCAGCCGTTTCGCCTCGATGCCGTTTTGGGTCTCAGTGTCTTGACGCAAAAGGTTGAGCGCTATATGCCGGATCGGGGAAAGGTCTTCGGGAGCATGGTCTTTGCGAATGCGAGAGGCATCTTCATCAAAGGCAACATCCAAGACCCAGTGGACTTGGTTTTCAATGCCCCAATGAGCGCGAACGGCGTAGGCAAAGCGTTGAACATTGCCATCAAGGCTCACCAAATAGTAGCGCTGCTCAATTGTGGGTGCTTGTCCGGCTCAACGGCGTTCCGATTCGACTAAGCCAACCCGTCGAAGTCCGACCCACAACGGAGCATCAAGCAAGTGCTCAACCCCATCGAGCAACCAGTAACGACGAATTTCAACACGACCATGACCTGACTCAATAGTCTGATAAAACTCGTGGGTCACGTCTTTGAACGCAATCTTGCGCGTCCATTGGAACAGTTGCTCGACATCCTGGTGAAGGTTGCCCTGATTGCCTTTGAGACTCAGAACATACTCCCCACCACCAGCGATAATTTGCTTGGCAATGTCCTTTTGCGTACCCATCGCGTCAATGGTGACGATGCAACCGTGCAAGTCTAGCACCGCCAGCAATTGTGGAATCGCTGTAATTTCATTCGACTTCTCATCCACCTTCGTCTGTCCGAGAACCAAGCGATTTTGGCTTGCCCAAGCACTGACCATATGAATCGCTCCTTTGCTACCCCCGGTCTCGTAGGAATGCCGCAGGGTTTTGCCGTCAAGCGCAATCACTTCTCCCTGACTCAATTGCGCCACGCTCCGCACCCAGCTCAAAAAACAATTCTGCAAGGCTCCTGGGTCGAGTGCTGCAAATAACCGAGCGATGGTGTCGTGGGAGGGAATACCATTGGGCAACCGCAGAAAGCCCCTCAACCACTCCTCCTTCGCACACCCGTAGTTTTCAATGTCGACCCAGGTATCGGCACCGCAAATCACCGCACAAATCGTCAGTCCAATGATGTCAAGTAGCCCGTGCTCCAGCAAAGGCTGCGATCGCGGGTCTTCCAGGTGCTTGAAATGTGCTAGCAATGGGGCGGATGATTCAACCAACTGAGGCATAGCTTCCTGCTTTCTGTTTGTTGCCCCTCAAGCCTCGCATTTCGAGTATGCGGTTGCCCTGACTAATCTTCACAAATGTACTACTTCTCTAAATCGACATAGTGGCATTAAAAACGAAAGCCCCGAGAGGCTTTCGCGTCTTTCAAGGCTTTCGTTTCAAGGCTTTTGAGTTGTATGGGCGATACTGGATTCGAACCAGTGACCCCTTCCGTGTGAAGGAAGTGCGCTACCACTGTGCTAATCGCCCTGACAGTACGCGCAACCCACTTCAGGGGTCACGTTACGTCTCTCTTTTCACAGTATTGCACACTTCTCTGCACACACTTTTCACACTTGATTAAGGGTAAGCGCTGATTACGTTACGCTTTCAAATTTTGCATTATGAGAGAATCAGGTAGTGCAGTGATGGGAGGTTGAGTTATGGCTAAAGGATTCGGTAGAGGCGGGGCAAGAGAGGGTAGTGGCAGGAAACCAAAATACCTTACAGACAACGAAACATTGAGTATTAAGGTTCCCGCCAAGCATAAAGAAGATGTTCGTAAAATGGTTGAAATCATTGATGAGCTTATTGCACAGGGTTTTACCGTTGAACAAGTAGAGGAACTATTAAAGAAAGCTATGGAAAAATAAGCATAAATACTTATTGACGGTCAACTTCACAACCGTTAGTTTGATTAAGAGACCGAATCAAATTAAGGAGATTGAGAAATGCGTTACAACTACCCCACCAAAAATGAATTGCTTGCTAATCCTGACAAGGTATTTCAGATGAAACGCATTGAACTTCAGTCATGGGGTACATGGTTTCGCAATAACGGTTACGAGATGTGCAAGCTTAATGCTCCAAGTGCTTTAATCGCTAATGCTGTTTATGACGCGTTTGTATTAATGGCTCAACTGAGAGCTGAATGTTCACCTGTTGAACCCGTCACACCTGAAAAAGAGACGATTTCAACTCCTACTCCTATGAACCCCGCTAAGCGCGACTACCCCATCACTAGCGAAACCGCCTTAACCAGTCCTTTTATGCGGTCGCAGCTAAAAGGAGACCTGCTAGAAGCGCTAGACCGTTTTTTCAGTAACGAGTTACTGTTATTCCCCCAAGTCACTTTTCACTTCTCAAAAGCCCGTTAACCCTTCTGTGTTCCCTGCTGAAAAAGAGACGATTTCAGACTCCTACTCACCCCTACACCACACCCTTATGAGCTACACCATTCGAGTCTATGCACCTAACGGAGAATGCCTCATGAACGAGAACCATACCTTCTCTAGCCCAGACCGTGCTGAGAGCTTTGCTCAAATATCGCCTCACCCTGCAGCTCCAGGTGCGTCAGTTCTTCTGCTTCAACTCCGTCTGTCCTCGTTGTATTTTTACCGAACGTCTTGCCGAAGTCGCGGCTCCTTGGGCTAGAAAGACCCATCGCTTGG
>JAHHIE010000037.1 GCA_019358945.1 Stenomitos rutilans HA7619-LM2 | reverse complement strand
TCCCATTCGGAGCTTTTCCATGCTTGTGGGTGCTAGGATGACCGCAGAGCAGACATTCCATAATTTGTACGTAAAAGTAGCGGTCTCCCTACTTTACTCGACCCACCATTCTTTGACGCACTACCCTCTTGTCTTACCCCTCTGCCTATTTACTCATCGCTCATGGAAGCCGTGATCCGCGCCCTCAAGCCGCGATAGAAGTCCTTTCTGAGCACTTTGCCCAGACCATGCAGCATGATTTAGAGTCTCTAGCTACTGGTCGTGGGTATGGCGCGATCGACTGGGACGATTCTGCTAAGGAAACGGTTGTTTTAACCGCTTCTTGTCAGGACGCGGCAACTAAGCATACAAAGCCACTAGTAGGCACCGCGTTTCTAGAATGCCAGCCTCTACCTTTGCACCAACAAATCGAGCAGTTTTGTGACACCGTTCGGGCATCCTTGACGGCAAGTGACGATCGTGCCACGCCCTTCAAGCTTGTCATCCTGCCGCTATTTCTGTTGCCCGGTGTGCATGTCATGGAAGACATTCCCGCAGAAATCGCGCTGGCACAACAAGCCCTTGGAGATGCGATCGAACTGGAGCTACGTCCCGCGATCGGCGCTCATCCAGGTTTGCATCGCCTCGTGACGGAGTGCATGTCCGCACAACCTGTTGAAGCGTGGATTTTGCTGTCTCACGGCAGTCGTCGCCCCCAAGGTAATGAGCCTGTTGAAGCGCTAGCCGAGCGTTTAGGCATCTTGACGGCCTACTGGTCTGTACCACCAAGCCTGGAGTCTCGCCTGCAAGAACTCTCACAGCTTGGCCTTCGCCACATTGGGATTCTGCCCTACTTCCTGTTTGCGGGTGGGATTACGGATGCGATCGCCCAAACCGTTGAAACCCTCACCCAACAGTTCCCTACGCTCAACCTACACCTCGCGCATCCCCTCTCTGCAAGTTCAGCATTAACAGATCTGCTCGTGGATCTGGCGCAGGATAGAGGGTAGAGAGGCAGAGGAGCCAGAAGAGGGAGAGGAAGCAAGGGAAGCAAGGAAGCCTTCTTTGTATCATCCAGAACTCAAATCTCAAACGGTTTCTCTTGCCCCCTCTACGCCTCAAGCTTGCTCTCACTCTTTTTGACCTTCCACTCCCCCTGCTCCCTCCGCTCTCCCGCTCCCCCTGCTCCTTCCACTCTTTCCCCATGCAACACACAGGCAAAGTCTATCTAGTCGGCGCGGGTCCCGGTGATCCGGGGCTAATGACGCTGAAGGGCAAGACATTGCTGGAATGTGCCGATGTCGTGGTTTACGATGCATTGGTCAGTCCACAGGTGCTAGCAATGATTAATCCACAGGCAGAGCAAATTCATGCAGGCAAGCGGCGAGGCAAGCACTCGTTGATGCAAGAAGAGATTACGCCACTGCTGATTGAAAAGGCAAAAACGGCAGCGATCGTCGTGCGGCTCAAGGGTGGCGATCCCTTCATGTTTGGGCGTGGCGGTGAAGAAATGGAAGATTTAGTAAAAGCGGGCATTGCAGTTGAAGTGGTACCAGGGATCACATCGGGCATTGCGGCGACTGCCTATGCGGGGATTCCGCTGACCCACCGTGCTTACAGTTCTTCGGTGACCTTTGTGACGGGGCATGAGGGTGCTGGAAAGTACCGCCCGGCGGTGAACTGGCAGGCGATCGCGCACGGCTCGGAGACGATCGTCGTCTACATGGGCATCCACAACTTGCCGTGTATCACCGAGCAACTTCGACTGGCAGGGGTAAATGTACATACGCCTGTTGCACTGGTTCGTTGGGGCACACGAGCCGAACAGGAAGAGTTGATCGGCACCTTGGGGACGATCGTGCACCAGGTAGAAGCCGCCAACTTTGAGGCTCCCGCGATCGCGGTGATTGGTGCTGTCGTCAATCTGCACGAAATTCTCGCTGGCTGTCGTCCTGCAGCGATCGCGCCCTACTCTGGCAAATAATCCTCATCGAGCGCCTGTTCAGGCGTGAACGGTGAGTCGGTTGGAAAGGTGGCGATCGGCAGTCCGGTTTCAGCAGCAGCCAGCTTTCGCGCTTGCCGATAATTTTCAGTAAAAGTCTGGGCAAAATGGGCTTTAAGACTGGGACTGTCTCTGAATGCTTTGAAAAGACGGTTCCGATGTTCTAATAACGTGAAACGCCAACTGTTAGAACGTTGGTCGGGTTGGTACTTGTATTTCAGTAGGTGCATCAAAATAACTTCGAGGGTGCTTTCAACAGCGTGTTTGTCACCCCTGCCCATGCTCTCAATTTCTTCGACCAAATTTTCGATATCAAGTTTGTCAAATTCGCCGTTCCGCAGTAGTTGTGTTGTTTCCTGTAACCAAAGGTAAAAGTCACGATCGTAAAGCTGAGCTTTAGTGGCAGAGGTTTCAGGCTGAAGAGTCATAGCAATCACCCACACAGGTAAGCGACGTTGCTTGGAGTCTAGCATGGGTGGCTTTGAGTCCGCTGCCTGATGCGCTAAGGTAAATAAAACAACCACTTTCATCAACCAATTAGACAAGTTAAACGCTCCAAAACTTAAACAGCAATGGCATTTACCTTATGTCTGAAGCAGAGGCAAATAATCAGTTTTATGAGCTTCGTGATGCGGCGTTCGTTGACCCAAATGCCGCAGAAGACTTTTTAAGCGAATACCCTTCCAGTATTCATGCCAAAAATTCTATTGGTGAAACAGCCCTTCACTTTTTAGCTGTTGAAAATGCTATAGAGTCTGTGCGTAGTCTGCTGGAGCAAGGAGCAGACATCAACACGACAAATAATTTTGGTGATACGCCTTTGTCTGAAGCCGCAAGCCTCGGTTATTTAGAGCTATACCGCTTCTTGCTTGATAACGGTCTGATCCACGACTTCACAATCAGTATGGCAATACAGCTTTAGCAGCGGCAGCGCAAGCAGATCAAGTCACAATAGTAGAGCTACTTCTAAGCTATGTTGATGCTGACGAAGACATTAACACTCACTTCGGCAATGTCACAGCTATGATGCTTCTAAATGAAGATGGTTATCTAACAGAGTTGTTAAAAGCGCGAGGCTTGAAGAATCCATACGTTTAGACGCAATGCGTTTTGAGTGCCTGAGCGAGGAAAAGTAGGGATGGACGCAAAGATCTCTGCCATCGATCATCGGAGTGTTTCACACTTGAAGCTCATGTCTTTAAGGCTTCTGAGCAAGGTTTAGCCATTGTCTTCCCAAATTGAACTACAGGTTGCCGCCGTAAGTGATGCTGAGGCACCACACCATCGACTCGATCGCTACCTTGCTGAGCAACTGACGGATCTTTCACGATCGCGGTTGCAAAAGTTGATTGAGCAAGGACACATTCAGGTGAATGGGCACGTTTGTACATCAAAAAAAGCGATCGTGCAGGTGGGTGATCAGATTCACATCACCATTCCCGACGCAGAACCGCTTGATCTGCAAGCAGAAGACATTCCCCTGGACGTTCTTTACGAAGACGATCATCTGCTGATTATTAATAAGCCAGCGGGATTGGTGGTGCATCCGGCTCCAGGGCATGAAGGAGGCACACTGGTCAATGCACTGCTCGCTCACTGCGATCGTCTGGCAGGGATTGGGGGCGTGCAGCGTCCCGGTATTGTGCATCGGTTAGATAAGGACACCAGTGGCGCGATCGCCGTTGCAAAAACCGATCAAGCGCACCAGCACTTGCAGGCACAACTGAAAGCGAAAACGGCGCGACGGGACTATCTTGCGGTCGTCTACGGTGCGCCTGCGGCAGATAGCGGACTGATCGACTTACCGATCGGTCGGCATCTCGTTGATCGGAAGAAAATGGCGATCGTGCCCGAAGAGAAAGGAGGCCGTCGCGCCGTGACCCACTGGCAGGTAAAAGAACGACTCGGAAACTACACATTGATGCAGTTTGCGCTAGAAACAGGACGCACTCATCAAATTCGGGTGCATAGCGCCAAAATGGGACATCCGATCGTGGGCGATCCGGTTTATGGGACAGGACGTTCTGTCGGTGTAAACCTCCCTGGGCAAGCATTGCACGCGTGGCGACTGCAATTGGAGCATCCCGTTTTAGCGACCACGATCGTCGTCACTGCTCCTATTCCTGCCACCTTCACAACGTTGATTGATACCTTGCGACGACGTAATGCGGCGACAACTGCGAGAATTTAAGACAGTTCCAATCAGTCAAAACCATAAGACTATTCACGTTTCAGCCAGCACTTCTCCAAACGCCATCCCACGACTCGCCACCTGTTTCTAACCCACCGCGATCGCTGTGTGCCTCTAGCAAAAGCGTGTGACGTTGGCGATCGTGCAATCGTAGTGTGATGTGCCCCAGCATGGTGTCACGACAGGCAAAGACCAGTCCCTCTACCGTTGGAGCACGCAACGGCGTACCAGGAAGATCAGTAGTACCCATTAGCTCAACGGTATACTGACTGCTTTCCGCCCACATGCGCCAATGTCCCCAAGGCTGAATCTCCCAGTGCACTTGAGCATTCCAGGGCGCAAACTCATAGAACGTGCCGCGATAATGCACCCCAATCATCGCTACCGATTCCATCCACCACAATACGCCCCGACGACCACCACCCGCTGTTAGTGCCAGATCTGGTTCACCTGCAAAACTATTGCAGTTTAGCCAAAACCACTTCTGCGGAAAGGCACCACCCCAGTTTTTTTCGCTATAGGCAGGGGCGTTTTCAAAGTTGTAATGCCGCCCATTCCACTCAACCCAGCCTGTAGCAAATCCATGCGCCATCAAAATTTGCCAGCCCGGCTCAAAGATTTGCAGCGATGAAAGCCAACCTGCCGTTGATTGTTGGAGACGGTTCGCGTTGCCCCAGCCATACACTGGCTCAATTTGATATGCCCACCGTGCCGATGCACCTGATGGCTCCCGCAGAATTCCCTGATGCCAAGTAGCCGTTGCTTGATAGCCTTCCTGGACAAATTCGGTGAACTGTTTGGGGGAAAGGTAGTGGGGGGCGAGAGAAAAAGTTTTGAGTTTTGAGTTTTGTTCGCGTAGCGTTTCCGCAGAAAATATTTTGAGTTTTCTTGACTCCCGACTCCCGACTCCCGACTCCTGACTCCCTTCTGCCCTCTGCCCTCTGCCCTCTGCCTCCTCGCCCCTCTCTCCTCTCTCCTCTCTCCTCTTACCCCAATGCCCCAATCCTAACGCATGCTTCCACGCCCAGAAAGTTGTTACATCCGGGAAGGTGCGGCACAAATATTCGTCATGAGGCCCAAGGATTTGTGCGGCTCCACCGCTATAAGGCTGGCCGCCGATCGGGTCTTCTATGGAGTACATGAAGGCAAACGTTTGACCGCAATCAGGTAGCGTCACGCGGTAGTACCAGCCTTCAAAAAAGCGACGATCGCTGCCGTCCCAGTGGTAGCCGCTGTGAGGGGTTTGCAAGCGACTGGGATTAGTTTGTGGTGGTGGTGCGGAAGATAGAATAGGACGCTACGGACGATCAGGACACTCTGGTGGGATGGAGAAGGAACCCGCTAGCAAGTCTTCCATTTCCATCCGTTGCTCCATTTGGCGGAGGAAATAGCCTGTCATCATGGCAGAGGCTAACAAGCCTGCCAAATTGTCACGATCAGTCGTGATTTTGACATTAAAGGCTTCGGAGGGCAACATACCCAGCAGCCCCTGAACATTGTGAGAAATGATTTGCTTGACATCAGGAGTGACTAGCTTAGCCACCTGAGCGATAATTTCAGGAGGCTGATGCTGAAGATACTTCAGCAATTCATTCGACTCGTGTTCTTCAACATCGGCACCAAGGAAATTTGCGCTATCAGGGTTAAAGACCATTGCTAGATTAATATCCGTTTCAAACTATTCTGACACTTCTCGTCATAACTGCAACCCGTAGCTTCATGGGGATGAGATCAATCGATTCTTTAGCGTTCGGAGGATTTACGGGCATAGGCTGGATGCAGGGACGGCAATTATCCGTATTTTGCGGCTTGTAAAGAAGTATCGTGGGTTTTAGCCTTCAGCGGTCAGCAGTTAGCTTTCAGCTTTTTCTTGAGTGTTGAATGCTGAAAGCTAAAAAATCAGGACTCACGCAAATTCTCGCAAAACTAGCCTCCAGCCCCCAATTTATAGCCCTAGCGGGCATATAAGAAAGGGGGAGCAAGCACTCAAAGTCCTCCAGAATTGGGGGATTGATGGGGCGGCTGCGTGAGTCCTAGAAATGAAGACAACAAAGATTTTGTGCTCAAGACTTGGCTTTGATGTGTTGCTCGAACTCCTGTGGGAGTTGATTCATTTGAAAGTATTGATGGAATTTGTTGGTGATCTGTAGCCAGTAGGAGCGCCCATCTGATTGTCGGCGCTTGCGGACAAAGCCAAGTTCGACCAGTTCTGGCACGTGCTGGTAGGCACCAGAACCACGTAATTCTACCAGTTCTGTTTGTGAAATGGGACCTCTGAGCGCGATCGCTGCCAATGTTCTCAACGCACCCAGTCCTAAATCAGCAGGCACGAGCGTTTGCACCAGATGATGAAACGTTTCGCGGAGCTGTAATGTGTAGCCGTTAGCCGTTTCTGCCACTTCTAGCGCACTATCGCGGTGGGCATACTCTGCCATGAGTTCAATCAAGCCTTCCTCTGCGGCCTCACGATCGCACTGCGCAAATTCCGCAATTTCCGCTACAGTCAGCGGCTGCGCTTTTAAGTACAAAATGGCTTCGATTTTGCTAGCAAGACGAGACATGGGGAAAGGGTAGAAGGGAAAGAGAAAGGCGAGGGAAGCCGGGGAAGCACGGGGGAAGCCGGGCAAAGCGACACAAACAAGTCTTTGAGAAGCGTAGAACCTTATGGAACTCAGAATGTCTTCCTCTGCTTCCCCAGCCCTCAATCTAAATTACGTCCGGTCAACTCAACAAAAATATCCTCCAAGTTGGACGGTCTTACCATCATGCCTGTTTTATCTGGTTGTTGATCGAGGTAGGCGTTTGCGTCAGCAACAGTTGGGAAGAATGTGTAGTCCCAGCGATCGTCGGTTTGCTTCATGACTAATCCTTCGCCGTGCTTTTGGCGGAAGTCTTGCAGGGTGCCTAGTTCAATCAACTTACCTGCGTCCATGATGCCAATGCGATCGCACAGGTACTCGACCTCATCCATGTAGTGAGTGGTGAGTAGAATCGTCATGCCCTGTTTGTTTAAGTCGCGGATCATTTCCCAAAGGCGACGACGGGTTTGCGGATCTAGCCCTACGGTTGGCTCATCCAGAAACAGCACGTTTGGTTGATGCAGCAAAGCGCGAGCGATTTGTAAACGACGCTTCATGCCGCCAGAAAGCGTTTTGGCAAGATCGTGACGCCGATCGCTCAATTCTACGTACTCCAACCAGCGATCGATGTCTTGCTGTCGTTGAGGATTGGGAAGGTGATGCAGCCGTCCGTGGAATTCCATATTCTCCCAGACAGACAGATCGCTATCTACGCTAATCTGCTGGAGCACCACGCCGATCTGCTGCTTGACCTGCGATCGCTGCCGCATCACGTCAAACCCCGCCACCTGAATTTGCCCTTCTGAAGGCTTCGTCAGCGTTGTTAGCATCCGAATCGTTGTAGACTTACCCGCGCCGTTTGGTCCTAGCAAGCCAAACATTTCCCCTGGCTGAAGCTCAAACGAGAGATTGTTGACAACAGGGGCCTTATCAAAGGTTTTGTAAACGTTGTGCAGTGAAACAGCAGGAGTCATAGAAAAGTTTTGAGTTCTAAGTTTTGAGTTCTGAGTTTTCCCAACTCCCAACTCCCCTTTACCTTCTGCCTACTTCCGGCTTGTCACTGAGGTCAAAGCGCGCTGTCTGGTCTTGGGCATAGGTCGGTAGCGGCGTTTCCAGATTTCCAGGCTAAGGATGCAGGCAACGAGCCAGACAGTCCCAGCCGCATAGCCAGCCACAATGTCAGTAGGCCAGTGTACGCCAAAGTAGAGGCGGCTTAAGCCGATCGCGCAGACGAGTAAAACGGTACCTGTGGCGATAGCAACTCGCCAACGAGGCACATGAATGGCTAAAAGGTAGCCGATGATGCCAAACACTACCAGAGACATCATGGCATGACCGCTAGGAAAGCTATAAAAGTTAACGTCAACTGTACGCTGCCACAGTTCTGGACGGGCGCGGGCAAACAGGGCTTTGAGCACGGTGTTGAGTACCAATGCGCCAAGGGCTGCGAGCGTGAGAGTCACGGTTTCGGCCCGCTGCTTGCGCCAAAGCAGAAAGGCTGCCAAGACCAAGCTAGCCACCAACAATACGGATGGATTGCCAATATTGGTAATGACAATCATGACGCGATCGAGGAATGGCGCGTGCCACTGTCGAATCGTTAATAAGATGCGGGTATCAAGCGATTGGGTTTCCTTCTCCAGGACTTCCTCTGCGATTTCGTAAAAACCCCACAGAGCAAACCCAGCAATCAACAGGCCAATAAAGCGAACAGTGGTTAACAGCGGCAGGATTCGTGGACTAACACGCTCTCTCCAGACGCGAAGAATCTTCTGGCTAAGCTCGTACATTAGGGTTCTAAGGCAAGGCTAGATATTCTGTATAACAATGAAATCCGTCACTAGTCTATCTAGCAAGGGTTTGAAATGCATGCAATAGTCAGCAAAGGGTGATACTGCCTGCTACTCCTTGACTGAGCCGCTCTATGTGTTGCGTGTCACTCCCGTGGGATGCCTACCCTTCTATTCGTATCTTAAGGTAATGTTTTCCAGGCCGCTACAATAATTTCGCTGAGCCACTGCCGCTGCTGCGAATCGAGCAGAGCATCATCGACTAAAACCTCTGCTATCAAGTCTTCGAGCGTCTGACCATTGGTACGCGCCACATTTACAACCCCGACGATCGCGGCTGCAATCCTTTCCTCATCGACAAATTTCTGTCGGAGTCCACCACCTTCTGCGGTGTGCGCTGGCATAGGATAATTCATGACAGATGCTAACAAAGGAATGAGTTCAGGTAGTCTGAAAGATTTATGAGAAACTTGTAACGTTTACGTAACTCGAAAAGCGTCACTGAAGTTTAGCGCATTTTTAACTGTGTTCAACCCGTCTCTTTTAGTTGTTTATTAAAGTTTGGCTCCCCCAAATGAAGGAAGTTCTGTATCTAGAAATCCCTACGTCAGACGTAGAAGCGGTGAAAACCTGGCTACAGGGGGAGTTTGAACCCCAAACAGGTGTAAAAACGCCTACAAATAGCGGCATTCGCCTAACCGTGCTCCTAACGACTCCGCTAGAAACGCCTACGGTAGAGACCCAAATGGAGACTGCTGCCCTAGCCATTTTTGTCTGGTCGTTGCAGCGGACAACCTATCTCAAAGTCTTTCGCTGGGCGGAGCAGCCCGTACCGTCTGAAAAGAGCCTGCTGAAACAACTGACGCTGGCGCTTCGCGATCGCTTTCCCAATCAGTACCCGCAGCCCCCCGTGATCGACCTCTCTCGCCAATCAATCTTTGACGCACTGGTTGCACAGTACCCTCAGACGGTTAAGTATTTCCAGAAAATGCCAAACGGTGAGTATGACCTTACTCGCGTTTACTGGTGGGAGCAGCGCTGGCGCGAAGGGGTGAAGAATCCGAAAGAACCGCGACAGGTGGTGTTTAGGGGAGAGGAGGCAGGAGGCAGGAGGCAAGAGGCAGAATCAATTCAAAACTCAAAATATTTTCTACGGAAACGCTACGCGAACAAAACTCAAAACTCTCCTCACCCCTCTCTCCTCACCCCTCTCTCCTCACCCTCCTACGACCTGATCTACCTCGGTGGTGCCCTGGGTGTCATTCATGCAGCGGTGATGGCAAAGCTGGGCTATCGGGTGCTGCTGGTGGAGCGGTTGCCGTTTGGCAAAATGAACCGGGAATGGAATATCTCGCGCAGTGAGTTTCAGAGTCTCATCAACTTAGGGTTATTCACGCCCAGCGAGTTTGAAAGCATCATTGCCAGAGAATATATAGACGGGTTTCACAAGTTTTTTGATGCCAACAATCCACCGCAGGCAAAAGCACCCGTGCTGCATACGCCAACGGTCTTAAACGTCGGGCTGGATGCAGAAAAGCTGCTGCGCGTCTGTGGTGAGAAGTTGCGTGGCTACGGTGGCGAGATTTGGGATGAAACGGAATTTATCCGTGCAGATGTCGATCGCATTCAGGTGGTGGAAGCAAAACATCTTCCGACAGGTGACCTGCGATCGGTGAGCGGTCGTCTGCTGGTCGATGCGATGGGCACTGCATCACCAATCGCGTGGCAACTTAACGGTGGACGTGCGTTTGATAGCGTTTGTCCAACGGTAGGAGCCGTGATTGAAAGTGGCTTTGAACCGGGTGTCTGGGATGCTCGCTATGGGGACGTGCTGAACAGTCACGGGGATCTTTCACGGGGGCGGCAGCTCATTTGGGAACTGTTTCCGGCGGATGGCGAAGCACTCACCTTTTACCTGTTTCACTATCACCAGGTGCATCCCGAAAATCCAGGCTCCTTGCTGGAAATGTACGAAGACTTTTTTACCATCCTGCCAGAGTATCGCCGCTGCGATATGGAAAAGCTGGTCTGGAAGAAGCCGACATTCGGCTATATTCCAGGGCACTTTACCACAGGTCGGAGCGATCGCCAGGTGGCGTTCGATCGCTTAATTGCCCTGGGTGATGCGGCCTCGCTCCAATCACCATTGATTTTCACGGGGTTTGGTTCGCTGGTACGCAACCTTCCTCGCCTGACACATCTGCTCGATACGGCCTTAAAACATGACCTGCTCAGCGCTAAACATCTAAACCAGATTCGCGCCTACCAAAGCAATGTCGCCGTGACCTGGTTGTTTTCTAAAGGCATGATGGTGCCAACTGGTCGCAATTTGCCGCCTGAGCGTGTCAATGCGATGCTGAACACCTTTTTTGGCATTCTGGCAGACCAACCACCCACGATCGCTGAAGCGTTCATTAAAGATCGCGTGGACTGGTTGACGTTTAACCGTATGGCGCTCACGGCCGCCTGGAAAAATCCGAAGTTGCTGCTGTGGATCTGGGAGATGGCAGGCCCCGTAGACTTGGGGCGGTGGCTAGGCAGCTACCTGGACTTTACCATCAGCGCGTTTGTCAGCAGCCTCATTAGCGGTTGGTTTCCAGCACTCTTACGGCAAATCCAGCCCTGGCTAGAACCACGCTTACCAGGTTTCTGGCTGTGGCTGTTAGCGCAAAGCTATACGTTTACAGATGGCGTTGGACGACCGCAGCCAACCCAACCTGTTGCGTCTGAAACGGTTAAAGAGCAGACGCACGCACCAATTTAGAGATGCCTCTTCAGCGCACCTCTTTAACACCAAGTCTTGAAGCACCGAGCCTTGGTGTACCGGGCCTTGGATATGAAACTCGATACGCTCACTTGCCTTTGCCCACTTTTTGCTTGCGTAAGCGCTTAGGGACTAGCGTGAAAATAAAATTCCTTTGATGCGTGACGGCTAGCGCCTAACACATCCTACGGCTCTTTGCTTGCGTAAGGGCTTACGACCTAGCGCTTGGGGAACGTGGGCAAGTCTACAGCCGCCAAAGATGCCAACTTTTTGGAGGAGCGAAGGGGATACACGATCGGGGATGGCGTTGCTGTGGCAAATGATGCTGACGCAAGCCCTGGCTGGCTGGCTACACTGATGGTTTGCTTCACCACTGACGAGCGATCGAGCGTACTCAATGAAAGGAATTTTGAAGGACGCTGAGCCATGTTCTCGGTGACGATGTTTCTAACATCGCTTTCGGCAGTGCCAGGATCGTCAGTATCAGCCTCTATCGTGTTAGTGCGTGTGGCGACGGGTACCAGAGGCGCTTTCTTCGAGCTGCTCAGGCGATCGCGCCATGTCCAGGCAGTAATCGCCTGACCTGACTGATCGGGAGGGGCACTCACAGGAGCCACGGCTGGTGGCAAGGCTGGGTGCGAAACAGTAGAGAGGGGCGGAATGCCTCCACGCGTGGATGGGCTTTGAGTTGCGGCAACGGGAGTAACGTGCTTGACCGCAGGAATGACATCGGCACTGGATGCGACACTCGATGATGGGTCAATCGAGGCAGCCAGGTTGTGCCAAAGCTGGTCAGCAGACGGATCTTCTGGTAAAGCCTCTGGCACGATCGCGGTAGCTTCAGACGGCAGAGATGAAGCAGACGCTTGCTGATGATCCGTTGAGGATGGAGTGTCCGTAGAAGGGTCTGCTCCTAGAAAAGGACTCAGAGCAAAAATGGATTCTGTTTGCGATACATCTGCTTCTAACGCATCAGCTTCCTGGTAAGAGCGTTCCTCAACCGTATCGGGAAACATGAGCTGCATCAGGTAGGCCACAAACTGCGGATCGTCCGAATCTGGCAGAGCGGATGGATGGGTAGGGTCGGCGATCGTGTGCTCTTGATTTTCGCCACCAACGGCTGAGTTCGCCGCCAAGTCACCGTCCTCTTGCCATAAATCAGCACTGCCCTGCTCCGAATCACCGTCGTGCTTTAACAGTCTAAATAACGGCTTTGGCATGGCTGACTGGTCGTCACCAGCCTGAGTCACGTCGGCAGGCTGTGACCAGGGCTTCACAGGCTGGTTTTTGGGCTTCAGTAATGCAGAGAGGGGATGTGGCGTTGTCCCGTCGTCCAGTAACGCTTCAGAAAGCGCCTGATGGGTGTAGACCGTTGGCATCTCGAGACATTTTTCGAGTGCCGCTTTAAACTGAAGCGTTTGCTGCTGCTGGCGATGCAGACGCAACCGGAGGTCACGGCAGGCACTCTCAGCTTGCAGCACTTGCTGTACCTGTTCGTTATGGCGTTGCTGGATTAGCGCGCAATCTCGCTCTAGCTGCGCAATGCGTTCCTGGCTGCTTTTCAACTGTTCGGTCAGGGTTTCAACTAAAATTTGCTGCCGTTGAGCCGTTTGCTGCGATCGCTCAAGTTCCTGTAGCAGTTGACGCAACCGATCGTGGGCTACCTCAGCCGTTTCACCCGTCGTCTCGGCCTGAGAGCAAGCTGTTTCTAGCTGCCATTCAATTTGATGTTGCACCAGATCGAGTTCGGCTTGCGCGAGACGATCGCGCAGGGTTGCATTCTCTTCCTGCAAGTGCTGTAGCTGGTCAGTATCAGAACTTACAGGAATCATCGCTAAAGGAGCGATTGCAGGGTCAAGTTCGGCGCTACTGTAATGGATAACTCCCGACTTGGTCGCTTCACCAAACGTGGGAAGTTGGATGGGAGGCAACGCCTGACTGTGCGGCAAGGCATCAATGCTCATAGCTCCTGGAAAATCAACAGTTTGCCAGCCTTCATCAGCGGCTTGAACCGCAGGCGCTTGCTTTGATGGGACGATCGAGGCGGGGTCTGGTTGGTCGTTTGGGCTATCAGCTTCACTCATGGCGTTTATCCTGAAGTTGGCTCATCCTGAAGACGAAAATCTTTAGCGCACCACTGCTGCAACGCTAGCCATTATATAGTTGGCATTCAAAGTTGAGCGATGTTTTATCGGCGTTGCAGCGTTAGGACGAAACTTGTGAATTTCACTGCAACCATTTTCCAGCACCAAAGACGTTCAGCCTTTTTATCGTTCAGCTTTTGTATCACAAACTGCTGTTGTCCACTGTTTTTGTAATGGACTGTAATTTTCAGGCAGCGCCAGCGCTTTAAGTGACCGTATGCATAGCCTTCATTTGCAAGTTTTACAGCCACCCTATCCCCAAACCTGAGCCCAACTCCCACTTCTACGACTTCTCTCAAAAGCTCATGGCTACAACAGCCGTCATCACTCAACAAGTATGAAATTTCAATGAAGGTCTGGCTTTAAGCGGCGTGCTAACTGCGACTTTCGGCATTAAGTGTCTTAAGGTAAAAAACGTTGAGGAGCGATCGTTTAAGCTCTCTTGTTCAGCCAGAGGGCTATTAGGCTCAGACTATAAATGGACTTACTCAATCGCCTCCAGAAACCGATCGTTTGGCTGCTCGGCACCACGACTGCCATGATCGCCCTACATCTCACCTTGCTGAGCCGTAGTGGTGATGCCGAACTCTCACAGGGCGTGTTTGCCACGTATGCGCTGGTGTGGTGTGCCGTTGCTTCGTTGCTTTGGGAACGGCGACAAACGCTTATGCCTCAGACGGGTTCTCTCAGCACGGCGATCGGCGGCTGTTTGCTGCTGGGTCTACTCTGGCTCAGTGCAGCCCTGCCTACGTATGGATTCTTTTTGAGGGGCTTTCCGCTGGTGATGGTGCTGGGATTAGGCTTGTTGGCATCTGGGTTGCGAAGGCTGCATCAGTATTGGAAAGAGCTATTCATCTTCGGGCTGTTAATGCTGAATCCGCTGCTTAAGCTGGGGTTAGACCTGATTAACTTGCCCAGGTTCACGGCTCAGGCAGCGGCTTTTATGCTCTGGTATACCGGGTTTGACGTGCGCCTTGACGGCCTGTCGCTGCTGCTGCCAACAGGGCGTGTCGATGTATATGGCGCATGTTCTGGGGTTGGTAGCATGTTGCAAATGCTGAATCTCTCTGTACTGTTTGTGCTGATCATTGCCTTACCCTCGGTGGTGCAGCAACTGCTTTCTGTGCTGCTAGCCGTGTTCATTGGCTTTATGGTCAACGCCGCGAGAGTCGCGTTGATGGCTGTCTTAGTGGCATTTTCACAAAAGAGCGCCTTTGATTACTGGCATACGGGGGATGGCTCACTGATTTTTGCCGCGATCGCCGTGGGATTGTTCGGGCTGTTTAGCTGGTTCGCTTTCCTGCGGATGCCACAATCGGTTGCTGAAGCGGGGACGCTGCCCAACGATGACTAACTCCTTCTGGCAATCCACCCGGATGGTGCTGCTGGTTCTAACCTTTGGCAGTGCGATCGTGGTTTTGAGCAAGGCTATAGTGACCCCCAAAGCCGTTATCCCACAGCCAACATCCCGCCTTCCTGCAACTGTTCCTTCAGCTGATTGGCAATCGGTTGCTAGCGTTACCCTCCCGCCTATACCAGAAGCGATCGCGGGTCAGCAGTACGAGTATCGCCGCCAACAGCAGTCTCTTACAGTGCAAATGCGCTATATGACGGAAGATGGCGATGTGAATCGCTTTCTGTTTGCGTATACTCCGATTCGGCAAGACAACAAACGCTTGGTGTTGAAGTATCAGCCCCAAATTGGGTTTTATGGCGTGTTGCCCTATCAGAAAAGAGCTTATTTAAGTGCTTGCATTAGCCCCCGTGGAGAAAGCACCGTCACCGCGCAGCAGTTTGTGCAAAATCTCCGTGCCCATAATCTCATTCCTGGTCGCATCTTGCCCTGGCTGAGTGGGCAACAGTCGCTGCTCGATCGTCGCTGCTTGTGGACGCTCATGTCTGTACCGTTGACTGCGGCAGATTCGATCGCGCTGGACAATGCTTATGAAACACTAGAAGATTTCTGGATCTCCTGGTACCGTTGGTGGCAACCCAACTTTCCCCCTACAAGTCCACCCTCTTCTTAAAGCCTGTTTAACTGTCATGCCTGTCGAGTAGAAAGAACGTTCAGGCTGCGCCCAAAACCTATACGGGGCGTTTCATCAATCGGCCTAGATTGTGTCATACCATTTCCCTTCCACTGAGCTACAGACGATGCACTCCAACCAGCGATGCTACGCAGGTTCGGGCACTCAAAACTTAAAACTGAGAACTGGTAATAGAGGAAACCTCGCTTTATGGCTGAATCAGCGACCGAAAATCGATCGATACACCGATTCCGTTTGGTTGGCTATGGCTTATTAGGCTATGCCTTAATGGATTTGATCCAGGTGCTGTATCCACCCAAGTTCTTTAACCCTGCGTGGGAGGTGCAAGCGATTGGTAGCCTGATTGAACGCGTCATTGTGCCATTGCTGGGGTTAGCGCTGGTCTTTTTTGGCGAGTTTTACGATCGCAATCGGGTTGAAAAAATCCTTCTCAACGTGCTGTCGTGGCTTTGCCTGGTGCTGGCGATCGTCTGTTTGCTGGTCATCCCACTGGGCGTTTTTGGGACGGCTCGTCTGGATTTTCAGAATGATCAACAGGTGAATCGACAGGCAGAACAGCAGCTCTCCCAGTTCAATAAACTGGAACAACAACTGGACCAAAGCAGCACGGGTGATATTCAGGCGCTAGCAACCAAAGCGGGGATTCCGATCGACCCTACGAAAGAGCCACAGGCGTTGAAGACCGAAATTTTAGGGCGTTTGACAACCGTGCGGTCCAGAGTTCAATCTCAGATTGAAGAGAGTCGCGCGAACCAGAAGCAGACTCTCTTCAAAAACTCGATTAAATGGAACTTGGGTGCATTACTGGCGAGTTGCCTCTTCTTCTTCCTTTGGAAAAGTAGCGATTGGGCACGACAACGGTAAGAGCATCCGTATCTTCTCCTATATCGTTGTGCAACAAAAAAGGGGATGTTTATACGTTCCCTTTTGACAAAGGTACGAAGCTACTAAAGTATTAGGACTTACGCATTTGCCTCCAAAAGCCCCAAAAATGGGGGTTTAATTGGCTCGGTTCCCCCTTTCTTGTAGCTTGCTTCCCGAATGGTATGCCCAAAGGGCTATGAATTGGGGGCTAGAGGGCGAAAGATGACCGCTTTTGCGTAAGTCCTGAGTATGAAGCGCTACTACACTCTCGCCGCAATTTTGGCTTCTTTTGCGGTTAACCGTTCGTAGGTTGCGCGCATTTTCAAACCTGTCAAGACTTGAAATAGCCCTGTACCGTTTGCAGAACCGGGATATTCGCGGTGGTGTAGCAGCAGCTCGGTTAGCTCACCATCGTATTTCACAGAGGTTTTGCTGAGGTGCTGCTCGATGTAGATGACTTCTTCAAGCTTGTCGAATTGACCGTCAACCTCTAGTACCGAGACGCTATGACCATAGTAAACATCAGGCCCATAATGCATTTTGATGCCAGGGTAGGAGCAGGTCAGCTTCCGACCGCAAGGAATCCAGTCGATCGTCGAACCTTCATCGAACAGGTAGGCTGGGTCAAATCCTTCTACCTCATCGCGTTGGATCATTTGCACACGCAAGACCTTCCGCTCCTTGTCGTCTTTGATGAGTTGCGTGGGCAATACTTGAATGACCACATCCGCAAACCCCTTCTGTGGGTCGATGTAGGCTTTGAAGTCAGGACGGCGGGAGTTGATGGCTGCCAAGACATCTTCGTAGGTATGTCCACGTTCGGACATGTCGCGCTGAATTTTCCAGGCAATCTTCACTTCATCACTGATGTCCAGGTAGACGCTAAAGTCTAGCAAACTACGCACTCGCTCGTCATACAGGGGATGCAAGCCTTCAATCACCACAATGTGATTTGGGGCGATTTTTTCGGGCGGATCGATCAGGCCCGTCTCGTGGTTATAGATTGGCTTGTTGATGGTCTCACCGTGCTTTAAGGCTTTGATCTGTTCATACATCAAATCAAAGTTGTTTGCCTTTGGGTTGAGGGCGGTGATGCCTGTTTCTTTGCGCTGCTTCCGGTCCAGACTGTGGTAGTCGTCCAGGCAGATGACGGTGACGAAATCTTCCCCAAACAAATCGGTGAGTCGGCGCAGAAAGGTGGATTTACCGCACCCGGAATCTCCGGCAACGCCGATCAGAACCACGCGGTCTGGCTTACTGGTCATAGGTTTCCTCTAATCGAAAAGATATCTACTAACTGTGTCTTGAGTTAAGCGGCAACAAAGCTGAATTCACGATCGCACTGGCTTGCATCAAAAGATTGCAATACAAACCGCGATTATGACAATGAAAGTTCTCACACAACATTACCAGGAAGCAGAGTCACCAGGAAAGCAAAATACACTCCCAGTTGCGGAAGACTCTGAATTGAATTGAGTAAGTATTTAATCCTACTGCTGTTGCTATCTTACCAAAAACGGGATCATCATCACAAGGCTTCGCAGGAATTGATTTTTCCAACTGAGAAGCAACACTAGTTGCGATCGTCAAGATTCAAAAAGGCGATTAGGAGCAGGATCTTGCTTTAGAGCTAAGGCATTGGCTGCTCTTCTGGGGTCTTAAGTCTGTAGACTTAAACATAGGAACAATTTGGGTGATTCGCTGCTTATCGTCTAAGCCATGCTTGTAGGGAAGGCTGCGGCAACTAAAGGTGGGCCGCTGTAGGTTACGTGCCGATGTGATCACCCTGAGCACACGACCCATAGCAAAGGCTCCGCAATAGCCCAAGATACGGCACAATAACAACACATTAGGTCTGGTTCGGAGACATTGAGCAAAATGTACAACTCAAGCGCAGCCAGTGGTACTGCAAACACGGCATTTGGTAGCCGCGTCTTTCGCTATGAAGTAGTCGGGTTGCGGCAGAACAGCCAAACCGATCGCACAAGCTACTCCATTCGTCAAAGTGGCAGCACGTTCATCAACGTGCCTTATAGTCGTATGAATGACGCCATGCAACAAATCGCACGACTGGGCGGCAAAATTGTCAGCATTCAGCCGTTGACCGATGATTCTAAAATCAATGGGAACGTTACCCCAGAACAGAAAAAACCTGCGGTACAAGTAGAAACTGGAAAGGGCAACCAACCAGGAGCACAGAAAAAGCCTATGACTCAGGCAAAGGCAAAGGCAGATATTCCCGTGAATATCTATCGTCCTAATGCCCCCTTTGTGGGCCGGGTGGTTTCAAACGAACCGCTCGTTAAAGAAGGTGGCATTGGTATTTGTCAGCACGTGAAGTTCGACATCTCCGAAGGGGATTTGCGGTATCTGGAAGGTCAAAGTATTGGGATTATTCCGCCTGGTACCGACAAGAATGGCAAGCCTGAAAAGCTACGGCTTTACTCGATCGCATCCACTCGGCATGGCGACGATGTAGACGACAAAACGGTCTCTCTCTGTGTCCGTCAGCTTGAATATCAGCACCCCGAAACCAAGGAAACGGTTTATGGCGTTTGCTCTACCCATATTTGCCACCTGAAGCCAGGTGACGAAATTAAAATTACCGGGCCTACAGGCAAAGAAATGCTGTTGCCTGAAGACCCGGATGCCAAAATCATCATGATGGCAACGGGAACAGGGATTGCCCCCTTCCGCGCTTATCTGTGGCGCATGTTCAAAGACAAAGAACGGGAAGCCAATCCTGACTATAAGTTTACGGGTCTAGCGTGGCTAGTGTTTGGTGTAGCCACAACGCCAAACGTGCTGTACAAAGAGGAATTGGAAGAAATTAAGGAAAAATATCCTGACAACTTCCGTGTTACCTACGCGATTAGCCGAGAACAGAAAAACCCTGAAGGCGGCAGAATGTATATCCAGCACCGTGTCGCGGAACATGCTGAAGAGATCTACAAGCTGCTTCAAGAAGACAAAACCCACGTCTACATTTGTGGTCTGAAAGGGATGGAAGACGGCATTGACGCGGCGCTCTCAGTCGAAGCAACGAAAGCTGGCAGAGACTGGAAGGAATATCAGCGTGAGCTGAAGAAGGCTGGTCGCTGGCATGTGGAAACGTACTAGTGGAGTGTCAACTTTGAGTTGAGGGGATCAATGAGTGAGTGGGTGATCATTCTCGCCAGCGCGTCGCCCCATTCGCTTTTAGCCCCTCATTTCATCTTTTTTAACAGGTTGCCAGTCAGACGGCATTTTTACAGTCGTAAGGTTGGTCGATCGACCGCAACGAACGGCATCAAAAAGCCAGCTACCCAAATTGGGTAGCTGGCTTTTTGATTGGGTCAAGAGAGTCTAGAAAGCTTTTGTTTCCCCTGCTTGTTTCCCTTGGCCTCACGGCTTTTTCTAGTAGCGTTGGGGAATTGGCTGAGACGGTGTGGCAGGTGCTGTCGATGCAGGTGCGGTGCTAGGTGCAGTTTGAGTTTCAGGTGCGATCGTCGGGCTTGTCGTTGTAGATGGTGTCGATTGCACCGTTCCATCCGGCTGTATGGATGAGCCGCTAACGCCACCTGTGGGGGTAAACGGTAGGAACGTCGGATCAACCTCCCGTGGGAAATAGCTGGCATCAATGCAAGAGTCTAGCGCTTTGGTCGCTGGGACTTTAGCCGCTTTGTTTAACCCGATGACGCAGTTAGCATATCGCTCTGGCAACAAGCTCCGACGGCAACTGTCAAGCACTTCAGCGGCAGTGCTATCACTAATCTCACGGCGAATATCGACGACACATTCTGATAAATCTCTAGGGCGACGTACTTGTCGGCAGGCTGTCAAAGCATCAGCCGCCGCAAAGGTGTTACCACTCAGCTCACTCACGCAAGCCGATAAGTCTTTAGGGAAAAAGGCTCTAGAACATGCAGAGGCGGCTTCTTCAGTGGCGATTTTGGCACCGAGTAAGTCTGAGGTGCAACGTTCGTAATCGTTAGCAGCGATCGCCGAGGGCATAGGCAAGACGACTGCAAGCAGTCCACTAACAACGCTGATACTGGCAAAACCACTAACCAACGTGATGCGAGACTGAGATTTTGGCTGACAGATTTGAGCTTTCACAGTTTCAAGAGCGTGGAGGGTGATCGTTCGCATCATAACAAGCTTTTTGCGCCAGATTAAACCCCACTTTCGTCACACTTATGGGTTCGATCGCGGCAAACGTTACAAATCTGTCATCAACTGCACCAACCCGAATCTACTACAGTGATAAGGGTATACGAATCCCGTTTAGCAGTCCAAAGGATACCCATGTATGCATCTGAGCGAATTAACCCACCCGAACCAGTTGCATGGTCTGTCAATCTATCAGCTCCAACAAATTGCTCGCCAAATTCGTGAAAAACACCTACAAACCGTCGCAGCCAGTGGTGGGCACTTAGGTCCTGGCTTGGGTGTTGTAGAGTTGACCCTGGCACTCTACCAAACGCTGGATCTCGATCGCGATAAAGTCACCTGGGATGTTGGGCACCAAGCATACCCCCATAAGCTCATTACCGGACGCTATGCACGCTTTCATACGCTGCGCCAGAAGGAGGGTATTGCTGGCTACCTGAAGCGCTGTGAAAGCAAATTTGACCATTTTGGGGCAGGGCATGCGTCTACCAGCATCTCTTCAGCGCTGGGAATGGCACTCGCACGCGACATGCAGGGCGAGAATTACAAAGTCGTCGCTGTGATTGGCGATGGTGCGCTGACAGGGGGCATGGCACTCGAAGCAATTAATCATGCTGGACATTTACCGAAAACAAACCTACTGGTGGTGCTGAACGATAACGAAATGTCCATTTCACCCAATGTGGGTGCCATTCCTCGCTACCTCAATAAAATGCGGCTCAGTCCCCCGGTGCAGTTTCTGTCCGAAAACCTGGAAGAGCAGTTCAAGCATCTGCCGTTTGTGGGTGATTCTCTTGCGCCCGAAATTGAGCGCGTCAAAGAAGGCATGAAGCGGCTAGCCGTACCCAAGGTGGGAGCCGTGTTTGAAGAATTGGGCTTTACCTATGTGGGGCCAATCGACGGTCATAACCTGCAAGAGTTGATCACCACTTTCCAGCAGGCACACAAGCATCCTGGGCCCGTATTGGTGCATGTGGTCACTACCAAAGGCAAAGGCTACGAAATTGCTGAAAAAGATCAGGTTGGCTACCATGCCCAGTCGCCCTTTAACCTGGCAACCGGGAAGGCAGCGCCCTCCAGCAAACCCAAACCTCCCGGTTACTCCAAAGTCTTTGGTGACACGCTGACGAAAATTGCAGAGAACGATCGCCGGGTCATCGGCATCACCGCCGCAATGGCAACAGGCACAGGGTTAGACATTCTACAGAAGCGATTGCCCGACCAGTACATCGACGTGGGGATTGCCGAACAACATGCCGTGACGCTAGCCGCCGGACTCGCGTGCGAAGGGATGCGACCTGTTGCCACTATCTATTCCACCTTCCTGCAACGAGCCTTTGATCAGATTATTCACGATGTCTGTATTCAAAATCTGCCTGTTTTCTTCTGTCTCGATCGCGCGGGCATTGTAGGTGCCGATGGCCCTACCCATCAGGGCATGTACGACATTGCCTACCTCCGTTGCATCCCCAATATGGTGCTGATGGCTCCCAAAGACGAAGCCGAACTTCAGCGCATGCTTGTCACGGGCATTGAGTACACTGGGCCGATCGCCATGCGCTATCCACGCGGCAACGGCTATGGCGCGCCGCTGATGGAAGAAGGTTGGGAACCACTTCCGATCGGCAAAGGCGAAATTCTCCGCAACGGGGATGATGTCCTCCTCGTGGGCTACGGTTCAATGGTGTACCCCTCAATGCAGGTAGCGGAAATGCTTAGCGAACACGGCATTGAAGCCACCGTCATCAACGCTCGCTTTGCCAAACCATTGGATACAGAACTTATCCTACCGCTGGCACAAAAAATTGGTCGAGTAGTGACGCTGGAAGAAGGTTGCCTGATGGGCGGCTTTGGGTCTGCGATCGCCGAGTCCCTTCTGGATGCAGAGATTGCCGTCCCCCTCACTCGTATTGGCATCCCTGACAAATTGGTGGATCACGCCACACCCGACGAGTCGAAAGCAGACCTTGGCTTGACCCCACCCCAAATGGCCGATCGCATTTTGAAGTTGTTCAGCAAACAGCCATCAACCGTTTCTGTGTGACCATTATGGGTACTTAGGCAAAGCCAACTCAGTCTAAACGGGAGTTAGCCTTCACTCTTTTGCTGTGATTCAGTTGCCTACCTTCTAACTGGGTTGAGAATCAGAAGATGTCTTTACTTACTGAAACTTTGACTCGAATCATGGCGTGGATGCAGGAACATACTCCTCAATGTGCTGAGTCGTTTCTACCAGGGTTACCTCAGCATAGAATTCAAGAACTGAGCGAAAGGCTTGACATTCCATTTCCAACCGAGGTGTATGAACTCTATAAATGGCGTAATGGTACCTACGAAGAAAGCAATCGTATGAATGCTCTCTTAGTGTTTCATTTCTCGCCACTTGAGCAGATGGTAGCAACTTATGAGCAGATGAATTCTGACAAGGAAAATGTTTATTTCGTTCTTCAAGATGGTTCTCGTTTATTTCCAATCTCAGACGATGGAGGTGATTACATCACAGTCCTAGTTCCTCAAGAGGCAAATATTTTACAAACTCCAATTGCCTTATTTGATCGCGAATCTGCATACGGCCATCTTGCGTTTCAAAGTTGTGCCACCCTGATGCAGACGCTGGAAGAATCTTATAGGTTAGGTGCTTTATATCTCGATGAAGACGGTTTCATCAACGAAGATTCACACCAATTGTTGACAATTATACAAAGATATAGCGCTACAACGATTAGTTCAGAATTAGTCAATGTTCTATTACAGAATGATTAGTCGATATGGTTGGTCAGATCGAAGGTGAAAGGTAATTGGAGATGCCTACCAAACGACTGCCCCTTCTTGAGGAGAAGGAGAACAAATTAAAGTCCCTCTCCCGTTCTGGGAGCAGGCTTAAAGCGTTCGGCATAGTAAGAGAAAGGGTGAGAGCAAGTCTTGGTAAGGTAAGTATATAAATACCTTAAATCTTCTCTTACCTATTTTTTGGAGGCGACCTTCTTGAATTCTGTACTCAAAATCGAGTGGAATAACATAGTTTCTAAGGTGAATTATGAATGCACAACTGATGATTCAACCTTCTTTTTTCATTGATGCTGGCATTCAAATCAAGCCAGTTCGAGGATTATTCTTATTTAAGTTTAGTGAGGATCTGCAAGAGCGACTGGAGAACCTGAATGAGAAACAGCGAGAGCTACAGTTGACACCCGATGAAGCAGTAGAGCTTACAGGGATTTTAGAACTCGATCGCATTTTCACCCTGCTCAATGCAAAAGTTATTGCTGAGTCTACGTAGACATGGCGATTTCAAAAGAGATTCGGCAACAGGTTCGAGCGCGAGCTAAATACCTGTGTGAATACTGTCACTCCTCTGAAGAATCCAGTGCAGCGCGGTTTGAAATTGATCACATCCAACCGCGATCGCGTGGAGGAGCAGATACATTTGAAAATCTAGCTTTGGCTTGTCAGCGGTGTAATAGCTACCGTTACAACTTCACAGAAGGGCTTGATCCAGAATCTCAAGTTTCTACTCAGTTATTTAACCCACGACTACATCAATGGAATGAGCATCTTATTTGGGAAAAGGGTGGTCTATTGATTCGAGGCAAGACTGCAGTTGGGCGTGCAACGCGCGATCGCTTAGATTTGAATGATCAAGAGCATAATGAGGGGGCAATTGTTAAAGCTCGTCGTCTTTGGATTCAAGGCGGCTGGCATCCACCGTCCAATGATGTTATTGACTTGTTTTAGGAAGCACCTATTTTAAGTGCCTCAAATATCCAATGTTTCAAAGATCCAATGCTTCAAAGAGTGCAATCAAAATCACGTTCGAGAACAAAAAGCCTTCGGGATCAGTTAATCGCAAGCGCCCAGAAATGGGTATGTCAGTGGAAGATCCGTTAGGTCGATCGGCTGGCTCAGACATCACCCAACCATTAGCACAGAACGGCTGTAAACACATCCAAACGCGTTCCCACAGCGAATACCCAAATTGCTCAATGAGGGCTGCAATACTCAAACCTTCTGCTAATCGCAAACCAAGCATCAGCGTGTCGAGAATATCGGGTGTAGGGTGTGGGGGGTAAGGTATGGGGTGTCGAGAGGTTGGAGTTGCTTCCCCTGCTTCCCGCACTTCCCGTGCCTCCCCTGCTTCCCCTGCCCTCTGCCCCCTGCCCTCTGCCTCCTGCCTTCCCTCCACCCACGCATAATACTCTCGTGTCTTTCGAGGACGCGAAAAGCGGTTATGCTCCAGGTAGCTCGTCGCGCCCATGCCAAAGCCGTAGAACGATCGGTTCTCCCAATACACGCGGTTATGGCGGCACTGATACCCCGGTTTGGCGTAATTGGAAATCTCATAATGGTCATAGCCTGCGGTAGTGAGTAGCCGTTGAGCCATGCGGTACATTTCAGCGGTGGTTTCGTCAGAGGGAAGTGGCTGTGCTCCCGGTTTGTATTGCCGTCCAAAGGCTGTAACAGGTTCAATGGTTAGGTCGTAGCAAGAAAGATGGGTTGGCTTAAGGGCGATCGCCATCTCCAACGATGCTTGCCAATCCTCTAGCGTCTGATGGGGCAAGCCAGAGATTAAGTCCAGGCTGAAGTTCTCGAAGCCAGCTTGCTGCACCCACTCGACAGACTGGTGTATATCTGCGACGGTGTGCGATCGACCACAGGCTTGCAATAATTCCGGCTGAAATGCCTGTACGCCAAGGCTGACCCGGTTAATCCCAGCCGATCGATAGCCCTTTACTTGCACTAGATCAAATGTACCGGGATCAATTTCCATCGCTATCTCAGCCTCAGTCGCAATACCAAACTGCTGCTCTAATGTGATAAGAATCCGTTTGAGTTGTTCAACAGCCAATAAGGAAGGCGTGCCACCCCCTAAAAAAACAGTTTGAAGCGGTTTGCCAAAGGTTGTAGTGGCGCGGATTTCCTGGCAAAGCCTTTCGATGTAGTGGGCGATCGTCCCAGAATTGCTGCCTGTTAGTGGCTCTGAAACCCCATCATTACGGGCGATTGGAAGCTTATCACCCACCACTGAAACCGCAAAATCGCAGTAGAAGCAGCGACGACGACAGAAGGGAATGTGGAGGTATGCGGCTGTCGGGCAATCAGCGCCGGAGCGATCAACCAGGTTAAGTGTTTCCTCAGAATTTGCCCTAGACAAAAGCATTACAAGTACGGGGAGTATAATGGAATCATGCTGCCTGACTGCTATGCCAGCGGAATCGTTGCATTCCTTTTATCGTACTTGTAGTCCAAATCTCTCGCTGGCTCGACATCCAGATCGGTAGATTCCTTACGCTATGTTTGGAATCAGTTCCCCAACCAACCTGAGCTTATGCTTGACGCCATTATTATTCTTTCATTTATCCTAGCAGGGGCAGGGATCGGGTTTAACGGTATCCAAGAACTGCCCATTAGCGTGCTGCAACAAGTCAGCAATGAAAATGGGCTGCAGTGGGTCACTGCGGGCTTTGGAGCCTTAATTGGTCTGGCAGTTGGCCTCATTGTGCAAACAGCCTATCGCCGCTTTGAGCGGCGCTTTCGTGCGTTGCCAGCCGATGTACTGTTGAGCCGTGCTGTTGGTCTAGTGATTGGGTTGCTCGTGGCAAACCTGATGCTAGCCCCAATTTTTCTGCTTCCCATTCCGCCTGAGTTTTCCTTCTTAAAGCCGCTGACTGCCGTACTCGGTAGTATTCTCTTCTCCTTTTCGGGGATCACGCTGGCTGATACGCATGGTAGAACCCTGCTTAGACTGATCAATCCCAATACAGTCGAAACGACGCTGCTAGCGGAGGGCACGTTAAAACCCGCATCGACGAAAGTACTTGATACAAGCTGCATTATCGATGGACGCATTGAAGAACTTCTCGGCACAGGCTTCTTGGAGGGACAAATTCTTGTCCCTCAGTTTGTGCTGGCAGAGTTACAGCAGGTTGCTGATGCATCAAACGATATCAAACGAGTACGGGGTCGGCGCGGATTGGACATTCTCAACCGCATGAAGGCAGCTTACCCCGATCGCATCATCATCCACTCCGCTGACTATGACGACGTGCCGACCGTCGATGCCAAGCTTGTCCGTCTGGTGCAGGAAATCAACGGCACCCTGCTGACCAATGACTACAACTTGAACAAAGTTGCTACCGTACAGCGCGTGCCTGTCTTGAACGTCAACGATCTGACGCAAGCCGTTCGTCCGTCCTACCTTCCTGGCGACAGCCTGGATTTGAAAATCTTGAAAGAAGGCAAAGAGCCAACTCAAGGAGTGGGTTATCTAGATGACGGCACAATGGTGGTTGTAGAAGAAGGGCGTAGTCACGTAGGCGGTGAGTTGCAGGTAATTGTCACCAGCGCTCTGCAAACCTCAGCCGGACGCATGATCTTTGCCCGACCCAAGACATCCATGCTGGCAACTTAATGAATGCTGGCAACTTAGTAAACCGTCCTATGCCACGATCGCGCCAAAAACCTTGTTCTCTCTGCCAGCAAACAGCCCCCATGCTCTACCGCGTGCGATGCGATGCATCAGGAGAGTGGATTTTCGCCTGTCCAGAATGTTGGGTCAAAATCAGTCAAGATAATCCTCTCTACGTCTATGGTGGCACCTGGAAAGTGAAAAAGCGGGGTTAAGTATGCAGTTGTTTGCCTATTGCAAAGTTGTTTTAGACACAATACGCGTTTTCTTGCGATCGCCCTCCGATAACTCTTCGCCTGCCTGAAGTTTTGTAGCATTGGCTTGCAATACGGTGGCCGCCCCCTGATCACCCATTTGCAAGGCAGTTTTGGCAGCGGTTTGTAGCATCGTTGCCGCACCCGTGCGATCGCCCTGCTGGAGCTTGGTTTCAGCGATCTGCGTTTGGCGATACTTTGCCAGTGCCAGAATATGTTGCTGTACGTCTGCGTTGATCGCAGGCTGGTAGGGCGTGATCACATTCGCAGTCACCGCAATTTTCTCTGATAACAAGCCTTCTTTACTAGAGACCGGGTCGTCGTAGCGCACCAGCACCTGAGCGATCGCCTGCTCCCCGGCGGATAGTGTGCCGATGTACAGATTTGCCAGCACGACTCTGGGTACATCCACCATCAGATCGCCCAACCGCACAAGATAGTGCCCCCCTTCCTGCTGCACGGGCAATTCAATGGTGTCAGGTGCTACTTGCGCGATCGGTTTCATTTCTGCCAGACGCACACTAGGCGCTAAGGTCAGCAGCAAATGGGCGTTAGTCAACCCGACAGATTGAATACGGCTGAACAGGCGATCGAACTCAGCCACCGCTTGCTCTGGATACTGAATAAACGACAGCGTGCCACCCCCTGCATCGGCAATTTTCTCCAGCACATCCTGATTCCAGCCGTCGCTAAAGCCCAGCGTGTTCAGCGTGAGATTGTAATCCGTTGCAAGTTTTGCCAATTTCAAGCAGCGATCGTTATCACCATGCTCATTCTCACCATCTGTCAGTAAGAATGCCTGAGAAACGGTATCTTTCTTGCCCTTTGCCAATTCCTCAATGCCGAGCCGCAACCCTTCATCGATTGCCGTACCGCCTGCCGCCTTTAGTTGATTAATTTGCAGCTTCACACTGGCAGGGTTGTCAATGACCTGATTGGGCACCAGCACCTTAGCCTTATGGTCAAACGCTACCAGCGTAATGCGATCGCCCGGTGAAAGCCGATCCACAATGCGAAGGGCCGCCTGTTTGACGGTATCGAGCGCCCGTCCACCCATCGAGCCACTGTGATCCAGGATCAGGCACAAATTCAGTGCGGCACTGCGGCTCATAGACGCTTGGAGCGCCGCGATCGATACCGAAAGCTGGCGCTGACTGCTCGCTTGAGCTGCATCGACATTCGCATCATTGAGAACAGACTGCAAACTAACTTTCATGGCACGAAGCTCCTGGTACAAGAGGCAAACAGCCTACGCCTATTCATACCCAGCATAGGCGAAAGTGAAAAAGGATTGGGAATAGTTGTTAGGGTTTGGTTGTTAGTGATTAAAAGGCAAAAGAAGTTTTTGGTTGTTAGAAGGAAGCCGATCAGATCACTGATCGCTCTTTAACTCAAAACTTAAACCTTCTACACTGACCGCTGATAGCTGACCGCTCAATCAACTCAAAATTCAAAACTTTTAACTCAAAACTCTCTTTCTTCCCTGCTTCCCTGCTCCCCTGCCCCTCACTCTCCACAGAGTCAACTGTCACGCTAAGATGTAGAAACAGCGCTCATGTTTTAGGCGACACACCCTCAGGCAAAACGTTCTAGGCAACTCCGCTATGACTTCATCCATTCAAGCCGCTCAGTCCCCCTATTACGGCGGCGATTCGTTCTACCGTACTCCACCACCCGACTTACCCTCTTTGCTGCTAAAAGAGCGGATTGTTTACCTGGGAATGCCGTTGGTGCCTGCCGTGACCGAGTTGATTGTGGCAGAACTGCTCTATCTTCAGTATGAAGATCCTGAGAAGCCCATCAAAATCTATATCAACTCTACAGGCACGTCCCGTTACGACGGTGAACCCATTGGGTTTGAAACCGAGGCGTTTGCGATCTGCGATACCATGCGCTACATCAAGCCTCCGGTTCAAACCATTTGTATTGGGTCGGCGATGGGCATGGCAGCCATGTTGCTTTCCGCAGGTACGAAGGGCTTTCGTGTGAGTTTGCCCAACGCCACGATCGTGCTTCATCAAAGCAAGAGTTACGCACGCGGTCAAGCAACCGACATTCAAATTCGTGCCAAAGAGGTTCTAGCCAATAAAGCGACGATGGTTGAAATTCTGTCGCAAAACACCGGACAGTCGATCGAAAAAATTGCGAAGGACATGGATCGACTGCTTTATATGTCTCCTGAACAGGCAAAAGAGTATGGGCTGATCGATCGCGTCCTCGAAAGCGAAAAAGACCTTGCCACTCCTCTACCTGCTGGCATTATCTAAATTAGTTTTGCGCTTTGAGTGAAAAATTAACCAACTCAAAACTCGAAACTCAGCACTCAAAACTTATCTAACAACGGAGCTTCTTATGCCAATTGGTGTTCCCAAGGTTCCCTATCGCATGCCAGGCGAACCGTATACTCAGTGGATTGACATCTACAATCGCCTCTATCGGGAGCGCATTATTTTCTTGGGCAAAGAGGTTGATGACGAAATTGCCAATCAAATCGTAGCGGTGATGCTCTATTTGGATTCTGAAGATCCAGGTAAAGACATCGTGCTCTACATCAATTCGCCTGGTGGCTCCGTCACCGCAGGTATGGCGATTTACGACACGATGCAGCACATCAAGTCTGATGTCGTCACCATTTGTGTGGGTCTGGCGGCTTCAATGGGTTCGTTTTTGTTGGCAGCAGGCGCAAAGGGCAAACGTCTGGCGCTTCCCCACTCGCGCATCATGATTCACCAGCCGTCTGGTGGCACTCGTGGTCAGGCAACGGATATTGAGATCGAAGCGCGCGAAATTATCCGCATTCGACGGCAGCTTAACCAGATCTATGCCGATCGCACTGGGCAAACGCTGACGAAAATTGAAAAGGACATGGATCGTGATTACTTCATGTCCGCAGAAGAAGCGAAAGAGTATGGACTGATTGATCGCGTGATCGAGTCAGCTTCGTAGTCTAGAGCTTCGGCCAAAACACCTAGAAGAAACCCGCTTGGTGCCAGTCGGCAATGAGTTTTGCCGCTATGTTACGAAGGTCATCTAGCGCTGGGTTCCTAAGCGACCTCTCTACGCCTGGGCTTCCTGATGCCCCAACTGATGTCATCTCCTCTCAGTAGTGGCAGAATCGTGAATAATTCTGCCATTTCCCATCTCAATGAACCTTGCAGAGTGTTACCACATTTTAGGGTTGGAGTCTGGTGCCTCGTTTGATGCGATCAAGGCAGCTTATCGGCGGTTGGCAAGGCGCTATCACCCAGATGTAAACCCAGGGAATCAGCAGGCAAAAGACAAGTTTATCGAGCTGACTGAGGCGTATCGGTTTTTGCTCGCAGCGATCGGCAGTACAGGACCGACCACGCAAAATACGAACCAGCGCTCTGGTGAAGCAAAACCTCCAGTAGCCTCAGAGGCATCGGGCGGGACTCGGATTACACGTAAACAGCCCTCAATCCAGTTCACAAATTTATCGCCGTTGGAGCAGCAGCTTAAGGCAAATTCTTATCAGCAGTTACAACAGATGCTGAAAGAACAACGCTTTCCAAGAGCGGTCGCGCTCATTGAAGGGCTAGCGCGGCGTATGCCGCAAGACTCGGAGGTGAAGCAGTGGCAGGCGATCGCTTACCAGCGTTGGGGACGACAGCTCATTCAAGAACGGCAGTTTGACAAAGCAAGAATTTATTTAAAGAAAGCGTTGCGGACTGACCCGCACAACCGCTCTCTTTGGGCAGAAGTGGAGCGAGATTTTCGTTACATGGAGCGGCTTTTTTAGCTCCTGTGTTTTGGAACAACACCAGCGTCGGTTTTGTTGGGTTACGCTACCGCTAACCTAGCCTACGCAGGAGTTAGGGTTTCGAGAGTTTTGTCAGTCAATCAGCTACCCCTCCCATACCATTGCGTTTGGAGTGTTAACGTTGAGTTTGGTTGCTGCAACCTTCTACCCACGGCAGACTCGCTAAGATGATCGTGAGAGGTCGTGCAATCTGCTCATTCGACTCAACAGCAAACGCTCTAGTGCATCAAAACATTTATGGAACCAGGTAGTCAGTCTGTCAGCCCATCTGAGCGATCGACCAACCGGGCCGCAAATATTATCGGGGGTATCATTGCCCTTTTTACCCTGATTGTGCCCTTAGCGGTGATCGCTCACTACTCAAGCGAATCGAGGCCGCTGTCCACATCAGAGTCTGTTAGACCGCCAGCGAGAAGTCGGTAGAGTCACACAATTTTTTTGCGATCGCACTTGCGTGAAGGCAGCAAGATCTTGCAGAATAAACGGAACGGCAAAGGTTTCCTGGGATCGCTATGATCGAAGGAGGCGTCTTTGTAATTCGAGATTTTCTGGGCGGAACCATGACATCATACGCAACCACCTCGGCTAAAGCTGAAATGAGTGAGCTCCGGCGGCTCAGAACCCTACTGCCGCCGGAGCTTCAAAGTTGGGTTTCTGTTGAGGGCACCACTGCCGTGAACCCACCCCTGGTCACCTGCGAAGAAATCGGCAAGGATGAAGTCGAGATTCAAATTGACATGGTGAAGTGGGAACAGTTAGCTACTGACCAGCGCAATTTACTATTCTGGCATGAGGTGGCACGCATCCAAAACGATACGATCCCCAGAGATGGCTGGGAAATGGCTGCCTTGGCGATCGGCTTGGGAGGCGCTGTCGGTGAGCTTTGGGTGCAGGATGGTCTACTGTTACTGTTGGCGTTAGGTCTGTGCGGTGTTTCGGGCTGGCGGCTGTGGCAGAAGAACAGTACCGAGAAGACCATGAAAGAAATGCTGGATGCCGATGAGAAAGCGATCGCCCTTGCAACTCGCTTTGGTTATACGCTGCCCAATGCTTATAAGAGCCTCGGTAGCGCGTTAAAAGTGTTGATTGAGCAATCGCCTAAAAAGCGCCTGCGGTCTAAGTATGAAGCCCGGTTAGATGCACTCAAGAAGAGCGCTGCCAAGGCTAAAGCCAAAATGAAGAGCACTGAAGAGTCCTACTCCTAGCGTTACGCCTGGTTCAAGCGCGATCGCATCATTGGAATAGCATTATTAGGATGACATTAATGGGCAAATCTGCTAAGGTTGCTCACACGCTAAGGGCTGCATCATACGCTAACGACATAATCTAAAGCGCTGATATTTACTCATACACAACCGTAGGATTGCTGAAAACGAGAGTTTAACAACAGAAGTTTTCCACAGAAAGTGAGGCTTTTGTCTGGGTTTTCCACAGACTTTGGCTAGTTTTCCACAGAAGTAGGGGTGTAAAACAGATTGCGCCTCTCTGCTTCTGTGGTTTGTTTGCGCGTTTACTTGTGCTGCTTTATTCCCACTCGATCGTGCCAGGTGGCTTAGAGGTAATATCGTAGACCACGCGGTTAACCCCTCTGACTTCGTTGACAATCCGGTTTGAAATCGTTTCGAGCAGATCGTAAGGAACCCGCGACCAATCGGCGGTCATACCGTCCTCACTAGAGACAAAGCGCAGCACGATCGGGTATGCATAGGTACGCTGGTCGCCCATCACACCCACACTACGAATAGGGAGCAGGACGGCAAAGGCTTGCCACAGTTGGTTATAGAGTCCAGAACGATTGATCTCTTGACGCACAATCAGATCGGCATCGCGCAAAATATCTAGCCGATCTTCCGTCACCTCGCCCAAGATCCGAATCGCTAGACCAGGACCGGGAAACGGCTGACGCTGGACAATCTCTTCGGGCAGACCGATCGAACGACCCACTTTACGCACTTCATCCTTAAAAAGCTTCCGCAACGGCTCAATGAGCTTAAACTGCAAATCTTTGGGCAGTCCACCGACATTGTGATGGCTTTTGATCTTCACGGCGACTCGTTCTCCCGTGTGGGGATCAACGTTGGTGTCAGCCGATTCGATGACATCTGGATACAGAGTTCCTTGTGCAAGATAGTCAAAGGGGCCTAACCGCCGCGACTCTTCTTCAAACACGCGAATAAACTCGTGCCCAATCCGCTTCCGCTTGACTTCAGGATCAGTCACACCCTGGATTTGCGCTAGAAAGCGATCGCGTGCGTTCACGTAGGCAACAGGAATATGAAATTGCTCTCGAAACAATTTAACCAGACGCTCTGGCTCTAGCTTACGCATAAAGCCCTGATCGATAAACATGCAGGTCAGTTGCTCACCGATCGCCCGATAGAGTAAAAAGGCCAGCGTCGATGAATCCACTCCGCCAGAGAGAGCTAGCAGCACTCGCTTGTCGCCCACTCTGGCGCGAATTTCACGAATGGCTTCTTCAACAAACGCATCGGTTGTCCACGTTGGCTCACACTGGCAGATGTGGTAGACAAAATTCCGAATGAGCGCTAGACCGCCGATCGAATGGACGACCTCTGGATGAAACTGCACGCCGTAGAGTTTGCGTTCATGATCTGCAACCGCTGCGCAGGCCGTATTTGCCGTATGCGCCAGGAGTTCAAACCCTTTCGGTAGCTGGGTTACTGAGTCACCATGACTCATCCACATCGTGGTGCCGTCTTCCACATTCGTCAGTAGGTCGGTCGGGTCATCAATCAGCAGTGAGGCTTTGCCATACTCTGCCAGGTCAGAGCGCTCAACGCCGCCGCCGAGCTGTTGCACCATCAACTGCATGCCGTAGCAAACGCCCAGGATGGGTAAGCCTAAGTCCCAAATGGTGCGATCGCAGTGAGGTGCCCCAGTATCGTAAACGGAACTGGGGCCGCCTGAGAGGATGATCCCTTTGGGATTAAGCTGTCTCAATTGTTCTGCAGTCGTCCGATAGGAAAGCACTTCGGAATAAACTTGAGTTTCTCGAATCCGGCGGGCGATCAATTCGGAATACTGAGAGCCAAAATCCAGAATGACAATCATTTGGCGATCAAGCCGATTGTGCTCGATCGAGGCAGTCTGAGAGTGTTGTTCTGTTTGTAGAGTCACCGAGGTGTCCTGGATGCTACGAAGGTGGACGGTGAGAGCAGATGGTTTGCTCTAAAAGGGTTTGGCCCTAACAGTGAGTTTCAAACAGTCAATTGCAAAAACAGAGCAATTTCAAACAGAGATGCGTAAATTTGCGTATTGTAACTAGACTAACAAAACTTGCTCAAGTAAAGCGATACCTGTTTGACTCTTCACCAGAATCTCGCGGGAACGATTAAACAAAACCGTGCCCACATTCACTGATCGTTCGCTATGGGTCTGAATATATGACTGCGATCGAGCGTCGATAGCCTCCACGATCTGGTGATACACTCGCTCCACCCAGGGTTGCCCGGTCTCTGCCTCCAACGTTTTCAAATACTGTAAGGCATCTTCTGCCGTTGCACACGCAAAAAGAGCTTGCAGGGCTGCTGTGGGTAGCCCTGCGATCGCGCCATGAGCCGTCAGCGTTTCGAGCCGACCATCCGCTACATGATAATGCGTATGGAAAATGCCGCTTGCCAGCTTCATGAGCTTGCCATGATAGCCAAACAGCAAAACAGACTCTACTTCCTGCATCCCCGCTTCTACCAGTAATGGTCCTAACCAGTTAGCAGTTTTGACCAGACGAGCGGGATTCACGCCCACCTGACGCGCCAGATCAAGCCCATTCTCGCCAATGCAAAAGACCAGACAGTCGAACCAAGTCGCTTTCTGCCGCAGATTTCCTCGAAATGCCTCAAGCTGGCCGGGTGCGCTCAAGGGGTGTGAAATGCCCGTAGTGCCCAGTAGCGATAACCCTTCGACCACTCCAAACGCTTCGTTGGATGTCCGTTTGGCGAGGGCGCGACCCTCCGGCAAAATCAACGTGACTTGAATGGTCTCATCAGGTTGAAGCCACCGTTGTAAGTTTGCTACCAGCAATCGCCGTGCGTAGGCGTAAATCGCTGCCTGCCCGTCTGCTTGTCGTCCCAGCCCTTCGCCACCGTGCACCACGATCGACTCTGACTGAGTTTTATCACCCCACGCAACCATTGCCCAAAGCGGTGTATGGCGAGTTAGATCCAGGTTGTCGCCAGGATCGCTACGAGTAATGGCTAAGGCTGCACCAGATTGCAAACCCGCTACCTGTTCAACGTCGATCGCTACCGTTTCTGCCGGGTCAAGCAAGTCTACCGTTACAGAGGTGATTGCCTGGGGATGCTGTAACCAACGCAACGCTGCGATCGCGGCGGCACAAGCAAAAACAGGCAGCGTATAGCCAGCGCGAGGCGAATCAAAGGACATGAAAGAGGCTTTAGGGATGATCTTCAGAAAAAAGAGAACAACGAAGTAATTTAAATCACCTCTACAGATGACTTGTGCCACACGCTCTCAGTGATGTACAGCAATGCTTTGGTCGATGAGGAACACAAGCAATCAGTGATCAATCACAGCGTTTAGGGAAACGTCTTCAGTCACTGTGTAGATAGGTGAGTGTATCTTCTTTTTGCTGATACAGCTAGCTGCTGTTACCCCCTAAGGCATCTGGGAGCGCTATGAAAACGACGATCGCTGCGATCGAGCCAAGGAGAGTTCTGCCAATGGTACTTGCATACGCTGATGTTCCGAGACGGCTGAACCTGGTGCCAGATCTGAAGCCCAGTATTCTCGTCCTTCAGCCTAACGGTTCGCTGAACGCATCGAATAGCCATGACTTACAACATGAGCTGGAACAGGCGCTAGAGCAAGCCACTGAGACAGTTCTGGTAGATTTGCTCTGGGTCGAAGCGATCGATGCTTGTGGGATCGCTGCTTTGGTCGCAGGGCTTCAGTATGCGGCTAAGCTAGGCAAGTTCTTGTCCTTTCAGTCGATGAAGGATTGCGATCGCTGCGCCTTAGAGACAACGTGGGCACATCAACAGGAAATGAGTGCTGGTGCCTGGACGCATACCTTTAGCTGTACTTTTGAATCGTTTCTAGACCATTTTTCACATGCTTAAGCCGCGATCTAAACGCCTACCGGACTTACGCGTGAAGTGTTCAGATCCCCGACTTCTGGCGAAAAATTAGCGCTGCCTCGCTTACCGTGCGGTAGAAGTCGGGGATCTTTGCGTAAGTCTTAACCTACTCTAAGAGCCAACCAAACACCGTACCAACGGTAAGCTGCAAGCCAGTAGCGAAGTCTGGCACAGGTAAACGATCGTCTGGTTCGTCGAAGACGGCGACCTGATTAGGGGGAGTGTAAACCAGCACCGATTTTTCCTCTGGATCAATGAGCCAGCCCATTTGCGTGCCGTGTTGAAGGCAGTGCAAGATGTTGCGAGTGACTTTAGTCTGTCTCTGATCTGGGGAAAGAATTTTGATCGTCCAGTCGGGGGCGAGGTGAAAAACATTGGCGACTGTACCATCAGCATCACGCGGGATTCGCTGCCAAATGAATACAGCGACATCAGGTACGGTCAATCGCCCACTAAATGTACAGCGTAATTCTGGAAACGCACGGGCCACTTTCTCAGGTTTGACAACAGCATTGATGGCGTTTACGGATTCACCTTGAATAATGCTGTGCTTACCTTGTGGCATAGGTTTTTGAATAATTTGACCGTTAATATATTCGCTGGCTGTTTTGGTCTCTGGCAGTTGCAGAAACTCTTCTAGCGTTGGGGACTTTGCAGGCGTTTGTACCATCGTGGTGGCTCCAAGTCTCGGAGTGCTTATTGCTATGCTAATCTTCTGGGCTTGACGACGATCGCACCCCTTTAAAAAACCATTGCGATTCCTGCGATTGTGGCTAAGAGTTTCTACACTGGAGTTGAGGCGTTTGCTGGCTACGGGATCGTCAACCATGAAAGCGCCTAAATGATGGACGATTAAGCATCATTGCTTAAGATAGACCTATTGCACTGAGCGATCAACAGGAAACTGTCTCAACCTGCACCGCTAACTTCGTACACTGCTGAAAGGAAAGGAACGTCATGGGATTATTTGACCGTGTTAGCCGGGTCGTAAGAGCCAATCTGAACGATGTCGTCAGCAAGGCAGAAGACCCCGAAAAGATTCTTGAGCAGACTGTCATTGACATGCAGGAAGACCTGGTGCAGTTGCGTCAGGCCGTTGCTAGCGCGATCGCCAGTCAAAAACGCACTCAACAGCAGTACAACCAGGCTCAAACCGAGGCTAACAATTGGCAGCAACGGGCACAGTTGGCATTGCAAAAAGGGGATGAAAACCTGGCACGCGAAGCCTTGTTGCGCAAGAAGACCAATAGTGAAACCGCCGCAACGCTCAAAACGCAGCTTGACCAGCAAGCCACGATGGTAGATACCCTCAAGCGCAACCTGATTGCTCTGGAAGGCAAAATTTCGGAGGCCAAGACCAAGAAAGACATGCTCAAGGCGCGGGCGAGTGCTGCCAAAGCCAATGAGCAACTGCAAAGCACGGTTGGTCGGTTAGGCACCAGTAGCGCGATGGGTGCGTTTGAGCGGATGGAAGATAAAGTCCTGCAAATGGAAGCGCGATCGCAGGCCGCAGCAGAGTTGGCAGGTGCAGACCTGGAAAGCCAGTTTGCCATGCTGGAGTCAGGTAGCGGCGTGGATGATGAACTGGCAGCCATGAAAGCACAACTCCTGGGTGGAACACCACAAACACAGGCGCAGCTTCCTGGCACAGCAGCAGAACCAACAACGGCTAAAGCCCCTTCTACAGAAGCGCATGACCCGGCGGTGGATGATGAACTGGAAGCACTCAAGACCAAGCTCGATCAGCTGTAAGAAGGAAGGCTAAAGGATGAAGGCTAAAGGCTAAGGATGGTGAATTCATGCCTGACTGTGTGAATCAATACTTGGGTCTTGTTGCTCAGTCGTTTTATCCTTTAGCCTTTTTCACACCTCTGTTTGTCGTTGCGTCACAAAACACGTCAGAATACGGAAGTATGAATCCTTGTGACATGGTTGCAAAGCGGGTATGAGTAGCGTCATTACAATTTCGGACCCTGAGTTTGAGACAGAAGTTTTGCAGGCGACTCAACCCGTGCTGGTATACTTTTGGGCTAGTTGGTGCGGTCCTTGTCGGCTGATGACTTCGATCGTGAGCGGGTTGGCAGCAAGTTATGGCGATCGCATCAAAATCGTCAAAATGGAGGTCGATCCCAACCCTACAGCCGTTGCCAAATACAAGATTGAAGGCGTTCCTGCCTTTCGGTTGTTTAAAGCTGGGGAAGTGTTGGAAGCCACAGAAGGCGCGATTAGTAAGCAAAAATTAGAAAGCGTTCTGAATCCGTATTTGGCTTAGATCTGGTAAGCAGCCATCGTTCCGTTGGGTTTGGCTACCAGCGGTCAGCCGTCAGCTTTTTCCAGAGCTAAGCGTCGATCGCCAGGATTACATAGGTTTGACAGTTCCGGGGACTAGAGTTTATAGCTGCGTTGTGGTCACGCGAAAGCGATAAACTGAGAGCCTCTACCCTACACGCTCTGTTGGAAGCTGAACGCTAACAGCTAACGGCCAACCGCTATGCAATTTGCCAAACGTCTAGAACCGCTCCAATCGAATGTGTTTGCTGACATGGATCAGGCCAAGACCAGGGCCAGAGCCGCAGGCCGAACCATTATTGACTTATCGTTGGGATCATCAGACCTACCAGCCCAACCCCACGTGCTGGAAGCGATCGTGCAATCTCTCCCCGATCCCAGCACGCACGGCTATTTGCTGTTTCACGGGACGCAGGCGTTTCGGCAAACAGCAGCCACCTGGTACACCCAAAAGTTTGGCGTTACGGTTGATCCAGAAACTGAGGTGCTGCCCCTGATTGGGTCTCAAGAAGGGACGGCCCATCTGCCGCTAGCCATTCTCAACCCAGGTGATTTTGCGCTACTTCAAGATCCGGGCTATCCCTCTCATGCAAGTGGTGTTCACCTGGCAAGTGGGCAAATTTACCTGATGCCGTTAGAGGCTGAGCGTGGCTTTCTACCTGTATTTGAGGATATTCCCACCCAGGTGTTGGCACAGTCACGCATGATGGTGTTGAGCTATCCTCACAATCCCACAACGGCGATCGCGCCCTTATCGTTTTTCCAAGCAGCCGTAGCCTTCTGTCAGCAGCATGCTCTCGTGCTGGTGCATGATTTCCCCTATCCAGATTTTGTGTTTGACGGTGTGCAGCCGCCTTCTGTCCTGCAAGCAGACCGTGAAAAAACGGTTTCGATCGAGTTTTTCACGATGTCGAAGTCCTACAACATGGGCGGTTTCCGAGTGGGCTACGCGATCGGCAATGCCGCTTTGATTCGCGCTTTGAGGCAGGTCAAATCCGCTGTGGACTTCAATCAGTATCGTGGCATTTTGAACGGAGCGATCGCGGCGCTTACAGGACCGCAAGCAGGGGTCAGCGCAGGAATCGAAATCTTTCGTCAACGTCGGAATGCGTTTGTTAACGCACTTCACGAGATAGGTTGGCAGGTGCCATTGCCCGTTGCCACGATGTACGTCTGGGCGAAACTTCCAGAACCCTGGTCAAAAAACTCCATGCAATTTTGCACCCAATTAGTTGAAGCGACGGGCGTTGCCGCTTCCCCCGGTGCTGGGTTTGGCAAGTCTGGCGAGGGCTATGTACGATTTGCCCTTGTGCATGAACCAACGATCTTGCAAGCAGCAGTGGCTAGAATCGCTGATTTCTTGCGATCGCATTGAG
The DNA here is from genome assembly GCA_019358945.1 of Stenomitos rutilans HA7619-LM2. Lineage (GTDB taxonomy): Bacteria > Cyanobacteriota > Cyanobacteriia > Leptolyngbyales > Leptolyngbyaceae > Stenomitos > Stenomitos rutilans. Next base: position 25,221 of record JAHHIE010000037.1, on the reverse strand, counting down.
GTTTCAGCAAAGGTGCTTGTTGAAAAATCTCTGATTTTGGTCGGGTTTTAGCGCTCAGTGATTAGCCTTGAGAGAAATGCTGACAGCTACAAATCACAATGTGTTTTCTTCCGCGTCTTTGCTGCCTCAATGATTGGCTCTTGCGGTGTGCACGTAGGTTATTCGACTGAGCTTTATCTAAGCTTGATGCACCGTGATGAGATTACACCGCGACTTTACTGAGTGAATGGCTTCAGGGTTTACACTAGGTCTAAGAAAGTCATTCAAACAGACCGTAAGCTTACTGAAACTCCAGCATTCGGTGTGGTTGCCGATTCGTAGCACGGCTCTGTAGAAGAGTTTTCGTTTATCATGAGAGGCTGAGGGGAGCAGTTTTGCTCCCTTTTTTTTGGTTTTAACAGCATTATGAAATCTATTTAGACCAGGCTACCGATACCAGTTTAAGTGGGGAATGTTGCACATTCTGTAGGGGCACGGTAATGCCGTGCCCCTACGCGGCGATCAATCTTGAGTGATCATGCCTTTAAATCGGTATGAGATTATCGGGTAATTATACGTGGCTCTACGATTGAGTCCCTAGCCACAATCTTTATCCAGCCCATAGGTGTTGTGCAAAGCGAAGTGAGAGGCTGACCAGCAGTACAGCCAAAAAGCTCAAGACTGAGAAGCCCCAACGGGGGTGGCGCGACAGCAACAGGCCAAAAGCGATCGCCAGCGAAACGACTCCGTAGGTATGACGCTCAGCCGAAATCGTTCTGCCTGAACTCAAAATCAAAGCCAAGCTCAGGAATCCGTAAACGACCGCGACGGGTGGCAGTGTCCGGCGAAATCGCCAGAGTAAGTAAACGCTCCCCCAAACCATGACGACATTAATCAGCGGCGAACCAGCTAATAGCCACAGCAGCAGTCCGATCGTGCACGCTCCGTAGTACGTCACTCTTTTGCCTAAACGCGTGTGGAAGCGCCACAATAGCCACCCCAAGCCACAAAGCACTGCGAACGCGATGGGATACAGCGGATCAGCAATCTTGCCTTGATTCCAGGTTGCGGGGCCGAGGGTAATTTGTACGAACGACTTCAGCCAGCCTTCACCATAAATGAGTCCGAGGGGGTGCCATGCTTTTTGTACCTTCAAAAACGCCAGGGGATCGTGAAACTGCACCCAACAAAAGAGGCTAAAGAGCAGCACGCCTCCTGTAGACGCGATCGCGGCAAGATACGCAGACCACGAGCGCCGCTCTTTCCAGGCGACCAGCAAAAAGGCTGGTGCGAGGGTCAATCCAGGCAAACGAGTGCCACTGGCTAAGCAACCCCAAAACGCTGCCCAAGCATGCCGACGACGATCGAATGCCCGCAAGGCTGCCGTACTGCAAAGTAAAAACAAGCCTTCTGTATACAGCACAGTGCCAAAGAGTGAAAACGGGCACCAGGCTAGAGCTGCAACTGACCATCGCGCCACTTTCTGACCATAGCGATCGTCTACCCAACCCGCCAAAACCATTAGTGCCCCCAAAAAAGCAGCATTGTTGATCAGCACTCCTGCTAAGTCTGGTGGCAAGCCTAGCCTCATACCTGCTTTAATCAGCAGCGGCAGCATGGGAAAAAAGGCGACATTATGGCCGATGCCATCCGCTGCGTACTCGTAGCCTCTAGTGGCAATGCCGAGGTAATGAACGCTGTCCCATCCGGCTAGAACGTGCCAATCGCCGATCGCCAGTCGCGTACTGCCAGACGAGGCGAGCGGCGCAATGAACATCATGCTGACGAGAATCACGAGGCGGCTCAACAGTCCCATCGTCAGGGCAAATGCCCAGAGAGGTAATGAAAGCCAAATGTTTGGACTGTTGATGTCGGCTGGTGGAAACTTTGTTTCTTGCATAGCTCAGTGTCTTCATTCCACCGATCGCTTGAGTGACTCAGTGCTTTTAACCTTAATCTGGAAAGGCATTAGAAGACGTAGTTAAAACTAATACTTATTCTGTCTTCATCGCTTAAATTGGGTTCTACGCCATGCTTTAACCAGCTTGGAAAAATGAGCAATAATCCTTCTTCTGCCGCATGGGCAACCGCGTCTGCTGTATAGGCCGTAAAGTTTGACACGAGAGGTTTATAGAATGCTTTGGCACTACGCGGATCGTAGAACATCAAGTTGCCGGAATCTTTTGGCATTTTCACATAATAAACGCCGCTAAACAGGCAATTGGCATGGTCGTGAATCTTATTACTGGCATATTTGGAATTTACGTTTGCCCAACAATTAGCGGGTTTAATAAGAATATCGCCATAGCCAACGGCTTGAGCGACTTCTAAAACGGCTGCATCTATTAACGCCTTAAACGGTTGGAGTTCTTCTAATTCAAATAAGTTGCTTTTGCTATGCCAGCCCAGAACGTTTGAAGCTGCATAGCCTCGATCGAGTTGCTTGAGCTGATAAATGGTGTTTAAAAGCTGTTGGTTTAGCTGAGCATAGTCTTTTAGCTGAAAGGCAAACAGTGCAGTTGGGAACAGGTGGTGAAGATTCTTTGTCCATTGTGGTTTATGCATGAGATCACCTGTACTTTTGGAGGAAGAGCCAATGGCTTTAGCGGTAGAGAAAATTCATGCGCAGTTGGGGCAAATTTGAGTATTCACCGATTGCCTTATGATCCGGAGCGTTACGAGCGGGCTTCCTTAATTCAAGCCTCCTGAGCAAGTTGAGACAGAAAAAATTGCGTTGTTTGGGTTGGGTGTTCAGCGTGCATAATGGCGCGGACGATCGCCACACGTTTGACCTTAGCTGCCAAGACGTCCGACAAATTGTTTGTGTCGATGCCCCCGATCGCAAACCAGGGAATGGTCGCATGGGTAGCTGCATAGCGCACGTAGTCGAAACCTGCGGCGGGTCTTCCGGCTTTTGTAGGTGTTTCGTAAACAGGCCCCACGCCGATGTAATCAGCCCCTTCCTGAATGGCGCGATGAAGGTCATCGGGACAATGTGTAGAGCGTCCAATGAGGCGCTGGGAGCCAAGCAACTGTCGTGCCAGCGCGATCGGAATATCCTGTTGCCCCAGATGCACGCCATCAGCACCTACCGCGATCGCCAGATCAACGCGATCGTTCACAATAAACAACGCACCGTAGCGATGACAGAGATGGCAAAGCTTCTCGGCATTCCGTAAACGCACGTCATCATCCGCCGTTTTGTCCCGATACTGCACCAGGGTTAATCCGCCCTTGAGCGCTGCTTCCACTGTGGTAAAAAAATTCTCGGTTGGAGACGTGACGAGGTACAGTCGCGATCGATCGAGTTGCTGTTGCCGTGTGTACGCCGTCAGTTTGCTTTCTAACGTATACACTCGGTAGCGCATTTGCTTACATGCCTCTCCCATTGCGGGGCTATGAACTTTCCCATACTCCTCTAAAACGCGCAATGCCTCCTGGACACGACATAAATTGGCTTGCAGCACATCCTGAACACTTGATCGCTCTGCCTCGCTGGGATGGGTCAACGCCGTTCCCGCATCCCCTGGTGTATCTCTCGCTGCACGCAGATCAGGGGTATGCCAGTGCGCCAATTCCTGCCGCAAATGCTTGCACTCATCCGTCAGCGCAACATCATCCAAGCCAAAACGACACCACTCTTCGATCGTTCTCAACCCTTCACGAGCACGGTCTAAGTTGGCATCTAAGATGCGGCAAAGTGCAAGCTGCACAAACCGAGCCTGACTGTCTGTATTGCCCATAGAAGTCTCGATCGATAACTGTCTCCAGGCTATCGGGTTATGAGCAGGGATGCCAGAGGGAAGAGGGGTAAGGAGTGTCGCTTGCTTCCATTGTGCGGTGAGGGGAGAAGCCTTGGGTTGCTTTACCAAAGCATCTCGAAGGTGCCTTCTGGTTCCCAAGTGGGAGCCTGGTAGCGAGCAGATTTCAGAGTTCCACCAGGTTTAACCCAACTGATCTATAGGGTCTTGGCGGTCAAGCAGCATTTTAAGACTGTCGCAGGCTCAGGAATGCAGTTTCTAATCTTCAGTCGTGAGGCTTGGAGACTCGTAAATGAGTATCACGGACCTCATTCATGAATCGCAAAGACTCATTCACCAGTCTCCAGACCTCATTCACGAGCATCGCATCGACTTTAATGAGTCTCCAGACCTCATTCACGAGCATTGTAGGACTCATTTACGAGCCTCTAGAACTCATTAATGAGTATCCCCACCTCATTAATCAGTCTTGACAGGCTCATTCATGAGCATCCCCACCTCACTTCTCAGTCTTAACAGGCTCATCAATGAGTATTGAAGACTGATTAAAGAGAATCAGGAGTGCGTGAATGAAGCTAGCGGCTTTTTCCTTGACGCTTCTTACTCTTTGTCTTCTAAGCAGCTCTAAATCATTCATGAGCAGCATGTGATGGTTTAAGCTTTCAGCTTCTAGTGATCAGCCTAGTCTAGAAAGCTGAAAGCTAGTCTGAAGCAACTTTCACAAATCAAAGAGAAGCGCCATACCTTCTTCTCATTGCTGCACAAAATTATGTGTTTCAAACACAAAAGGATCGAGTAAAGTTGACCAGAGTTCAGCGCACGTTCCCTTCAAGTTCAATTGCCGTCAGGCTTTGAGCTGGTTTTTAGTTGCTTTGAACCACTATCTGGTGGATCACGTTGCGGCTTCTGCACGTTGATCCTCAATCGCTCCTCTCATGACTGCTCTTACAATGCCTTACTTCGTCACCAAGCCCTGGCCCAAGCGGCACTGTTCATCCGTTTGTCTTTTAATTGTTGCTGGCTGTGCAACGCTGACGTTGCTCGATCGAAGCCAAACTTCAGCCATTGCTCAAGCGGTTTCTGCTGCTGACTTTGCAGCCCCTAACCTTGCTGCGGCACCCACCAGCAGCGTTGCTCAAACCGTTCTGCTGGTCGATCCAGTGGCGGGCAATGATGCCACAGCAGATGGGAGCGATCGTGCCCCGTTTAAGACCGTGACGCAGGCATTGCAGGTGGCTCAAGCGGGTACAGTCATTCTCTTGTCGCCAGGAACCTACAGCCAGGAGACAGGCGAACGGTTTCCGCTGCGCCTCAAGCCAGAGGTAACGGTGCAGGGCAATACCGAAACACGAGGCCAGGGCATTGTGATTCAGGGCAGTGGCTTTATTCTAAGTCCTGCGTTTGCGCGGCAGAAAGTGGCGATCGTGGGAGCCGATCGGGCCATTTTGGCTGGGGTGACGGTCAAAAATCCTGATCCGCAGGGCTACGGTGTGTGGATTGAGTCCACCAGTCCTGCCATTGTAGATAGCACCTTTACGGAAAGCGGGCACGATGGCATCTCGGTCATGGGCAATGGTTCGCCGCTGATTCGCAACAATTATTTTTACCAGAACGGCGCGAATGGCATCACGATCTATGGCACGTCGCAGTCAGAGGTGCGGGAGAATATCTTTGAACAAACTGGGTTTGCCATCAACATTAACCAGAAGGCCACCCCCCTGCTGGTAGGCAATCGCATTACCCAAAATAAAGATGGGATTGTGGTGCAGGCAAGCGCGCAGCCCGTGTTGCAAGGCAATTCGGTAGAGGGGAATCAGCGGGATGGCCTGGTGGCGATCGCCCAGGCACGCCCTAATTTGGGCACTGCTGCCGCTCCGGGGGCTAACTCCTTTCGCAACAATGGTCAGTTTGATGTCAACGTGAAAGGGGCAAGCCAGCAAATTCCAGCATTTGGAAATGATGTGGACAAAATCAGCGGCAGCCTGGATTTAGCAGGCACTAGCCTGGGAGCGGTGTCACCCGGTGCTGCCACACCGTGGGCTGCTACAGGTTCGTCTTCTGGCAGCAGTCGGTTAGTGGCGCTCTCGGCTGGGGTGCCATCGCCCGCGAGTGCCGACAAATCCACCTCTGGAAGTAAGGCTCCGGTTCGCGCCCAGAAGTCAGCAACATCTGCGAGCGCCGCAAGTCAAACGATTCCCTTTGGGCAACGCTTAGAAGGCGATCGCCCGGTGAATGGTAGTGCTCCAGTAGCCCTCCAACCAATGCAACAATCCTCTGAAGGGGTCGATCGTGCGTCACCAGGCAACGACATCTCAGCATCAACCTTTCCAGTGCCAGCGACTCAACCATTGATGTCGTCAACCCGCCCAGGCGTACCTGTGGTGGCGGTTGCGGCACCAGCCAGTGCCCTGACAGATCCTGGCTTTCCAGTACCAACCGCGTTGTCTGGTGTCTCGCCGAAGCCTTTATCCCGCCCTGTCCAGATTGTGAGGGTTGCGGTTGCACCACCAACGTCTGCGCCACAAGCAGCACAGCCATCAGCGCCATCATTCAGCGCCACGTTGCCTCCAGCCGTAGTGACACCACGTTTAAGCAGGCCGATCGCTCGTCTACCCGTAGCCTTGAACCGTGGCTCCACTGCCAACCTCACGGCGAATCTTAATCAGCCTGCTCCACTGCCAGCCCAAGTGCCCCTTTCTGTGAAACGCTCAGGTGCGGTGGAAATTCCAGTGCCTGAACCAGAAAGGCGATCAGCTCCTCGACCCGTTGTGGCGATGACGACCGTGACCAGTACTCAAGCGGCATCATTTCGGCCTGTGCCATTAACGAATGCAGGGTTGCTGCCTGTGCCCGACCCGAATGCCCCAATCGGTAATGTGGGTGGCGCTTCAATGGTCTATCGATCGGGTAGTGCGAGTGCAGCGGTGAAGTTGCCCTACCGGGTGGTAGTCGATGCGGATGATCGCCAGCAAACACAGCTACGGGCCGCGTTTCCCAATGCCTTTCGGACATCGATTAAGGGTCGATCGCTCATTCAAGTGGGTGCGTTTGGCGATCGTGCAAAAGCTGACCAGTTGATGCAGACGTTGAGCAGCCAGGGGATTCAAGCGAGGATGGAGATGGCGGAGTAGGGTGGGGGGAATGGGGAATGGGATTGGGGAGTAGGAAAAATTAGGCGATCGTCAGGGTGTTGGTTGACTGAATCAGGTGCATTCCAGCATGGGCAAAGCGTTGAAAGGTTGCGTCTGCCTGGTCGGTGAAGTCTACAATGTCGGGGACAACGACGGGAGAGGTGCAGTCCTCTAAGAGGTAGACTTTCTTGGCTAGAGCGGGATCGTGCGCCTGGATCTCGGTTAGCAGGTCGTCGATCGTCCACGCAACACAATGGCTCTTGGCCTGCCCTGCGATGACGACAGCATCAAAGTCCAGCAGTGTTTGGATGAGAGAGGTGTTCTTTTGAGCGATCGCGCCACCATCGGCACCGTCCATGACTTCGGGACGCAGCACGGAGTAGTTTTCGGTGAGGGGATTGCTGCCTTTCAGTTCAAAGTGGGTTTGGCTGCTGCGGGCAATGTTGTGGAAAAAGCAGGCTTCCTCCACCGCAGACACCAGTGCATGACCGATACCGCCCAGCATGGAGTGATAGGGCCAAACGGTGAGAGGATATTTGCCGTTGTCAGTGAGGCGCTTGGTGTAGTGGAGGGCAAAGGCTTGAAGCGTAGCAACGTTGTGGTGGGCAAGGCTGTACGCGATCGCGGGATTCACCGTCCACTTACCGTCTTTCACCTCATCAAACGCAATCATCGTCATCGGTGCTGGGTTCTTCCCGGCCTCATCGACCCAAAAGATGGGATGGAAGATTTGGGTTGCACTGTGCGTATCCATTGTGGGCACGATCGCCGTCAGCACGCCCAGGTTGTGGTAGATAAATTCGCACAGTCGCACGTTGTCTTCAACCGCACCCATGCCTGATCGCCCACCCACAAACAGTTCAAAGTCGGGAATGCAAAAGGTGTTTTGAGCATCGATAATCAACAAGCAAATACGGGTTTTGTCCATTGCTGCTGGTTGTAACTGGTGTTGCGTGGCCCAGTCGATCGCCTGAGCCGCTCGATCGCCATAGGGCACCCGCCACACTTCACCCACACGGGCTGGATCAAAAAAGGTGGGAATCGGAAGCTGAGTCGTTTGTATAGTCATGGGCTAACTCCCTTAAACGTTGGAATGTCTTGAATGCTGGAACGTCTTGAAGTTGAAACGCGCACTGGCAAGGTCTCTTGCGTCAAAAAATTATTCTGTCTACTCAGGCTCATCACTCATTGAATTGTGCGCTTCAATCAACTCAACCCGATGTCCATCTGGATCAGACACCACAGCCCGTAAGCCCCATTCACTCTTCTGTATAGGCATTACGATTGCGCCATCCACTGCCTTTATTCGTGCCATCGTCGTGACTAAAGAGTTGACCCGAAAGCCGAGGCGGACTCCGATCGTAGGCTCTGAATTGCCTTGTGGATAGATCTCTAGCACAACTGTACCGAGAGTCGCGGTTAGGTGTTCTGGCCCAAAGCCATGCTGCTCACGAACCAGGGATAATCCCAATGCGGTGTAGAAACGGAGCGATCGTTCTAAAGCAGCGGCGCGAATCACCACTAAATTCATCACGATCTCTGGAATCAAACGTTCCATATCACTGAACGCTTCTGTAAAGGACTATAGCGCTTTGCTGACGGCATCTTTCCAGAACGCATAGCTACGAGGATCGATGGTATCAGGCTCCGCTTGATAGAGTTGGGTTAAACATTGAAAAAATGCTTTTGCGTAAGCGTCTAACCCCAGTAGCCGTAGACTGGTCAACATTCTGGTGATGCGAAGATGGTTGTGATTACCCCAATGCAACCAATCGTCTCGCCTTTCTGAAAAGGTGTCAGCCACTGTAATGCTGCTTGCAGCCATGTTATCAGGGCATTGCAAGCCGTAGAACTGCAACATACGTTTGAACGAGGTTAACAAGCGAGTTTTGAGGGTGTCGCTGGCGTTAAACATTTGTCTGTCAACCGCTGTTAGCACGGGCGCGTTTGGATTAAAGCGGCTCTTTTCAACGAGCGGAAAGAGCCATTGAATATAGTCATGCTCTTCTTCAAGCCGCACATTATCCCATGCCCAAATGCTCTCAAGGGTGCGTCCTTCTGTATCAGGACGTTGCCCTAAGTAAAAGTCTACAAGCTGTGAGTTGGTCATGATGCTTGGTGGTCGTTCTGCAACGAGTCTAACAACACGCCAGGGCGTGTCATCAATTAGCTCCAAAACCTTGCGGTATCAGCATGATCGCGCCCGCTCTAACACACAGCTAGGGGCTGAAACCATTGATGCAAGTACTGTGTATCGTCATTGATGACAGCCCCTAGAGTTCTTCAAGATCCCAGAATTTGGTTTCATGATGGTTCGATTGGAGCGATCGCTACACAGTGGTGAGCGGAAATAGATAAAATTCACAACATTACTGGGTTTTAATGTCGGTTTGCTATTCTCAAGCTTGTAAGTTGAATGGCTTGAAGCCTCTAATGTGCAGGCGATCGCGATCGACTACAACGGGTCACCTGGATCTATCTCTCGTTTGGTGCAATGCTCCGATTTCTGCGGCTAATCGCGCTTACCAGCACTGTGATACCGATCGTGTTGCCTGCGATCGTGCTTCAGGCATTGGCACAGCCTCAGGCGTCGGCACAAAACATCGGGGATTATGATTCTCCGTGCTACTTGCGCATTGAAGGACAGAGTACACAGGATGTCGCACGATTGTGTGGTAAAAAACCGCCTCAAACAGGTACGACAAGCTCTCCAGTAAAGCCTGCTGTGCGCCCAGCCCCATCTCTGCCTGTGGCGGTTGATCCCGATGACGCTGCGGATGAAGATGAGCCAGTGACTAAGCCGACTCCGCGATCGTCTGCCCCGACGCCGTTGCCTGTACCTACTGTGCCAGTCGCTCAGCCCCCTGCTGGCAAACCTCCTGCAAACCAGCGACCAACGTTACCCTCTGGACGGCTTGTTCCTGACCAAACGCCCGCAAGTGAAGATGTTTTGCCAGTGCCTCGCCCACCTGCAACCCGTCAGCCTCAGCGATCGCCACGCAGGAAAATTGCCTCTAAGCTGAAACCACCCTCGCTGTCTCAGCCTCTGCCCCTACCGTTGCCGCGATCGCTGCCACAAGAGCGGACTACTCCTCGCTTTGCACCTCAGCCGCGTCCATCACGCCCAGCCACCCCTGCACCGCAGTTTCCCTCAGTCGAGAGCTACAAGGCACAAGCCCAGATAGCAAGCCACCCTGCTTCACCATTCGATGCCCTGCTTCAGGAGTTGCTGCATCAAAAATATCTGTATCTGTTTTGGGTGCTGGTTCTCCAGGTGCCCTTGCTCAAAGTGGCGATCGACCGCCGATCACGGCCCAAAGCACCAGCACGCGTGCAGGCAGTGCGTCAGCGGCAACCTCGGCTTTACAAACAAGCTGTCGCCAGAGTGGAACAGCTTGAGCGCGTGACGGATGCCGGAATAGAGGCGATCGTGCCCTCTGCCGAAACACCTCCATCAGAAACCTATACCAGGGCAGCAGACTTTGATCTATCGCAAGCCGACAACCAGATTGCCCAAATCAAAGCCATTCTTGCCAGTGCCGTCCGCAACCGGGTGAGCGACATTCACCTGGAACCAACAACAGAGGGCTTGCGGGTGCGCTATCGGATTGATGGCATTTTGCGCGATGTGACGATGTTGCCGTTAGCGGTGAGTCGGCGAACGATCGTCGCACTGAAAGTCATGGCAGACATGGACATTTCGGAAAGCCGACGACCGCAAGATGCCCGCATTAGCGAACAGTACACCTCAACCGCTGCAACAAACCTGGATCTGGATTTGCGGGTGAGTACGCTGCCTTGCATCGGTGGTGAAAAAGCCGTGATTCGCCTGTTACCTCGACAAAATCCGTTCTCGAACATGGATGATTTGGGGTTTACCGAAAAAGCGCTAGCGCTCTATCAAAGCTGGCTTCAGCAACCGCAAGGCATGATCATTTTTACGGGGCCAACAGGATCTGGGAAGACCAGTACGCTTTACACTAGCCTGCAAGCGATCGCAACCGAGCACGTTAACGTCGTTACGGTTGAAGATCCAGTGGAATATATCTTGCCCAGCATCACGCAAACGCAAGTGAATGAGGTGGCTGGTATGACCTTTGCGGCTGGACTGCGAGCCATTCTGCGACAAGACCCCGACATTATTATGGTGGGTGAAATCCGCGATGGCGAAACCGCAGAAACGGCAGTAAGAGCCGCCTTGACGGGACATTTAGTCCTTACAACCCTGCACACAAACGATGCGGTGGGTGCCATTCCACGTCTGAGAGATGTTGGCCCTGATCCCGGTTTAATCAGTGATGCGCTACTGGGAGTCGTTGCCCAGCGCCTAGTGCGTCGCCTTTGCCCTCACTGCGCCGAACCCTACACGCCGACTGAAAGCGATTTAGGAATCTTGGGTATCAGTCTAGCAGAAGCAAATCCCCATGCTTGGCGGCACGGACGCGGGTGTTCGCATTGCTTTGGGTCTGGCTATGCGGGACGGGAAGCCATTATTGAACTGCTGCATGTGGATGCAACGGTGCGCCAATTAATCTATGACGGCTCGTTAAGTGCGTTGATGGACTATCTCAACCAGCGTGGGTTTGATTCCTTCCGCAAAGCCGCGATCGCCAAAGTGACAACCGGGATCACGACGATCGCCGAAATTCGTCGCGTTTTACCCGCCAGCAAATTAGCGATCGACTCCTAAACGTGCCGATCAAAGCAATGCATTAAAAAAAGATTTTTGCAACCACCATTACGGCTAATTCAACGTTTCTTTAAAGAGCCCAGGTTTAGCATTTAAGTTCTTTAAAGTTTGGAATTTGTTATCACCTGAACTTTATTGCATAGCGCTTACGAATATGATGTTTTGAATGCTCTTTAACATACTGAATTGTTGGTTAAATGCTGGTTCTTTTGCAACCAGACTGTTTGCTGTATAGACAAAGCAGCTCTGTTACCTCAATGCTGTATCGCGGTGTCTTCTTCCTCAATGGCTCATTTGAATCGAAAAAGCGGCTGATTCAACATGCATTCAATATCTCTTTTTTGATTAGAATTTGCTGAGAAAAGAATACACGTATCCAGTAGAGAATCGATCGTTCAACTAATCGCTATCGCCTACAAAGCGTGAGGATCTACCTATGGTTCGTTCCACTCTCAAAGCCCTGCTTGCAGGTCTATTATTAACAAGCATTGCAGGTATTGTTTGCTCACCATCTGCGGTTGCTGCTAAACCCGTGCGCGTGATTCTTGACCATGATGGCGGATTTGAAGATTATTATTCTGTTCTTGTTTTAGCCCTTGCTTCACAGGGAGAAGCACCCCCAGTTAAGCTCATTGGTGTCACAACAGCACCCAATGGAGAATCGTATTGCAACGGCTCTAATGGTTACCCAGAACGTAAACAAGCGCTCTTGGGAAGCTTTAGTGCTGAAGAAGGAACGATCAATGGTATTACGCAAAAAATTCTTTCGCTGGCTCAATACGATCGCGCAAAAATCTACACTGGCTGCGATGAACGCACCGCTCTGCTTTCAGTACCTAATGAGGCAGATGAGTTTGGTAAACCTGTTTCTGGTACAGGTAGAACGCGTGTCAAAGTGCAGTTGCCAGTGGGGGGGAAAGCTGCGCTAGAACCATGCCTTTTTCACAAAGAGTTTGTTTTTTCGGAACGCGATATTGTTTGCTGGAATGAGTTTAACCGACCTTTTCGTGACGAAACATTGAAATATGTTTTACCCAATGCACAGAAGGCATTGACCACCTTTAATCTGCCTGAACTGGATCTCATCCGATCGCGCAAAAAAGCCTCTGACTTTATCGCGGAATCGATCTGCAAAGCATATCAGGATCAGAACCCTTTAACGATTCTCTCGGTTGGCCCTGTGACGAATTTAGCCAGAGCCTACGCTAAAATTGAGCGCAAGCCCAAAGAATATGGCTGCCCTCGGAAGATTAAACTTGCTGACCTGAGCAACGTTATTTCAACCCGCTTTATGGGCGGTGCTTGGGATACCAACAAAGCCGATAATTTTGATGCAAACGGCAATTATCGGTTAAATGAACCCTTCCCAACCTGGACAGCCGGTAATATCTATTTTCAGGCTGGAGAACATATCTTTGGCATGCACCAGTTACCCTTCCCTGGCACAAATTTCCAGGACATTCAAACAGGGGAACATAAGAAAGCCTTTAACTCACTCAACAACGCCGAATTTAATTTTTGGATTGATGCTGTGGCACTGGCTAAAGTGCTTAACTCCAAAATTCCGGTGACGATCGTACCCTTAAACGCAACAGACTCCGCAAGGCTGCAAGGGTTTGGCGATCGTTTGAGAAATAATCCCTCTCAATGCGCCACTGCTCCAGCCCAATTTATCCAAAACCTTCAGTTTGCGAACAGTCCGGCTCCAGGTGTGTTCGTCTTCGACACGCTTTTCCTGTGGGACACACTGGCAGCAACCAGTCTTTGGAATAATTTTGTCAACTTTGAAGACTTCCACGATCTTGAAGTGACCACACTGATAAATGGTGATCCCAATACTGTTACAGGGCAGCTGTCGGCAAAAGAACTTTTCCGTAGAGATATTGGTAGCCTCTTCCGCTTGGGGCGCGTCAGCAATCCAGTGAAAGTAGGGCTAACAACCAATCCAGCCCCCGGCGACCCCGACTTTAAGACGACAATTCAGAATACAGTCTTTAATCTCGTTTGCACAGCGAAATAGGCAACAGCAAAACACGCCCAAGACCTCCGACTTCCTTGAGAAATTCGGAGGTCTTGCGCTGACGCAATTTAGCGAATGGTGACTTGTAAGCGATAGCTGGCATTGCCGCGCGTGGAACCTACCACGATCTGGTAGTCCCCTGTTTCGGGTAGGGTGCTACTCCAGGTGAACGCTTCTTGCTTCAAGGTCTGCCGCTTGCCTGCGCCATTGGGTGGTGCAACGATATCAAACACTGCGTTGTCTTCCAATGAGACGATGCGGATGCTCATTATCTGCCCTTTTTGGGCACCGACAAGATACAGGTCTCGCGTTCCATTCAAAACGCTCGTTTTAATCGTGGCAGAATCTGCGCCAGGAGCAAACCGCACTCGCTGAATGCGCGATCGCTGGGCGAGCAGGCTAGTCGATCGCCGTGTGATCAAACTAGACGATCGCTCTGCCACAAGCGTAGGTGCTCCAAACGCGTCTTGAAGGGGTAATTGAACGGTTGCAGTCAGATGATGGTTAGCGGCTGTTGCAGTCGCCAGGTGAATGACAGGGGTGCTAAGGGCCAGAGGCATGGCGAGCAGTACAGCCCACCGTTGAGAAAAAGGCGTTGACATGGAGTAGCGAAAGAGAAACGCGATAGGTTTAATGACACCAACCAATACAGAAAGTTTCTGTCGTGGCAGTGCTGAAAGCAAGACCAGAATCAGACGATTTAGTCTCTGTCCACGCTGATGCTGGTTCTTTCTACAGGCTTTTCGCTTCTAGAATTCAGCCATTTGTTGCTCAAGAGGCGTGTTGTGATGTCAGCGCGGTTAGTGTGGGCAGCTTCGTCTCTTCGAGAGGCAATCCCAGCACATCATGATACAGCTTGTTATATTCAACGGCGGATTTATCCCAACTGAAGTTTGCTGCCATGCCTCGCTGTTGCAGTTTGCGCCACGCGTCTTTAAACCGAAAGCCTTCCCATGCCCGCACCATGCCAGTGTAAAGGTCGAGCGGTTCATAGCGATCGAACGCATAGCCCGTCCCTTTATCATTGGCAGGATCGTGCGGTTCAACGGTATCAACCAGCCCACCTGTACGACGCACGATCGGCACACAACCATACCGCAACGACAGCATTTGACTAATGCCGCATGGCTCAAAACGAGACGGCATCAAGAATGCATCGCTGCCTGCATAAATCCGGCGCGACAAGGCTTCGTTAAATAGCAGATACACAGACATACGACCTGGATAGCGCGAGGCCAACTGCCACATTTGAGTTTCGTAGTAGCGATCGCCCGTACCCAAAAGCACAAACTGAGCATCGGTATACGCCATAAAGCGATCCAAAACCTGGAGTACCAGATCCAGACCCTTCTGTTCGACGAGTCGGGTGACCATGCCAATCAAAAAGGCACCCGAATTAACTTCCAATCCAACCTCTTCTTGCAGAGCAATCTTGTTAGCTTTGCGCTGATCGAGCGTGTCGGCTGTAAAAGTCTGCGTCAGGCTCTTGTCGATCGTTGGATCATATGACTCAACATCAATGCCGTTCACAATCCCAGATAGCTTACCGCTAATAAACGACAGCAATCCTTCCAGCGATTCGCCATAGGCCGCAGTTTGAATCTGCTGGGCATAGGTGGGCGAGACGGTGTTGACGCGATCGGCAAACTGTACCGCTGCTGCCATTGTGTTATGCCCTTGCATATACCACGGGCACCAGGTCATCTGCTCCAGCTTCCAGCGCCACGGCCCCTGATACGCCAGGTTGTGAATGGTGAAGACGGTCGAAATATCGGGCGACTGGTGCATCCAGACGGGAATCATGCCCGTGTGCCAGTCGTGGCAGTGCATAATGTCGGGCTTCCAGTAGTTCCAGGCGAATTCAGCCGCTCCGTTAGCAAAGAGCGTAAAGCGCCACTCTTCCATATCCCCAGCGTAGATATGCCTTGGCAGAAAGGCAGGATGCCCAAAGAGATATAGCGGCACATCCGTCCCAGGCAGCACCGCTTCGTACACATCAAAACTCTGAAACATGGCATTTCCCGACCAGATCGGCTCTTTAGGCACCGTCATTTTGTCGGGTAGAAAACCGTAGTAGGGCAGAAAGATCCGCACATCGTGGCCCATTTTTCGCAGCACTTTGGGAAGCGCCCCCACGACGTCCCCCATCCCGCCAACTTTCGCGATCGGCGCTGCTTCTGCGGCAACAAACAAAATTCGCATGTTGAGTCTCGCTCTCCCTCAAGGTCTGCATCAGGTCTTGCTCAAACGCTACCAGCTTTCTGCGCCCAACGGGTGATTCGATCGACAGTTGTTGGCGAATCGAGGCAAGTGAATGAGCTAACCGTACACAATCAGGAGAGCTTTGTAGAGAGACAGAATTCAGGGGACAGACTGCCAGAGCGTTAGCCGATGAGAGTCAGGAGCAGGAGTTCAGAGGCAGAAGGCAGGCGCTTTTGAGCTTAAACCTCGGTTTTCTAACGGCAACCCTCGACCTTTCAAGCTTTAAGCTCGACCTCTCGACCTCAACGCTCAGTCGTGCTAGTTCTAAACTCAGTCGTGCTAGTTCTAAACTCAGTCATGCCATCTCCAAGTTCAGTCGTGCTATATCCAAGCTCAGTCACGCAAGCTCAAAACTCAGTCATGCTAGTTCTAAGCTCAGTCGTACCATCTTCAAGGCCAGTCGTGCCATCTCAAAACTCAGTCGTGCTATCTCCAAGCCTAGTCATGTAGGCTCAAAACTCAGTCGTGCCATCTCTAAGCTCAGTTGAGCTAGTTCTAAGCCCAGTCATGCAGGCTAAAAGCCTAACCGTTTAATCCTGGTTGACTAACGACAAATCTTTTAGCGATCGTCTGCCCCGCTATGCACTGAACGTGTGGGCTAATAGAATGAAGTCCTCTTTAGAGGAGTAGGGAAAGGAGGACTACAAGAGTCTTTTAACCCGTTACCCTTTGGGACGGCAAAGTCTACAACGGGTTTCCATGCCGTTAGCCTGACTTTTAATCTTGGACGGGTGAGCAAAGCAACGAAGCCATCAAGATAATGGCTTGACTTTCAGCTTAATCTCTTACCTTGTCACCAATGGGTAGAAGGTAGAAGGCAAAAGGCACAGGGTAGAAGGGGCGAAAATTAAGCTCTTCACCCCTTACCCGAACACGGTTGCCTCGTCTGAGCTAGGGCGCGTCATCAATTGAGCTCAAAACCCTTGAGTATCAGCCTTACCGCGCCCGTTCTAACAAACAAGGCTAGGGGCTGGAACCCTCGCTGCGAGTCATGTGCATTAGTAATTGATGACAGCCCCTAGCGATCGCGCAGTAAGCTAAACCTTCAGCACCCATTCGCTGCGGGTATCGGCACTTACAAAAGAAGCTGGGATAACAGCAAGATCAACACCCAGAGACTTAAACGTAGAGCGAATCAACGTGGCGTGAGACGCTTCTGTTGCACCAATGCTGGCACCTGCCGTAATCAGCGCAGGCGTTTTCAGTTTGGCGATTTCACGACCATAGGCGATCGCGGCATCGGTTTCCAGCGCCAGTGCTAGCTTGGCAATGTTGACATCAGAGTCAAGGGCACCTTCACCTGCCTTGAGATAAGACGAGACATCGTACTGCTTTTGTGCTTCAGCAGGCGTACCACCTAGCTGCTTAATGACGGCGGTTAAGGTATCGCGGTGCTTTTTGTGATCGGCCTGGTTTGCCAAAGCTACCGCAAGGACAGCTTTACCAATACTCGTGCTAGACAGTTTGCCCGCAGCAAACCCATAGGCCCAAATCGCTTGATGCTCATAAAATAGAGCGCCATTTAACACCTTGGTATCGTTCATCGTGGCAGAGGGAGAAGCGGCCTCAACCCGCTTGACGATCGCAGGTAACCCGATCGCACCAGCAGCGCCCGCAACCGCACCTGTTTTCAGCATGTCACGGCGCGACCAACGCTTGCTGCGACGAGCTGTCGCTTCCGGTAGCAGTCTTTGTTCCTGATTCATAAGGGTTCTCCTGAAGGGTGTGTCATTCGACTTGTGTACAGCTCATACAGTCGTGCCTGATTGTGACCACCATGCAGATGGCCTCAAGCACACCACTTTTAGCCAGCACGATCGACCTCAATCCAGTGACGATCGCAAGAGCCAGATCAATGAGGGCAATAGGGAGTCACCCTTGAAACCCATAGACCTGATCTTTAAGGCCGCGATCGCAATTGATTGAGTAGGACTTACGCACTTGCCCCCAAACCCCCAATGCTGGGGGCTTTAATTGGCTCTGTTCCCCCAAAAATTGGGGGCTAGGGGGCGAAAGATGACCGCATTTGCGTAAGTCTTATTAAGTAGAGTGCCTGCGGTTTAACTCATTGCCCAAGATGGCTCTACAAGCCCATTAGCTCTGGCATGAGGCA
The DNA here is from genome assembly GCA_019358945.1 of Stenomitos rutilans HA7619-LM2. Taxonomy (GTDB): domain Bacteria; phylum Cyanobacteriota; class Cyanobacteriia; order Leptolyngbyales; family Leptolyngbyaceae; genus Stenomitos; species Stenomitos rutilans. The sequence goes on along the minus strand of JAHHIE010000037.1, from coordinate 7,265 downwards.
AAATCCGTGACAAGCGAATCTAGAAAGAGATACGCACCCCCTGCAGCTTTGGATCTGTCAGCGTGAAGGTCAACCGCTTGTGCAGCGCTGCCAGCGATCAAGTGATACCAATTTGAATTGAAAATGCGACACATCCTGTAGGGGCAATGCCTTGCCTTGCCCCTACCGATCTGTAGCCGTCATTCTTTAAATCGGTATGAGCACTAGGACTTACGCAAAAGCGGTCAATCTTTCGCCCTCTAGCCCCTAATTCATAGCCCTTTGGGCATACCCTTCGGGAAGCAAGCTACAAGAAAGGGGGAACCAAACCAATTAAAGCCTCCAGAATTGGGGGCTTGGGGCAAATGCGTAAGTCCTAAACACCCTATTTCCGCTCAACGAATGCTAACGAAACCTGCTTTTTTAATCAGGCTTTGGCCCTGAGGGGTGAGCAGAAAGTTTGCATACGCCTCTCCCGCTTGCTGCTCAGCCGCACCATTCTGTTTCACCACTACAAAGAGGTTGCGCGTGAGCGGATACTGTCCGCTCTGAAAGGCATTCGTGTTGATCTTGTTGCGCTGAGCAGGACAATTACCTGGTGCAACTAGTGGCTCCTGGTAAGGTGGCACAAACTGCCCCGGTTGCCGCGCGATCGGCACAGGTTTGACGGTACATTGGGGCACCAGTTCTGTAGCGGTAGAGAAGTAGACTCCACCTGGGTTGGTTGCCAGTTTCCGCAAGCCCGCTGTTGTCGTGGCAACCTCCTGGACATTGACCCCTGTTTTGCTGTCACCCAGCAGTACTTCGATCGTGCCTGCGCCTGCGGTAGGGGGTCGCTCAAACGGTTGAATGACTAGATTGGGGCCGCCAACTTGATTCCAATTGGTAATCGTGCCGATATAAATGCCTTTGACCTGATCGATCGTCAACCCTGGAAGCTCCAGACTGGGATTCACCGCGATCGCAATGCCATCGATCGCCACAGGTATTTGCTTGAGCTTCACGCCTCTCTGCGCTGCCAACTGGTTTTCCTGATCCGATACAGGACGTGAAGACTGAGCAAACGCAATTTCATCCTGTATGACCATCTTGATGCCCATCCCCGAACCCGGTGCTCCAGAGATCGGATCGACGTAGCGCAGTCGAAACTCTGGACGCGTTGACTGAATGACCGGATCAACGATCAGCCGCATGGGTGCCCAGGTGGTGCTGCCGCCGTAGCTAAACAAACCAGAGGGAACATTCTGCACCTCAGTAAAGCCTTTAGCGGTTGTTTGAGCATTGGGGTTATTCGTGGATGGCACGGTCGGCTTGCCATCATCAGGCTGACTTGAGGGGGTGGTTGTGGGCAGCAGTTTGCTCAGGTCACTGCCCGATCGCTGCGTAAACCACCAAAAGCCTCCTCCAATGAGTCCGGCTGTCACCAGAAACGCCAGAAGCAATGCCGTTGTATCGTTCTTTTGTGCCATAAATTCCTTTGTGCCCACCGATGCCCATTGAGCCGTCTGTTTGTCTGCGTTCAGACCTCAAGGCTAAACGCCCCTGCCTCTGGCATAATCGTATGCTGAGTTGCCTTAAAGAAAGGTAGACAGCAAGTTAAAAATGATCCGAAACAGCGCCGTTGCCGCGATCGCCACCAGCCCTACCAAGCCAGCAATGACTACAACTGTGACCCACACGTTTCCGCCTAGCGCTGCCACAACGTGATGGAGTGGCGGTACCAACAGCACGATCGCCAGTGTTGCCCCTGCTGCAATCAACAAATCAACCCGTTCGATCGTGCGACGCGACTGAAGAAAAATCAGCCCTATCAGCAACATCAACCAAAAGCCACCGCTGAGGAGAGAGGTGCCCAAGAGACTCACCAGCGCAATCGCCAACAGGCCCCCTTCAAACCCTGTGAACGCAGCTCCACCTAGCAACTCAATGGTTGAGAAAGGTGCGATCGTGCTGCGCCCCCTAGACACCTTAATCGACTGGGAGGCTACCGACTGAGGCGTTCCCGAAGGGGCAACCACTGGGGCAGCAGACTGAACTTGAGGTTGGGGTGGCGCGGTTGGGGGCGATGGTGCAGGCGATACGGCGCGTTTTGAAGGAGTGGACGATCGGCCTGTGCGGGGCTTAGCAGGGGGTTTCAAAGCAGCCAACACCGCTTCTGCCGTTTGAAACCGCTGGTTGGGCGTGGGCAACAGCATGCGATCGAGTGCATCGGCAAGCGACCGATTCACACCCGGCGCTTCGCTACGCCATGTCCAGGTGTTGCTGTAAGAATCAAACAGTTCATTCGGTTGCTTCCCTGTGAGTAGCATCAGGCAAGTTACAGCCAGGGCATAGAGATCGCTAGAGGGATACACCTCACCACCTGCCATCTGCTCTGGTGGCGCAAAGCCCAGTGAGTATATGCCTGTGGACCGTCCCGTTGCCGCCCCTTTAGTTGCTTGCTTGACAGCACCAAAATCCAGCAGGTAAAAGCGACCATTGCAGTGGCGCATGATGTTAGACGGCTTAATGTCTCGGTGGATGGAGCCGTTTTCATGGACAAAGGTCAGCACCTCCAAAATTTCTTTTAGCATCGCCCTGACATCATCAGATGGAAGCGTGCCTTTTTGGATAGCCTCCTCTTCCATCGTCTGCCCGTCAATATACTCTTGCACAAGGTAAAAAAACTTGTCCTGTTTGCCCGGTTGAGTGGTGGCGATCGTCAATTCAAAAAAGGCAAACAGGTCAGGAATGAGTGGATGCGTATTCCCAAGTTGTTCCAGCACTTCGGCCTCGCGCTCAAAAAGCTGCTGTGCGATTTGAAGTTGGGCTGGGCTGAGAGTCCCAGACGGTAAGAATTGTTTAACCACACAGAGGCGCATGGCGGGCGTGTAGCGATCGCGCGCCAGAAAAGCGGCCCCAAATCCACCTTGGCCCAATAGCTTCAGCGGCAGGTAGCGCCCAACCAGGATTAATTCCATGCCACAAGTGGTGCAATATTTTTGTGGCACTGTCTTCAGCGTGGCTTGTTGATCCAAGTCAGCAAAGGCATTTACAGGATGTGGACAGCCTGGACGAGTGCAGTAGAGATCCATATAATTTGCGGCTGATCGCTCTCGCAGAGCTTGTTAAAGCTGTTAACAGGGTCGCTAACAGCCAGGCTGAAGCTTCTGTTTAAAGCATCGAGTCATGATAAAACAGACGTGACTAAAAAATGAGAAGGTTAATCCGCGAAGGATACCTTTCTAGTCTTGCTTTTTGTATTCACCTTAGCTTAACTGAGATCTCGTATCCCTCCCAGACGCCCGTTACAGGAGAATGAACTCAAAAGATTGGTCACTAACCTACAACACACTGAGGCCATTAAGAAGCAGACCAAACCACTAAAAGTGCTGATTGGTTAATCCAGAACAACGCCATAGGATTGATCCTGACAGGCAGTTTGACCCAAAAAAGCGGCTGGTGACGCCAGCCGCTAGAAGAATCTTATTTGCTACTCATCACTTAATTTGCCACTAGACTACCAGGGTCTAATGCTGCATCGACAGTGATTCTGTTAGGGCAGCTTTTAGAAGCGGAGCCTTATCGAGCTGCTCCCAGGGTAGATCCAGGTCAGTTCGCCCCATATGTCCATATGCTGCAACGTCTTGATAGAAGCGACCGTTGCGCTCTCCTGGCAGATGGCACAGGTTAAACGTTTGAATAATACCAGCAGGACGCAGTTCAAAATGTTCGTTGACTAATTCCAACAAGCGATCGTCACTGGTCTTACCCGTGCCAAATGTGTCAATCATGATACTGACGGGACGCGCCACCCCGATCGCATAGCTAAGCTGCACTTCGCAACGATCAGCCAAACCTGCTGCCACAATATTTTTTGCAACATAACGGCAAGCATAAGCCGCACTGCGATCGACTTTTGTAGGATCTTTACCTGAAAACGCACCGCCCCCATGCCGCGAGTAGCCACCGTAGGTATCAACAATAATCTTGCGTCCCGTCAGCCCTGAATCTCCTTGAGGGCCACCAATGACAAATTTGCCTGTTGGGTTGACTAGAAAGCGCGTGTTCTGATCAGGCTTCACGTCGATGTCCAGGAAGACAGGCTGTACCACCAGCGACCACAGATCTTCTTTAATTTTTGCCTGCACAGCCGCTTCATCAGTAAAATCGCCGATCGTCGCTGTGTGCTGAGTAGAGACCAGAATGGTGTCAATCCCGATCGGGCGGTTATCTTCGTATAGCACCGTCACCTGAGTTTTTCCATCTGGACGCAGATACGGCAACTGACCAGTCTTGCGAACAGTGGCTAACCGACGTGAAACCCGATGCGCCAATGAAATTGGCAGCGGCATCAACTCTGGCGTTTCGTTACAAGCAAACCCAAACATGATCCCCTGGTCACCAGCACCGATAAGGTCAAGCTCTTCATCACTGGCCTGTTCACGGGTCTCATGAGCGGCATCAACACCTTGAGCAATATCGGGGGATTGAGCATCCAACGCAATCAACACCGCGCAGCTGTGGGCTGAAAACCCGCTATCACTTCCGGAGTAGCCAATTTCAGCAATCTTTTGCCGTGCAAGCTCAATATAATTCACCGTTGCTTTAGAGGTGATTTCACCCGTGATCAATACGAGACCCGTATTGACAACCACCTCAGCCGCAACTCGACTTTGAGGGTCTTGCGCCAGGAGGGTATCTAAAATCGTGTCTGAGATTTGGTCACAGATTTTGTCGGGATGACCTTCGGTAACGGATTCAGAAGTAAAAAGGTAGCGTCGGGACAAGCGTCAATCCTCTCTGGCGAAAGATTATAAAACGAATATAAGATGACTCAAAAGCGGCCACTCGTGAAAGTTGTGCCAAGTTCTGTGAACTTTTTGGTAAGTTCAGCAGATTATACCACTTGAACCTGAGAGGAATTCCGCACTTTGATGAGCAGCATTTAAGGGTAGCAGGCAGAAAAAGAGAATGCAGGATAAGAACTGTCAAAAGGGGCGAAAGCCAGAGTGTTCTGTGTTTGTGGCTTCTAATTACTTCAGAATCTGGATATCTAAGAAGCTGGCGATCGATACATCAGCTTGACGGAGGCGCTCGCGTTGCGTCCACCCCCAAGTCACTGCCACACAACCAGCCGCGTTAGCCGCCTTTGCCATTTCGATGTCAGCCGCCGAGTCTCCAATCGAAAGCACTCGCTCAGGTGGCACGTTTAAAGCAGCACACGCTTGATAGAAAACAGTGGGATCGGGCTTTCCAGGCCCCTGATCAATCCCAAGTGCAACTTGAATCCAGGCTTTAAGCTCATAGCGTGCGACAAAATCACTGACATTTTCAGTCGTATCGGCTGAGACGATGCCGACTTTGAGACCAGCTATGGACAGCGCCTGTAGCACATCGCCTGCGCCTGCAAACAGAGGCGTATTATCTGCTTTACGCTGAAACACTCGGTCTGCTTCCACAAAGGCCGATCGCACCAACGTCATTGCCTCGATCCAATCACGCCCCGTTTCGGCGACATAGGCGGCTGCCGCGATTTCGTTTTCCAGGCGCGTGCCGACGGCTAATAAGCCTGCTGGGTTCAATCGATCCCCATCCAGCCCAAAGGCCATCAGCAGTGGTTCTTGAACACCTGGAATCCGCGCGTCAATCACGCGTGATCGCTTTTGACCCAAACTGCGTAAGAACGCGTGCGAATCAGCCAGAGTACCGTCCTTGTCAAACAGTACGGCCTCGATTGATGGAAATTGCACGTTACCGCATTGAATGGTGACCAATCAAACTGCTCCCAATCAACAAGCCTTCTAAAAGTTGCTCATAAAAAAAGAGGGAATTCACCCTCTTTACGGCAGAGCGATCAGCAACTATAGCCGAGCGCTCTGTGACGATTCAATCCAACCAAATCAGCCTACTCAACGGCAGAAGGAAGCTCTTCCAGCTCAATTTCTGGCACGGGAATCGCGATCGTTTGTTGCGGTTGCTGCTGAGCGGCAAGCACTTGTTCACGATATTTGGCTGCCATCTCCTCAGCTTTGTCATACACAACCTGCGGGTTCTTCACCATATCACCAGGTTCAGGCTCCAGTTGTTTAGTAGACAGTGAGATACGACCACGTTCTGCATCCAAATCAATGATCATCACTTTCACTTCATCATTCACATTAAACACACTGTGAGGTGTATCAATGTGATCGTGAGAAATCTCAGAGATGTGGAGCAAGCCGCTTACGCCACCAATATCAATAAAGGCACCGTATGGTTTGATTCCGCGAACGGTCCCAATCACCACTTCACCAACTTCCAAGCGATTCATCTTACGCTCAACCAGGGCGCGACGATGGCTCAAGACAAGGCGATTGCGCTCTTCATCGACCTCTAGAAACTTAAGTGGCAGCTCCTCACCAACCAGATCTTCCTTCGGTTTGCGAGTACTAATGTGAGAGCCAGGGATAAACCCACGCAGGCCCTCAATTCGTACCAACGCACCACCTCGGTTCGTCGCAAAGACGCTCGATCGCACGGTTGCATCTTCTGCTTGAAGCTGCCGCACCCGTTCCCAAGCACGCATGTACTCAATACGTCGAATTGAGAGGGTTAGCTGTCCATCCTCGTTCTCGTCAGCAAGGATGAAAAACTCGCGTGTCTCGTTGGACTGCAACACCTCTTCAGGGCCATCAATCCGGTTGATTGACATCTCCTGAATGGGGATATAAGCTGCCGTTTTCGCGCCAATGTCAATCAGTGCGCCCCTTGGCTCAAGACTAAACACCGTTCCAGCGACCACATCACCAGGGCTGAAGTGATAGTCGTACTTGTCAAGTAGGGCAGCGAAATCCTCGTGGGTAAAGCCAACATCTATTTCTGTCGTTTCCTGATTGACCATGCGAATCGTTTCCTGGTAGTTATCTCCGTAAAATTTTGCCTCCTGTCGATGTATAAGCACGCCAAAGCGTGCTGCCTACACCCACGCCTCCTCCAGTCGCTGGCAGGAAAGCTAAATTTGGACAAATTAGTAGCTCAGAAGAACCATGATAACCCATGTCGGGTCGCTTAGCATGTTCTTTATTGATCGATGCGCCTTTATCTTGGGCATGCAAGCAACGCAACCAAAAGCCGGAAGCTTCTTATGACCTACTCCAGGATAACGAATCACAAAAAGGACTGCATCGGGTCAAGCCCCCGGCAGTGCATTAGATTAATGTGGGATAGGTGGCAATGTCATGCCAATGCCACGATCGCGTCGTTAATCCTGCTCGTTGAGCAGCAGTGTTTTTGAGTCGGCTGTGTTGCCAAATCCAGTTGAAGTA
>JAHHIE010000036.1 GCA_019358945.1 Stenomitos rutilans HA7619-LM2 | reverse complement strand
CGGTTAAAAATCGCTAATCTCAAGGACAAGCAAGCTTTAGCAGAACGTCTACAAGCGTTCATTGCTGAATGGAAGGCTCATGCTCACCCCTTCAACTGGACAACTAAGTCAGTCGCAAAAATAATGGCAAAATGTGACCCTAAACCAGTTCATGCCACGGCAGCTTGAATTCCGTACCCCTTTTGTGGTGACGTGTACTTAGAATGCGTTTTGTGCGATCGAGCCAGTCCGTTTCCTCGGATGCAGAAAGCTCGGCACGATCGGTTGACGCTGTTTGCTTGTCCATGCTCCGTTTGCTTCCAGCTTCCTTGTCTCAAACCTGAAGCTATCCTAATTGAGCGTGGGTAGAACTCAATCAAAACCTCGGAGGTTTAAGCAGCTGCGTTAGTGACGATGCTTGACGCTTGTTGAAACCTCCGAGGTTTGCGTCAGCCCTAATGGTAAATCTCGCCCACGACTATCAAAGACTCATCGACGAATGTTGATCATTCACGCACGAGTATCAAAGACTCGCTCACGAGTATCTAGGACTCATTCACGAGCGTTGATCACTCATCCACAAGTAGTTGAGACTCTTCCACGAGTGTTGATCACTCATCAATGAGTATTAAAGACTCATCCACAAGTAGTTGAGACTCTTCCACGAGTGTTGATCACTCATCAACGAGTATCAAAAACACTCTCACGAGTATTAAACACTCTCCCATAAGTATCTGAGACTCTCTCACGAGTGTTTGAGACTCTCCCGCAAGTGTTGATCACCCATGCACTGGGACTTAAGGCTAGTGTGTGAACGCTGGACGATCGCCCAAGCATTTTCACCGCCCATCATACAGGCTCAATGCGTCATCCATTGATCCCATGCGTTGCGTCGTTGCCTTCAACCCAGCGTTTGTCAGCCCCTTCTAATATCTTCCCGTCTGTGCCCAAACGCGGGTAGGCATACCCCAGACGTAGATGAAGCCCTCTGCCGCTTTGTGGTCGAAGGTATCTTCAGCCCCGTAGGTTGCCAGTTCGGGGCTGTAGATGGAGTGGGCTGATTTGCGCCCCACCACGATCGAGCCGCCCTTAAATAGCTTGACGCGCACGGCTCCCGTCACTCGCTCCTGGCTTTTTTTCACAAACGCATCCAGGGCATCGCGGAGGGGGCTGTACCAGAGACCGTTGTAGACCAACTTGGAGTAGGTGTCTTCAATGCCGCGCTTGTAGTGGATCAGGTCGGGCGTGAGGGTGAGGCTTTCCAGATCTCGGTGTGCTTGAATCAGCACGGACAGGGCAGGCGTTTCGTACACTTCTCGCGACTTAATGCCAACCAGACGGTTCTCAATCATGTCGATGCGTCCCACACTGTGGGCACCGACAATCTGGTTGAGTTCCGTCACCAGCGCCACTGGCTCTGTGGGCTTACCATTCAGGCTGGTGGGGATGCCTTGCTCAAAGCCAATTTCCACATATTCGGGCTGGTCAGGAGCTTGCGCGATCGGTGCCGTCATGGTGTACACATCCTCTGGCGGCTCCGTCCAGGGATCTTCCAGCGGCCCGGCCTCGATCGCGCGACCCAGCAAATTCTTATCAATACTATAGGGCGAGGATTTTTTCACAGGTGATTCAATGCCAAACCGCTCTCCGTAAGCGATCGTTTCTTCGCGGCTCATGCCCCACTCGCGCGCAGGGGTCAGCACTTTAATGTCTGGGTTGAGGGCGGCGATCGCCACATCAAAGCGTACCTGGTCATTCCCCTTTCCGGTACAGCCATGCGCTACGGCATCTGCACCATATTCAGCGGCAGCATCCACCAGCAGCTTGGCAATCAGCGGTCGAGCCAGCGCGGTCGAAAGCGGATACTGATTTTCGTACAGGGCATTCGCCTGAATCGCAGGAAAGGCGTAATCTTTGACAAAATCTGCCGTTGCATCGGCAACCAGCGACACAGACGCACCAGACTTGAGCGCCTTTTCCCGCACAGGTTCCAGTTCATCCCCCTGCCCCAGATCAGCCGCGAGGGTAATGACGTCTTCCACTCCCCATTCGTGCTTCAGGTAGGGAATGCAGACGGAGGTATCGACTCCGCCTGAGTATGCCAGCACAACTTTTTTGGCGCGACCCATGACTGCCTCGGTTGGATAAATTAACTGAGCCATCATTATGCAGTGAATTGTGACTAATTCATGTCAGAACGGGCACAGAAGTTGGAGAAGGGGATGGGGTAAGGCGGGGAGGAAGCAGACGCAGGGGAAGCGGAGGAGGCGGAGGAAGCAGGGGATGAGGAAAGGGAGTAGTTATGAGTTTTGAGTTTTGAGTTAAAGAGCCAGAAGTTAGGAAGCATAAAACAACCCTTTCGCCTTTCGCGTCCCTGCCTCCCTCGCCCCCCCTGCCTCCCTCGCCCCCTCTTGCCTCCCTGCCTTCCACCTACATTGCATTACCTGGTTTACACGTCAGCGTTCCTTCTTTCTGCTTAGGTTGTCCGCCCATTGGTTTTACGTCTAACGATGGTTGATAAGTGGGGTAACAGCGCACCAGAATAACGTCGTTAGGTTGAGTGGTGTACAAGACGTAGACTGGCTTCCCGCCGAGGACGGCTGGCACTAGCTTGGGAGGTTGAGCAGCGGTAGCGACGAGTTCAGAGTCGCGATCGACGACTGGAGCATCAAGCTGGCTGAATGGAGCAGCGTCAGCGCTTTCCGTAGCAGAGAGGGCGGGTGTTGCTTGCAGAAAATGGATGCAAAAGGCAAGCGCGATCGCCAGTGCAGCCAAGACAAACCCGTGCTTAATCGGAATTCTGATCATTGTGCAACATCCTCTCTATAGCAGTTGAAATTGAATTAAGCCTTACTCTACCCTGTACTCAGGAAAAATTAAGGGTTTTATTCTTCATGCCTCACGCCTACGATCTAGAGTTTAGTGACTCTAAAGTTTGGTGTCAGAGTTGCAATCACGCCACGATCGAGGGGTGTTTAAGGCAAAATGGGCGATGAAGACTTCAAGGGAGAGGCAGTTATGCCAGTGGGGATAAACTTCGGGCGTGAAGTCTGCGGTGACTTTGACCAGGCACAAACACGCGAATGGTTGGTCACAAATGGCATTGGTGGCTATGCTTCGGGCACAATAGCGGGACTGTTAACCCGTCGCTATCATGGGTTTCTGGTGGCAGCTTTGCAGCCTCCTCTGGGACGAACCCTCATGCTGGCAAAGCTGGACGATACGGCACTGTATGGCGATCGCTTCTACCCCCTACATGCCAACCGCTGGGCAGACGGCACCATTGGCCCCCACGGCTATCGACATGTAGAACGCTTTGTTTTAGAGGGCAGCATTCCCACCTGGCAGTATGCGTGTGCAGACGCGTTGCTAGAGAAGCGGGTGTGGATGCAACCCGGTGCCAACACGACCTATGTGTATTATCAATTGATACGCGGCTCCCAACCCCTGACCCTGACCCTGAAAGCATTAGTAAACTACCGGGATTACCACAGCAACACCGTGGGCAACGGTTGGCGCATGACCATCGTACCCGCAGAGCATGGTGTCTACGTCTCTGCTTACCCCGAAGCAACCCAGCTTTATCTCACCAGCGATCGTGCTGATGTGACGGCTGCTCACGACTGGTACTACGGGTTTGAACTGACTGCCGAGCGCGATCGGGGTTTGAATGATCATGACGATCATCTCCATGCCGCCACCTTTCAAGCCACGCTGCAACCAGGTGAAGCGCTCACCATGATTGCCAGTACAGAACGCAGGCCCGAACGCGATGGCGAAACCGCGCTCAAAATTCGTCGCGCCTATGAACACAAGCTGTTGGGACTCTGGCATAGCAATCGTCCCGTTGATACTAAAGACATTCCCGCCTTTGCTGACCAGTTGGTGTTAGCAGCCGATCAGTTTATCGTGCAGCGATCAACCCCCGAAGAACCGCACGGCAAAACCATCATTGCAGGCTATCACTGGTTTAGCGATTGGGGTCGCGACACCATGATTAGCCTGCCGGGACTCACCCTTGCCACAGGTCGGCCTGAAATTGCGCGATCGATTTTGCGTACCTATGCCCGTCACGTCAATCAGGGCATGATTCCTAATCGCTTTCCCGACGCAGGCGAAATGCCCGAATACAATACCGTAGACGCCACGCTGTGGTTCTTTGAAGCCGTCCGCGCTTACTACGGGGTGACCGAAGATGACGATCTCGTGCAGGAATTATTCCCGGTGCTGGCCGACATTGTGGATTGGCACTGTCGCGGCACCCGCTACAACATTCACCTCGATTCGGCAGATGGGTTGCTGTATGCAGGCGAAATCGGTGTGCAGTTGACCTGGATGGATGCCAAAGTAGACGATTGGGTCGTTACACCGCGCATTGGTAAGCCCATTGAAGTAAATGCCCTGTGGTATAACGCCTTACGGACGATGGCGAAGCTTGCCCGCATCGTCGGCAAACCCCATCAGGAATACGAAGCGATGGCCGATCGTACCCTGGCACGCTTCTCGCGCTTTTGGCACCCCGAACTGGGCTACTGCTACGATGTCCTCGATGGCCCCGATGGCGATGATGCGTCCCTACGACCCAATCAGTTGTTTGCCGTCTCGCTCCCCGAAAGTCCGTTAACAGCAGCGCAACAGAAAGGGATCGTCGATGCCTGCGGACGGGCGTTGTTGACATCACACGGATTGCGATCGCTCGATCCCAATCATCCTGACTACCAGAGCCTCTACGGTGGCGACCAACTTCAGCGCGACGGAGCTTACCATCAAGGCACCGTATGGGGGTGGCTCATTGGTCCCTTTGTGCTGGCACACCTCCGCGTTTATGGCGATTCCATCAAAGCCCGCGCGTTTCTCGAACCAATGGCAAACCACTTCAACGCGCACGGAATCGGTAATCTCAGCGAAATTTTTGATGGCGATGCGCCCATGAAACCGCAGGGCTGTATCGCGCAGGCATGGACAGTCGCTGAGGTTTTACGTGCATGGCTGGCGACGGAGACGGAACGGTAAGAGAGGGGAGAGAAGAGGCAGGGGGAGCAGGGGTGATGGCACGATCGCCGCATCGTTTGAAGGTAAAAAGGGTCTACGATCGCCACCCATTGACTGCCGCACTCCACTCATTGACGTCTGAACTCAATCCGTTAACTTGAGAACTCAATCAACGGAGAGGGAGGACTCAATAATTGTCCCTGGAACTCCATTAATTCACCTTAAAGAGCAATCAACGGAGAGGCAGCACTCCATCCATTGACTTTGGAACGCAATCAACGGAGAGCGGGAACTCCATTCATTGGCCTCAGCGCTCGATCAATTTACCTCAGCACTCCATTCATTGGCCTCCGAACACAATAAATGGAGTCCAGCATAGAAAAGGGACACAGCAATGCTGTGTCCCTACCATGAAGGGATTATTGGAAGTCGTTTAGCCAGCGATCGCGGCAGCTTTGGTCTTGGCTTTGCGGGGTTTGCGAAAGTGTTGGCGCATCTCATCCACCAGCGGTTCTAAGCCATCAGTCTTTTGTCCAGTGGTTTTGGCGTAGGTGTAGACGGTCAAGGCGGCAGTGTACGCCTCATTGCCCAGTGCCATGCAGGTGTCATCCACCAGATCTTGCAACTGCGTCAGCGAGAGCGATAGGGACGACAGATCGTCAAACAAGCGCACATCCTTTCGCATTTCTTCGACATCAAACGATCGCGGCAGGAACTCGGCATTTTTGCTTGCCATATCCAATGCCTTGTTAACGAAGGTGCGGCTTTTGTCGCCCATTTTGGGGATCGATTTGCGTTCTTCTGCCATCAAATCGACGAGAAAGGGCAGGCGATCGCGGATCTGTTCCAGCGCCTGGGCAATGGTGGCGCGATCGTCGGGTGAAAGGGTAGCACTAATGGGATTCATCGGTACGGCGGGTGAAGCACCCGTAGAAGGGATAAATCTAAGGTGCTAAAGGTTACGCTCTCTACGCAAAGGGTTGAGACCCCTCAGGGGGAGAGAGGGTAGAGGGTAGAGGGCAGAAGGCAGAGGGGGCAGGGGAGGAGGGAGAGGGAGAAATAGGAGAGGAGGAGAGATGAGCGAAGATACCAGGAAGCTAAAAAGCCTTTGGTAAGCCTGCCTGCTTCAAGACTGCGTTTGCGGTATGGCGAGATTTGATGAAATTATCGACAACAAAGCGACGATCGGTGATGGGGCTGTACCAGATTTCGTGATCTCCTTTACCCTGTCGCTCAAAGGAGCAGCCTGCGTTTACCAAAAGCCTCTTGAGTGCTGGAGTGAGTGATGCAGGCATTTAGGATGCTACCTGGATGAGTTCCTGCCGATGGCTGGTGAGTTGCACCGTGATCGCGCCTGCATAGTCAGCAGCAATCACATGATTGAGCACCAGCAGATCAGGAATTAAGTCCCGCAGCGTTTGGCTCAGCGCCTCAATGGTATCGGCTTCAGTGGCTAAGCCTGGAACATCTTCGCTCGTTGCCACCCAGACCGATGCCTCGTTGTCCCAGATAGCATCAACTTGATAGATGATGGGTTCCACGTTTGCCTCTCTTGAGCGTTAGCGTTAGCCTGTGCAATAAGCTGCATTGCCCTTCCAGTGTAAAACATGACTCACCCTCACTCCCTTTCCGCCACCTCCCGTAGCTCCCCTTCTCTCTCTACTTTTCATCCCTCATCCTTCATCCTTCATCCTTTCCCCACGCCCTTTCCTATAATCAAACTACGGCAACAAAAATCGCCCTCTCCCCATGCCCCCATCCGCCTTCCTCCCCGACCTGCCCGACTACTACCGTGGACCTGCCGATGGTGTGCGGGTGGGTGAATCGCCCGTACCCGGACTGACTCTGCGACGTCTTTTGCGGCGAGGGCATGTAGATTGGATCGGTCGTATTGCCTGGTCACCCGATGGTTCACTGCTTGCCTCGCCTTCAAACGATCAAACAATTCGCCTCTGGGAAGTTACTTACAGCAGAGCGTGGCAGGTGCTGCAAGAGCATACTGATTCTGTCGTCAGCGTGGCATGGTCACCCAATGGAAAGCACCTTGCCTCAGCTTCTATGGATAAAACCATTCGCTTATGGGACGCGCCCAGCGGCAAACCATTGCAAGCACTGCAAGGACACACTGGTGCTATATACAGCGTGGCGTGGTCACCCGATGGGCAGTACCTTGCTTCCACTTCCTTAGATAAATCCATCTGCCTTTGGGATGCTGCTAGCGGCAGTATGGTGCAAACGCTCAAAGGACATACCGAAAGTGTCTATAGCGTGGCGTGGTCACCCGACGGGCAGCACCTTGCCTCGGCTGCGAAAGATCAAACCATTTGTCTATGGAAGTTCACTAGCGGTCAGTTATTGCAAACGCTCCGAGGACATACTGGATCGGTTTATAGCGTAGCCTGGTTTCCCGATGGGGAATGCTTAGTCTCAGCAGCAAATGATTGCACTCTCCGCCTATGGGAAATCGCCAGTGGTAAAACACTAAAGGTGTTAGAGGGTCATTCTGGTAGAGTGAATTGTGCTGTCTTTTCCGCCGATGGTCGTTGGCTAGCGTCCAAAGGTAGTAATGATGATCATACCGTTCGCCTATGGCGTTGCGACACTTGGACTTGCGTAGCAGTGCTAGAAGAATCCTCAGCTAGTGTTTGGCCTCCTGCTGTTGCATTCCATTCTTGCCAACCCCTCCTGGCAACCTTGGGGGGAAAAGACAGCACCATCCGCGTTTGGGAACTAGACGAGAGCCTTTTGCTCGGACAGGCACAGAAAAGCGTCCACTACACTACAGCCAAACTTGTCCTGGTAGGGGACTCCGGTGTCGGCAAAACAGGTCTGGGCTATCGGCTGGCGCACAACGAATTTAAGGAACATGCCTCCACCCACGGTCAGCAGTTCTGGGTGATTGATGAACTGGGCAAAACCCGCGAGGATGGCACCCAATGCGAAGCGGTGCTGTGGGATCTGGCGGGTCAGCATGTGTATCGCTCCATCCACTCCATCTTTCTCGACCACGTGAATGCTTCGCTGGTCTTATTTGACCCCAGCAACCGTCAAGACCCACTCAAAGGAGCAGAGTTCTGGCTGGAGCAGCTAAAAGGCAACGCTCAACTGCCGCCCAGTGTCTTGGTCGGGGCACGGGTCGATCGCGGTGCGCCTGCCCTTTCCCAGCAAGACCTGGATCAGTTCTGCCAGCGCTACGGCATCAGCGGCGGCTATATCAGCACCAGCGCCATGACGGGTGACGGGTTACCAGAACTGCTGGAGCGTCTCAAAGCCCAAATCCCCTGGGACGAGATGACCACCACCGTTACCACCGTTACCTTCAAGCGCATTAAGGACTACGTGCTGGCACTCAAGGAACAGCCCGATCGTAAAAACGTGTTGGTCAGCCCGACGAAGTTGCGCGCTCTACTTGAGACCTCGGAGGTTTCGGAAACCTCCGAGGTCTGGGAAGGCTGGACGTTCACCGATGCCGAAATGATGACCGCTGTAGGGCATCTGGAGAATCATGGCTATGTGTGCATCCTGCGTAGCTCAGCGGGTGAGCAATCCATCCTGCTCAAGCCCGAACTGCTGGTGGGTCTGGCAGCGTCGATCGTCCTCCAGGCAGACAAACATCCCCGTGAACTGGGAGCCATCAATGAAGCAGAACTGCTAAAAGGCAACTACGCCTTTGATGAAATTAAGGGGCTCGAGCCGTCCGAACAGCAGCTTTTGCTGGATGCTGCCGTGCTGCGCTTCCTCGAACACAGCATTTGCTTCCGCGAAACTCTGGACGCCGATACCCTGCTGATCTTTCCAGCACTCATCAAGCAAAAGCGCCCCCTGCAAGACGATACCCCCTTCAGCGATGACATCTCCTACATCGTGCGCGGTCGGGTCGAAAACATCTACGCCACGCTGGTGGTCTTGCTCGGCTATACGCCCTCCTTTCTCCGCATCAATCACTGGCAAAACCAGGCGCAGTACGAAATGGATGCGGGGCAGATCTGCGGCTTTCGCATGCTTGCAGACCGCGAAGGTGAGATTGAACTGGTGCTCTACTACGGCAACCAGATGCCATCCAGCGGGCGCACCGCGTTTCAAACCCTGTTTGAGCAGTTCCTCTATCAGCGCGAGGTCGAAGTCACCCGCTTCCCAACCGTTCTCTGTGAGAACCATCACCGCCTAGAGCGTGCCACCGTCACCAAACGCAGTCGAGAAGGTAAAACCTTTGCCTTCTGTGAGGAGTGTGGCAGCAAAGTGGATCTCCCTGCCCCGCAACAGCCCAGTATTGGCACCACCGCTTCTAGCTGGCTACAACGGGAAGAGGCGATCGCCCGCCTGCGGAATACCTATGAAACCCACCTTGCCAACGTCAAAGGCTACCGTCGCCAGTGGGCGGCTCCTCGTTGCTACCTCAGCTATGTGCCAGACCAGGAAACGTGGGCTAAAACCCTCCAGCATGATTTGCGGGATGCGGGCATTTATTTGGTGAGCGATGCGGCTCACGTTCAACCGGATGATTATGTCGTGGTACTGGATACACCTGCCTATCAGCAGGCATGGCAGCAACCTGGGGCAGCCTTGGGAGACGATCGAACCCTGATTCAATCACGTTTAGTCAGCAAGAAGCGCCTGCTTTCCCTTGTTCTGGAAAGCAAAACTACATCAGCCCCCTCCCATGATTTGCGTGGGTGCAAACCTGGCGACTTTTGCAATCCCTCCCACTATCCAGTGAGCTTATTCGATCTGGTGCTGAACTTATACGCCATCCCCTTTGACCATGCAGGCTTTGCGCCGTTGCGTGAAACTCTACATCAGCAATGGGAAGAAAGCCTGAGTCAATTTGCCCCAGACCTTACACCCACGATGAAACCCCCTAAAATCTTCATTAGCTATGCCCGTGCTGATGAGCCGCACAAAGATAAGTTGTTAAAAATGCTAAGCGGGCTGAAACGCCGTGGAGTCATTGATACCTGGGACGATCGTCTGATTGAACCGGGTGAAGAATGGTATCCCGCCATTCACGAGGCGATCAATACCTGCCACTTAGCCTTACTGCTCGTGAGTGACGACTTCATCAATTCAGGCTTCATTTACAAAGAAGAGATGCCGCGCTTCCTGGAACGCCGTCAAGCAGAGGGCATGGGTATCATTCCCATCATTGTTCGTCCGTGTCTGTGGAGCAGCGAACCTGTCCTCAAAGATCTGCAAGCCTTACCGCGAGATGGTAAAGCCGTGATTACGTTTGATGAAGCGAATGGCGATCGTGACCAGGCTTGGACAGATATTGCCAAAGCCATTGAAAAGCGTGCCAAAGAACTTTAATCTGATCTTGAATGACGCAGGCACGGTTAGGGGATAGGGTGTGGGGTGTAGGGAATGCCTAAGAAGATTAGAGAGTTGAAGAGTCTTTTGTTGAAAGCAGGCTGAAGCATGAAGAGCCGCTATACCATCATCATTCAGTGGTCTGATGAAGATCAGTGCTATGTCGCCAGTCTTCCTGAGTGGGGAGAATTTTGCCACACGTATGGAGAAACCTACAGCGAAGCCTTGACCCATGCTCAAGAGGTTTTGGAGTTATTGATTGAATCTGCTGTAAAGCACAATGAATCGCTACCAGAGCCCAACGTCTTTGGAACGTCATTGCAGATCGCTTGATTCATGAGCCTGAGAATCGTAGGGTGGGCACTGCCCACCACTGCTAAACCGTTCAGCATGAAGGAGAGTGGCAATGAGCGTTGAATATACCAACCGCAGAGGCAGAAAACACTACCTTCATGAGGGGAAAACCAAAACGGGAAAGCCCAAGTATTTCTTCTCCATGAAGGCAGTAGGCACGCTGGTCAATACCATTCCTGACGGCTATGAGATTTATGAGCATCCCAGCGCTCAGGTGTTTCTGCGAAAAATTCCACCGCAGATCATTACACCTGAAGAGGTTGCGATCGTCCGTGAGGGCGTGAAAAAGTACGCCAAGCTTGACGACTTCATCATAGATGTGAAAGACAACCAGATTGTGGTCTATCTGTGTGACCAGAATGTGGACAATCTGATGGAAATCGCGTTACCTGTCAGCAGCGCCGATGCAACCAGGATGAGAGCCACGCTGATTCAGTCTCTCTCCTTCTCGCCCACAATGCAGTTTGTGTTAGAGGATGTCCAAATCAGAACGTTTGTTGTAGAACGATGGTGCTTTTTAGGGTCAGTGGATGATTGGATCGCCCTTGATCGCTCCACCAACCTGAACGCACTGGTCAAACAGTATGGTCAGCATTTGGGCAAAGAGTCATTCTATGAGTTGATGCCGCAGGGGTAGTACTGCGATCGCCCATTGGAAGACCGCTGTCTGTCTCGGAAGCTTCTGGTTAAACATTAGTCAGCCACGAGTTGCTGTGCAATTTGATTATGCTTTTCCACCAGCGTAGGGAGTTCAATGGTGGTTAACTGTCCTCGATCGACCACCTTTTTCCCATTAATAAAGCTGTAATCCACCGTATCCACCTGACAGAAAATGAGTGCGGCAACGATGTCATGATGAGCACCGGAGAAGCGATGGTGATCGACATTAACGGCAATAAAATCGGCGGACATGCCAGGAGCGATCGCGCCAATATCATCCCGACCCAAAACTCTAGCACCACCTAACGTAGCGACTTCTAAAATCTCCCTTGCTGACATAACCGTAGGGTCACAATCACGCACTCGTGCCAGCAGGAAGGCGATACGGGCTTCTTGCAGCAGATTGCTGGTGTCATTCGACGCAGAGCCGTCTACACCAATCCCCACAGGGACGTTATGGTTCAGCATCTTGCGGATGGGGGCAATACCGCTGGCGAGGCGCATATTGCTACAGGGGCAGTGCGCCACACCTGTACCCGTTCTGCCAAATTTGGCGATCGAATCATCGCTGAGTTGCACACAGTGAGCGTGCCACACATCTTCCCCCAGCCAGCCCACCGATTCGGCAAAGTCTCCTGGAATCATGCCAAAGGTTTCCAGGCTATAGGTGACATCTGACTTGTTTTCTGCTAGGTGCGTATGCAGTCGCACACCGGGATACGATCGCGCCAGCGTTGCCGACTCGCGCATGAGATCGGGCGAGACGCTGAAGGGTGAACAGGGCGCTAACGTCATTCGCAGCATGGCATGACGGTCATTATTGTGATACTGCTCGATCAACCGCTGGGAGTCTTTAAGAATGTCCGCTTCCTTCTCCACAACAGAATCGGGAGGCAAACCGCCCTGACTTTCGCCCACACTCATGCTGCCGCGACTGGCATGAAACCGCAGCCCGATCGCCTGAATCGCTTCAATCTCATGATCCAACGTGCAATCGTTGGGATAGATGTAAAGATGATCGCTGGCCGTTGTGCAGCCAGACAGCATTAACTCTGCCGCCGCCATTTGAGCGCTGATGTAAATGCCTTCTGCTGTGAGGTTTGCCCAAATGGGATACAGCGTTTGCAGCCAGTTGAACAACGTACAATCTTGCGCCGCTGGAATCACGCGCGTCAGCGTTTGGTAGAAGTGATGGTGCGTGTTGACCAGACCTGGAAGCACGACATGTCGATCGTGCAAATCCAGCACTTCATCCGCAGTTGGTGGTAGCGCGTCTGTCGTGCCGACCTGCTCAATCACGTTGTCGCGCACAAAGATTGCCCCATGACGCAGTTCTCGTCGCGTGGCATCCATCGTCACCAGAGTATGAATATTTTTGATTAGCAGTGTCGGCATGGGCGTTTAGCGATTTGGCGAGTCGCAGTGTACCGAAGAAACTACCACAGGTACTGTAGCCTGAGATGCGTTATCACTATGCAACGGGTCAATGATTGCCCGATCGCACCCCTCAACCGCTTAGTGTGAGCGATCGCCCGTTTTCCAGAAATCGCGGTGTACAGCTACGATCGCCTCTTCAACATCGGGAATTGGTCCCCAAACTTTAATGGGTTTCTGACCGCGATCGAACACCTCACGGCACGGCAAATTCAAGGTCGGGTTCTGCTCGTCGTTTCCTGTTAGCTCTAGCAAGCGCGTTTCAGCGATGCCGTACACCAGGCGACCAATATTTGCCCAATACTGCGTTCCTGCACACATCGCGCAGGGTTCAGCCGTAGTGTAAAGCGTACAGTCCCACAAATACTCCGGCGAGAAATTGAGCCAAGCTGTGCGAACGAGTACCGCTTCCGCATGATTCACGGTATCGACGTTGCCCTGCTCCAGCAGCACTGTCTCATGATCAGGTGCTACCAGCAGTGCCCCAAAGGGATGATGTCCAAAGTCACGGGCACGCATGGCAATCTGGTTGGCGCGTTGCAGATGCTGAATTATCTTTGCTGGTGTTGGATCAGAATGATTAACCATTTACAGTTTCATAATCCTCCCAGGCTGCTTTTGCACCAGCTTCGACAATTAAACCAACGTCGCAACCATATTCTCCAGCGCAACTGTAAGAACCAAGTTCCAGTATATAAAGCTCACCTTCCGATTCACAGATGTCTATTGTGTAAAGCGATTCAGGATACCACTTGACCTGTTTTAGCACGTCACTTAAGTAGTTCTTCAAATAACCTCCTTCAATTCTCTCATCAATTCTTTCTTCTCCTATCAAGTAAAGTGAACCAGTAACAATCTCATTTTTGTAGACGAAGAATCGCCATTCTCTAGCAATCGATCGCTTGCTACTAACCAGCACTAGAGTTGTTTCATCTCGTTTAAGCTCGCTGCTCAAAGCCTGCATAGTATTCAAGACTTCAAGATTGAAGACCCCGGCACGAAATGATTTCATGTTGCTGTCAGGTCGTATAAAAATTTCGCCATTAGATTTAAAATATTCCAAAATTTCTTCTTTTCTTCTAATTAGCTCGCCCAGAGAAAGAATGAAATACTTGTTGTTAAGCAGATACGAACCAAAGTACGTGTAGTAAGTGGAGCAGCGAAGATTCTTTTCATCCATATATGCACCTGGCACCCAGGATGTCCTCAAAATATCTCTGCCCAAGCCGAGAGTGCCGCGAAATAAAACGCATTCGTGATCAGGAAAATATTGATCTGCTTCTTCGCGGCGAAAAGCGAGGTATTTTGTTTCTTTGTAAGTGTAGCCTTGCTTCTGTATTGCCTCTAAAAACTGTGTTTCGGCATCGAAGATCTTTTGTTCAAGCAGCCAATTTACTTTTTGTGTCATTGCTTAATCCTTAATCTTTCTATGTTTGCTGTTCTTTTGCGCTCAAGCTAGAAGTGAAACCAGGCAAACGGATGATGCCGAAAGTCCTGCGCACGCATGGCAATCTGATTTGCTCGTTGCAAATGTTGAATCATTTGTGCTGGCGTTGGATCAGCAGTTGGGAAAGCAGAAACGAGTCACAAGCTAACGTGTGTTCTGGAAACGAAAAGGAGCGGGGAGTACGCCGAAATCAACCAAAAGACTCAGCCCCCTCACTATTATGTTTAGCATTGATGGAGGCGACAGGTCGCGCTGACTTGTTCATTTACGCCTCGGCAAGCGATCGATCAGCACTGGAATCAAGCCCTGCAATGAAGGCGGCAGCAGAATCTGCTCTGCCAGCAGCATTCAATGATAGGGAATTGACTTCCAGGTGGATTGATTGAAAGCATTGGTGAGTTGATGCAATGCGATCGCTCATCTTCAATAAAGATAAGGGGCGATCGCACATCGCATGAAGCGGGTTTTACCTGTGAGCGAACGCACAGCCTAAGCCGTTGTAGTCGCTGTCCTGCCATTTGTGGTGCTGGTGGCGCTACCATTACCGTTTGCAGTGGCAATGAAGGGAGGTTGTGCAGCAACCGATGTGGTTGATTCGCCGCGCAATCCTTTACGACGCTGGTTTTTGGGCACGCCACCTGCCATGCCATACTCGACGCTGCTTTTGCCGTATTTGGTCGCAACGCCTAACAGCATGTGTTCTGCCATGTCTCCCAGGTCGCGTTCGGTTTCCAGCAGTTCACGATAGAGTTTGTCCAGGTTGGAAAGGGCGCTGTTGTAGGCGTTTTCCCTGGTTCGCATGGTTTCGATCAGGGTGGAGAAAGAGGGCAGGGTAAGCCCATTACCAACATCTAAATTGGGATCGATGGAAGTCATGCCAGCCATGCGACGGACGGCTTTTTCTAAGACGGGAGAGGTTCGTTTTCGACGTGCCATAGTGGGTGCGGTGTGATTGGTCAGAGTTAATATTCTTTCACGTTAAGAAATTTCTAAATGGATCAACCTGAGCAAATTTCAGCAAATTGTCGATCGCTTTTGCTACATGGCAATCCTGGATCAAGAATGCGCGATCTACTGAAATGAGTAAGCAAACCGCCGTTTGAAAAAGCAATTTGCCCGTTTGCTTGCGGAAAACACCAAAATGAATGCGCGATCTACTGAAATGAGTAAGCAAACCGCCGTTTGAGAAAGCGGATTGCCTATTTGCTTGCGGAAAATACTAAATTGAGAAAGCGAATAGCTGCAATGAGAAAGTAAATTGGCGAAATGATTCAGCAAATCACCCGTTGATTAATTTGTTGTGTATTGAGGATGTGTGGATGCACGATCGCTTTCCAGCAGAAGTAATATTCCGGTTGGTGTTCATGCAGTCTAGATGAGGAGCGATCGTTGTGTTTGCATGGAAAGTGCCAGGATAAATTTTTCTGTCAATCTCGAAATAATCCTTCATACTTAGCTGCCCGCCGAGAGGGGGTAGTTATACTGAGTCGGTCTGTCCAACTGCCCAGTCTGGGATCTTATGCAGAAACCTGTCCGCCTAACTACCCAATTTCGGATCTTAGACAGGGTGCTGTCTGCCCAACTACCCAGTCTGGGATCTTAGACTGCCGAACTTCAGCCTAATTACTCGAATCAGGGATCTTAGACAGACTCCGTCTGTCTAAACAGTAGTTAGGCTTCGCACTCAAGGACTTGCGGTGGGTACATTACAACAGATGAAGATCACTGATTATCTGGCTATATACGCCGCCGCTCTTTCCACAATTGTATTCGTGTGGAACGTCTTTCAATCCCAGCCCCGCTTCCGCATTGATCTGGTATTTGGTGTAGAAACCAAAAACGAGAAGACTGAAGGAGGTGTTTATATAATCGTTCGTAACGTGTCCAATCACGATATTCACTTGGCTAGCATTGGCTTTCTCTATCTGGATCGTCAACCCAGCCTCCGTGAACGAATTTCGTATCTCTGGAAGTTCAAGCGAGTTCCACGCAGGCTCGGTTGGGTTCACTCTAGCCTCTCTTACCATGCAATCTCAAACGGATGCCCAACAGCTATTGAGGCTAGAAAGTCGCATCGCGTGTTCGTGCCGATTAGCGCCATTGAGACGATGATTGCTAAAGGCTCTGCGCCACTCTTAATTGCCAGCGCGCAAGATGAGCTTTGGAACAATGTATACACACGCCCGTTCAATTGCTCCTTCGCGTTAAAGGAGTGATGCCTAACAACCGCTCTGCACCGGAATTTCGTAATTTGGTTGGCTGCGAAGGCTACGTGCATCCGGTGAGCGCGAACGTTATACAGAAAGTTTGTAACCTGGCATTTGTCTCTTGGAGAAGCCCCTAACTTAGCTGGGTTGGCTAGAATAGACCAGGATTACTATTTTGCGCTCCGGATTAAGTTTTATGGAAGAGAAGAAGGGTATCCCAATATACCTAGATGAAGCTAAACGGAAGTTCGCTAATTCAGCATTAGAGGAAGTAGAGATTACTGCTTGGCATCCCTCGAATCCTCCTGCCATAAATCTTTGGCGATGTTTTGAGGCACTAGAAGATATTGCAAATTTATTAAAAGGTACCGCTATTCTAAGCAATGATGAAGAACGGAGGCGGCGTACCAAAATATTGGTAATTCCTCTGTACTCACTATGCGTAGCGATTCGAGATTTATGTAACTACTTAAACTCTGCACTTGAGATGCGAAATCAATTCAATAAAGTTCAGAGGGCAGAGATTAATAAAACTCTTGAAGATTTTCTGAAAGTTGTCCCACTTGATAAAACGAGTGCAATTCGAAGTGTGAGAGATCAACTGTCAGCTCACGTAGATAAGTTAATGCCTTATGAAGCTAAAACTATCTTTGACAGAGCAAAAAACCATGAAATAGGTGCTTGGTTGCATCAATGTATCCTTACATTGAGTCAGTTATTGCCTCTTGACGTATACGGTTGGACTACTGATGACTGTCCTGAAGGTTATTTTCGGGTAATGAGCGTAGAGCCTTGGTTAGTCACCTTTAAACTGGAAAATGATAAGCCAACTATGATTGCAGGACTGCACATTGCTACGTCACCTAAGAAGCTGATTCTAAAAACTTGTAATAAAGTTCTTGAAACTTCAAGATGGATGTTTCGTGAGGGTGATCAATATGTTATCTCTCTCTCGGAAGAGACTATAAACTCTGAAGAATCTGTATAACAACTGCGTTGCAGCGGAATTATAGGTGATTTCGATGCCTGGTCTAATCTCATTGCATCCGCTGAACGCAATCGTTAAGCACGATCGCTCCACAAATTAATCCAACACCACCTTTCACCTACCCTCTTGACCACTTCTGCGATTCCGGCAAACTCCACACTAGCAGGTAGGTGGGCAATGCCTATCATCTTTGGTTTGCAAGGTATTATGGAGGAGGCAAAGAGTAGAGTAGCGATCGCTTTCGAGGTTGGAGTTGGAATGGCGGTACAGCTTCCTACGTAGCTTTTGAGAACGGACAAAGCACGCTTTTTGTCCGACCTTTCGATGGTCGAACGTTTGGTTCTGTGACATCGAGTCAAGCAGTATCAGATAGAGACGTATTTCGGGGTTAGAGTTGGGATGGAAGTCGCGCCTCATACATAACCAACTAAACCTAAGCAACCTGTATGCGATCGCATCCGTACAGCTTCTAAGTCGGACTGAAGGTCTGGGGTACAATGAAGAAACTCCCAGCCCACTCTGTATGAGCGAAACGGTCTATATCGAGACCAGCATCTTAGGCTACCTTACTGCTCGACCCGGCAGAGATATTGTCGTAGTTGCCAATATTGAGATTACAAGGGAGTGGTGGGATACGCGCCGCAGCTACTTCCAACTCTACTCATCTCAAGCAGTCGTGAAAGAGACCTCCCAAGGAGATGCTGCGATCGCCTCTCAACGGCTAGAAATCCTTCGCGATTTTTCGCTCCTAGACTTGAACCAATCTGTACTTGATTTAGCAGAACAATTCTTGGGACGCAGTAACCTTCCCGCAAAAGCTGATGTTGACGCTGTTCATATTGCAGCCGCAACCGTTCACGGCATGGATTATCTGTTGACCTGGAACTGCAAGCACATCGCCAATGCTCAAATCCAGGGAAAGTTGGCAGAGATCAGCCTTGATTTTGGATACGAGTTGCCAATTCTTTGTACACCCTATGAACTTCTCGGAGGTTGATTATGTTTCAAGATGAGATTGTAGAAGAGATCCATAGAATTCGTGAAGAGTATTCTCGGTCATTCAATCATGACTTGAAAGCCATCTTTGCTGATTTACAAAAGCAGCAAGCGGAAAGCGGAAGAGAAGTTGTAACCCTGTCGCGAAAACGCGGTCTAACAACACGTTGGAGCGGACGAGCTAGAGATCTCGGTGAGGATGCAAAGGAGACTAGCCGCCGCTCAACTTAGCCGTTAAATGCACGATCGCTCTCTCCACAAGTCGTATTTCAGCTAAAGTAGGGTGGGCAGTGCCCACTCTATATACTTGCTTAAAGGATTTAGTGCGATCCTCGCTCAAGCCTTCTGACGTGTTTTAGACTATTGAAACAGGTTGGAAAACCGAATTTTTTGAATGCCTACGCTGTTGACCGTTGGTCCATACCGTTTCTTCCGTTACGCAGGCGATCGGGATGAGCCACCCCACGTACATGTTGAGCGTGATAAGGACGAAGCCAAGTTTTGGCTTGAACCCATACGCCTTCAAAGTAACAGAGGGTTTAGTCGCACAGAGATTAACCGCATTCAAAAACTTGTTGAAGAACATAAAGAGCAATTGCTAGTAGGCTGGAATGAATTCTTTAACGAATGAACTGCTTGAAATGCCCACAATTCAGCAAGTGACAGTCACAGACGACACGCTTTCTGTGGATTTATCTGATGGGCGCACTATATCTGTGCCAATAGCATGGTATCCTCGCCTGTTGCATGCCTCGATCGAAGAACGCAACGACTATCGCTTCATTGCTGGTGGCAACGGCATTCATTGGAATCAGCTAGACGAAGACATCAGCATCAAGAATCTGATTCTTGGGCAACCATCTGGCGAAAGTCAAAAATCGTTTCAGCGGTGGTTAAGTAGTCGAGTGGCGACGGTCTAATCGAGTCGCTGCACTGTAAGCTGAAAATCGGTCGGGTAAGTGGCAAAGGATATTTGCGTACGCTGAACACGACCGTTAAGCACGATCGCTCCACAAATTAACCCAACACCACCTTTCACTCACCCTCTTGACCGCTTCTGCAATTCCAGCAAACTCCACACCAGCTTTGAAAGTGCTGAAGCGATCGCCCTACAATGAGTGCAACAGAAACACGAGGCGCAGAATCAGATGAGTGCCAAAGAACAGTTGCTTAACGAGCTTGAACATGCACCCGACGCAATGCTTGAGGAAATCCTCGATTTTTGCCTTTTCCTCAAACAACGGCAGCAGCAAAAAATACCCAAACCTTCACCACCCTCTGAAGGTGGAATCGCCTCTCTGCTGGATCTGGTTGCCCAAATCCATGCCCAAGTGCCGCCTGAAGAATGGGAGAAATTACCCCGCGATTTGTCTATCAACCACGATCACTATCTCTACGGCTCCCCCAAAGTTGAGGAATGACCACCATTTTCGCAGATACAGGTTATTGGATTGCGCTTCTTGATCCACAAGACAACCTGCATCAAAAGGCTGCATCGCTAACAGCAGCATTAACAGCCAAAATTGTAACCAGTGAAATGGTTTTTACAGAAGTGCTTAACGCCTTCTCAAAGCGTGGGAATTTTCTAAAACAGTCCGCTGTCACTCTGATTCGAGGATCTGTTAGGAATCCAAATGTTGTTGTAGTTCCCCAAACCAGCGACCTCTTTCAAGCTGCTTTCGATCTCTATAGCCAACGCCTGGATCAATCATGGAGCCATACTGATTGCGCCTCATTTTGCATCATGCAGCAGCAGAACATTCAGGAAGCGCTTGCTTACGACCGCCATTTTGAACAAGCAGGTTTCATCGCCCTCCTGCGGTAACTCAAAACTTTCTACGCCCCTTCCTCACCGCAGCGGCCCCCCCAAAATGGTCTTCGCAATGCCGTCGATCGTTTCGGTGCCATCATCGTATTTCAGTTCTTCGTACCACTTTTGGGTTTTTTCCGGGTCTTTGCCGTGAATCATGTCGGCGCGTTTGCGGGCGCGGGTGATGATGTCGGCTACGCGGTCTTTGCGTTCGGCTTCGTAGCGCTTGAGGGCATCAGCGACACTAATGTTGGTGGTTGTCAGACAGGTAGCAAGGACATAGGCGGCTTCGATCGCCTGACTGCCGCCCTGTCCCAAATCGGGTGCGGTGCCGTGTCCCGAATCGCCTAGCAAGGCAACTCGCCCCTTGACCAGGGTTTGGAGGGGTTCAATATCGTGGATCAACACGCGATTGGTTTTCTCTGGCTCCAGGCGCTGGATTAAGGTTTGCACTGGGGTTGCCCAACCGGAGAAAAAGTGTTCTAAATCGGCGCGAATCTCGCCTGCTTCGTGGGCTTGCTCTTTGGGCATGGGCACATCAAAGAAGAAGTAGAACTGATCATCCGCGATCGGCATCAGCGAAGCGCGTTTGTGTTCACCCACATAGATAACCCAGCTTGTTTTGGGAGCCAGATCTTCACTGGCGGGTACCAGTCCATTCCAGTTGACGTAGCCAACGTAGCGGCGATCGAGGGGATGCCCCAGCACGTAGGGACGCAGAATTGAATGGGTGCCATCCGCAGCGACGAGTACATCGCCCGTTGTGGTTCTGCCATCCTCAAAAAAAGCCGTGACGCTATCTGCATCTTGCTCCACCCGGACACACTTTGCGCCTAATTGCACCTGTTCTTGCCCAAAGGCTTGTAGCAGCATGTGCTGAAGAGAGGCGCGTGCTACCGGATACGGTCGTTGTCCCACCCGTTCAATGAGGGGATAGAGGCTAAAGTCGTTGAGTTTTTCACCTGTACAACTGTAATACGCCATTCGATCCATGATGCCGCCAATGCTGGCAATGTCGTCTCCCAGGCCGAGGCGGTTCAGCACTTTTACCCCGTTTGACCAGAGGGAGATTGCCGCTCCTGCGGGACGCAATTCACTGACGCGATCGTAGATTTCGACCGTGTACCCCGCTTGCTGTAGGGCAATTCCAGTGGTTAAGCCGCCCATTCCGGCTCCAATCACAATGACTTTCAGGTGATTCATGATGCGCTCTCCAAATGACTGCCTTAGTGCTGCTAGATACACAATCAATTCAAATAATCTGAAGCTTTTGATACAAAATCCACCAACGGGACGATGCTGGTTGCTTTAATTACCCTTAAAATTGAAGCTGTTGGTTTCATCCAGTTGTCTTTAAGTGTGTTGATTTATTTAGGCGTGCTGATTTAAATGAAATCTTTCTTCACCCTACTATCTCAGCACACCATAACGTATGAGACAGCCACAAGGCTTACCATTAAGCACTCTAAGAGCTTTGCGACTTTAACCACACTACAAACAGGAGTATTTTTCCGTTAGGAGCATGATATGAATAATCAATGGCAGGCTTACAAAGAATTGGAACTTATTCCCGAATCGGCGATAGAACCGAAAGGAAGCCGGCTTCTTAATACATTATTGTTAAGCCAAATTTGGCGATCGCTGCTCAATGCCTTGACGCAGGAACATTTTCACGAGCAGCGACGAGAATATTTTGAGCGTTGTTGGGCGATCGATTATGCTGACCCCTACACCACGAAGCATATCGACCAGCTCAAAAAACTGTTAACTTTGATGGATTAAGATAGCGATGATTCGGGATCTGTAACCTGATCCAGGCTGCTTTCAGTCCCGATGCGTTCTAACACATACAGGATTAGCAGGCCAGCGAAGGTAGTGGCTGCTGCGATTAACCAGGTGCTATCGGCAATTATCTGGGGCTGATCCATTGCCCAGCCACCTAAAGCGGGGCCAATAAAGAACCCGATCGCCCAACTTTGCGAATTGACTCCAACATAGGCACCCCGTAGAGCAGGGGGAGCTAGTTCAGACACGATCGCAGCGACATAGGGTTTATGTAAGGTTGCGGCGATCGACATCGTGCAAAGTGCCGCAATGCCCCATCCCAATTGAGCCGTTGCCACAGTGCCCGTTGTCCACAGCAGCAAGAAGCCCACAGCCCACATCACCATCGACAGCATCAGCACGCGCACATGCTGAAACCCACTAAAGAAATGGGCGATCGGTAACTGTACGACCGTTCCCACACCGATGTAGCACCAGGTAAAGAGGTTGGCAACGTTGTCTACTGACGCATTGGGCGTGCGATCGAGGGGGATGAAGTTTGTGAAGTAGAGCGGTACGGTGCTGCTTACGATCGCAATGTAGGTTGTAAGCAAGGCGTTAGCCAAAAACAGAATCAGCAGTGCTTTATCTTTTAGCGCTACCATCATGCCTTGCACAGCAGTTTTTTCGGAGCCTACATCCGCCTGACGCGTTTCTGGCATAAAAAGCTGTGCGCCTAAAAATACCAGGAAAATCAGCCCACACCCAACAAACACCAACTGAGGCGTTTGGCTGACGCGCAGAAGCAGCAAGCCGCCTCCCAGCACACCAATGCCTGTCCCGATATTGTCTGCCACGGTCGCGATCGCAAACGCTTGCGATCGGTCTTCTGGTGCAGTCACATCCATCATGGCAGCATCGGCGGCCGTCCAATAAATGCCCACCCCAAATCCCAATAGCAAACAGGCAAAGAACAACAGTGGCAAACTGTTTGTGACCACCAGTAGAAAAGAGACGATCGCGCCCAGCACGATCGACACCAGCAGCGTTAGTTTGCGACCAAAGCGCGGTGTATCGGCGAGTGCGCCGCCTACAACGTGCCCTGCAACTTCTGCCAGCGAACCAATACCAATACTGAAGCCAACCGCTGTCGCTGATAGCCCTACCTGATTCACAAAGACCAGTGGGATGTAGAAATTTAGCAGCCCCGATCCGGTCTGACACAGCAGGCGACCGATCGCCAGCAGCCAAACACGATGATTGGAGAGTTGAAGTGCCGACAGCAATGGTTGCGTGGCAGCAGAAGTTGATTCATCTTCGTCCATTCGCGATCGCGTCCAATGTGATTGTAAGAAGTAGTTTGAAAGGGCGTAAAGAGGTTTGATGCAAATGATCCGTATAAGTCATCACATCGATCGATTGACCAAACGCTAAGCGAAAAAGCGAAAAACAGCGACCATCAAGCCATAGCCCACAAACACCAGTAAGGCACCAATCAGGTTTAGCTTTGGTTGCCGTTGCTGCGGTTTCAACCAGAAGTTAAGCAGCCAGGTCACAAACGGCATGACCGCCCAAGTCAACAGAGAGCAACTGACTAAATTGCTCACAAACATGTAATACGGTGGTGCCCAGGATTTCATAAAGCCCAACTTGGCAAACAGCAAGGTTTCCACCATTACCGTTGGATACAGCCCAAAGAGCACCGCAAAGTTTTGTTTCCAGGCAGGTGGGTTCGATCGCTTCCCATCCGCATCAAGGCGTTTAGAAAACCACGCTTCTAGCCCAGTCAAGCCATTCCCTACGTGATAACGGTACGCCCCAAAGCGACGTTTCCCTCGACTGATCAACGCGTGTCGCGTGTCCGAATCTAGCCACTGGCTTAAGGTCGCAGGGCTATCAAAATGAACCACGATATACCATCGCGCTTGTGCCCCCTGAATCGGCGGAAACACATCGGTGCGCACATGTCCGTCAAACTGGCTCACACCCGACTGGATCTCTGACTGCCATTTCCTAAACTCTGACTCTTGATCGCCAGAGATGCGGTCATACTCAATCACAATGCTGCTGGTCGCGATCGGCTCAACGGGTTGGGTCATAGGTTGGGAGGGAGCAAGACGGGTTCCAAGCTATTGCTAACCCTACTTTACAGGTCTATCAGCCGCTATAGGGCGCGTCATCAATTAAGCTCAAGAATCTTGAGCAGCCTTACCGCGCCCGTTCTCACAAACGAGGCTAGGGGCTAGAACCGTCGCTGTAAAGCATGTGTATGAGTCATTGATGACAGCCCCTAGCGTAAGGCAGGTATCCTGAGGAAAGTTCTGATAGGAAGCCATGCCTCTTAGCTCTCCCAAACCCATCCATAACCCTGCGGCACTGCAACGCATTCGCACGGTGAGCCATTTACTCGACAATGCCATCCCCATCCCCGGTACGCGCTTTCGGCTGGGGCTAGATCCGGTTCTGGGACTCTTGCCCGGTGCAGGCGATTTTCTCGGCGCGGCTCTTTCTGCCTACATCGTGATTGAAGCGGCTCGCTTTGGGCTACCACGGCAAGCCCTGACGCAAATGGTGACGAATCTAGTTCTGGATTCGATCGGCGGGTCGCTTCCAGTGGTGGGAGACGTGTTTGATGCCACCTGGAAAGCCAACAGTCGAAACCTGGCATTGCTAGAGGCTCACATTGCAACCCCAGAACCCAAAAAAGCAGCCGATCGTGGCTTCGTGGTGCTCATCATCTGCGCACTCGTGCTGCTTTTGGTGGGGATTGCCGTCATCGCCGCCTTTGTGGTTACGTGGCTGTGGAGGACACTGGCTGGTTAACCGCGAGAGGCGATCGTTCTGTGGCGAGGGACGGCTTGTGTAGCACCATCGTCGTGCTGCTATTGCACTCAAACCCAATGCGCTCGTAGAACGGCTGTTGATGCGTCGTCATCAGATAAATGCGTTCAACACGATTCATTTTGGGATGGCTCAACACGGCTTGCACTAGTTGTCGCCCTAAACCTAAGCCCTGGTAGTCGGGATGAATCACCACATCCCATATGGTGGCTCGGTAAACACCATCCGATGTGGCTCTGGCAAAGCCAATCATTAAATCATCATCCCAGGCCGTAATGACTGGATCGCTATTGGCGATCGCCAGGGCCAAATCTTCCACACGTCGATCGGCGGCCCAAAAAGCACCCACTTGAAAGAGGGCTTGAAGCTGGAGTAAATCAACCCGCTTCTGGTTACTAAACTGAATCCGACAACAGTCCATGCCAACACCAGACAGAACAACATTGGTTTCTTCTGCCTAATTTAACGTTACAAAGCGTTATATTGTCAGCCTACGAGGAACCTCATTGCACTTTTTTTCGACTCGTTCACCTGAAAGCTTGTCCGCTGCCAGCTAGAATACACACAGTAGTTGTAAGCCTTGCGTTTTGAGTGCTGCTGTCTTGTTTGCTGCCACACTCCAGAAGAGCGCTTATAGCTCAACCATTCCAGACTCTTTATGCCCTATCTCGATCGCCTACCTTCTCGTCACTCTCCTCACCGATCACTCATTGATCGCGGGCTTTGGCGTAAACGAGGGCGATCGCTGTTCGTCTTGCTGCTGCTGCTGTTGACCTGGAGCTTGTGCTTGGGATGGGGCTTGGCACAGGCGAAAGAACCGCGTGCGATCGAACCTGTCGCTCAACCGCAGCCAGCCACCAGTGCCCCTCAACCTACAACCATTGGCACCGTTGATGTCGTACCCAAGGGCTTGAAGCTGGGCCAAGAGCTTTATTTAGAAAACTGTGCGAGTTGCCATGTTGGAGTACCACCACAGGTGATGCCGACGGAAACGTGGCGGCAACTTATCCAGGATTCACAGCATTACGGTGCACAGATACAGCCGCTTGTGGAACCCAGTCTGCAAATTGTCTGGCAGTATGTCCGCGCCTTTTCTCGGCCCCAGGGCGCAGACGAAGACATTCCCTACAGAATTTATCAATCGCGCTACTTCAAGACACTGCATCCCAAAGTGACGCTACCAACGCGTGTTGGGCTTAACAGTTGTGTTTCTTGCCACCCAGGTGCAGGCAAGTATGATTTTCGTAGCCTGACCGCAGAATGGCAGAACGCGCCGTAGGAAAGGCTGAAGGCTAAAGCTAAAGCTAAATCGATTCAGCGTTTAGCTTTGGGCATTCTGCTTTCCCTCACCTTTAACTGCGGTGATAGGATGAAAGGACACCGCGTTGTGCTTCTCTCTGAGGGATTCAGCACTTTGAGCGCTAGAGACGATCGGATGCGTCTCAGCCAGGACGATCGCAGATATAGATTTCCCAGAGGCTCTTTAAACGAGGGTTCTAACGCTTCTTCTGTTGAAGAAGTAGGGAAATCGCAGCGCCAACCTTCAAAGGCGCATATTCTATGCACATCGTTTCGCACACTTCTAACACCAGGAACTAGATATTTTTCTGCCATGTTTAAGACTCTGCTGGGTGACCCCAACGCACGTAAACTCAAGAAGTACCAACCGCTTGTCACTGAGGTTGCTTTGCTAGAAGCGGAGATACAGCCGCTTTCTGACCAGGAACTTCAGGGTAAAACCATAGAGTTCAGGCAACGCCTTGAGAAGGGCGAAACCCTGGATGACCTGCTGCCTGAAGCCTTTGCGGTTGTGAGAGAAGCCGCACGACGCGTGTTGGGCATGCGCCACTTTGACGTTCAAGTATTGGGCGGCATCCTTTTGCACGACAACGAAGCAGGTCGCGTGAAAGGGCATCTTGCCGAAATGAAAACGGGAGAAGGGAAAACTCTGGTTTCAACGCTACCAGCCTATCTCAACGCGATCGAAGGTAAGGGCGTTCACGTCGTCACTGTCAACGATTATCTGGCACGGCGCGATGCCGAATGGATGGGACAAGTCCATCGCTTTTTGGGCCTGAGTGTGGGGCTGATTCAGCAGAGCATGACCGCCACCGATCGCCAGCGGAACTACGAATGCGACATTACCTACGCTACCAACAGCGAACTGGGGTTTGACTACCTGCGCGACAACATGGCGACCGCAATGGTTGACGTAGTGCAGCGTCCGTTTAACTACTGCATCATCGACGAAGTAGACTCCGTCCTCATTGATGAAGCCCGCACGCCGCTGATTATTTCTGGACAGGTAGAGCGGCCAAGTGAGAAGTACATGCGAGCCGCAGAAGTTGCTGCCGCGCTCATCCGTAAAGCCGACGAAGATGACCCAAATGGTCACTACGAAGTGGATGAAAAGCAGCGCAACGTGATTCTTGCCGATGAAGGGTTTATTGAATCAGAGCGACTGCTGGGCGTGACCGATCTATTTGACCCGCAAGACCCGTGGGCACACTACATTTTCAACGCCATCAAAGCAAAGGAACTGTTTATTGACGATGTGAACTACATTGTCCGCAATGATGAGATCGTAATTGTGGATGAGTTCACCGGACGGGTGATGCCCGGTCGTCGCTGGAGCGATGGATTGCATCAGGCGATCGAAGCCAAAGAGCGCGTCGAAATTCAGCCCGAAACCCAGACTTTAGCGACCATTACTTACCAAAACTTCTTCTTGCTCTACCCTAAGCTGGCGGGCATGACTGGCACCGCTAAGACGGAAGAAGCTGAGTTTGGCAAAATCTACAACCTGGAAGTCGCTACAGTGCCGACCAACCGTCCCACGGGACGGCGTGACCTGTCGGATGTGGTGTACAAAACGGAAGACGCGAAGTGGAACGCAATCGCCGAAGAATGCGCTCAGATGCATGAAGTGGGTCGCCCGGTACTGGTTGGTACGACCAGCGTTGAAAAATCGGAACTGCTCGCGCGGCTGCTGGGCGATCGCAACATTCCGCTGAACCTGCTGAATGCTAAACCAGAGAACGTTGAGCGAGAGTCAGAAATTATTGCGCAAGCCGGACGCAAAGGAGCGGTGACGATCGCCACGAACATGGCAGGGCGCGGTACTGACATCATTCTCGGTGGTAACGCCGACTACATGGCACGCCTGAAGGTGCGGGAATACTTCATGCCCCGCATTGTGCAACCCGAAGACGAAGATAGCTTTGGGGTGACGGATGTGCCCGCTGTAGCAAGCAGTCGCGGTGGCGGGCAAGGCTTTGTTCCCGGCAAGAAGGTGAAGTCTTGGAAAGCGTCGCCCCAAATTTATCCCACCCCGCTTTCTAAAGAAGCCGAACGCTTGCTCAAAGGTGCTGTTGATACTGCCGTACAGCAATACGGGGAGCGATCGCTGCCCGAACTTGAGGCTGAAGATCGGGTCGCGGTGGCCTCTGAAAAAGCGCCCACTGATGATCTGGTGATCCAAAAGCTGCGCGAGGTTTACAACCTCATTCGCAAAGAATACGAAGCGTTTACGACCCGCGAACACGATGAAGTCGTTCAGTTAGGTGGCTTGCATGTGATTGGGACAGAACGGCACGAATCGCGCCGCATTGATAACCAACTCCGTGGTCGAGCCGGACGGCAAGGTGACCCTGGTTCGACCAAGTTCTTCCTGAGTTTGCAAGACAACCTGCTGCGCATTTTTGGCGGCGATCGGGTCGCAGGCTTGATGAATGCCTTCCGTGTGGAAGAAGATATGCCGATCGAGTCAGGAATGCTCACGCGATCGCTGGAAGGTGCCCAGCGTAAGGTGGAAACCTACTACTACGACATCCGCAAACAGGTCTTTGAATACGATGAAGTGATGAATAATCAGCGTCGTGCCATTTACGCCGAGCGTCGCCGCGTTCTCGAAGGGCAAGACCTGAAAGAGCAGGTCATTAAGTATGCTGAGCGCACGATGGATGACATCGTTGAAGCCAAAGTAAACCCCGACCTGCCCCCTGAAGAATGGGATCTCAAGAGTCTGGTGAGCAAGGTGCAAGAATTTGTCTACCTGCTATCCGATTTGGAGCCGGACCACCTCGCGGATATGACGATCGGTGAAATTAAAACCTTCCTCCACGAGCAAGTTCGCATTGCCTATGACCTGAAGGAAGCTCAAATCGATCAGATTCAACCCGGTCTCATGCGTCAGGCAGAACGGTTTTTCATCCTTCAACGCATTGATACCCTCTGGCGCGAACACCTGCAACAGATGGATGCGTTGCGTGAATCGGTTGGGCTACGCGGCTACGGTCAGAAAGACCCACTGATTGAATACAAGAGCGAAGGGTACGAAATCTTCCTGGAAATGATGACAGAAATTCGCCGGGATGTTGTCTACTCCGTCTTCCAGTTCCAGCCACAGGTGCAACCCACCGCTGCGGTTCCTTCCGAGACAACTTAAGCGATCAAGCGTAAAGCCGCTAGAAGCCAGAAGCTCGCATTCAGGAGTCAGAAGGTTATCCAACTAACGCCTGAATGCTTGATTCAGCAAAGCTCAAAGGCATTAGCGATCGCCGCCTGCCACGTTTTGAGAGTCTCACCGTATAACTTGACAGATCTTCAGAGAGCTTCGCAGGCTTTGAGAATTGAAATCTGCTTTACCGTTTATGATCAAGTCCATCAGATGATAATCCAACTATTCAGAGTCACGCCCAAGCCGCCCTCGATCAATGTCTTCAAAGCAGCCGCAAGGAGTTGCCACACGTTTAGCCTAAAGGTTGCCAAAGCAAACGATGAAAGACGATCCATTAAGTGTAAGCATCCGGAACAATGAAATTGAACATATTCATGGGCTGAAAGCTGACGGCTTTAAGGACGTGTCAGATTACTGGAAGCGTCTACTTAGGACTTGTGGTCGATGAAGTCTCACTGATACAATTGCACCAGTTTGCCTTAGACAGTTATTCTCCAGCCCAAATGTTTGCAATCCTCCGATTGGGCGATTTGGTTAGGTGAAGTATCGCTCAACTGATTGCAGTAGTCTGACTACAGTAAAGTCGTACACTTAGCAAAACCTTAGCATCAGGTGCAATGATCAAACGTGACGGCACGCTTCTGAGACTCTGGCAAGTGAATTACTTTGTTTTCCAGGGCTTAGTCTGCTCAGAGCGTGGCTTCTCTAAGCATGGTGACGCTTTGCAAGGTTTGTTTATTTAGCATTAACCCTATGAATCTCGAAGGGACAAGCAAGAACCGCGATACTCCTCCTTTTCATGAGCCGATCGACCCACCTCGCAAAGGCGATTCTGATCATGATCCTCAACCACCCCGCAAAGGGTGGCGGCGCTTTCTTGTACCAGCGTTGATTAGTTTAGCGGTGTTGGGCGGCGTGGGTTGGGTGGTGTTCAACCGCATCATTTTACCGATTATCATTTTCAGCGGAATGAAGCCGCAGTTCACTCAGGTTGATTTAGCGAACCCTAAAGTCGCATCCATCGCCGATAGTTCAGACTATGCAGCCAATTTAGACTCGCGGCAATCTGTGACGCTACAACCGCGCGTTTCTGGTCAGGTTTCAGCCATTTATGTAAAGGCGGGTGAGCGGGTAGAGGCAGGAGCACCCATTGTGCAAATTGATGCCGAGCAACAGCGGGCACAGGTTGCCAGCCGGGGTGCGGCAGTAGAATCTGCGGCGGCTGATATTTCGGTCGCTCAATCAGATGTGGCAAGCGCCAGAGAGACCTTGCGATCGCTCCAGGCAAAGCGGACGGCCAATCAGTCTGACGTACAGTTCAATGAGGGTGAATACAAGCGCTACCAGGATTTGTATGCCCAGGGAGCCAGCAGTAAGCAGGTGTTGGATCAGAAATTAAATGCGGTGCAAACGGCACGCGCTATTCTCCGGCAAACAGAGGCTGATATGCAGGCCCAACAAGGAACCATTGCACGATCGCAGGCAACGGTTGCCAAAAATCAGCGCACCCTGCAACAGGCGGAGGCTAATGTTTCGGAAGGGGAGGCTGCGCTTCAGTACTACACCATCAAAGCGCCCTTTGCGGGGGTAGTTGGCAACATTCCGATTAAGGTCGGCGATTTTGTGGATAACACGAGCCAAATGCTGCGCATCACCCAGAACGATCGCTTAGAAGTGCAAATGCAAATTCCTCTCGATAGAACGGGGGCGCTACGGTTAGGTTTGCCCGTGCAGCTATTGAATGAGCAAGGTAAGGTGATCCAAACAGGCAGGCTTTCTTTCATTGCGCCAGATGTGGACTCGTCTACCCAGTCTGTGCAGGCAAAAGCCGTGTTTAATAATCCTGGGAACCAGTTGCGTACCTCTCAATTTGCCCGTGTTCGAGTGATTTGGGCCACAAAGCCGGGGGTGCTGGTACCCATAACTGCCATCTCACGTCTGGGCGGCAGGGATTTTGTCTTTGTTGCTACAACCTACAACGCTTCAGGCTGTAAAGCCCCGGCAGCAGGTCAGGGTGCGCCGCCACCCAAAGATGTTGCCCCTGACCAGCTGGTAACCGTGCAAAAAGCCGTCAAGCTCGGCAGGATTGTCGACAACAATCAGGAGGTGCAGACAGGACTCAGCGGCAGCGATCGCATTGCAACCTCTGGAATCCTTAACCTGCAAAACTGTCTACTAATTCAACAGGCAGCGCCACCCCCCAAATAAGCACCCTCTCATAAACCTGAATTGGACTGTTGGTCGATCGTCCGCCGTCCATTGCTTATGACCACTGACAGCGGGCAGTTCTTTCACGGCACCTGTGCTTTATGATTCTCTCCATCTCCAACTTTTTTATTCAGCGCCCAATCTTTGCGACGGTTTGTTCAATTGTGGTGACGCTGCTAGGGATTGCGTGTATCCCCACCTTGCCGATCGCCCAATATCCTGACATTGCACCACCGCAGGTCACGGTGACATCCAACTACATTGGCGCGAGTGCGGAAACGGTGGAATCAACCGTGACCAATCTTTTGGAACGAGAGCTAAATGGCATCAACGACGTGCGCTATATCAAATCGACCAGCGCCAATGATGGTTCCAGCAGCATTAACCTGACGTTTGAGCTGGGGCGCGATCAGGATCTGGCAGCGGTAGACGTGCAGAACAAGGTATCCACGGTGCAATCGCGTTTGCCGGGGCCTGTGACGCAGACGGGCGTGCAGGTAACAAAGGCAAACAGTAATTTCTTGTTGGCAGTCGGTCTATATTCCGATCGTGATGAAAAAACGAGACAGGATGTTTACGACAGTACCTACCTCAGTAACTATGCCGACTTGTACGTGGCAGATGCGCTGAAGCGGATCAAAGGGGTTGGTGGCGTACAAACCTTCGGCGAACGCAAATACGCCATGCGGCTTTGGGTTGACCCCGAACGCCTGGCCAGTCGTGGATTAACCCCGCAAGATGTCGTCACAGCGCTGCAACAGCAGAACCTTCAGGTGGGTGCGGGACAAATCGGGCAACCTCCTGTCAATGACGGGCAGCAGTATCAATACGCTGTGACGGCGCAAGGGCGGCTCAAAAATGCGGAAGAGTTCAACGATCTGGTCGTTAAAACGACGCAAACTGGTACGTTAGTTAAGCTGCGAGACGTGGGTCGCGCTGAGCTAGGGGCTGAAAACTATGGATCACTCTTGCGTTTTACACCCAGCGATCGCATTACCCATCAAGGGATTGGGCTAGGCATTACGCAACAGTTTGGCAGCAACGCGCTGGATACAGCCCACGACGTGAAGGAGGAAATGAAGAAACTGGCAGAAAGCTTTCCGCCGGGAATGCGCTATGCCGTTGCGTTTGATACGACAACCTTTATTGAAGCGGGTGCAGAGGAAGTCATCTTCTCACTGGCTCTGGCGATCGCCCTGGTTGTCCTCATTATCTTTCTCTTTTTGCAGAATTGGCGATCAGCGCTAATTGCCTCGATTGCTATTCCAGTCGCGCTGCTGGGCACCTTCATCTTTGTGAAGCTGCTGGGCTTTTCGATTAATACTCTTACCCTGTTTGGCTTAACCTTAGCAACAGGTTTGGTGGTAGACGATGCCATTGTGGTGGTAGAGGATATTACCCGACGGATTCAAGAAGATGGGATGCGACCCTTAGAGGCCGCGATCGCGTCTATGAATGCACTCATCGGTGCGGTGGTTGCCACCTCCATTGTGCTCGTGACCGTGTTTGTGCCTGTTGCCTTTTTCCCTGGCACTACAGGGCAGCTTTACAAGCAGTTTGCTCTGACGATCGCCTTTTCCATTGTTGTTTCCACCTTTAACGCCATTACCCTCACACCCACCCTATCAGCACTGCTGCTGCGCCGGGGACAGGTGCCCAACAACTGGTTTTTCAACCGCATTAACATCGCAATTGACAAAACCCGACAGAGTTACGGTCATACCCTTGGAAGCTTGACACGCCGCAAAGGATTGGTAGTTGGGCTGTTCGCCGCTGCTTTGGGGCTAACCTACTGGGTTTACACGATCGTGCCGGGCGGGTTTCTACCAGAAGAAGATCAGGGGTATTTCATTACGATCGTCCAGGCACCAGAGGGCGTTTCGCTCAACTACACGCGCGGTGTGCTGGAGCAAGCCGAAGAGATTCTGAAGCAGCAGCCAGAAATTGAAAACATTTTTGCGGTCGGCGGCTTTAGTTTTAGTGGCTCAACCCCCAACAACGGCCTCATCTTCACCACACTCAAGCCCTGGGGAGAACGCAAAAAGGCTGAACAGTCGGTCAAATCTATTATTGGGGGCTTCTTTCCAAAGCCGTCCGGTCTTTTCCCTCAGATGCTGGGCATTAAAGAAGCCACGGTCATTCCTGTATCTCCCCCCGCGCTACAGGGCGTGGGCAACTTTGGAGGCTTCGATTTTCAATTGCAAGATCGTACAGGTCTGGGCTTTGATGTCATTGGTGAAAATCTCAATAAGTTGCTGGGTCGTGCTGCCACGTATCCATCGCCCAATAACCCTCAAGTGACGGGCTTGCGTCCAACGTTTAATGCAAATACGCCACAAATTTCGGTGGAGGTCGATCGCACGCGGGCCAATCAACTCCAGGTGCCATTGCAAGATATTTTCAACACGCTGCAAACGTCACTAGGTTCAACCTATGTGAATGATTTCAACCAGTTTGAACGCACTTATCGCGTCTATGTGCAGGCCGATCAACAGTTTCGCTCTAATCCAGAAGACATTAAGCGGCTGTATGTGCGATCGCAAACGGGTCGGATGATTCCCCTCAGTAACCTGATCACGGTTAAGCAGACGATTGGGCCTTCGATCATTACCCACTACAACCTGTTTCGCTCCGTTGAAATCACAGGTGCGGCGGCACCGGGTGTTAGTTCTGGTCAAGCCTTGAAAGCAATGGAAGCAGCGGCCCAAGAAACCCTGCCTAGAGGCTTTGGCTATGAATGGTCTGGGTTATCGCTGGAGGAGATTCAGGCGGGTGGTAGTGCGGTCTTCATCTTCGCGCTGGGGATTATCTTTGTCTATCTCACGCTAGCGGCGCAGTATGAAAGCTACGTCGATCCACTGATCATTCTGCTGACCGTACCATTGGCGATTCTCGGTGCGCTGATTGCGCTCTTGCTGCGAGGCACGGCAAACGATGTTTATACCCAGATTGGCTTTGTCATGCTGATTGGGATGGCAAGCAAGAACGGGATTCTGATTGTAGAATTTGCAAACCAGCTTCACGAGCAGGGGTGGAGCATCGTCAAAGCGGCTCTAGAGGCATCGCAAGAACGGTTACGCCCTATTTTGATGACCGCGATCGCGACGATCGTGGGGGCCATTCCCCTCTTTGTAGCAACGGGTGCAGGGGCCGCAGCTCGTCAATCGCTAGGCACGGCGATCGTCGGCGGGATGTGCGTTGCAACAGTTCTCAGTCTGTTTGTTGTGCCCATTCTGTACATTGTTATCAAAACGGCAGAAGTGCGCTATCGACGTGGCCCTTACAAGCCTGCGCTTGCTGATGCACCCGATACAGACCCCGATGGCAAAACGCGGACGAGCCAAGAAGTGACATCGAATCGTTGACTACCAACTTTTGATCCACGAGAGGCTTCAGAATAACGTCAGCACGGAGTTAGAAGCCAGGAGCAGTATGCATTCTGACTCCTGACTTCCCAAGCGTGCCGTGTGTTGCTTTTGAAAACCAAAGTGGTATTTGTGGCTAAGTAAAGACATCGCAAAGCTAAAGACCGTGTAGTGACGTTGAACGCAAAGCTATCTTGAAGTTGAGCGTCAAAATCCTGATGGCGATCGCTTTTTCTGTAGAAAGGAGAGGCAGCCTGAAACAGGTGCAGGGGTAACCCTTTGAAGACACCCACTATTGCCGCACCTGTCAACGCTGCACGGTTAA
This sequence comes from Stenomitos rutilans HA7619-LM2, assembly GCA_019358945.1. Taxonomy (GTDB): domain Bacteria; phylum Cyanobacteriota; class Cyanobacteriia; order Leptolyngbyales; family Leptolyngbyaceae; genus Stenomitos; species Stenomitos rutilans. The sequence goes on along the minus strand of JAHHIE010000036.1, from coordinate 30,666 downwards.
TTGCGTTCATGAGTGCAAAATGATTGACAAACAGAATTTTCTTCAGGCAAGCTGCCTATTGCAGGAACGTCTTCCTGTTGCGAAGATTCTCACACTCACGGTTTTATCTGCGCTGGTGCCAACCGCCTCGATCGTGCTCGTTTCTGTCGATCAGGCAAGCGCACAAACACCAACCTGCAACTCATCGTATAGTCCTGGTACCATCCAGCAGCGCACAAAAGTTGGCTTACTGGATAGCAGAGTTGGCCCGATTAAGCTGGTCAATAACACCGCCACCGCCACCATTATTTCGCTCTACCATCCCGACGCGCCAAAGCGCATCTTTAAGTATTGGTACGCTGAACCAGGACAAAGTTATCTGCTGGGTACCGATAGCTATAGTAGTGATTGGGGTATTCAGGTCGATGAAGGGCCTATTTGCATTGTGGGACGGGTTGCTACCTGGGATGGGCATACGTTTACCACCTTTCCCAGTCGCTTATACATCGCGGATGTCCCTTCGACAGCAGAGACCTCTTTGACGGTAGATGCACCCATGACACAAGGACAACCGATGGTGCAATCGGCACCTCTGCAAACGCCTGAAACCTATGAGGCGATCGCCACTAAACAGATTGCTAAAGGAGAAATCCGCAGTGGTCTGATTTCGTTGCTGCGAGCGGCTGACCTCTATCGAACCAGCGGACACCTGAAGGAAGAGCGGCGGGTGCGCGATCGCATTCAAGCGATTCGCAATACCGATAATACCTCCGTTTCAAATACCTCCAAACGATAAAAAGTAGAAATAGTCGTATGGGCTGAACCTTAATGGCAGTACTGCTCCACGCAACGAGCAAAGATTTCCACACCCATACCCAGGGCTGTTTCGTCAAAGTTGAAGCGGGGATGGTGGTGTGGATACGCCAGGTCTTTGTCGGCGTTGGCAGAACCGAGGAAAAAATAGCAACCGGGCACTTCTTGAAGGAAAAAGGACATGTCTTCGCCGCCCATTGTTTGGCATTGGGGCACTATGCCAATCGGGGATTCGATGACGGTTTCGGCGACTGATCGCACCAGGTTTGCCATCCGTTCATCATTAATGACGGGTGGATAGAGGCTGTAATACTCCAGCTTGTAGTCAGCGCCGTAGCTCTGGCAGATACCACTCACCACTTGTTTGATGCGTTGCTCAAAGTAGCCATCAAATTGAGGATTGAAGTACCGCACGGTGCCACTCATCTGAGCCGTTGCTGCAATGACGTTGTGTGCTGTACCCGCATTGAATTTGCCCACTGTAACCACAGCAGATTCTAGCGGATCGACGTTGCGTGCCACGATCGTCTGTAGCGCCGTCACCACTTGAGAGGCCACCACAATGGAGTCGATCGTCTGTTGCGGAATCGCGCCATGACCGCCCTTGCCCAAAATAGTGCAGTTAAAAAGTTCTACAGCCGCCATGAGCGCACCACTTCGCACCCCAACCATGCCCAGCGGCAGATTGTTCCACAGGTGTAGCCCGACGATAGCATCCACATCTGGATGATTGAGAACCCCTGCCTCAATCATCGGTTTCGCGCCGCCGGGGCCTTCTTCAGCAGGCTGGAAGATGATTTTGACGGTGCCTGCAAAGTCTCTGTGCTGAGAGAGGTAGTAGGCCGTGCCGAGGGCGATCGTCACGTGACCATCGTGGCCGCAAGCGTGCATCATGCCATCGTGCTGAGATTTATAGGGCACATCGTTTTCTTCCTGAATGGGTAAGGCATCCATATCCGCACGAATACCCAGAACAGCACCGGGACGATCGCCCTGAATCACCGCTACAACGCCCGTTTGCGCGATGCCTGTCTGGTGTTCAATGCCCCATGCTTCTAGCTTCTGCGCAATAAAGGCAGCCGTGAGTTGCTCTCGAAACCCCAGTTCTGGTTTTTGGTGCAGTTGCCGTCGCCATGCCACTAGGTCTGGCTGCAATGCCTGGATCGCTGCACGGATACGAGTTGTATCGACAGGATGGGGGGACAGGGAAATCGAAACCATAGTGTTCACTGTGCCTCTCAATAAAACCCTGGGCATCCTGAAAGGGACTACCGCTTGCAATATGTCTACTTTAGCGACTTTGCGCCAGTGCTTTGGCTTGCGATTTTGATCTTTCTATGACACGACCTTCACAATCGCCCGATTCGTCACCTTGCCTGATTCGTCCTGCTCAAGCGTGCGATCGCAAAGCCATTGAGCGGCTCGTGCGTCAGTTTCATCAGTCGCTGCAAATCTCTCAGATCAAGTGGATCAAGCAGCTTCCGCATGAAGTCTTGTGGGCGACGCGCTTGGAGTTGGGGCACTGATGGTTGTGCTGGCGCTACACAGGTCTTACTCACAGGTCTTTGGTCTATCGCTCTTCCTCAGCCTGCTGATACTGCAAGCTAATCAGTATACGCTTGGAGCTTTAACAAATTTTTGGGTCGCAGAATGTGACGGCAAGGTCATCGGTTGCGTCAAGCTGTTTTGCTATCACACTCACTCTGAGGCGTATTTAGTTTGTGTCGATTCGGCATGGCGTGGGCAAGAGGTTGGATCACACTTAGTGCAGCGGTTAACCGACGAAGCCACCTTACCCCTTTATCTAGCAAGCCAACCACATCGGCTGCAATTCTATACGCGGTTAAGCTTTGTGCCACTGCCGCCCGATGCGGTACCAATGATGATGCGGAACTGCTTAGGGATCGATCGCTTTTATGGCTACGGTATTGTAGCGATGGTGTTTAGGTGATCGCAGCAGCGTGAAGGATAAGGGATGAAGGATGAAGAGTTTTGAGTTGGAAGAGAGGTGAGAGATGTAAGAGGTTTGAGTTTCCCCAACTCTCCACTCCCATTCCCTTGCTTCCCCTGCTCCCTCTGCCCCCTCCGCTTCCCCTGCCCCCTCTGCTTCCCCTACTTCCAACTCCCTACTCTCCACCCTCTGCTCTCTGCCTTCTTCTACCCCACCAAACGCAAGTTTACCAGCGGCAGTAAGCATTCTAAGTCCAGGTTGGCGGCAGCTTGAGCGAGTTCGTTCAAATCTGAAGGGTCTGACAAGTGGGGAATGAGTCCCAGAATGGGAATGTTGGTGAGCGATCGAATCAAATCAGCGGGTGCCCAATCCGCGATTTCTTGCTCTGTGCAGGGCTGTACACAGTTCAGGACAATGCCTTTGAGGTGAACGCGGGTCTGACGGGCAAGGGCAACATTGGCAACGGTTTGACCGATCGCGCCCAATTTTACAGGCACAACGAGAACGGCTGGTAGGTGCCAATCCCACGCGAGATCGGCCACGGTTGTTTCATAGGTGATGGGAGAACCGAGTCCACCCAAGGCTTCTACCAGCATCCAGTCGTATTGCTGGCGCATGGCTTCAAAGGCTTGCCACAGTTTATCTAACTCTACCCGACGACCTTCACGGGTAGCGGCTAAGGGGGGGGCCAGGGGTGCCGCAAAGTGCAGCGGTGTGACTTCATCTTCAGCCAGGTTAAACAGGCGGCTGTAGAGCGCTCGATCGCTCCCAGTTTGCGCTCCATCCAGGCTACTTCCACCCGTTTGAATGGGTTTTAAAATGCCTAATGTTTGTGTCACACAATAAGTTTTCCAGTAAGCGGCTAGCGCTGTCGTGAGGACTGTTTTACCCGCGTCGGTATCTGTTCCAGTAATAAGTAGAGCGTTCAAGAGAGTTAGGAGTAGTTGGTTGTTAGTTGTTGAGTGTAGTGATTCGGAATATTAACCGAACTTTGCTTTTGAACCAGAAATGTTTGAGAATCACGTCGCAGGCTAACCTGGTGAGTCATTGTATCTAACCACTAAAAACTAACAATCAACAACTATTGTCTAATTTCGCACGCTGATATCTAGGCTGAACGTGGTGTCTTGGGTCGCAATCACGTCAATTTGATAGGTACCGCTCAAAGGTAGTTGATCTTCCCATGATAAGACGTTGGTTGCAGCCTGAATTGGTTGTCCATCAGGAGCCGTAATGTTGAGTGTTACTGTACCATCACGCACGGCCGCTTTGAAGATCTGCCCTTCGGTCGCTCTCACTAGATAGCGGTGAATCAGCAATGGATTGGCGCGATCGCCTACGGTTGTTGACGTTTGCCCCGCTTCAAACCTGACGCGATGCGGTTCCACAGTTGGCGTTGATGGTGATGGGCTAGGTGGAGGCGTTGTTTGGGTTGGGGTTGGGCTAGGTGCTACTGCACTTCTCAAGCTAACATCCAGTCGATAGTCGCTCTTGTCCAGGCCTTTGACGGGGCTGAGTTGAATGTAGTAGCTGCCTGTGTAAGGTAACGTTCCTTGCCAAAGCGACACGCGATTCGATTGTCCTGGAAGCGGTTGTCGATCGGGTCCCAGCATCGACATCAAGACCCCTTCACCCGAAATTACCGCGTTTAATTGTTGTCCCTGCACGCCAGCCAGAGTATAGTTTACGGTTTCGTTTGATCGCAACGAGCCAGTCTTCGTGACCTTCGTATCCGGGTTGATAGCTAGATCCTGGCTGTAAGTGATGGGGGTATTGGTTGGTTTCGGCGTCGGGGTGAGCGAAACAGTGGGAGATGGGCTGAATGAGGTAGTGATTGTGGGTGTAGGAGTCGGTGTGGGCTGATTGTTCAGCACAGCACGTACCACAGCCCAGGTGCCAACACCAGTCAATACCACCAGCCCCAGCCCGATCGCAATCACGGCTAACGGATCATCCCAAACCGAGCTGCGAGCCGCTGGCACGACTGGGGCAGATCGATTCGGGCTGGTCGTGACTGGTAGCGGATCGGGTTGTCGCCCGACTGCCATCGTTGCCATTTGAGAGACATCGGATGTCGGCGGTGGCACCGTTTGAACAGGGGGCGGCTGATAGGGAGGCTGGGTGTAAGTAGCGGGAATAGGAGACTGAAGCGCTTGCACCACTTCGGCAACCGACTGAAAGCGATCGCCCGGACGATAGCTCAGCATTTTGTTCAATACCTGGGCGAAACCGGGGCTGACCGTTACCCATCGCTGCCAGTACCAGGTCAACGTGGTATCATCAAACAACGTCTGTGGTTCTCGCCCAGTGAGCAACACGACGGCTGTCACTGCCAGCGAATAGAGGTCACTGCTAGGATAGGCACGTCCCGATTGCATTTGTTCGCTTGGCGCAAACCCAGGCTTACCAACCGTCGTGTTTTGCGCCGTCAGATTTGGCGATTGAAACCGCGTTGCCAATTCTTTCACGACACCAAAATCAATCAAGACGGGCTTTCCATCTTGCTGCCGCAGCATAATATTGTCTGGTGCAATATCACGGTGAATGATGCCCTTACTATGAATGTGTGCCAGCACAGGCAACAACTGTCGAATGAGCTGCAACACCTCTGCTTCCGAAAAGGCCAGCCCTTGCACCTGGCGTTGTTCCAGCAACGCCCGATAGGTTTGTCCTTCCACATAATCCTGCACTAAAAACAGGCGCTGATCTTCCTCAAACGTCGCCCGGAACTGGGGAATCTGCGGATGCTGAATCTGGTACAAGGTCTGTGCCTCCCGCTGAAAGAGCTCTTTCGATTTATCCAGCGCATAAGCTCCACCCTGGGCGGGAATTAGTTCTTTGAGTGCGCAGCGTTCGTTAAAGCGTCCCTGGTCCTCTGCCAGGTAAGTGCGACCGAACCCTCCCTGCCCCAAAACACTAAGGATACGGTAACGGTTCTGCAAGGTAGAGCTAGCGGGAATCGGTGGTCGCATAGGAAAGAAATGACTAACTGGATAACGGGCGCAAATGGTTGGGAATGAAGCTTGGGGGATGGATGGCGGAGAAAGGATTGAAGACGGCTTTAAAACCTTGGTTTTCTGATTTGTCTGATCCCGCTCCCTCAGTCTCTCTTATTCTGACAGAGGGGCGGCGATTCATTTGAGATGAAGATAGAGAAGCGCTTTTAGCGAGCCAACTTCGTGGAAAGCAAGCTACAGCAGTCAGCCGTCTGCTTTCAGCCTTCTTTCACTACCCGCCTAATTTTGCCTTCACCAGATCCTGCACTTTTTTGCCGTCTGCTTTGCCTTTAAGCTGCTGCATGGCTGATCCCATCACTTTACCCATGTCCTTGGCAGAGGTGGCACCGACTTGCGCCATAATTTGGTCGATCGCAGCCCCAATTTCCTCATCTGAGAGTTGCCTGGGTAGATACTCTTCTAAGATGGCTAATTCCTGAGCTTCTTGATCGGCTAAATCGGAGCGGTTGGCCTGCTGGTATTGAGTGATCGAATCGCGTCGCTGCTTTGCAAGTTGCACCAAGAGTTCAATTTCTTGGGCTTCCGTTAACTCTTCTTGACCAGAAGCACGCACGCTTGATTCTTTCTCCAGGATGAGCTTTTTGATGCTACGAACGGTTTCCAGCCGAATTTTATCTTTCGCTTTCATCGCCGTTTTAATCTCTTCACTAACGCGATCCTTTAAACTCATGGCCTTAAATCCTCGACGCTTAATCTACTTACATTAACTATTTTGCTTGTATGACCCATGTTGTTAAAGGCGGTTGACAATTGAGTTGCTTTTAGGAGAACAGCCACACCCATTTAAGCGCATTAAGTTTTGACCAGAGGGGTGCTTTGTGGGGGTGAAGGCGATCGACCCTGGTAAAAGGGATGCTTGAATTGAATAAAATTGTAATAGTGGTTTCTGTAGATTCACTGATTTGTTTTTTAAGGATCAAAGGAGAATAAGAAGCGAAGGGTACGGTAATCCTGCTAGCAGTTTCTGGCTTAGCAGGCCGTTCCATAGCTTTCAAAAGCTTTCGGTGCGATCGGGCGAATACTTCTCAGTACCCGGTTTTTAACGGAGCCTTGAGAAGCGCCGTGGCAGGTCGTATGTAATCGTTCTCAAGGGTATATCCTGAGGAATGTTTTTGAATCTGAATGGTAATATTGCGATGACTACGTTCGAGGGCACACCGTGATCCGCTCTGCAACTCTTACACCTCAAGCAAGCCTGCCGTCTTTAAGTGACCACAATCGGTTACGGCTGCTCTCTGGTTCAGCCAATATGCCACTGTCTCGGGAAGTAGCGCGCTACCTGGGCATGGATCTTAGCCCGATGGTACGGAAGCGGTTTGCTGATGGTGAGCTTTACATTCAAATTCAAGAGTCCATCCGGGGCTGCGATGTTTATTTGCTCCAGCCCACCTGTCGTCCAGTCAACGACAACATGATGGAGTTGCTGATTATGATTGATGCCTGCCGACGGGCTTCTGCACGACAGATTACAGCCGTCATGCCTTACTACGGCTACGCCAGAGCAGACCGCAAAACGGCAGGGCGAGAATCCATTAGCGCCAAACTGGTAGCAAACTTGATTACGCAGGCAGGTGCACATCGAGTGTTGGCGATGGATCTGCACTCAGCACAGATTCAGGGCTATTTCGATATTCCGCTGGATCATGTGTATGGCTCGCCAACGTTGATTGACTACCTTTCTAGCAAGCAGTTGTCTGACCTGGTTGTCGTTTCGCCTGATGTCGGCGGTGTGGCGCGGGCAAGGGCGTTTGCAAAGAAGCTGCATGATGCACCACTAGCCATTATTGACAAACGGCGGCAGGCGCATAACGTGGCAGAAGTCATGAATTTGATTGGCGATGTCTCTGGCAAAACGGCAGTGCTGGTCGATGACATGATCGACACCGCAGGCACGATTATTGAAGGAGCACGGTTGTTGAAGCAGGAAGGGGCGCGTCAGGTGTATGCTTGCGCCACCCATGCAGTCTTCTCGCCCCCGGCGATCGAGCGTCTCTCCAGCGGTTTGTTTGAAGAAGTGATCGTGACCAATACAATTCCCATTCCTGAGGGCGATCGGTTTCCACAGTTGACGGTGCTTTCGGTTGCCAACCTGCTGGGTGAAACGATTTGGCGCATCCATGAAGACACCTCTGTAAGCAGTATGTTTCGTTAATCGTGGTCAAAATTTAATATCCTGACACCCAGAACGGCAGTATAGTCTGACTCAGTTTTGTGTACAGATGGGATGCTGCGGATGTCAAAGCGGATGTCAAAAGGCGTTAATCTGCCGTTGTGCTTCGGCTTGCTGGTTGGTTCTGCATTGGTGGTTTCACGGGTTGCAGCACAGGATGCAGAAACGGCACAACTCGCTCAAACCCGATCGGAAGAGCAAGTTTCTGCGTGGCTAGAGCGACACCGCGATCGTCCACCTGTTGTTCGGGCCTTTGTGCAACGCATGCCAAAAGGTGGCGACATTCACACCCATTTGAGCGGAGCAGTCTACGCCGAACACTATCTAGCGTGGGGAGCAGCGGACGGCTACTGTGTAGATGCTGTCGCCATTAAACTGGTGCTGCCGCAAGATTGCAGCAAAACTCCAAACGCTTTCCCAGCAACGGAACTTTTTAAGCGCAGTGGCATTTACAATGCGTTGATCGATCGGTGGTCGCTGCGAAATTCATTGTTTACTGGAAAATCAGGGCACGACCAGTTTTTTCAGGCATTCGATGGCTTTGATTTAATTTCTTCCTCCCCGACCCGAAAAGGCGACATGGTAGCCGAAGTGGCAAAGCGTGCGGCATCCCAGCATGTGTCGTATTTGGAACTGTTGTTAACCACCCAGGGCAGCGCGATGCAACAGTTGGCGCGATCGATCGGGTGGAATCCCAACAATTTTGCGGAGCAGCGTCGTCAACTGCTGGCAAAGGGACTGATGTCGATCGTGGCGGATGGCAAGCAAGAACTGGATCGAATCGAGCGCCAAACGGCAACTGCCCTGAAATGTGGCACAGTGAAAGCGCAAGCTGGATGCAATGTTACAATCCGCTTTTTGCAGCAAACCACGCGACTGAAAGCACCGAACGAGGTTTTTGCTCAATTTGTTTATGCGTTTGAATTAGCCAAGACCGATCGCCGAGTAGTGGGCATTAACTTAGTCGCACCAGAAGACCATCCCATTGCGTTGCGCGACTACACCTTGCAAATGGAAATGCTGCAATTTCTGCACCGTCAATTCCCGGAGGTGAAGGTATCACTTCATGCCGGAGAATTAACCCTGAGACTGGTGCCGCTGGAGGATTTGCGCTTCCACATCCGCCAAGCAGTGGAACTGGCTCAAGCCGATCGCATTGGACACGGTGTGGATCTTCTCTATGAAGATGATCCCTTTGCCTTGATGGAACGCATGCGACAACGGGAGGTACTGGTGGAAATCTGCCTTTCTAGCAATGAAACCATTTTGAATGTGCAAGGGCAGAATCATCCCTTTCTAACCTATTGGGCGGCGGGTGTGCCCGTGACGCTAGCCTCTGATGATGAAGGCATTGCTCGTGTGGATTTGAGCCACGAATACCAGCTCGCCACGCTTCGGTACGGCTTGAAGTATGGAGACCTCAAGCGACTGGCTCGAAATAGCCTGGAGTACAGCTTTTTGGCAGGGCAGAGCCTCTGGCAATCCTCTAAGTTTGAGACGATGCAAACCGCTTGTGCAGACGATCGCCCCGGTTCTATTTCCCCATCGAAAGGCTGTGCGGCCTTGCTTCAAGGGAGCGATCGCGCCCGTGCTCAATGGCAACTGGAAGCTGACTTTGCTGAATTTGAAGCACTGCCCTGGCTGCACTAATACCAAGTCCTTTTGAAGATACACAGAATTGTAGGTTGGGTAGAACAGCGTGAAACCCAACAATGACCGAATCCTGTTGGGTTTCGTTAGACTCAACCCAACCTACCGTTTGTCTGCAAGTTATGTAGAATTAGTGTAAAGCTGTTGTCGTGAACAAGGTCTAGAAACTCCAAGCAACACTCATTCATCGTCGTGAGCAAAGCGATTGTAGAGATAATCCAGGATGTAGTTTCGGAGTTTATAGAATTCAGGATCTTCCATAATGCGATCGCGATCGCGGGGTCGTGGAAACGGAATCTCTAAAATTTCGCCAATCTTTGCCGCTGGGCCATTGGTCATCATCACAAGGCGATCAGCGAGAAAGAGCGCTTCATCGATGTCATGGGTAATCATCAAGACGGTACAGCGATGATCATTCCAGATTTTCAACAGTTCAACCTGCAATTCCTCTTTGGTAATTGCATCCAAAGCACCAAACGGTTCATCAAGAATCAAGACTTCTGGGCGAATTGCCAGAGCACGGGCGATCGACACCCGTTGACGCATCCCGCCCGAAAGTTGACCCGGTTGCTTGTGCGCAGCTTCTGTTAGCCCAACCATCGCCAAATGTTCCCGAACAATCTGCTTCTTTTCAGCTTCAGATTTTTGAGGGTAGACCGAATCCACTGCCAGGTAGATGTTTTCATACGCGGTGAGCCAGGGTAAGAGCGCATAGCCCTGGAAAACCACCATGCGATCGGGGCCTGGTTCAACAATCCGTTTACCGTGCAATGTAACCAAACCATCTGTAGGCTTTGAGAAGCCAGAAACCATATTCAACAAGGTTGATTTGCCACAGCCAGAATGACCAATCACACAGACAAATTCACCTTCTTGAACTTGTAAATTAACCTCCTCAAGCACAACATAGTCACCTTTAGGCGTTGGGTAGACTTTAGAAACATTGTCAATGATGAGAAACGGTTCCTGGTTGGACTGGGAATGAGCTGAGAGTGGAGTTGCTAGAGTTTGCATAGGTAGAAAGGGTGAATGGATATCAGGGTTAAGGGGGAAGTGAGAATGGTAAGAGGGGTGTGGGGTTTAGGGTGTGGTGAATCTAAAGGAAAACGGCTGTAGATTTTTTGTAAGGACGAGCCGTGCGCCCCTGCTTTAATTGGAATATCAGGCGGTTCTCAAAGCATGCGTCAAGGGCACTTCAGCCATGTAAATGTCATGCTTGATCTCTAAGCTGTTGAGATAGGCGATCGGATCATCTGCATTAAAGGTCGTGCCATCAAAGAGTTGAATAGCACCTCGACTGTAGGTGAGATCAGATAAGCCTAATTCCCGTGCTGCCGTACTGAAGGCGCTGACCCGACAAACGCGCTCTAGAATTTCCACCCAGTTACGGGGAAAGGGAATATCGCCCCAACGGGCCATTTGCGTCATCATCCAGAGATGCTCAGTGCGACTGGGACGGTTAACCCCCTGCCCGTAGAACTGGTGATGGGCATACTCTTTCGGTGAGGGATGGATACTACAAACCTGGGGATTGGGATCGCCCAAATAGATGTATTGCAGATCAGTGCCCAGATATTCACGACGCGATAAGATTTCACGAATCTCTTCATGGTTTGCCTCATCGGTACAGTAGCGACAGGCTTCTAGCAGTGCTTTCACCAATGCAATGTGAGTATTGGGGTAGGCCAGTGCCCACTCTTCCCGCACACCCAGCACTTTACCAGGATGTCCATTCCACACTTCCAGATCGGTGGCGATCGTATAGCCGATGCCTTCAACGGCTGCACGGACATTCCAGGGTTCACCCACACAAAAACCATCAATATTGCCTGCTTGCAGGTTGGCAATCATTTGGGCCGGTGGGATGGTATTGAGTTGAATATCGTGATCAGGATGAATGCCTCCTGCGGCTAACCAATAGCGTAGCAGCAGATTGTGCATAGAAGCAGGATGAACCATACCAAAGACATGCTGTTTCGTTCGAGTTTCTAGCAGCATCCGCTTGAGATCTGGCAGGGTATGAATGCCCTGTTCATAGAAGCGTTTGTCGAGGGTAATGGCATTGCCGTTGCGGGTGAGCGTGAGGGCAGTGACCGTCGGCAAGGAACGTCCATCCATGCCTCCCAGGGTTAGCCAGATTGGCATGCCAGATGGCATTTGAGCCACATCTAGATAATCTCCAGCAATCCCATCTTGAATGCCGCGCCAACTCGATTCACGCACCAGATTCACGTCATCCAAGCCATGATGGGCAAAAAACCCTTTCTCCTTCGCGATCGCCAGGGGTGCACAGGCCGTCAGCGGCACAAAGCCAATTTCCAGGTTTACTTTCTCTAAACCATGACGGGCGATCGCACTTTTTTTGCGCGATCGCAGTTGTTTAATCCGCTTTTGCTGGTTTAGAAAATAAATGATTTCACTCCGCATTGAATAATAGCTGGGGTGGTTCACCACTTCTAACCGTTTGCGGGGACGAGGTAAATCTACGTCTAAAACTTGCCCAATCTTCGATTCAGGCCCGTTCGTCAGCATCACCACACGATCGCTCAAAAGCAGTGCCTCGTCCACATCATGAGTGACCATGATCGCCGTCACGTGGCTTTCTTCACAGATTTGCATCAAGCGTTCCTGCAAATTGCCGCGAGTCAACGCATCCAGTGCGCCAAACGGTTCATCCAGCAATAGCAGTTTGGGACGAATTGCGAGGGCACGGGCGATTGCCACTCGCTGCTTCATGCCACCCGACAACTGAGCCGGTGGCTTATCAGCCGCATGGCGCAAACCCACCAAATCAATGTGATGTTCGATCACGTCATCTCGTTCTTTGGCACTGACATGAGACAAGACCTCATCCACTGCCAGCGCAATATTCTCTCGCACCGTCAGCCAGGGCAGCAAAGAATAATTTTGAAATACCACCATTTTGTCTGGGCCTGGTCGGCGAATAGTTTCACCATCCAGAATCACCATGCCATCAGAAGGCAAATCCAACCCTGCAATCAGATTCAGCAGGGTTGATTTACCACAACCAGAGTGACCAATGAGTGAAATAAATTCACCTTTTTGAATGTCTAGATCAATGCCTTTCAATGCCACATAGCGATCGCCATTAGACAAGGGAAAGGTTTTCTCAATTTTTTCAACAGTAACGAAGGTAGTCATGGGAGGGGGAGTAGAGAGTGGGGAGTCGGTTAAAGGCAGAGGGATGAAGGATGGAGGCTAAAGGTTAAAAAGCTGATAGCTGAACGCTGATGGCTAACTCAAAACTCAGAACTTGGCACTCAAAACTTTCCATTACCGCTGTTCTTCTGGCAGAATTCTGGTTTGAAGCCAAGCCATCAATTTATCCAGCAACAGCCCTACGATGCCGATGTAAAACAGTGCCAGAATAATTTCACTCACCTGGCTGTTTTGGTAGGCATTCCAGATAAAGAAGCCAATCCCCACAATGCCCGACATCACAATTTCGGCGGCAATAATGGCTAGCCATGCCAGACCGATGGAAATACGTAAACCTGTGAAGATGTAGGGTAAGGCAGCGGGAAAGAGGACTTTAAAGAAATACTTTTTGCGCGATAGCCGTAATACCCGTGCCACATTGTTGTAATCCTGTGGAATTTGTCGTACCCCAACGGCTGTGTTGATGAGGATAGGCCACACCGCCGTAATGAAAATCACAAACAACGCCGCAGGTTGGTTTTGTTGCAATGCAGCCAGGGCGATCGGCACCCATGCCAGCGGTGGAACGGTTCGCAACAACTGAAAGATGGGATCGAGCGCTTTGGATAAGGTTTTATTCAACCCGACCCAAATGCCCAAACTGATGCCAACAAGAGCCGCAAAGGTATAGCCGATCGCCACTCGTTGCAAACTCGCAAACACCTGCCAGAACAGGCCCTTATCCGTGCCGCCTTTGTCATAAAAGGGATAGAGGATCAGCGTCCATGTTTCTTGTACAACCCTGATCGGCCCCGGCAACGTAGCTCCAGGAATCCAGGAAAAGAGCTGCCAAATGACCAGAAAGATGGCGATCGCAATCGCAGGTGGAAATAAATCACCCAACCGTTCTTTCACCTTAAAACGAGTCAGCAAGGGAAAATCAAACGTTTTCGCAGTTGGTTGCTTACGGGCGATCGTCATAGTCTATCTCCTTCAAATGCAATGGTGAATGGTCAACTTCTTTGTCAGTGTGTGAACGCTGCCTAGAGAGCCTGTGAAACCCTGGTGTAACGACTCTCAAACTCACACAAGTAAGTCATCGTTGTGTCAACAGCACTCACAGACAACCCTTTCGGGGGGTTTGGGGGAGTTAGGCTCCCAAGCAGCGGGGGTTCGGGGGGAAGTCCCCTGATTCCGGGTTTGCCAGAAATCGTTGCAATCTCAAATCAATCCCGCTCACGCTTTAAAAACACGATGGCAAGGATTTTTCAAACAGCCTCTTAACCCAGCCAACAAGCCTCTAGACTCGCTTAATTTTCAAGCTATCCAAATATGCCTGTGGCTTCTCAGGGTCAAACGTTGCACCATCAAAAAACGTTTCAACCCCGCGCGACGTACTGGTGGGAATATCCGCTGCTGCAACCCCCAGTTCCTTCGCAGCTTCCCGCCAAAGATCTTCGCGGTTCACCTGCTTAATCAAATCCTTTGCCTTCGCCAGCGTATCCTTCGGCAAAAAGCCCCAGCGGACGCTTTCCGTCAAAAACCACAAATCATGACTCTGGTAAGGATAGGACACGCTGCCCTTTTCATCCTTCCAGTACAACGGAGCCATTGATTTGTCGTCAATCGATCGCTCACCCAGATTATATTTGCCCATCAACGGGTCAATCAAAATTGCTTCTGACACACCAAAGTATTCACGCCTTGCCAGAATAGAAGCCAATTCCTTGCGATTGTCAAAGTTATCGCACCACTGCTGGGCTTCCATCAGCGCTTTAAGAATGGCTTTCGTCGCCTTGGGGTATTGATCAACCCAGTCCTTCCGAATCGCCAGATATTCTTCTGGGTGATTTTTCCAAATCTCTGCCGTCAGCGCTGAAATGAACCCAATCTTATCTGCCACAATTCGGTAAGGCCAGGGATCACCCGTGCTAAACGCATCCATTGCGCCTCGCTTCATATCGGCAACCGTTTGAGCCGTTGGCACCGTCAGCAGTTCCACTTCTTTGTCAGGATCAACGCCGTTCCCAGCCAACCAATACCGGATCCAAAATTCCTGGTTGGCTTTAGGAAACGTGTAAGCCGCCTTAAATTTTGAACCTCCTGACTTCAATTTGTCAAAGAAAGCAACTTGCTCAGAAATCTTGAGGGATAAGCCTTTACTCAGATGCTTACTGGCGATTGCAATGCCATTTCCCTGCGTATTCAGTTGCGCCAGCACATACATCGGTACCTTTGTGTTGTCTGTAATAATGCCTTCCGAAATCAGGTAAGGCATCGGCATTTGCCACTGTCCACCATCAATGCCACCACCAGCCGAGCCAATTTTGACGTTATCCCGCGCCGAACCCCAGTTGGCCTGTTTAGCAATTTCAACATCAGGCATGCCGTATTTTGCAAACAGCCCTTTCTCTTTAGCCACAATCAGCGGCGCAGCTTCCACAATGGGCAGATACCCCAGTTTGGCGACTTTGACCTCTGGCATTGCGTCTGGCTTGATATCCGCAACTGGACTTGCCGCGATCAAGCCTTGACCCGCACTGGTCGTTTCAGGTGGATTTCCCAAACAGCCGTGCAGCAGCGTTGTTGCGGTAGACGCACCCGCGATCGCGATAAAGCGACGACGTGAAAGCATTGAAAACACAGACATAGGATTCTAACCTCCCAGTAAAAATTGCAATCAAAACAGGCCGTGAGTATGTGCCTGAGCGGCTTGTGACACACCGTTCAGGTTCAAAATGAACCATTCATGACTGGTTCTACCTGGCTAAACGCGCTCAAACATTGGTAGGAACCCAAGAATCATAGGTGTGGCTCAAAGCATCATGAAGACTTTCATCCTTTGTCATCGATTTTTATCTATCTATTTTTGTTTTTAGATAATCAAAAATCTATCTTGAAATTACTTTACCGTCACAGATCTGAAAGATCAATCAATGAGGCATTGAGACTTAACATGCAAAGGCAAAGATTTACTTATGGATGCCTTCTGATCATCCTTCGCTGCCATCGCCCCAAGCTTTACACTTAACATGGCAGCATAGAAGCTTCTACAACCGCTTGCGTTTGAATTCACCACATCCAACACACCGCATCCGGCTTGGTCTAGTCATAGCTGAATGGCACTGACTTAATGATCCAAACCGCCCCCAGCCCCCAAATCTGGGGGAGCCGAACCATAAAGTCTCCCAGACTTGGTGGATTTAGGGGCTAGTTTCTGCTTATTTCAGTACCATTCAGCTATGGCTGACTCGATCGAGAATCGCCATTAAGGGCATTGTGTCTGACTCGTATGATGGCAGCAGGAACCTTGCGAAGACGTAGATGGACAGCCGTTCTGATAAAAGCACTGTTCACCTGGATGGATTTAGCACAATAAGGAACTTCTGTCTGAGGAACGATATGACCGATCTGCCCAGTGAAGTAGAAATAGAGTACAAAATTGACCGGAGCTTGTATTCTATGAAACTGAATTACTTTGCAAAACAGCTACCTGTTCTGGGACGCTTGCTGACAGCAGCGATTCTCTGTGTATCGGCGATTGCCTTCGTCTGGCAAGGTTCCTTTTTCACAGACACCGCAGCGCTGGCTAGCCCTAACGCACACTTAATCGCTGCCGCAGATGCAGGTAGTGAAGTGCAAGGGAAAGCCGGTAAAGATGCTGGTCGTACCAAAGGGTTTGTGCGCGATACAACCGATAAGCTGAAGAAAACGGCAAAAACCAATGCGGCAAAGGTTGACCGTGCAACGGATAACGATAGCGCAATTGCACGCAAGGCCAAGAAAGATGCCGCTCGCATTGAGCGCAAAGCGGATAAAGACTCCGCCCGGACTCAGAACGCGATCGACAAAACGAAGAATGCCGTTGAAAGCGCAGTTGATAACATCAAAGATGCTTTTGGCAACTAGAGAGTAAGCGCCATCGCCCTGCCTGCGCACGCAACAAGCTTTTGCGGCAGGGCTTAGCGAATGCTCTTGACGTGGCAATGGCCTGAGCAGGGGCGATCGCATCGTTCAGCTAGCGTCTCAACAGTGGTACACTCGCGGTTGCGATGCAGGCGTTCTGGCGTTAGTGATCAAAAATTCGCTTGTTGCCCTAACGTCGCCTCATCCGGTATAGTAGGAAAGCTAAAGCCACGGGCGGATGGCGGAATTGGTAGACGCACCGCACTCAAAATGCGGCGCTGAAAGGCTTGCGAGTTCGAGTCTCGCTCCGCCCATAGTTAAGAAACACAGCCTAAACGTGTCACTGCTAGAAAGAACGGTTCTCTAGCAGTGATTTTTTTGCCAATTCAGCCAACGTTCAGTAAGCGCCCTTGCCACAAAGGACAATTTTGACAGTTTCCAGCAAGATTTCGAGGTCGAGGTTGAGCGACCAGTGGTCAATATAGTACAGGTCGAGCCGGGCCGCATCGTTGAACGCATCCAAAGACGATCGCCCGGAGACTTGCCACAGACCTGTTATACCAGGCAGCACTTGATGGCGGGTGTGGTGCCAAGGGTCAAACCGTTCCACATCGCGCAAGGGGAGGGGACGTGGCCCAACCAGGCTCATCTGTCCTAACAAGACGTTGAACAATTGCGGTAGTTCATCAATGCTGGTGCGCCGCAGAAAATGCCCGATCGCCGTAATCCGAGGATCACGCCGAATTTTAAACATCACGCCATCGCTGGCTTCATTCTGCTGTTCTAGCTCTGCCTGCAACGCTTCAGCATGAGGA
This sequence comes from Stenomitos rutilans HA7619-LM2, assembly GCA_019358945.1. Classification (GTDB taxonomy): domain Bacteria; phylum Cyanobacteriota; class Cyanobacteriia; order Leptolyngbyales; family Leptolyngbyaceae; genus Stenomitos; species Stenomitos rutilans. The sequence goes on along the minus strand of JAHHIE010000036.1, from coordinate 13,206 downwards.
AGCATGGTGCGAAATTTCCACATCTGAAAGACGCGCCCGTGCAGTCCCATCCGCTCCTGACAGAAGAAAACGGCACCGGGAGACGATAGTTTGATGGCGATCGCCACAACCAGAAACAGCGGTGACAGCAGCAATAGGCCAACCAAAGCACCCACAAAATCGAGCCAGCGCTTGAGCCGATAATCCCAACCGCCCAGCAGGGTGGCTTCCATTCGCAGTGTGGGAATGCCCGCTATGACTTCGGGTACGCCACGACGATGTAATAATTCCACGCTGGAGGGAATCAGCCGGAGCGTGATGCCAGCGCGACGGAGTTGCCAGTACAAGCCCGATGCCAGTTCGGTTTGCGGCAGATTTTCGGCAAACACTTCCTGTGCACCAGAACTCAAGATGGCTTGAATCGTTGCAGAAATGCTGGTGGTAGACGCAACTGCCCCGACGACATTGTAGTGCGATCGCCGCTTCAGCATCTGTGCCAACGAGGGTAGACGTTCTGCCCGTGCCAGCAAAAAGACTCTGGTTTGAACGTGTTCAAATTGCTTCAGCACCAGACTTGCCAACAGCCGAAAGCCAATCACCAGCACCACGCTGCCCACCCAAGCCGTGATAAACAGCGATCGCGGGGGTGCCAATTTGGGATCATAAAAGTAACCTAGCAGCAGCGCCGAGAGGTAAACAACACTCACCAGCTTGCCCGATCGCACGTATTTCCACTGGCTCGAAGCGCTGTACAGTCCACTGCGGGCAAACAGCAGCAGCGTCACGATCATCAAAATCCAGAACAGTCCTGGCAGTCCCAACCAGGTACCCAGGATGAGCGGCGGCGGTAACGGTGCATAAAACTGGTTGAGGTGAGCCGCAACTCGACCCGCGATCACCACGGCGGCAATATCACACAAAAGCAAGGCGATCGCTCGATGCCACGGCCAGCGAAAGAGTCGATGCCACTCTATACTGTGCGGGGCACGAATATCCGTTGCTTTTGGGTAGGCAGCACCAGGATGATCCATTGCGGTGAGGCTCACGAGAAGGCAAGTCCTGATGCTGAATGGTTTCGGCTTCAGGCTTGTGGGGCAATAGGTTGAGTATTCCGCAAACCGCACCAAAAGTTATCGCTAGCGCTCAGGTTTCTAGTGACGGCGGTTTCTAACGGTTGCGATTGGGTTTGCCTGATCGTCGATCGCACAATAATTGCCAGCCAAACAGGATTAAAAAAGCAGGATTGTTCACCAGATAGCGCTGCCATAACCGTCCTGGCTCCATCGCAAAGCGGTACAGCCACTCCAAGCCCCACGCCATCATCCAGCGGGGTGCTTGCGATACCTCACCACTGTGAAAGCTAAACGCCGCCCCCACACCGATCATCACAACCTGCAAAAGTCCCTGCTGCCGCGCCATCCATTCTTCCTGCTTGGGACACCCTAACCCAACGAAGACGACAGCCGCACCGGACGCGTGAATGCGATCGCAATCCGCTTTCTCTTCCTCCAGAGTCAGTGGACGAAACGGTGGGGCATAGCTTCCCGCGATCGCCAGTTCTGGAAAACGTGCTTGAAGTTTATGCTGAAGTGTTTCTAGCATGGTTTGTGTGCCGCCATAAAGGTAGATTGGCATCCCTGTCTGCGCCGCTCGATCGCACCATGCCAGCATTAAGTCAGGGCCGTAGACTCGCTGTTGCTGTTTCACTCCCAATAGTCGCATTCCCACAACTAACGGCATCCCATCCGGCGTGACTAGCGTAGCACCGTTAACCACCTTCTGAAACGATCGATGCCAGTAGCCCGTCATCACTACATGCACATTTGCCGCCACGATGTAACAGGATTGTTTTGCAGTGGCCCAGACTTGAATGCGATCGCAAGCATCTGTGTAACTCGTCGCATCAACGCGAGTATACAAAATGAATTGAGAAGGAAGGGCGGGCATGGGGAGTTTTGAGTTAAGAAGTCAGGAGTCAGGAGCCAGCAGTCAGGAGAGTTTAGAGTTTAGAGTTAAGGAGTCAGGAGTCAGGAGAGTTTTGAATTAGCCGTCAGCGTTTAGCGGTCAGCTATCAGCTATCTTCTCAAAACCAACAACTAACAACTTCTTTAGCCTTTTACCTTCTGCCCTCGGCCTCCCTTTCTCAATCCTAGCCACTCACTAACCCTCGATAAACGCCCTCCATCTGTTCAGCAATTTTTTCCCACGTAAAGCGAGATTCAACTTTTTGTTTTCCAGAGGTTCCCATTGCGGCAGCTTCGACTGGGTGGGTTAATAGATGCAGGATGCGATCGGCAATTTGGTTCGGCTCTTGGGCTGTGAGTAATCCATCCACGCGATCGCTGATCACTTCCGCTACGGCTGGAATGTTGCAGCCAATCACAGGTTTCCCAAAACTCCAGGCTTCGGTATACACGCCGCCAAAGCTTTCCTGGCTGGAAGGAACGCAGAGCAGTGTGCAGGCAGCGAGTGCATCCGTTTTGGTTTGCAGATCAACATTGCCTAGACGACGAAGGCGACGATCGCTCACCTGAGCAAACGCTTTTTCCGAATCAGCGACGGGTGGCCCCATGAAGACAAACTGCGCGTCTGGCACCTTCTGCCACACGATAGGAGCCGCTTGCAACATCTGCTGATAGCCCTTGTAGGGATAGTGTTGTCCTAGAAACAGGACGATCGGCCCTTCTAGCCCATACTGCTTTAGAAAGGCGGTTGGATCAGCAGTGGGGGCTAATACCGGGCCAACGCCTGTGACCGTAATGCGTTCCTCACGCACACCTAACCCTACTAAAATACGCTTTTCTGCTTGCGTCAGGGCAATCACAGCATCGGCCATCTGATATAACCGCAGGTAGGCTCGATAGCGCCAGCCCACCCAACGAGGATGATGGACTGGAGTGAACACAAAGGGACGATCGTGTCGTCGGGCAGCCTGGTAGGAGGCATAGCTCAAGCCTTCGCGCCCAATGCGGATGTTATGCACCACATCTGCCTTAGCAGCATAGGGCGTGATATGGGTTTCTAGCAGGTTGGCGGTCGGCGGCAGTGCCACCTGCATTAGCGGGTAATACAGCGGCACAAAGGGAGCTAGCTTGCATTTCTCCCAGAGCGAGAGGCCGAGCCGATGAACGGGAATATCATCGACGACGTAATCCTTACAGATTGAAGGTGCCCGTAGCGTCGTACCTAAGAGCCAGTCTGTGCGGTTGCGATCCCAATGGCTGACCACCTGCACAGAATGCCGCGTTTTCAACTGCTGCGCCAGAATATGCTGATGAAGCTGTGCGCCACCAATGTAGGGAGGATAGGCTGTGAGTGTGTAAAGCAGTTGCATGAAGAACGTCACTGAGATGAATTAGCGGCCGCAGTTTGGTAGATTTCGGCGGTTTGCTGCGCACAGCTTGCCCAACTAAATTGACTGGCTCTTTGTGTAGCCCGTTGCGACAAGTCTGCTCGCCGTTGAGCGTCATGCATAACGTTGAGGATTGCCTGACAAAGATCGTCTTCCTGGGTGGGATCGATCAATATACCAGCATCACCAACCACTTCAGGTAGAGAACTAGTGCTGGCCGTAATGACAGGGGTGCCACACTGCATCGCTTCTAAGGGCGGCAAGCCAAACCCCTCGTATAAAGAAGGATAGACGAACGCAGTGGCTCCGCTATAAATGGCACTCAAGTCACGATCGGGCAGGTATCCTGTGAAGATGATGCGCGAACGAAGTTGGGGATTGTGTCTGGCTGCCTGAAAAATTTCTGCTGTCTGCCAACCGCTCACGCCTACCAGTACCAGGTTTAGATCAAGTGCTGGGGCATCCTGAATAATTTGTGAGAAGCAGCGAATCAGGAAGCCCAAATTCTTACGGGGTTCCAATGTCGCCAAGCTAAGTAAGTAAGGATAGTTGGGAATCTGGTGGCGTTGCAGGGTTGATGCAATGAGCGCTGTATCGGTTACAGGCTGGAAAAAGTCAGCAGCGGCTAAAGGAGTGACAAAGACTCGATCGCCATCCATCCCGGTATACTCACAAAAATCTTGTTTAGTGTACTGAGAGTTGCAAATAATCCAGTCACGATCGCGATCAATGCTATTTAATGTCGCCACGCAACGCTGATAAACTCTGGGAATTACAAACTGCGGAAATAGAACTGGAATTAAATCATGCACCGTCAAAATGCGAGAGATATTTCCAGTAATGGCACGCGACGGAAGTGGATAGTAAAGTGAATGATATAGATCAAAAGAAGCTGAGTGAAACTGAGCTTCCATATCAAGCCTGGCTACTTTCTCAAAAAGAATCTGCATTGCTCTGGCAGATTTATAAAGCCAGATTCGGTCTGGAGTAGACGCTTTAATCAACGATCGCTGCCACGTTACAACGTGAGTGTATAAAGCGTACAGGTTGAAGCGACTCGAATAAACAGACTGAAAATTCTTTGCAAGAGAGGGGTATAGATTTTTGATATATAAAGATGTCCCAATATTATCCCAAAAGGTTGATTCTGAGTCAAAAGAAATGACCTTTATCTCTAAATTAGAATGAGCAACTAATTCCAATAACAATGCCTCAACCATACGAAAAATGCCCGTTCGAGCCTTTGGGTTAAGATAACCCATTCCCAGCACAGATGCATCGTAAGCAACTCGTATCATTAAAGCAGCATTCCTGGATATTTAAGTAGCTTGGGAACGACTAAGAAACTGTTTTAATTGCACGCGGTAGTGGTAAGGAATAAGCCTTGCGATCGCAGCAATGATAAAAAATTTGATTAGCAGCTCGTACAAGTAAACTCCCGTGCCAAACCATCCAAACATTTCCTGGTAAAAACCTAAATGAGCTTTCCAATAATGCGGTGATTTAATAGTAAAACGGTCTTGCCAAAGCTGATCGATCGAACGGTCTGTAACCAACCAGGAAATCGGTGTATTGGTATTCTTGCAAAATGAAACTGCGCCACCATCAAGCAATAGGGTATAACCATTGCGTTTGGCAAGATGGGTATATGCTGTATCGCCGTGATAATGGGGAAAACGCTGATGGTTTGGATAACCAATAGCCTTTACAAGACTGCAAGGTAGACAGACGAGATTACCGTTTAAACCATCACACTCTATAAGCTGGAGCGAGGTCGCATGGATCGGCGTACTGTTGAACCTGTGGTTTACTAACCCACCGTAACTAGGTTGGTGAGTCTCTGGATCAAACGCCTGACCACCGACGACCGTTCGTGGAGTCGTCTGACAAATCTTTAACAGTTTTGTGATCGCGCCTGGTTGGGGCAAACAGTCATCATTTAACCAGATGATATAGTGAGCACCCTGAGAAAGTGCATACTTCATGCCTGTCGCGATCGCCCCCGTCCACCATAATTTGCCATCGCCTGTTAGCACTTCAACCTCTGGATATTGCTCGCAGATTGCCTGCCCAGTGCCATCTGTGGAACCATCATCGATCACAACAACGTGATACCGCTCCACGTCACCGTTTTGGCTGAGCGTTGTCAGGCACTTCAAAGTAATTCGTCTACGGTTGTGAACAGGAATAAGAATATAAATAGGTTCTTTCGAAAACATTGATACAACCAAGTTAAGACTTACTTCAATGGTGGGAGGAGGGGCGCGTGCCAGTCAGCAATTGGTGGAATAACGTGACGTAACGGCTTGCCTGCGTCTTGAGTGCAAATTCTTGCTCTGCCTTTTGACGAGCGGCCTCTGCTAACTGGTGATGCCGCTCTGGATCTGCCAGTATCCAGGCGATGCCATGAGCGAGTTCCTCCGTGTGAAAGGGTTGAGCCAGGTAGCCGTTACGCTGATGTTCAATCAAGTCAGGCATACCACCGATGTTGAATGCAACACAGGGAGTGCCGCAGGCGATCGCTTCCATCACTGTATTGGGCAAATTGTCCTGCATTGAGGGAGCGACGAAGACATCGGCAGCAGCATACGTCAGCGCTAGAGCAACATCATCAATTAGCCTACCTAAATAACGCGTTGGTAGCCCTAATGCAATCGAGTCAGTTGATTGAGAAGCACCAACAACTAACAATTCTGTCTTTTTTGCCCAATCAGATTGCTTAAAGTGCTCTAGTGCCTCACGAAGCAGATGAAAACCTTTACGGCGATCGGTGGTGGCACGGGCAGCGGTAAAGAGAATCAGTTGTTTGTCTTGTGGCAGGTTCAAGATGTGACGTGCCAGTGAACGCTCAATGGGTTTGTATTGCTCTAAATCAATACCGTAGGGAATGACCTCGACTGGCACCTCCTGCAAAAGACTGCTGGTAGAAGCACACTTTGCTAACCAATGGCTGGGAGTGACAATTGTCAAATTTAAGTCTTTCCAAGCTCTGGCTTTACGAGTCCAGATCCAGCGAGACAAGTCATACGTTTGATGGCTATGCAGTTCTGGACAACTTCCACAGGATGCCATGTAGCGATCGCACTCCTGGCTGTAATGACAACCACCTGTAAACGCCCACATATCGTGTAGTGTCCACACGATCGGTCGCTTTAGCGTTGCCAGTGTTTCAATTTGCAAAAAACCATCACAGACCCAATGCAAGTTCACGAGGTCGGGTGCAAGCTGTTCAATTTTGGGTGCAATAGAGTCTGGAACCCATTGAGTCGAGAACGCTGTTTGCTCACGCTGTAGATACAGCTTAGAGGGTAAAGGATCAAGCAATGGCCGTAGCTTAGCCGCGTTTTTGCCCAACCTCGTGTGTGGTGCAACAACAGTAGCATCACCACTTGACTTCACCTGCACCAGCATCTGAGTAGTAACATCAAGCCTTGTTAACCCTTGGTGTAATCGATAGGCTGCTCGTGCTGCACCGCCATGAATATCATTAGCATTAAGGAGTAAAACGTTCAAAAGGCTCTCCTTTCGGTTTTTGATAAACAGCAATAGCAGAGTGTCCATTAGGAAGTAGGTTCGGATTTTTTAATCCTTCAACCAGAAAGCTTCCTCCAAAAGCTGCAATTGTTGCTAGCAATTTATGTTTTAGCGATCGCTCAATTAAAGAGTGTTTAAGACCAAATCTCTGCCGTAAACTCTCCATAATTACAGTAGAGAGATACCAGTTTTTATGCTCTTCTGCCAACTTCTCATGTTTAATGTCAATGATTTCTAATCCAAATTTATGACCAATAAATCTTAGGCACTTGTCGGACCAGCAGCTAACATGGTGGGGTGGCATATTGAGAATATTATTGACAGCAACAGATAAAAAGGAGTCAGAGCTAGGAACAGAATAAATAATAAAACCACCTGGTTTTAGACAATCAATGCTGGCTGTAATAAAAGATAAGATATCTGCTACATGTTCCAGCACTTGAAAAGCACAAACAACATCATATTTTAAGCTGTTATTAACAGCATGTGTTTGCACAGATTCATTCAGAACTGTAATACTTCTACTGGAGGCTAACTCAATAGCTTTCTGATTATATTCAAGGCCTATGTAATGCTCCACAGAAGCCTGTTCCGCGAAGACTCCTTTACCACAACCAATCTCAAGAATTGAATCTGATTCTCTCAAGAATTGCTTTGTGTAATCGTACTCATACCTATAGTTGGTGTAGTACCAGGGAAATGCCTGAAGCTTCTCATAAAAAAATTCCGAACCAGTTACTGGAGGATAAAAGAACTTTAAATCTGAATCAGGGCAGTAATATAGTCCTAACTCACTGATTTGACTAAATTCTAATTCCACATCGATATTTAATACTCGACGATATAACTGAGCCAATTCTTTCGATTGAATTTTATCAAGTAAAACTACGTTATGGCTATGACTAATCGGACAGTATGGCTTCATAGTTCTACTCTCAAAAACTTCAAAGCTTTTTTGACATCTTGCTTTAAGCTGACAAAGCGTAAGTAAGGAAATAATAGTCTCTGCGTGGATTGATCAGCAAATGTATCACGTATGATAAATTGAGGATGCTTGAGTGGAAGTTTGATGGCTTCACTTGGAAGATTAGATACTCGACTATTAGCATCTTTTGTATGCGTCGCCTCTGGATGGAACCCAATATTAGACACCAAATTGATATTCGGAAGAATACTTAAACCGTGTTGAATCCAGCAAGCAAATGTCCACTGGAAATCCCAGGTATCTAAACGATCGTTCGCTACAGCTTCAAAGCTATCAGTCCAATAGCGGACAGCGCGATCCTCTCCTAGCAAATCATGAAGCCAATGGCCTTGTTTAATCACCGACCAGAGCGTCATTTCCACATCGTAGTAGCGCCATGCTCGTCGCCAAGTTGCCCAACCCCAGATGTGGTTATAGCGTGAGAAGTAGTAGCTATCTGATGTGCGCTGGTGCCCAAACTGAAAGTTATTGCCTGAAATTACCATCACCCGTGTGTCATTGCGATAGTGCTCTAATAACGTCTCGCAGAAGGGGAAGAAAGTTGGGTGTGGCAAGCAGTCGTCTTCTAAGATGATCGCTTCTTCTACCGTGTCAAAAACCCAATCTAGCCCACTGGAGACTCGTCGTTTGCAGCCAAGGTTGGTGTCCGAAAAATTGGTCAAAACCTGACAAGGCCAATCCACCTGTTGAATCACAGCGCGAGTTTGGGCACAAAGTTCTGCTTCGCCAGAGCGATCGCGCCGGGGGCCATCTGCCACCACAAGCAGCCTCGCGGGTTTCGCTTGACGAATCGCATCAAATACCCGCTGCGTAAGCTGAGGACGGTTAAAAATGAAGAACGCTACTGGAGTTACAAGGGTCATGGAGCCGTTTCCAGGGTTGGCAATAGGGCAGAGCAAGGGTTGCGTTTTAGCACTGCCTGGCTATCGCGGTAGAGCATATAGAACGGCAAAAGTATGTCCAGCCAGAGAAGTTCATAGTCTCGCTGCTGCCAATCGTGCTTAACAACATCTACCAGCTGCCGTTGGAAGTGGTGCTGCTGGTGGCGGAGAAAGGTTTTGGGTTGAAAATGGCCGAAGTCTACACGCGAACCAAAGCACCAGTAGCGCCAGTAGTTGTCCAGAATCGAGGGCACTGTGTCGCGGCGCAGATGGCTGACGATCGCTCCCGGTTCATAAATAGCGGTACAGCCTGCTGTCATCAAACGACGCGATAAGTCGGCATCCTCTCCATTCGTGCGAAGCTGCTCGTTATAGCCGCCGACCTGCTCTAGAAAGGATTTGCGAATAAGGTTGTTGTTGCCAAACATGAAGCTCGGATTTTTTACCCGCAGTTCGCCCCAGTCCTGAGTCATGTGTGCCTTACGCCAGCGATCAGCCACAGAATCGAGGACTGTTTCCACCAGCCGCCCGCCTACGATCGCCACCGTTTCATCCTCAAACAGCGGTACCAGACGTTCTAACCAGTGTGGATCAGGCACACAATCTGCATCCAGTGAGGCGACAAGTTCGTTGCGAGCATGATGGAACGCTGTATTGCGTGCGGCTGCCAAGCCTTTGTTGACCTCATGTCGAATGACTCGTACTGGGTAGCGGCTAGCAATGTCGAGGGTGCGATCGCGACAGCCATCATCAATCAGCAAAATCTCATCAACTGGATAGGTTTGCTTCAACACCCCTTCAATGCAGGACGCGATATACGCCTCCACGTTGTAGCAGGGAATGTAGAGGGAGATTTTTGGCATAGACATTAATTCTCCTGTAGCTCCACCACAACCTGCTGCCACTTCTTGCTGCCGTCCGTGTTTTGGTGATAGTGGTCGTCCATTTGTGCGCCTTCATACTGCTCCAATTTGCCTTTTTGTCGCAGCGTATGCAGAGGAGTGCCTTCAATTTCAGCAGTACCAGATTCCTGAAAGGTGTCAAAGGGCAAGCCATGAATAAAGCGCTTGGTATCGAGCATTTGTTCACGAGTTTCGCCTGGTAAGCCGTAGGTAAACGTGCCGTGTACCGTCATGCCCAGACGCTTCAACTCACGTACAACTTCGGCAGCATAGTCCAGATTGAGGTGCTTGTTGACGATTTTATCGACCACCCATTGATTGCCGCTTTCAAAGCCCAACTTCACGCCAAAGCAACCGCTCTCTTTCATCAGTTGCCAGGTTTCGAGCTTGATGGTGTCAGCGCGGCACATGGCAGACCAGGGTAGCCCGATCCGCTTCATGACGGCACACATCTCCACCACATGCTTATTGCCCAGATTGAACGTATCGTCATCAAAGTAGATTGATTTGAAGTGATAGCGATCGCCCAGTTCCTTAATAAACGCTTCCATGTAGGCAGGTGAATACTGGCGCACCGTGCGCGTTGTTGTGCCTTCGGGGTCGTTGCCTGTCATCGTGGCAGGCCAAACGCAAAAAATGCACTTAAACGGACAACCTCGACTGCTCCAGATTTGGGCTTGAGGGGTTTGTTGCCCGATCGGGTTGGCATCCCAGTAGCGATGGGCGTACTGCTCGTCGAAGTAGGGAAAGGGCGCAGCATTCATTTCTTCGAGCGTTAGCAGGTCGTGTTCAATCACGCCAGAGGCACCGTTGAGAACGCGCACACTACCTTTTTCGTATTCCCCTTTAATGCACGCGTGAACCGGATAGTGCGCGAGAATTTCCTCCGATTTGGTGGTGGTAATCGGGCCTGTAACGACGATTTTGGCCTTGGGAAGCTGTGTATGAATGTCACCAATGAGCTTAGAATCGTGTTCCCAACTGGGTGTGGCAATTTCGATGAAAATGTAGTCGTACTGCTCGGCCTCTAAGTGCTGAAAGTAGCGATCGTAGGACTCCCGCAATGCAATACTGTCACGAAAATGAACCTCTGCTCCCGTTTCTTTTTGGACATAGGTTGTGGCATACCCCATGAAGAATGGATACGGCAAGTAGTCGCCAAATTTGAAGCGATCGGGGCTAGAGCTCACTAAGTAGGTAAAAGGCCAACGCGAACCAGCACGAACCCCTGCACGCCATTTCTTATGGAAAAATTTGCCTTCTTTACTTTCCCACCACGGAGGATTACTAAATAGAACTTTCATTTGGCTTGCTCTCTAAGTTTAAGCTTGACTTACTGGTATTTGTCATCGAAAGATTTGTCTCATTCTTTTAGATTTAGAAGCAAAAAACACTAGTTTTGCCTTTAAACGAATCAGGATCATGTCTAAAGCTAATTTCTTAAGTATTTTTATCTGCTCTAAAGAAATCCATTAATATAGCTTTGGTTTGAAGGCGAAATATAACAGACATTCTGGATATAAAGAGATTAGAAATATAGTTTACAATCGCGTAGGAGATACAAGTTGCTACAGCCGCTCCCAGCGCTCCATATTTCGGAATAAGCAAGAGGTTAAGCAGGACATTGATAGCGGCACCCAGCAGAACTTTAAGAAACGCTATTTTCTGTAAATTCTCAGCTAGATCCCAAGGAGATTGAGCAACACCCAGAAAGACGAACAGTGATGACCATATATGTACTGCTAACACCACTCCAGCTTCAGAATAGTTTTTACCAAACAAGAGCGTTATAAGAGGATCTGCTAGAAAGGCAATTGGGAGAGAAATTGCTATAGCGATGACCGCCATCAGATTGAATAACTGCTGCAATCGCTGATAATAAAGCGCTTCATTGATTGCTTTCGCTTCAATAATGGCAGGCGAAGCTGAAGCAACGATCGCGGTGGGGATAAAGTACCAGACTTCTGAAATGCGGGTGGCCGCAGAGTAGATACCAACGGCGTGATTGCCTGCCATTTCACCCAACATGAACTGGTCAATTTTCATGTAAATCATGATGGCAAGGCCCGATAGAATAAGCGCCCAGCTATCGGCAAGGAGTGTTTTTGCACGCGCAAGGCTGACCTTCCAGGCTGTTAAGCGCTGACCCGTTGTCTGGTAGGCAACAATCAAGCCAATACACGCGATCGCGCCTTCCAACAGACCAGTCCAGGCAAACGCAATCAACGGTGCATGTTGTTGAATCAGCATCAATCGCATCAAGGTAGCCAGCACAAAGGATAGGTTACGGGCGTAGACCACATACTTTGACTGCACCTGCGACTGAAACCAAAAGTCGATCGTATCCACCGCTTGCAGCACCATTCCGCCTGCAACGATGCCCACAAGCCACTGGTCGAGTTGATCGCCCGGACGCAAGCAGACGATCGCGCCCAATGCCGCAAAAAACGTGATCGTTCCAGCAAAAAGCTTGAGGACAAAGGCTGTGCCAAGGGTTTCGTTTTGGCAGTCAGGCTCGCGCACCAGATCCCGCACCACAATGCCTTCTAAGCCCAACCCAGCCAGCGGCGTCCATAGCGCCACAAACGCCACAACGTAATTAAATAAACCGTACTGCTCTGGTCCCAAATAGCGGGCAATCCAAACCCCAACGACCAGCCCAGCACCCATGCGAAGGAGGCGATCGGCAAACAGCCATCCTGTATTGCTCAGAATTTTTTGTAGCGTATAGCGCCCGTCCAGCTTAGAACGGAGGAATGGCGGCAAAAACTGAATCCAGGCTTGGTTCATGGGGGCGAGGGCAGTCATCAGAACAGCCATGACTGCTAAGGCATGAGGCTTGCTTCAGAGTGCCCTAAAGCATCGATCGAGCGATCGCGAGGGGATGTTCCTTCATAAAGGTAGCGGAAACGCTTGCGATCGAGGCGTTTATGATGGTTCAGGATCGCTTTGAAACGAGTGCAATCAACATAATGTCGTCTTGTTTTGACGCAAATCGTTTGATCTGGCGTTCAAATTTCTTGAGCCTTGGTTAGGTGAGTGATGTCAATGTATCGAATGTCTCTGATGCTGATCATGATGGCGCTTTGCCAGCCAGTCGTGCTGCCTGTCAACGCTAATGCGCCACTCGCCACACGCTTTGCCCAAACAGATTCGCGCCAGTCCCAAGCCGATCGCCTGCTAGAGCAAGGAACGCAGCAATATCGCACTGGGCAACCCACGCAGGCGATCGCCACCCTTCAGCAGGCATTGACTCTTTATCAGGCACTGGCTGATCAACCCAAAACTGTCAAAACCCTCCGCAATTTAGGCAATGCCTACTATGTGATGGCGAATTACAGTCAGGCCACTGCGTACTATCAGCAAAGTCTTGCACTGGCACAAAAAAGCCACGATCGCGCGGGTGAAGCCGCTGCGCTGGGAAACCTGGGCGTGATTAGCATCAATTGGTAGTCCTAAAGGTGTAAGGATAGCTAACCTCTAGCTTGAGCAGGGTAAAGCGCTGGCGGCTGGAATGTTAAACCTAGTACGTTGCCCTCTAAAGTAGCCATGCCCTTGACACTCCCTTGCTGC